>CAYMFO010000022.1:3348-39787 GCA_964389825.1 uncultured Geobacter sp. | reverse complement strand
TTTGTTGGAGGCCGATTTGCCAGTTTTGATCACATCTTGATGAGCAAGTAACGCAGAAAGGGTTGCCAGAGAGACTCCCGAGGGAGACGCCGGCAACCCTTTGTTGTTGATGAAGTTGGAATTGGGGGGGCTACTGCTTGGCGTTCAACTGCTGCGACTGGTGCAGCCGCCAGGAGGGACCATCGATGTTGATGATGATGGAGTGGTGCACCATCCGGTCTACGGTGGCCGCCGTGATCACCGGGTCCCCGAGGTAGTCGCCCAGTTCAGCGAAGTCGATGTTGGTGGTCAGGATCGTCGAGCCCTTGCAGTAGCGGCCGTCGATCACCTTATGGAAGAGGTTGGCGTGTTTTGCCTCGTTCTGTTCCAGCCGGTCGAAGCCCAGGTCGTCGATCAGGAGCACATCGGGGGCGAGGAAGCGCTTGAGCTTGGCCTCCAGGCTGTGGTCGGCAAGCCCCGAGAGAAGCTCTTGCAGCATCGCGGTCGCCGTCGTATAGCGGCAGCGGAAGTTTTTCTGGCAGCCGATGAGCAGAAGCGCCTTGGCGATGTGGCTTTTGCCGGTGCCGGAGTTGCCGGCAAGGATCACCCCTTGCTTGCGCCCGGCGAAGTCGAGGCGGGCGAGCTCCATGATCTGGCGCTTGTCCACTCCGGCCTGGAAGACAAAGTCGTAGTCCGCAAGGAGCTTCAACTCCGGCAGCTTCGACTCCTTGACGCGCCGCTGGATGCGGCGCTCGGTGAGTGCCTCCACCTCCCGGGCCAGGAGACGTTCCAGCACCTCGCCGGGTGGGACCGCGTCCTGCGCAGCACGTGAGAGTTCCTCGTCGAGAGCGGTCGCCATCCGCTCAAGCTTCAGGGTTTTCAGGTAGCTCCTGATTCTGTGTGCACTGTCGGTTTTCTTCATGGTTGTCCGCCTCTGTCCGGTTGGCAGGTGTAAACAGCCCGGCATAGTCGTTCAGCGGGCGCTGTTTGATTTTGGGAAGTGCTGCGCGCAGCTGCTTCGCGGCCTTTTCGTTGCGCACCGACTCCAGGGTCCTCGGGGTCGCCTTCATGGTCAGGATACGCTCCACCGCCTTGCAGTCGTAGGCGTGGTAGCGGCAGGCGTGCCCCAGCGCAAGGTCGATGTCGCCGCAGGCATAGCGTTCCTTGAGGTGCAGGATGTAGCGGGCATGGAACCCCGGATTCTTCGGGTTCTTGAGGGTGAGTCCGTGGAGGAATTCCTCCGCGTGCTCCCCCAGCTGCAGGAACTGCTCGCGCATCGGCTCAAGGCCGTAGCGCAAGGTTTTCACCCCGTGCACGGCGGAGCCGTCCAGCGTGACCCGCGAGCCGTTCGGCACCCTCTCGTGGCGCACGATGAGGTCGAGTTCCGGCGAGTAGATGAGCACCTCGTGCTCAGTCACCTTCATGGTCAGGATGTCAGCGCCGTATTCGTACGGCACGGGGTAGCGGTTCGTCTCGAAGTCGAGATATCCGTCCAGGTCGCATACCCTGAGCGCCACCTCGGCGCAGTCGTAGGGATGAAGCGGCAGCGGCGTGAGCGCAGCCAGCTCCTGCTCCAGGAAGAGCTCCAAGGGCGCTCTCCCGGTCGTCTCGTGCAGATGCAGGTCGCTTTTCTCGGCAAGCCACCAGCTGGCGCAGCTTTTAAGGTCTTCGAGGTCCTGGAACTCCCGACCGCACAGGAGGTTCCCCTCCACGTATTGAAATGGCCTTTCAATTTTCCCTTTCGTCCGGGCTCGACCGCGCTGACAGATGAAGGGGCGGATGCGGTAGTGGGTGAGAAAGGAAGAGAACGCGGGGTTCATGAGGGGGCGCCCCGCCTCCCAGCGCAGCACCACGGTCTTTTCGCTGTCGTAGAGGCACTGGCCAGGGGTGCCCTGGAAGTGGGCAAAGGCGTCCTGATGGCGGCGGATCAGAGTGTGGAAGTCACGCCTCGGGGTGAAGTCGATGAACTGGCGCCGGGAGAAGCCCAGGATGTAGGAGAAGCACTGCACCTGCTGTCTCCCGGCTCTCAGGAACTTGATGGTGTAGGGGCTCCAGTCCATCTGCCCCTGTACTCCCGGTTCGGTCTCAAAGCGGATCACCGGCTCTTCCTTGGGCTGGTGCCTCACCTTGCGCAGCCGGTCCCTCACTATGCTGATGCCCCCCTGGTACCCCGCGTCGCGCAGCTCCTCGAAGAGCCGCACGCCGGTGATGTGGGGGAACTTCTCCAGGAGGCGCGCCATGGCCTTGTCGAAGTGGTCGAGCTTGCTGGGACGCGCCGCGGGCTCCCGGGCAGGTTTCAGTATGTCGTGCCCCCCGTCCCGGAGGCGTTCATGCCTTCTCAGGATGCGTCGCACCATGTTGCGGCTAATGCCGAAGTGCCTGGCGAGCGCCCGTATCGACCATCCCTTCTGGGTGTTGAGGATGACGAGTTCCTGTTCAAGTTCCGCCCGCCCCCGGATAAAAACGGTCATGACTCCCCCGTGCTTCCGTAGGTCGACATATCGCGCAGCTCCTTCTCCACACGGGCAAGGCTCGGAAGCGCCCGGCCACAGGCGGTGCGCAGACGTATTTCCTCATGTCGCTCGTACATGATGGGATCGGTGCCGGAGACCAGGAGCGCCACCTCAAGGCAGCTCCTTTCCAGGGTAACGAGCTTACGCAGCACCTTCTTCACGGGGAAGCTCAGCCCTTTTTCCTCTGACGGAGCGGGGCAGGCGTCTTGGTCGGGAGACAGAAGGGATCCGCGTGGGTCGCGCAGGATCGCCTCGTGGTTGTGGCGCGGCTCGTGTTCCAGGGCATTCACCACCGTTCTGGTTTCTCGGACGCTGAGGTGGTGCTCCCGGATCGCCGCCAGCAACAGGTCCTGGTTGCGACGTTGCAACCGCGCCAGCTCCATCCCGAGGCTCGGTGGGAGAAGCCCCAGCCGGATCGCCTGCTGCGCCTCGTCGGAGAGCCGCTCGATCAGCATAAGCCGCCGGCAGACCCAGCTCTTGTGACGGTTCAGAAGCAGCGCGACCTCCACCTGGTTCAGTCCGTCCTCGTTGCAGAGCGAGTGCACCACCAGAGCCTCCTCCATGCCCGAAATGGCTCTGCCCACGCGGTTTAGCTGCAGCATGGTGGCTTTGCCTGCGCGGATGGTGAGATCGAAGGGACGGGCCGAGAGCTGGTCGAGACCGAGCTGCCGAGCGGCGCGCAGCCGCTTGAAGCCGTCCAGCAGTTCGTGCTCGCCCGGCGCGATGCGGCACACCGCTACCGGGGTGAGTTGGCCGTACTTCTCCATGGAGGTAAGCATGGCCCGCTCCGCCTGCGGCTCCACGATGCGCAGCGGCGCGAAGCGCTCCCCGATCCTGGCGGTGGCGAGGGTAACGATCTCTTGAGAAACAATGGTGCTCACCGGGCATCCTCCAACAGCAGATTTCTCAGCATAAAGAGGATACCCTCGCAGGCGGCGGTTGACCATCGCCTCTTAATCTCGCCGCCCCCACAAGTCGTCCTGATTCGTTCGACATTTCAAGGTGTTGTGTGCTTATCACCTCTTGAACGCCTCTTAGGAGCAGTCGGACGATATACTCAATGATTACAGCCTGTTGAGCTCCCATCACTTCTTGAACGACTTCTTGGGGGATGTGCAGAGGAGAGGGGGCACGAACAGCTGTAGATGGGCGGGGCGGTGACGACGATTCGGCGGCGTAAGAGCTCGCAGCTTCCAGCCGGCTTCTGAGATAGATCTCCTTGAAGTAGGCCTGATTCTGCCTGTTCCACTCGGCGCACTTCGCGGTGTGCCACTGCCTTTTGCACGCGTCGGCTCCGCAGGTCTTCTGCCGGTCGCCCAGCCGAGGATTGGGCATAAACCACTTGCCACAGATCCGGCAGGGCCGCTTCCTGAAGCGAGTCCTATGTGCCATCGTCTTCTCCGCCTGATGAGGTGGAAAACACAATGGAGCATTTGTCGGTTACGTGTGAAGAAAAGTAAGGGGTGATGGGTCCAATTAGATCGGTGGTCAGCGGAGGACCGCACCGATTAGGTGGGTTCGTTTATCGGTGGTGGGTGGGTTCATACTTCATCGGCGGCGGCACATAAAGAGATTCCCGGAAATAGCTGAGGCGGGAAAGGGTTCCGATTGGAGTTACGCTGGCTGGTATCTTGAAATGCTCCATCTGATTTACCCGAGCTCATTTCCAATAGCTTATGCAGACTGGGAAATCCCGGAAGATCATCTACCCACTGTCGGACAAAACTCTAGCATACGAATACCTCTCCCCCCGCCGGGATGCGGAGATGACCTCCAGGCGTCCCGATGAACATATTTAGGACATGCCCAGAGAGCGTAGGACCCCGTTGATGAAGTCATCTATGAAGCATTTTCGTTACCCTCAGCTTTTACCATTGTTGAATTCTTCTCCGCATACCTTCTGTATCCCGAGAAGCAGGTCAGCACCCACACCAAGAGTTCGGCACAGAGCGGCTAGATATTCGGCCGACGGCCAACGCTGGGCCCGCTCCCAGTATTGATACGAGTTGTAATTCGAGAGACCGATAGCTGCAGCTACCTGTTGCTGGGTTAGTCCGGCATGCTCCCGTGCTTGTCGAAGACGAACAGCAAAAGCCTGCAACTCCTTCTTGGCTTCGCCACCTGCATCCCCTTCCCTGTTTTTTCTCGGCTTTTTCATCGCTACCACTTTGCAGGTACTTGTTTCAGTGGATGCTGTATATCATTTTTTTACTAACAAGAGTTAGTTTTTTGTTGACGATAATACTAACAATAGATAGTATTATCTCGTTAGTAAGGGCAATAGGGCTCTCAGCTTGTTGTCCGGTCTTAACGAACGTTTTCGTATTCCAATTTTTGATGTGTGATACTCCGATAAACGGTTGTCAATGATTCACTACGTTACGGAGAAAATGAGGTTAAGAACGACAGCCATGGAAAACCGACTGTTATTTTTTGCAGGTGAACCGTTCTTTCAGACTCATACTATGAAGACGAAGGCCCCGAGGCAGCCTGGCTTCCCCGGCCAGAAATATTTTCTGTTGATAGACGGCAACCGCATTGGACCTTTTCTCAGTACCGGTTCCCTGAACCATCTTGAAGTGCTTTTGCGCGGGCGGGGGATAAGAATGTCGGTAAAAACTTTCTTGGTGGAGGAGGCAGAGACAAAATGCCGAAAACGATAGCCTACCTCCGGGTCAGTACCGACAGGCAGGATGTGAACAACCAGCGTCTTGAGATTCTCGATTATGCCCGCAGGAATGACCTGAAGATTGATGACTTCATCGATATCGAGATAAGTTCACGAAAATCTCTGAAGCACCGGCGTATCGATGAGCTTCTGGTCCGCCTCGGACAAGGAGACACACTCATTGTTTCTGAACTCTCACGCCTGGGCAGATCCACGTCGGAGGTAATCGACCTGGTAAACGAGTTGGTGAAAAACAAGGTAGACTTCATCGTTATCAAGCAGGGTCTCCGCATTTCCTCCAGAATGGATATGCAGACCAAGGTGGTGGTAACCATGTTTTCATTGTTTGCGGAACTGGAGCAGGACATCATCAGTGAACGGACAAAGACGGCCCTCGCCGGTAAAAAAGCCACGGGGGTGCGGCTCGGCAAGCCAAAGGGGACAATCCAGGCCAGTATGCTTGACGAGAAACAAGAGACTATCCGGGAACTCATGAAACACCGAGTGTCAAAGTCAGCCATTGCCCGGATGGTGGGAACCAGCCGGACTAATCTTGTTGAGTACATCCGCAGACGAAATTTGCAGGTCTGATCAATTGCTCCCGGAGCAACTCGGCAGCCACTTCAACCGACACGTATCACAAGAATGGATTACCATACCTCATAGATGTAACTGTACGACCTGTTCCAAGGTCGCCAACTTTCTCACCTTGAACCCCTCGGTGTAGCGGTCATGTGCAGGGCGTTCCGTTTCCGCCAGTCCCATGAATTGAGCAAAGTGTTCAAGGCAGCGAATCGAATAGCTGTTCCGTAGAACTTTTTCCGGAGAGTAGTAGCTGCCGACCGGCTGTACCTGAGGAAGCAGATTGGGGAAGGCCCGCAGGAAACAGTCCTCGTAGAAGGTGTTGGTCTGCCAGTCGTTGCCATACCTGTTGAGCAGATAGAGGCTGAACAGAAATGACTGCTGGATAAAGGGAATTTCTCCATAGTTGTCCTGATAGGCCCAATTGTATTTCCTGACAAAGGCCAGAAACAGCCGCGGATAGATGCCTGACGGGCCATCTTCAGCCAACAGTTTCCGACATTCTCTGCTGAGGATGAATTTCCCCTTGTATTTCCGGACCAACCCGGCCAGCTCGGCGACCAGCCTGGTAACATGCATCTCCCTGAATTCCGGTTCGGATCTCAGCTCGCCATATTGTGACCATCGCTGGTATTCCTCTTCACCCAGGTAGGCAAGGGCCGATTCCCGGCAGAAATTGCGGGGGAGATTGCCGGTGGCAGTTGCCTTGAGACCCTGCTCGCCGATGGCGTCAACCAGAAGGTTGAAAAGGCTCACAATCGGGGCTTTTGGGGTGATGTCGAGACAGGAGGGGAAGGTGGCCAGTTCGGGCGTGTCGAAAGGGAAGTGAAGGAAGCGGTGCATCTGCTCCGGCGATAGCCCGTGGAATTCATCGATGGCAGCCTGATTGCGTTTTTGCATGTGTTGACGAAGGAATGCGTTGGCCTCATCCAGTGAATTGAAACTCTGCCCCTTCAGCATTTCCTTCAACTCACCCATGACCTTGCCCGCATCGGTCGATTGTCCGCCGGAGTCCTGCTTATCGGCACAGCATTTCTTGTATTTGAGCCCACTGCCGCAAGGGCAGGGATCATTTCTGCCAATTTTCATGGTCTATTCCTTTTCTACCAAGGCTGAATGACGTGGCGCCTGAGTCTTTCCAGGACCTCCCACTGCCAGCCGGTCAACTGCTCCAGTAGCGGCTTTTTCACATGATTGCGCTCATCGATGCGGATATGTTCCGGGGGCTTGCTGTGGTCCATGTGTCCCCCTGGTGAACGAAAATTTAGTCAATTCCCTTAAAAATCGGGGCTTCTGGAACCTTGGAGGGGAAGCCAAGGGGACGAAGGAAACGGCTTTGAGTGTTGAGTGTTGAGTTCATAGGCTCATTCACCGCAAAGACGCAAAGGTCGCAAAGAGAGGACAGAAGACCTCGGTGTTAGGTATCAAGGAACCCAAACCCTGGAACCCTGAGGGGGACAGGAACCTTTTCATGAGGGTGCCTGTCCCCTTGTCTCTGAAAATGAATCCGGTTCTGAGTTCTTTGTATTGGGTGTTGAGTTGCAAACCTGTTCACAATCTACCGTTTTTATCAAAAAAGGCAGCCCGAAGGCTGCCTTTTTTGCTCCACTGGCTTCGGAGCAGGGTCTGCAATCAATATAAACCCTGCGAAATATCATTACGCTCTTTCTTTCCAGTATCCCGGCTTACGTCTCAGATGCATTACGGCAATTATTTCAATAGTATCTCCACTTTCACGAAACAGGATTCCGAATGGAAAGGTGCGTGTCAGACACCGTCGGACATCTCCATCAATTAGGGGATAAAGGAGAGGATTGATTCTAATGCGGGCAAGACCGTCTTCAATGTTAGAAATAAATCGTTTACCCAAGTCCTCCTGCTGACCTTCATAATAGTTCGCGGCCGCGACAAGTTCGGCGTCGGCTTCCGGGTGAAAAAATATCGACATCATTTCAGTGCAGCGTAGGCTCGCGCCAGAGCGGTTTCCGCCGGGATTAGATCGACTATTTTTTCGTCGATCTCTCGGCATCGCCTGACAATTTCCTCCCGCCACTCGGGCGTAACCTCTCCTGATTCATCAAGATCCAGACTTTCGATCAGACGTTCCGCAACCAATGCTCGCAACGTTGTAGGGAGTTGCAATGCCTCGGCAATAATTTTTTCTGCTGGAAGTCCCATAAATAATTCCTTTTTCCGCAAAGATTATGGATATGGACCTAAAGGCAGTACGGATGTGGATACGCTCTTACTCGACAAAAATATACCACTCCTCACCATAAATCGCTAAAATAATTTTTTGGACGTCACACGGTGCGGATCTACTCTTCCAGGTCATAAGCCAGCGTTACGAACGTGAGTCAACGGTCATCACCTCAAACAGGGCTTAGAATAATCTGACCGGAAATCTTCAATAACGACAGCATGCTGACTTCAATCGGCTCCTGCATCATGCGGAGACCATGCTCATCGAGGGACCAAGCTACCGCATGAAAGATTAAATAGAAGCCTGAACCACAAAATCAGACCAACGACTACGAGAAAACTCGGAGTCGCCGGTTTATAGCTACTGGATTTTTAACGTGCCGCATTTCCAACATTTTCACGGGGCAGCGCACAAACGATAGAGAAAACGCTCCTGAATGTATTGGAGCAGGACCGCGTCGAAATCCCGGCTGCTCATTCTTGCCACGTTCAGGAGGCGGGCGCGAACGGATGCCGCGATGTTTTTAGCCGGTTCTTTCGCCATGCTATGACACCAAGGCCTTCAGGTAGGGCATCATTACTGTCCGTGCCTGACAGATCGAGGCATACTCCAGCAGTCGCGTCGTACTGGCGTCCTTCAGCTTCAGGTACGTTTTCAACGCCTCAAGAGCCAGATCCTCGCCCAGTTTCCGGCGATACCGGAACATGTCGCAAATGGTTTTCTCCCGGCCATAAACCCGGATTTCACCGTCAGGGGTCTTGATATGCTCTATGGCGGGGGCGTAGAAACGTTCCCGGAAGTAAAACGGCTTGATGGGAGGATAAAAGAGCCGGGGCGGCTTGGCTTCATGAGGAATGGCGACATACACCTCCGAAGGGTTGAAGGTGGTCAGGCCATGATAATCGAGGGCGGAAAGCAGGCAGATGACACCGTCCGGCAGGGCACGGCAGACCTCTGCCAGCCCTGCATATTCGACGGACTCGCCATGCCCCGCCAGCCGGTACAGGCCCGTCTTGGCCCGCTCGATAGATCCCTCGGCTACCAGGTTGGCTACATCCCGGGTCTGGAACCCGGCGGCACGCAGTTCCTTCAGACGTGCATAACCGCCGGCAGCCGAAAGGTATTTCGTAATCTTGTCCATGGGGCTCTCGAATCATTATTCTGCCAATGCATTCTATTGGCAGAAAGTTTTCAAGCGAAGGTTTCACCCTCTCCCAACCCCTCCCATCAAACGTTTCGGAACGAACTGGTGCCATAATCCTACCATGCTCATCCTTTAAACACAGCTGATCACTCCTGAGGAATAGGAATAATTGTTTGACTTTTTCCTGCCAAC
This sequence comes from uncultured Geobacter sp., assembly GCA_964389825.1. Classification (GTDB taxonomy): domain Bacteria; phylum Desulfobacterota; class Desulfuromonadia; order Geobacterales; family Geobacteraceae; genus RPRC01. The sequence goes on along the minus strand of CAYMFO010000022.1, from coordinate 30,506 downwards.
GGCGAATTCCAACGGGCGGATACCGAAGCGGATAGCATTCCCTTCGTACAGATTTTTTCGTACAGGTTTTCAAACTCTTCAAGGACAAGCTTAACGAACTTGTCATGATCTTCTTCCGCGACCGACGGAGGAATGGTTGCCATAACCGTTTCCCAGGCTGGGGATTGAAACTGATGGACAATCGCCTTCATGGCTTCGCTGCGTGCCTGCCGGTAGCGCAGACGGAAGGTGTCCGGCGACACCAGTTAACGGCGCAATAAAGTAATTTGTGCGTCAATAGGAATGGCGCGATAATTATTTGTGTGTCGCATAATTGTCGTGATTTGCTGCGATTCAGAATATACGACAAAATTAAACCTCAAGGACGAGGTCGTTTTCGAACTTCGGATTTACTTCGACATCCTTGTACCCATACGGGTTGACAATCACCCGTGTCTTTCCGAGCATGTAATCGAAGGAGTTGTGCGTATGGCCATGGACCCACTGGTCGGGGCCATGGTCGATAATCTCATGGGAAAGGTCGGTCATGAAGGCGCTATTGAGGCTGTCTCCTCTGAATCTTTCATGGATGGAGAGTGGTGAGATACCATGATGCGTCACAACGACCGTTTTTTTCGAGCCAGCGTCCCTTATCGCATCGAAAATATATTTCCTTGATTCATAGAACAGATCAACCGTGTCTTCCGGGAGAAGCCGTTGGCCGGTCTGCTTTTTGATGACCACAAAGTCGTTCATGTTCTTCCGGGCATACTGCATCTTGAAGAAGTCCTTCCCCTGGAAATCGGTCCAGAGTGTTGCGCCGATGAAGACGACGTCGTCGATCTCAACGGACTCATTTTCCAGAAAGTGGACGTTCTTGGGGAGCGACAACGTGTTCTTCAGTACATGAATCCGCCCGAAGAAGTCATTATGGTAAAAGAAGTGATTTCCCTCGACGTAGACAACGGCCAAAAACTGCTTGGCAAAGATGCTTAGAGCCTTCAGCCAGGTCTCCTGTCGATGCGCCAGCCCGAGGTCGCCGGCCACGAGCGCTACTGTCTCCATGTCAGTCGGCAGAGCGGGCACAACCGTCCCGAGAATACGGTTTATCTTGTTTGCAGGCCAAAACTCAGCGTGTATATCAGAAAACGGACGAACCAGCATGACACGCTCCATGTTGAAATGGATAACAGCGAAAAACTTGATGCTAAAATGGTGCGTTTAAGGGCGGCAATCGTGAATAGTACCGAATATTTTGGCATTTTGGCGTTAACACAAGAAGCAAATGCGAAATATATAAAGAGTCCCAACGTTAAACTGGGGATATCTGATTTGGCAACAGCAATGAGATGAGTCAAACATAATCCAATGACCTGAGATTCGTAAGGGGCGACGGAGTCGAGGCAGGTTGGTAGTGGTGCGCTACACCAGAAGTTTGAATCTTATGCAGCGGCAATCAGAATCTGAAACTTGCTGCCTGGTTCATCTCTTTTGCTTTGGAGCTGGCATGCTCCAGGCAGTAAAAATTCCGAAAACGAATATCCCGAAGATACATCCCGCGTTCCAATACCGGGGATTCCCATGAGGATCGGGCAGTTCATTTAGGCTTATATAACAGGCCACGGCTGCAATAATCGCCGCTACCGCGAAAAAGGATACCCCCTTGAACCTATGGCGTCCGATCGCATCCAGTATGAGCAATGGTGTCATTCCGAGAAGTATCCCCGATACCATTGCGAGCATAGTAGCCATAAAGACCCCCTGATTAACTCATCATATTCACTCAGCATGCCGTTTCCACCTCAGTTCAACGGCAGCCAAACCGAAGCAACTGCATACCGGTCTTCTAGTTGATTATCGAATACTTCGCAGGAATCCGTTTCCCGCAGATAGGACACATCGGTTCGAGCAGACTGAATACCTTTCCTCCCACCACAATCTCACGGAATTTGACTCGTAGGGCATTGGCTATCAGATCGATAGTCATGTCACAGCATTTGGGCGTCTCCTGCCGCACGACATTCCCTTTGAAGACAATATCTGAAAATACGGCAACCAGAAGAATCTTTTCCGCACGGTAATTTTCGTAGGGCATACGCAGGCTTTCCCTCTTCGAACGGCAGGATGGTATCCAAAGAGCAGTTGTTCGGCGATTTACAGCAGGACAAAGACGAGAACTATCGTGATGCTGGCCAGTCCCACCAATTTCCCAATCCAGACAGTGGTACGCAGCTCGGATTGTGCGATCTCATTCCTGAGATAGGCGAGTTCGAGGGGAGAAATCATGTCTGCCTGGTACCGTCCCGAAATGGCTTTCGCCGTTTCTGAAAAAAGCTCCACAAGTTCTTCGGATTGCCCCTGGGTGAATCCTGTTTCTTTCAGGCGCTTTGCATATGCATAGGTGTCAATTTCATGCCCCATGGACCACTCCTTTTGTCTGACGTCAGTCAGGCTGATCCTGTATATATATTTAAAATATATAATTATAAGTCTGTCATGTTACGGCCAGACTGTCAAGAGAGTACGGTCCGACGTAACTCCTTGGTGCCGTTCGATAGGAAAAGGATGCCGAAACCTTTTCCTTCCCGAATGTCTATTACTGAGTTGATATCGGCCTTTAAGCTTATGATGTATCATCTTGGAAGCCTGGCCCCACAAATTTGGAAGACCCTACTGCTACTCCTACGAAGCGAATAGAGAAGGAATGGTGTGGGGGAGCCTAAAATAATTCAGCAACACGTTGACATGGCGCATGATGGGCATATCAAATGACTACCATGGAGGCACGTCATGAAACAATATAATATTGCCGAAGCGAAGTCCCATTTTTCCGAACTTGTAAAACTGGCTCTGCTGGGGGAACAAATTGTGATAGCCAGGGACAACAAACCGCTCCTCAGGCTGTTAACGGTAAATGAAGTGAAAAAGAAGCGACTGCCCGGTACTGCCAAAGGGCAGATCCTATCCATTGCTCCCGATTTTGATGAACTGCCGGCGGATTTCAAGGAGTATGTCTGATGTCACACCGGTAACGAGAAGAATCTTTTTCGCGCGGTAATTTTCGTTAGGGCATACGCAGGGTTTCCTTTCCGGGAGGTATCTGCGGATCCATATCGAGCAAGCAGGAAGGAATGCTGTAGCAGGCGTTACATCTTCATTTTGGGAAAGATTTTGCCATAAAACAAGCCCGGATCGCCTCGATGTTAACAGGCGAGACCCCTTGTTCGGCAAAGTGTTTTTCCCAGGTTTCAACGCATGTCTTCATCTCCTCAATTATCAGATACGCTTCATCCTGAAAGATGCCAAACCGGGTAGACATGCTCATCGCATTCTTGAGAGTTGCTTCTCGACCACCTTCGCCAAGCGACATGGATAGGAAGAAATCAGTCCCGATACCGGCACGGGCCAGTGACGGAACGATATCGTACGCGGGAGATAGGACCAAACCTCTCTCGACCCACAGAAAACCGTGGTTGCGCGGATGGTCGTCCGTATTCCTGCAGAGGACGTTGAAAACCATGCGCCGGAAGAGTTCCTTGAGTTCCGCCGGTTGTGCCAGCACGGCAGCGCGCATCCTGTCAGCCAGGGCCGGGTAGCTCCACTGGGTACGATCGCGCTCGTCCCATTCCATGAGCGACAAAGCGCTTAAAAAACCGAACCGCAGATATCCCTGTGCCGTTTTCCGACGATCGAAACGTCTTGCCAGCAACACATCCTTGTCACCGACTGTAAGGAGGCGCAAATCCGGAACCGTTATGCCGCAGGCTCTCGCCAGCAGCATGGTGGCATATTCAATCCGGGGGAAATTAACCGTATCCCCCCGTGCCGGAAATTTTGCGATCCAGAGAGTATCATCCAGTTCCACCGTACATTTCGGCCTGGAACCGCCGATACTGGATCCCTGTTCCAGCAACTGGAGCAGGTCGTGCCTGACCGGTTTACCATCCTGCAGTTGTGTGGCTGCCTCCAGGATGTCCGCCAAAGACTGGAAAGAGGGTGGCGTTCTTTGCGGTTCACCCTGCTCCAGTGAAGCACGGAAGTCAAGGCAGCCGACACGAGAAGCATTGCCGTGGAGAAGGTAGTCCATTTCTCCCAGGGATTCCGGTGGAGACTTCAGCTCGGCAGCAATGACCAGGCGGCCCCAATAATCTGGGGAAGCATCACGGAAGGCCCCATACAGGCCGCCGTTGTTGGTTGCATCCCGAGGCAGAGCTCCCAGTTGCAGCGCCACAGGATCAACCGGCAATGCGCTGGTGCGCTCCAGGTACCGGCGGCCGTAGGCAAATCGACCGATGCCATCATCGGGATAATGGGTAAAAATCCCGGCTGGAACGGCGACCGTCTCGCCGGGGAGATAGATGAATACATATGCTTTCTGCTCACGAGCCATGACTAGAAATCCAGGTCATCTTTTTGCGTTTGTTTCTTTCTGACCCTTTGTGGCAGACGCTGTTGTTCCGAAAAGGCGCCAACCGCATCGTTTTCAGGTGCAGCCAGACAGCGTAGGTCACTTTCCATGCCCAATGCGTGGAGAGCCGCAGCCAGCACGGAAAGCCCAACCGCCGGATCGCCGGCTTCCAGGCGTGACAGGGTTTTTCTGGTTACCAGCATGCTTCCGGCCATTTCTTCCAGGGTCCAACCACGGCGCTTGCGTGCGATCTGGATATTGTTGCCCAACACCTCGACGGCCTGGTGCGCAGGAAGAGCAAGGCCTTCTTTGCCCAAGGACTTTCGTGTCATAAAATACCCCCTAAACTAATTAAAGGGTATTTTATAGTTCATCAGTTGTCAAGAGAATGTGTTCTGAAGCCTTCTATCAAGCCATGTATACTTCCACGGATGAAACCGACAGTATGCTTGAAACTCATGGTGTGGCGCCGAAGACAGTCCATCTGCACAATGATGCTCTGTGGAGAAATATCTGGTCAGAGGCAACCAGAAGATTTTTTCGCACGGCGTCTCTTCTAGGGCACAGACTGGTCTACATTTCCAGGCAGGGTGCCAACAAAGGTCAGTGAGGCTATTCCTGCGATGGTGGTTCTTGCGGTGCGACGTACTGAAGATGAATGGGTATATTGTTTTGAGATAGTAGCTCAAGCAAATAATTGGACCAGTCGGTCAAATATTTTTTCTTCTCGCGATCATACTGATATTGATTGTATGTCGCGATTATCCCCATTTTCTTTCTTCCCTGTAATGCATCAACGCGTGCCTTCACTTGAGCCTGCACTTGGGCCGGAACATGGCCAAGAATCATATCTATATCGAAATCTGGGGTCTGTAATTCACTTAGTTTCGTCGCCGCAGTTCTTCTAAGGTCATGAGGAGTCCAAGATTCCAACCCGAAACAGGCTATTTTCTCGGCGTTCTGCGCTTCTTTCAGCTTGCCCGGTTTTTCTATTCTCATAGCCCTAAGCTTTCCCTTGCCGTTTTTTGAGCGTTTTGCTTCCAATGTCCGCCGGGCATGCTCTTTATCCAATTTTACGAAATGGGATAATGCCGTAACCGTCATCGGTTTTCCACCTTTTGGCGATTCAAAAATATATCCCTGCTTGTCGCCGATGAGTTCGATTGCAAGGGGGGTTAAATATACTCGATGTGACGGTTTGGGTTGTTTTTCTCTTTTGCTTTTTTTCCGAGTGTCTTTAACACGACCTTTCTCCAGTTTCCCGTTGACACTCTGATCTCCGGGGATCGTCCACCAATTCCCTTCAATCTCTCTTGAATGCATGCCGATAACTTCTCCCGGTCGTTGAGCTGTGACTAGAATAAGTTTTAAAGCCCTCCTTATTTCATCTGATCCGTACCAACCATTTAATCCTTTCCACACTTTGACTATCTCTTCGTCACTGAGGTGCCGATCTCTGCTAAATACCTGGATTTCATCTATTACCTCTAGAATATCCATAAAAGGATTGTTTCCAACTGCATCACGTCCATACGCCCAGTTCCACATGGCCCTGCATACCTTCAGTACATTGTTTGCTTGACCTGGAGCCCGTTCTGCAATTGTTTCAAGAAGCTTGATCGCATCTCTCTTTCTAATATCTGTGAGCTTCCTCTTCCCCCAGACTGGAAGAACATCTTTACTGAGAGTCCGCGTGTCGTCGTAAATTGATTTTGGAACTTTTTGTTTTTTTACATACTTTTCCAGATAGTCTTCTACTAAAGATGCGACCGTTGGTGTTATTTCACGTTCGTATTCCTCTTCATGTTTTTCATCAAGTGGGTCTATACCGCCGCGAATTTTTTTCCGCGCACTATCGGCAGCCTCTCTTGCGTCAGCAAGCGACACGTGGTCATAGATACCAAGCGACAAGTAGCGGCGACGGCCATCAATGGCATAGGTAAAAAACCACTCCTTGGTGCCGTTCGAACGGACGCGGATGCCGAAGCCTTTTCCTTCCCGGATATCGGTGACCGAGTTTCCATCCGCTTTTAAGCCTTTGATGAACTTATCTGTAAATTTGACCAGAGCCAAGTGATGCCCCTCGAAAGCAGTGTGGTTTTTTAGTGTACTTTTTAGTGTACTTTTGGTGTCGTGCTTGGATGATAACAAATGAAGAAAGATGAGACAAGCATTTTGCAAATATCTATATTTTTTAGTATGTTACAAGCTAATACAGAGATAAATGAAACATGGAGAAAAACGCTGAAAAACTATCATTGACGGACTACGAATCCGTAGGTCGGGAGTTCGAATCTCTCCGAGCGCGCCAATTATAGAAAAGGCCTTACGCAACCGAGCGTAAGGCCTTTTCTATATTTTGTGCTAATAATGTGCTACCCTCATCCCGGCGTCTCCGCTAGCCTACACAAATCGTCTTCCAACACCATCAACTTAATATCCGGAGCAACCTGATGGCCCGTCCCAAGAAGCAAGCCAACGGCACCGCCGCGAACATCGGCTATGAGGCCGAGCTGTGGCAGATGGCCGATGCACTGCGCGGCAGCATGGACGCCGGTGAATACAAGCATGTCGTTCTCGGTCTCATGTTCCTGAAATACATCTCCGACGCATTCGAAGAACTTCACGCAAAGCTTGAGTCTGAGCGGTCACAGGGGGCCGACCCCGAGGATCCGGACGAGTACCGGGCGCTCAATATCTTCTGGGTACCGCCCGAGGCACGCTGGTCGCACCTGAAGGCCCAGGCCAAGCAGCCCACCATCGGTCAACTGGTGGACGACGCCATGACCGGCATCGAACGGGACAACCTCCAGCTCAAGGGGGTGCTGCCAAAGGAGTATGCGCGACCCGCCCTGGACAAGCTGCGCCTCGGCCAGCTCATCGACCTGATCAGCAACATCCGCGTGGGCGACGCCGAGAGCCGGGCCAAGGACGTGCTCGGGCGCGTCTATGAGTATTTTCTCTCCCAGTTCGCCAGCGCCGAAGGAAAGAAAGGGGGCGAGTTCTATACCCCCCGCTGCGTAGTCCGTATACTGGTCGAGATGATCGAGCCTTACAAGGGACGTGTCTACGATCCCTGCTGCGGCTCCTCCGGAATGTTCGTCCAGTCGGAAGAGTTCATTGCCGCCCACGGCGGCAAGATGGGGGACATCAGCATCTACGGGCAGGAAAGCAACTACACCACTTGGCGGCTGGCTAAAATGAACCTGGCCATTCGCAGCATCGACGGCCAGATCTCCCACGGTGACACCTTCCACAACGACCGCCACCCCGACCTGAAGGCCGATTACATCCTGGCCAATCCCCCCTTCAACATCTCCGACTGGGGCGGCGACCGGCTGCGTGAAGACAAGCGCTGGAAGTTCGGCGTCCCTCCCGTTGGCAACGCCAACTTCGCCTGGGTGCAGCACATGGTCCACCACCTCTCGCCCACCGGCGTGGCGGGATTCGTTTTGGCCAATGGCTCCATGTCCTCCAACCAGTCCGGCGAGGGGGATATCCGCAAGAACCTCATCGAAGCCGACCTGGTTGACTGCATGGTGGCCATGCCGGGGCAGCTTTTCTATGCCACCCAGATCCCGGTCTGTCTCTGGTTTCTGGCTCGGGACCGCAAAAACCACAAATTCCGTGACCGGCGCGGCGAGGTACTCTTCATCGACGCCCGCAAGATGGGGCAAATGGTGGACCGCACCCACCGGGAGCTCACCGCCGAGGATATCACCCGCATCGCCACCACCTACCATGCCTGGCGGGGAGAAAAAGATGTCGGTGAATACGAGGACATCCCCGGTTTCTGCAAGGTCGCCACGCTGGAGGAGATCCGCAAGCATGGCCATGTGCTCACGCCGGGCCGCTATGTTGGGGCTGAGGCGCGGGAAGAGGATGACGAACCGTTCCAGGAGAAGATGCAGCGGCTGACTGCCACCCTGGAGCAGCAGTTTGCCGAGTCCGCTCGGTTGGAGACAGCGATCAGAACGAACCTGAAATACCTGGGGATTAAAGCCCTGCCGTAGCTACCACCAAGCCGCATCAATAAAGGATACATTCATGAGTCTTGACTACAGTTCCTTGCTAAATGCCATTAGCCAGCTGGAAAAGAGTCTGGAATATGCCAATTCGCCAATGGCCAAGGCAGATTCAGGCCTGTTCGAGCAGTTGCGCAACTCGGTTATTCAGTGCTTCGAGTTCACCTATGAACTGAGCCACAAAATGCTCAAGCGCTACCTGGAGGAGACCGCCGCCAACCCGGAGGAGATTGATGTCAGCACCTTTCAGACCTTGATTCGGACCGGCAACGAGAAGGGTTTGTTGCGGTCGGACTGGTTGCGCTGGAAGGAATATCGGCAGGCCCGCACCAACAGCAGCTATACCTACGCTGAGGACAAGGCCGAAGCCGTCTATGGTATTGCCTCGGACTTCCTCCAGGAGGCCCGGTATCTGTACCAACAACTTATGGAGCGCAGCAACGGCCTATGACAAAGTCAGTCATGCCAAACATAGACCTCAGCCCGCACGATTGGGAAGAGGTCAAGCGCATTCTCGAAAGGTTTGTGCCGCAATATGATGTGTGGGCATTCGGATCACGGGCTACTTGGACTGCTAAAGCATATTCCGATCTGGACCTGGCAGTCATAACCGATACCCCGTTTCCTCTGACCACTTTAGCCCATCTACAGGCCGCCTTTGACGAGTCGGACCTTTCAATTAAGGTGGATGTTGTTGACTGGGCGGCAACCAGTGCTGCCTTTAGGGAAATTATCCGCAAGACAGCGTTGGTTGTTCAGAAGGCCCAGAAAATTGAAGGGGCAACCGAGCCTGGTGACATAAGAATGACAGACTATGGTGCTTTTGCCGGTGACTATGTTGTTGAACGATTGGCATCATTGTGTGTTTCCGGCGGCGGGGTGCAGACGGGACCTTTTGGGAGCCAGTTACATCAAGAGGACTATGTTGCAGCAGGCACACCCATTATTACGGTTGAGCATCTCGGTGATAACAGAATTATCCATCAAGAATTACCTCGTGTATCTGATAAAGATCGCGATCGACTTTCTAAGTATCAACTACGTGAAGGAGACATTGTATTTAGCCGTGTTGGTTCCGTAGACCGACGAGCTTTAGTTAGGAAAGAAGAAGATGGGTGGCTATTCTCTGGCCGATGCCTTCGGGTAAGGCCGGACAACCATAAGATAGATTCAACATACCTTTCCTATTTTTTTGGGCTCCCCGCCTTCAAAGAACACATTCGCTCAATAGCAGTCGGTGCAACGATGCCATCGCTGAATACTCAGTTGTTGAGCGGTATATTTGTTCCTCATCCTAAAGATTTGAATGAACAACGCGCCATCGCCCACATTCTCGGCACACTGGACGACAAGATCGCGCTGAACCGGCGGATGAACGAGACATTGGAAGAGATAGCACGTGCGCTCTTCAAGTCGTGGTTCGTGGACTTCGAACCGGTGCGGGCCAAGGCCGAGGGACGTGCGACCGGTCTACCCAAGGAGATCTCCGACTTGTTTCCTGAATCGTTTGAGGACTCTGAACTGGGGGAGGTGCCGAAGGGGTGGAGAGTTACCCCTATTGGTGAGCTAGCTGAAATTGTCGGAGGCAGCACGCCCAGCACAAAAGAGCAAGCTTTTTGGGAAGGAGGTATTCATTGCTGGGCAACTCCAAAAGACCTTTCCAATCTGTCAACTCCGGTGCTTCTTGAAACAGAGCGCAAAATAACGGATGCAGGAGTAAGTCAGATTAGCTCTGGCCTGCTGCCACCAGGCACCGTGCTACTCTCTTCCCGTGCGCCGATCGGTTACTTGGCAATCGCCGAAATGTCTGTAGCGATCAATCAGGGCTTCATATCCATGAAGGCAAGAAAGGGAGTCTCGAACCTTTTCCTGCTGCTCTGGGCTGGATGGGCACACGAAGACATTCTGAGCCGCGCCAACGGCTCGACCTTTCTGGAAATCAGCAAGGGCAACTTCCGGCCAATTCCCGTCATGGCACCTCAACCAGAGGTATTCGCTGCCTTTGACAAGATGGCACGGCCGTTCTACGAGCGTATCGTTGCCAACGAGCGTGAATCCCGCATTCTCTCCGCCCAGCGTGACACTCTTCTGCCAAAGCTGTTGTCGGGCGAGATTCGCGTGAAAGGTATATGAGCCCAAACTATAGCGACTATATCGTCTATGTTGATGAAAGCGGGGATCATGGCATGGGTCGTGTCGATCCGTCCTATCCGTTCTTTGTCCTGGCTTGCTGCATAATCAAGAAGAATGTCTATATCAACCGCCTCGTTCCCGCTTTACACGGGTTCAAGTTTCGGAACTTTGGCCATGACGGCATTATCCTCCACGAGCGGGAGATTCGAAAAGATGAAGGAGCGTTTGCCATTCTTCGCAGCCGTGAACGGAAAGAGCAGTTCCTTGATGAACTTACTGATATTATCGCGGGGATTCCGTTTACCGTCATTACTGCCGTAATTGACAAACGGCGTCTACGTGACCGCTACGGAGACAACCAACACCCCTACCATTTGTCGCTGAAATTCTGTCTGGAGCGGTTGTTCTTTTTTCTGAAGGGAAAAGAACAGCTTGCCCGCCCAACCCATCTGACATGCGAGGCACGTGGTGGCGAAGAAGATCGTGCTCTGGAACTTGAATTCAGGAGGATATGCGATGGCGCTAACTATCTTGGAAGACGGTTGCCATTTGAACTGATTATTGCTGAGAAGAAGGTAAATTGCGCGGGTCTGCAGCTGGCGGATCTCATCGCCAGACCGATCGGCATGTCAGTGTTACGACCTGACCAGACGAATCGTGCATTCACTGTAATTGAGGACAAACTGTATCGGGGAACGAACGGGCAAACATCGGGTTGGGGGCTAAAATGCTTCCCATAATTATAAAAACAAAAGGGCTCGACGAGTCCGCCGAAGCCCTTTGCCGACCGGGTATCCCCAATCCACGAAAGAAGTATACATATCGTTTTGCTAAATAGCAAGCGATAGCTATCAACGAGGGAGGCCTCCCCGTGATCGATGAAAGCATCATAGAATCGACTGCACTTGACTATCTGGAGTCACTTGGTTATGCGACACTGCGCGGCGGTGACATCGCCCCCGGCGAGCCGGGCGCTGAGCGGGATAGCTATTCCGAAGTAATCCTAAAGGATCGAACGCGTGAAGCGCTTTCTCGCCTGAACCCTTCCCTCCCCCCTGAAGCCCTCGACGATGCCTTCCGCAAACTGACCCGCCCCGAGGGGCCGACTCTGGAGACACGCAACCGTGCCGTGCATCGAATGCTGGTGGATGGGGTAACGGTGGAGTACCGCCATCCTGACGGGCATATCGCAGGCGCACAGGCCCAGGTTATCGATTTCGATAACCCGGACAACAACGACTGGCTGGCGGTCAACCAGTTCACCGTGGTCGAAAACAAGCACAACCGCCGCCCGGACGTGGTGCTTTTCGTCAACGGCTTGCCGCTGGTGCTGATCGAGCTGAAAAACGCGGCCGATGAAAACGCTACGGTCTGGTCGGCTTTCCTGCAGTTCCAGACCTACAAGGCGGAACTGCCTACCCTCTTCACCTACAACGCCCTGTTGGTAACTTCCGACGGTGTCGAGGCGCGCATCGGTACGCTCACCGCCGGGAAGGAATGGTTCAAGCCGTGGCGGACGATCTCGGGCGAAAGCCTGGCAGGGCCGCATGTGCCTGAGCTGCAGGTGATGCTGGAAGGGGTGTTCGACAAGCGCCGCCTGCTCGACCTTCTCGGCTACTTCATCGTGTTCGAGGATTCGGGCGATGGCGTCCTGGTCAAGAAGATGGCCGGATACCACCAGTTCCACGCCGTGAACGCGGCGGTGGCGGAAACCCTGCGGGCGGGCACGTTGAGAGAACCGGTCATCGGGGCAGAAGAAATTGGACGTTATGAGGCGGGACAGCGACGGGGCGGCGATCCGGGCGACCGGCGCATCGGGGTAGTCTGGCACACCCAGGGCTCGGGCAAAAGCCTGACCATGGCCTTCTATGCCGGGCGGATCATCCGCGAACCGGCCATGGCCAACCCGACGCTGGTGATCCTCACCGACCGCAACGACCTGGACGATCAGCTGTTCGGCACCTTTTCCCGCTGCCGGGAGCTGCTGCGCCAGCCGCCGGTGCAGGCAGCGGACAGGGCAGACCTGCGGGACAAGCTAACGGTAGACGCGGGCGGCGTGGTCTTCACCACCATCCAGAAATTCTTCCCCGAGGAAAGGGGGGACCGCTATCCGATCCTGTCCGACCGCCGCAACATCGTGGTGATCGCGGATGAGGCCCACCGCAGCCAGTACGACTTCATTGACGGCTACGCGCGCCACATGCGCGACGCCCTGCCCAACGCCTCCTTCATCGGCTTTACCGGCACCCCCATCGAGCTGACCGACAAGAACACCCGCTCCGTGTTCGGCGACTACATCAGCGTCTACGACATCCAGCGGGCCGTCTTGGACGGCGCCACGGTTCCCATCTACTACGAAAGCCGCCTGGCAAAGCTGGAGCTGAAGGAAGCTGAGAAACCTCATATCGACCCCGAGTTCGAGGAGGTCACCGAAGGGGAGGAGATCGCCCGCAAGGAGAAGCTCAAATCCCGCTGGGCTCAGCTGGAGGCCCTGGTCGGCTCAGAGAAGCGGTTGAAGCTGGTGGCCGAGGACCTGGTCCGCCACTTCGAGGAGCGGCAGGCGGTCATGGAAGGCAAGGCGATGGTGGTCTGCATGAGCCGGCGTATCTGCATCGAGCTCTACAATCAGATCATTGCCCTGCGTCCCGACTGGCGCCACGATGATGACGCAATGGGGGCCATCAAGGTGGTGATGACCGGTTCTGCCGCGGACCCGCCGGAGTGGCAGCCGCATATCCGCAACAAGTCCCGGCGGGAGGCCCTTGCCAAACGCTTCCGGAAAGCCACGGACCCCTTCAAGCTGGTCATCGTCCGCGACATGTGGCTGACCGGTTTTGACGCCCCGAGCCTGCATACCATGTACGCGGATAAACCCATGCGCGGCCACGGGCTGATGCAGGCCATCGCCCGCGTCAACCGGGTCTTCAAGGACAAGCCGGGCGGTCTGGTGGTAGATTACCTGGGGCTGGCCGACGAACTGCGCAAGGCCCTGGCGACCTACACCGAGAGCGGCGGCACCGGCAAGACCGCCATCGACCAGAACGAAGCGGTCGCCCTGATGCTGGGAAAATACGAGGTCTGCAAGGGGCTCTTCCACGGATTCAGCTGGACGGCATGGGTGACCGGGACACCCCGCGAGCGGCTTTCCCTGCTCCCGGCGGCCCAGGAGCACATCCTCGCCCAGGAGGACGGCAAGAACCGGCTGCTGCGAGCGGTGACGGAGCTGTCCCGGGCGTTCGCCCTTGCGGTACCCCATGAGGAGGCATTGCGCATCCGTGATGATGTGGGATTCTTCCAGGCGGTGCGGGCCGTGCTGGCGAAGAGCATCGCCGGAGAGCGGAAGACCGACGAGGAACTGGACCACGCCATCCGGCAGATCATCTCCAGGGCGGTTGCTTCCGACGAGGTGGTGGACATCTTCGAGGCGGCAGGACTGAAGAAGCCGGACATCTCTATCCTCTCGGACGAGTTCCTGGCCGAGGTGAAGGGCATGCCCCAACGCAACCTGGCGGTGGAGCTGCTGCGGAAACTGCTTACCGGCGAGATCAGGACCCGCCGCCGCAAGAACGTGGTGCAGGCCCGCTCCTTCGCCGAGATGCTGGAAGACGCCGTCAAGCGCTACCAGAACCGGGCCATCGAAACCGCCCAGGTCATCGAGGAGCTGATCGCCCTCGCCAAGCAGATGCGGGAAGCGCACGGACGGGGCGAATCGATGGGGCTGACCGAGGATGAGCTGGCGTTCTATGACGCCCTGGAAACCAACGACAGCGCGGTGAAGGTGATGGGCGACGAAACCCTCAAGGCCATTGCCAGGGAGCTGGCCGACACGGTGCGAAGGAACGTGACTATCGACTGGACCATGCGGGAAAACGTCCGCGCCCAGCTGCGGGTGTATGTGAAGCGCATCCTCCGGAAGTACGGCTACCCGCCCGATAAGCAGGAGAAAGCCACCCAGACCGTGCTGGAGCAGACCGAGGCGCTCTCCCGGGAGTGGGCGGCGGCGTAACGAGTCTCCGGGCAATCATCCGAAAAACCGCGAAGCTACTAGAGTTGCGAAGGCGGATCGTAGCAACTTTAGCAGCTTTAGCATATCTCAGATCACTCAGATTGCTTTCCTTTCTGGACCGTTTAAAGCAACTTTCTGAGAAACTGGCCGGTATAGGACCTGGTAACTGACGCCACTTCCTCGGGTGTGCCGGTTGCGATTATCTCGCCTCCCCGATCGCCCCCCTCCGGTCCGAGATCGATGAGATGGTCGGCGGTCTTGATCACGTCCAGGTTGTGCTCGATGATGACGATGGTGTTGCCTGCCTCCACCAGCCTTTGAAGCACATCCAGAAGCTTGGCGATATCGTGGAAGTGGAGGCCCGTGGTGGGCTCGTCGAGGATGTAGATGGTCCTTCCCGTGGCCCGTTTGGACAGCTCCTTGGCCAGCTTGACCCGCTGGGCCTCCCCGCCGGAAAGGGTGGTGGCCGACTGGCCGAGCTTGATGTAGCCGAGACCCACGTCCTCCAGGGTCTTCAGCTTGTTTTTGATGCGGGGGATGTGCTCCATGAATTGAACCGCCTGGGAAACGGTCATGTCCAGAACCTCGGCGATGGATTTCCCCTTGAACTTCACTTCCAGGGTCTCCCGGTTGTAGCGGGCGCCCTTGCACACCTCGCACTGGACGTATACGTCGGGGAGAAAGTGCATCTCGATCTTGATGATGCCGTCCCCGGAACAGGCCTCGCAGCGTCCCCCCTTCACGTTGAAGGAATACCGCCCCGGCTTGTAGCCGCGGATCCTGGATTCGGGAAGCCCCGCGAACAGGTCGCGGATGTCCGTGAAAACGCCGGTGTAGGTGGCCGGGTTGGAGCGGGGGGTGCGGCCGATGGGTGACTGGTCAATGTTTATGACCTTGTCCAGGGCCTCGGTTCCCATGATGTCGCGGACCGCGCCCGCCTTTTCCCTGCTCTTGTAGAGACGCTGGCACAACACCCGGTAGAGGGTATCGATAATCAGGGACGACTTGCCCGAGCCCGAGACCCCGGTGACACAGGTCATCACCCCCAGCGGTATGGAGACATCCACTTCTTTCAGGTTGTTCTCCGCGGCGCCCGCAATGCGCAGAAACCGCTCCGCCCGCCGACGCTCCCTGGGCACGGGGATGGAGAGCTCACCGGAGAGATACCTGCCTGTCAGCGAGGCCGGATTTTCCATTATTTCCGAGGGGGTTCCCTGGGCAACCACTTCGCCGCCGTGGACTCCGGCGCCCGGCCCCATGTCGATGACGTGGTCTGCCTCCATGATGGTCTCTTCGTCGTGCTCCACCACCAGCACCGTATTCCCCAGGTCCCGCATCCGCTTCAGGGTATCCAGCAGGCGGGCGTTGTCCCGCTGATGCAGGCCGATGGAGGGTTCGTCCAGGATGTAGAGCACCCCCACCAGGCTGGAGCCGATCTGGGTGGCCAGCCGGATACGCTGCCCTTCTCCTCCCGACAGGGTTCCCGAGGAGCGGTCCAGGGAGAGGTAATCGAGACCCACGTTTACCAGGAAGTGGAGCCGTTCACGGATCTCCTTGAGGATGCGGCGGGCGATCTCCGCCTCCTTTTCCGTGAGGGCCAGTCCATCGAAAAAGGCCAGGGCGTCCACGATGGAGAAGGCGGTTACCTCGCGGATATTCTTGTCCCCGATCCGGACGAACAGCGCCTCCTTTTTCAGGCGGGCGCCTTCGCAGGTGGGGCAGGGCATGACATTCATGAACTTTTCCAGCTCTTCCCGCACCTGCTCGGAATCGGTTTCCCGGTACCGTCGCTCCAGGTTGTTCAGCACCCCTTCGAATTCCTTGTAATAGGTATGGCGGCGGCCTGCGTCCTCCTCCCACCAGAACTCCACCTTTTCCCCGTTTGAACCATAAAGAAGGATGCTCCGGGCCTTTTCCGGCAGCTGGTTGAAGGGGGTGTGGATGTCGAAGCCGTAGGCCTTGGCCACCGCCTCCAGTGTCTGGTGAAACCAGCCCGACAGCCGCTTTTCCCAAGGGGCGATGGCGCCTTCGCGCAGGGACAGGTCCGGATTGGGAACCACCAGGTCCGGGTCGAAATACATGCGGGTACCGAGGCCGGTGCATTCCGGGCAGGCGCCGTAGGGGTTGTTGAAGGAAAACATGCGGGGGGTCATCTCCGGATAGGAGATGCCGCAATCAATGCAGGCAAGGGCCTCTGAGAACAGGAGGGTGTCCCCGTCCGCAATGGCGGCCTTGACGATTCCCTCGGCATGATGCAGCGCGGTTTCCAGGGAGTCGGCCAGCCGGCCCTGGATTCCCTCCTTGATCACCAGCCGGTCCACCACGATGTCGATGTCGTGTTTCTTCTTCTTGTCCAGTTCGATATCGTCGGCCAGGTCGCGGGGCTCGCCGTCGACGATCACCCGCACGAAGCCCTCCTTGCGGAGATTGGCCAGTTCCTTCCGGTATTCGCCCTTGCGTCCCCGGACGATGGGTGACAGGAGGCTGATCTTCGTCCCCTCCGGGAGTGTCATGATCTGGTCCACCATCTGGGAGACCGTCTGGGAAGCGATCTCCTTGCCGCAACGGTAGCAGAAGGGGCGGCCGACGCGGGCGAACAGGAGGCGCAGGTAGTCATAGATCTCGGTCACGGTGCCGACCGTGGAACGGGGATTCCTGCTGGTGGTCTTCTGCTCGATGGAGATGGCCGGGGATAGTCCTTCGATGGATTCCACGTCCGGCTTTTCCATCTGCTCCAGAAACTGGCGGGCGTACGCGGACAGGGATTCCACGTAGCGCCGCTGTCCCTCGGCATAGATGGTGTCGAAGGCGAGGGTGGATTTGCCCGAACCGGAGATGCCGGTGATGACCACCAGCCGGTCGCGAGGTATCTCAACGTCGATCCCTTTCAGGTTATGCTCCCGGGCGCCCTTGATGATTATGGAGTCGTGTGCCATGGATTGTTCCGGTTCCTTTTTATACAGAGACCTGCCGGGTTTGAGGACCCGGCAGGTCTGGAAGGGGCATGCGGAGGTAATTCCGCCGCGGGTTGGACCCCGGCGGGTTCGCCGGGAAGATGGCGGGCCTTACGCGGCCGGGCCCAGTAGTTCCCTTGTCTTGGCGACAACGTTTTCAACGGTAAAGCCGAAGCGCCGGAAGAGCTCGTCCGCCGGGGCGCTGGCGCCGAAGCGGTCCAGGGCGATGATCTTTCCCCGGTCTCCCACCCATTCCCGCCACCCTTGCGAGGCGCCGGCTTCCACGGCCAGCCTCGCGGTTATATCCGGAGGAAGGACCTGATGGCGATACTCCGCGGGCTGCTGTCTGAATATCTCCCAGCAGGGCATGCTGACCACGCGGGCGTCGATCCCTTCATCGGCGAGCGTCTTTTGCGCCTCATGGACGAGCCGCGCCTCCGAACCGGTGGCCATGAGAATCACGTCGGGGCGCTCCCCTTTCTCCCGTGAAAGGACGTAAGCCCCTTTCAGGACTCCAGCGGCCGGGGCCGTCTCGTTCCTGTCGAACACGGGCAGGTTCTGGCGGGTGAGGGCCAGGAGGGTAGGGCCGTCGGTCCTCTCCATGGCGGCCCTCCAGGCGAAGACGGTTTCGTTGGCGTCGGCGGGCCGGATGACGTTGAGATTGGGCATTGCCCGCAGGGATGCCAGGTGCTCCACGGGCTGGTGCGTGGGGCCGTCTTCACCAACCCCGATGGAGTCGTGGGTCATAACGTAGATAACCGGAAGTCCCATGAGAGCGGCCAGGCGTATGGCGGGGCGGGCATAATCGGTGAATACGAAGAATGTCGCGGTAAACGGCCGGACCCCGCCGTGGAGGGCCATACCCGCCGCGCAGGCCGCCATGGCGTGCTCGCGTATCCCCCAGGCGATATTCCGGCCGGAGTGGTTATCCCTGGAGACATATCCGCTGCCGGAGATAACCGTCTTTGTGGAAGGCGACAGGTCGGCGCTTCCTCCCGCCAGCCATGGAATCTTCGCCGCCACGACATTCAGGGCCGTGCCGGAAGCGGCGCGGGTGGCTATGCCCTTTTCCGGGGAAAAGACGGGAAGGTCCGCTTCCCAGCCTGCCGGAAGCGTTCCGGAGAGGGAAGCGGCCAGACGATCCGCGAGATCGGGATAGGCCTTCCGGTATGCCTCAAGGCGTCCGTTCCATACATCCTCCAGGGTCTTGCCCCGCTCCGCGGACTGACCCATATGCCGGCGCACCTCATCGGGCACCAGGAATTTCGCATCCTCGGGCCAGCCGTAGAACCTCTTGGCAAGGCGGATCTCCTCTTCCCCCAGGGGTTCGCCGTGGGCGGAGGGCGAATCCTGGCGGTTGGGCGAGCCATAACCGATATGGGAGCGGACGATGATCAGGGAAGGGCGCTCCTTTTCCCGGCGCGCCTCTTCGAAGGCCGCGGTCAGTGTCTCCAGGTCATCGGCCCGGTCTCCCACGTTACGCACATGCCAGCCATAGGACTGGAAACGCAGGGCTGCGTCGTCGGAACAGGAGAGGGACGTGCTTCCTTCGATGGTAATGTGGTTGTCGTCAAAGACGCAGATCAGTTTTCCCAGGCCCAGATGGCCGGCCAGGGAGGCAGCCTCGTGGGAGGCGCCTTCCATGAGGTCTCCGTCGCCGCAGAAAACCCATGTGCGGTGATCGACGATCTCATGGCCCGGGCGGTTGAAGACCGCGGCGAGATGCGCCTCCGCCATTGCCATGCCGACCCCGTTCATGATGCCCTGCCCCAATGGTCCGGTGGTTGTCTCTACGCCGGGGGTATGGCCGTATTCCGGATGTCCGGGCGTCCGGCTTCCCCACTGGCGGAAGTTCTTCAGGTCATCGAGGGACAGGTCGTAGCCGGTCAGGTGGAGCATGGAATAGAGGAGCATGGAGGCGTGGCCGATGGAAAGGATGAAGCGGTCCCGGTCGAACCATTGCGGGTTTTTCGGGTTGAAGCGCAGGAAGCGGGTCCAGAGGATATAGGCGAGTGGGGCCAGGGCCATGGGGGTTCCCGGATGTCCGGAACGGGCCTGCTGAACCCCGTCCATGGAAAGGGTGCGGACAGTGTCGATGCTGAGTTTGTCAATTTCGTGCGTCATTGGTGTTATCTCCTTGCAATGCCTTGTTTTTATTTGTTCCGCGGCGCTTCTACAGCCGAGAGCGACGCTACATACTTTAACCGCCGGAAGGCGAATGGTAAAGATATTTTGCAATGTCCCGCTCCGGAATACCGGGCGACCGGGCCGCCTTTGGCCCGGCAATTATCGTGATTTCTCAAAACAGTCCTTTTTCTTTGGCCCGTGCTGGAGTATATAAATGTGGCGACATCCTGGCGCCCCGCGGGTGGGCCCGCCGGATGAAGCCGATTCAGCATGGGTTTCTTTCACAGGGGGAGGAATACTGTATGGACTGGGAAAAGGCCGCCGCGATTGCCTGCGCCATTGGCGGCTCACGACTTGTGGAGCATCGAATTATCCTGTTTCGCTCCGCGGTATGCTATGCGGGCATCCGTGCGCAATGGCAGCTATCCACGCCGGAAGAGCGCTTAGCCATGAACGAGGGAAGGACCCGGGCGCATGACGCCTTCATTGAGGCGTGCGACGTGATGGGACGGGGCATGGCCAATGAAAACGAGGATGTCTCCTGGAGGAAGGCGCTGGGTGATGATCGGAAAGAAATCGGAGACTTGGCCTGCTTTCTGAGCCTGATCCTCGGGCTTGCGGCCCGATAGGGGACTCCGGGACGGGATCTGTTTATTCGTCGATATCCGCGGGCAGGTACTCCGTTTCATGAACCTGGCCGTTCCCATTGACTATACCTTCCACCCATTGATGGATATCGGATTCAACCGCCGATCTCAGCTCCTTTTTCAACCGGGCGATCCTCTTCTTGTCGGGTGGAGCTATGCGCCGGATCTCGTAATGGACGTGGGGACCGGTGGATCTGCCGGTGCTCCCCGCCAGGGCAATGACGGTCGTGTCGTCCACCCGCTGGCCCCGGCTGACCTTCAGGACTGAATTATGGCCGTAAAGGGTCAGGTAGCCGTTGCCGTGATCCACGGCCACCAGGTTTCCATACCCCTTGTAAGGTCCGGCATAGTATACGACGCCTTCTTTTACGGAATAGACGGGGGTTCCGGTGGGAACGGCGATGTCGATTCCCCTGTGATATACCATGCGGCCGCTGCCGAAGGGGTCGGGCCGCCATCCGATGCCGGACGTAATCCTGCCGTTGTCCACCGGCAGTTTGCGCTCCGCAAGGGAAAGCGACGGGAAGAAAAGGATAAGAATCACGAAAACATGTAAATATTTCATGGAATTGCCTGACTCCATAGGGATGGTTCCAAGCGTGCGGTATTGCATGCGGAATAGATTTATACACCCCGCGGTGGATGAGGGTCAAGGAGGGAAAGTTAATGCCGAAGCCAGTTATTGCCGTTACCATGGGGGACCCCGCCGGAGTGGGACCGGAAGTTATCGTGAGGGCCCTTGCCGAACCTGAACTGGGGGACATATGCCGGCCCCTTGTGCTGGGAGACCCGCTTGCAATGGAGCGGGCGCTTGCCGTCACCGGTGTAAGGCTGAGGCTTGAAACAATTTCCGCCGGGCCCCCTCCTGAAGACATCCCCGGCGCTATCTTTCTTCGGCCTCTCTCCAGACTCGCCTCAACGGATATGGCCTATGGCGGGCCGTCCCCGGACGCGGGTGATGCCATGTTCCGGTATATCACCGAGGCGGTGAAGCTCTGTCTGAACCGCGAAGCCGCCGCGATGGTAACGGGGCCCATCAGCAAGGAGGCGCTGAACCGGGGGGGGCACCGCTTCCCCGGTCATACGGAACTGCTGGCCGATCTGACCGGGTGTACCGATTACGTCATGATGCTGGCCGGCGACCGGTTGCGGGTCACGCTGGTCACCATCCACGAGGCCCTGGCGGACGTGCCCCGTCTCATTACCCGTGAACGGGTGCTGGCCACCATACGCGCCACGCACCGCGGCCTTCACAAATACTTCCGCAAGAAACCCCGCCTCGCGGTCCTGGCGCTGAACCCCCACTGCGGAGAACATGGTCTCTTTGGCGACGAGGAACGCAGATTCATCCTCCCGGCGGTGGAAGCGGCCCGCGCCGAGGGAATAGACGCCCGCGGCCCGCTATCGGCGGACATGCTTTTCCATTTTGCGGCGCGGGGCGATTACGACGGCGTGGTCTGCATGTACCACGACCAGGGGCTGATACCGCTGAAGCTCCTCCATTTCCACGACGGGGTGAATATCACTCTCGGTCTCCCCATCATCCGCACGTCGGTGGACCATGGAACGGCCTACGACCTGGCGGGAACCGGCAAGGCGTCGCACCTGAGCATGATGGCCTCCATACGGACCGCCGTGGGGATGGTGAAAAAGGCGGGAACAAGGAACGGGCGAAACGGCAAGAAACTTATTCCGGCAGGTTAGCGGACAGGGGAGACCCATCCCTCCGGGCATTCCGCAAGCGGCAAACCGGGGCAATCCGGGCAGGCGCCGCCGGAACAATCATAAAAAGGCGGCTCTTTTGCAATGACCATGAAAAAGCTTATGGGTATAGGCACAGGCGCGGTCGTCCTCTATGCCGTCTATATAGGCGCATCCCTCTTCTTTCTTCCGTCCGTGGATTCCCTGAAAGACCGCAAGATGAACATGACCATCCGTGTCAGGGACTGGAAAGGCAATTTCCATCCTTTTACGGTGGGACCGAAGAACCGCTACTGGACATCATCGGCCTCAATTCCGCCGGAGATGAAATGGGCGGTGATACTGGCCGAGGACGCGCGCTTCTACAAGCACGAGGGCATAGACGTCAATGCCATAAAAAACGCCATCAGATACGACCTGGAAAAGAAGAGCTTTGCCAGGGGCGCTTCCACCATCACCCAGCAGACCGCGAAAAACCTCTTCCTTTCCCGGGAAAAGAGCCTGAACCGCAAGATAAAGGAGGTGATCCTCGCCTACCGCATGGAAGAGAAGCTCACCAAGGGGAGGATACTGGAGCTCTATCTGAATGTGGTGGAACTGGGACCGATGGTCTACGGCATCGGCCACGGCGCCCGCTACTATTTCGGCAAGCCGGCCTCGGCCCTGACACCGAGGGAGTGCGCCTTTCTCGCGGCCATGCTGCCGGGCCCGCGGGTGGCCTACAATCCTTACCGGAACATGGGAAAGGTGGTGCGGCGCTCCGGGATGATCCTTAAACTTATGAGGCGCAAGGGGGTTTTATCCGTTGGTGAGTACCGCGCCGCCCTGGCGCAGTCCCCCAATATCTCCGGTTTGCAGCGCAAGGTGGACGAGAGCATCAAAAAAGAAGAGGTGTTCAATAACATCAGCGGCGCGGTAACGGATGATTTGCCCCTGGACGCGCCGGCGGGAGCGGCTGAGCCGGAAAGCCCGGAGACTCCCCTCGTTCCCCGGGATACCGGCCCGGAAAATGAGCCTCCCCTGGAAAACCGGAACGGGGAGCCGCCGGTGGAGCAAGGAGCGGTGGAACCCTGACGGCTAATCTCCCCACTTGATGCTGCTGTTCTGAAAGTCGATGTGGTAACGAAGCTCCCTCAGAAAGTTCATCCCCAGCAGGCCGTCCGCCTGGGTGCTCTCGATAATGGTCGCATCCACGTCGTACTTCCGGTTGGGTCCAACCGCCACGTAATCAAGCTTTGCCTGCCCCACGTGATAGACGCCTCCACCCACGCCCCGGGCGACCCCCCTTCGGACTTCAGCCGGATGGATGTTGAGGCGGGCCGCCAGGGAGGGGCTGATGGTGCAGGTGGACGCTCCGGTATCAAGGACGAAATTCGCCTTTATCTCTTTTCCCCGGTAGGCCAGCGTGACCGGCACCAGCACCCTGTTTCCCACAATGGAAACCCTGGTTACGGCCCCCTCGGGTCCCGCTATGTTCTCTTCCCTGACCCGCTGTTTTTTCAGATACTTTTTGGGAATTTTCGCCGGATCTTCAACAAAGTGTACGGTGCCCATGTCATCTTCGTACTGGTAGATCTCGCCCGAAACAATCGCGGCGGCCGACAGAACCCCGGTCAGGGCCATAAGTACCGGCATCATGGTGACACGTCTCATCTTTCCTCCCCAGGGTTGAGTAACGACACGGATATCTTGCGGGAAATGCCGCATGCAAGGCAAGGGTTTATTTCGATCGGTTCTTTTGGTCCGGCCCAAGGCCCCACCCCTCGGGCCGCCTTTGATGTCCAATCCCTTTGGGATGGTCCTATTTTATTATCATAGCCGCCGCGAACAGGACCATGGACAGGATCGTGCCGACACTGATGCATGCTACGGCCAGGTCATTGTCGAGGCGGTATTCAAGGGCAAGGATGCTGGTTGTCAGGGCCGGGGGCATGGCCGAGGACATAATGGTGACCTGGTATGGGAGCCCTCCCTTGCCCAGCATATTCAGGGCAAGAAACACCAGGGCCGGAAGTACCAGCATCCGAAGGACAAGGCACCATACAAGGGGTTTGTAATCCCTCAGGCTTGTCAGCCGCACCCGGTATCCGATGATGAATATGGTGAGAGGGAGGGTTGTCCATCCGATCGCCTGTATTATCACGGCCACGGGATCCGTGATCATGAATCCGGCGGCGTTCATGGCGAGGGCGGCCAGAAGCGCAAGCAACGGCGGGAACCTCATGGCCCGGTGCAGGCTTTCCTTTCCTCCGGCGATGAAGAAACCGAGGGAAACGAAGACCGGGAACATCCCCATCTGGTCATAGATGACCGCGTAGGTGAGCCCCCCTGCTCCAAAGAGGGCGTAGGCGAAGGGGTAGCCGAGAAAGCCGGTATTCGGGAAGGTAGTGACGAGCATGAACACCCGCAGCCTTGCGCCTTCGAGAGCCGCCAGTCTTCCCGCCGCATATGACAGGACGGCCCCCGCCAGCATGACCGCCCAGCCGATAACAGCGATGTCGAAGTGGGCGTTGCGCAGGTCCAGCCCGCCGATAGTCATCAGGGTCAGGCAGGGAAGGGAAACCGTGAGGACATAGCGCGCCAGAAGCGCCAGGTGTTTCTCCCGCAATACGCCCAGTTTCCGGAGGAATATCGCAATGCAGAATATGCCGGTTATGAGGAAGAGCTTGTCCATGGGGGAATCATTGCGCCGGTTGAGGTGAACGGTTGTCGGGAGCGTGTGTTCGGAAAGTTCGAAGCGCGGGGAGGATGATAGCAGCCGGGAAGAGAAAAAACCAGATAAAATAGAATAAAATTGGGCATGTGCATGGAGAGTTGTCAAAGAATGACGGTTGACATCCCGCACGGCAATGATTAACTTGAACAGGTTCGTTTTCCCCCGTGAATCAACAGAGTGAGAGGTTGCCATGAAGAGACTGTCCATAATTTCATGTATTGCGCTTGTGTGCGCTGTCGTCACCTTTTCCGGGTGCGAGAAAAAGGATGGCGTGCTGTACTATGATTCAAGCCGGAAGGGCACGGCGGAGGCGCCGGTAAAGGACGTGCCCAAGGACATACTGGTTACCCAGCAGGCGTTCACCGAGCTGGTGAAACAGGTGACACCGTCGGTGGTGAATATCTCCACCATCAGCAAGAAAAAGCTGGTTCCTTCTCCTTTCCAGTTTTCGCCCTTTTTCGAGGAATTCTTCGGTGACCGGCAGCCCCGTTACCGGCGGGACACCAGCCTCGGTTCCGGTTTCATCATCAATCGCGACGGTTACATCCTCACAAATGATCACGTCATTCGTGACGCCGAGTCCATAAAGGTGAAGCTGTCCAACGAGAATGAGTACAACGGCAAGATCGTCGGGCGAGATCCGAAGACCGACCTGGCGATCATCAAGATTGACAGCAAGGAAGGCCTGCCGGTGGCTGTGTTGGGCGATTCCGACAAGCTCCAGGTGGGACAGTGGGCCGTAGCCATCGGCAATCCGTTCGGCCTGGACCGCACCGTCACCGTTGGTGTCGTGTCGGCCACCGGCCGTTCGAATATGGGGATCGAGACCTATGAGGACTTCATCCAGACCGACGCCTCCATCAACCCCGGCAACTCGGGCGGCCCGCTTCTCAATATCTACGGTGAGGTTATCGGTATCAACACCGCCATTGTGGCGTCCGGACAGGGGATTGGCTTTGCCATTCCCATAAATATGGCCAAGCAGGTGGTGGAGCAGCTTCTGAAGAAGGGAACGGTCAGCCGGGGATGGCTGGGAGTCTCCATACAGCCCGTGACCGACGAGATCGCCTCTTCATTCGGCATGAAAAAGGCCGCCGGAGCGCTGGTGAACGAGGTCATGACCGGAAGTCCGGCCGCCGCCGCCGGTGTCAGGCAGGGTGATATCATCCTGTCTCTTGACGGCAAGGAGGTCAAGGATGTCTCGCGGCTGCAACGCCTGGTGGCGGATACTCCCATAGGCAGGCGCGTGGAGCTGAGGATCTTCCGTGAGGGAAGGGAAATGAGGCTGAGCCTTGTTCTCGGCGCTTCGGATAGCGCGACGGCAGGCAGGGCAAAGCCGGAAGAGACCGCTCCCGCGAACTGGGCGGGAATGGCCGTCGGCGAGCTTCCAAGGGAGATGCGCATGCGGGGCGCTTCCGGGGTGGTAATCACGGATGTCGATCCCGAGGGCGCGGCCGCCGAAGCCGGCCTGCGGAAGGGTGACGTTATACTCTCAGTCAACCGCTACAGGGTTTCAAATCTGGCCGACTACGGCCGGGCGCTAGCCGAGAGTGGAAACAGGGCTTCCATGGTTCTGCTGGTGAGGAGGGGCAATGCCAGCATCTATTTTGCTTTAAAAGGACGGTAATATTCATTCATGGGCAAGGAAATATCTCATATCCTGTGCGCGGGCCAGGCCTCGCGTCTTTCCGCGGATTTTCCGGGAGCGGGCCTGCGTTCCATTCTGGGAGATTTTTCCCGTTGCTACCACCTGGGTTCCATTGTGCCGGACACCTTTTTTTACGCGGTCCGGTCGCCGTTCACGAAGGGAAATCCCGCGAGGTATGGCGATATCCTGCATGGTTCCGAGGGAAACGACACAGCCAGGCCAGCCCTGGCAATGCTCAAGGCCCTGCGCGATGCTCCCAATGACCCCCTGTTCAGGGAAAAGACCGCCTTTGTTTGCGGCTACCTTACCCACATCGCTCTGGATGCGACGCTCCATCCCTTTGTATATCATGTGAGCGGGAATTATTACGCCGGTTGCGCGCTTGAAAGGAGGGAGGCCCAGGCCCGCCATCGTCTCATCGAAGTGTGGCTGGATCTGCACCTCCTGAGACAGGACTCGCGAACTTTCGCAGGCAGTGACTATGTGGGAGACATACGCCGGAATGCTCCCATAAACAAGGAGTTGCTGAGGTTCTTTTTTCTCGCCTGTGAAAGGTCGATGCCGATGGACCCGTCTGCCTGGAATTATCTGCTGCGTGGGTATCGGGTCCAGATGGCTTTGAACTCGCTGTTCAGAAAGGCGCCGGCGGAAAAGGTGGTGAGGCGCCTGGATGGAATGCTGGGAGGCAGGCTGATGAGCTTCCACGCCCTCTTTTATCCCGGAAAGTATGAGGAAATACCCGATGAGATTATACATTTCCCGTCCTATCGTCATCCGGTAACCGGGGAAATAATAGAAGGGGGCTTTGAGAGTA
>CAYMFO010000022.1:0-3248 GCA_964389825.1 uncultured Geobacter sp. | reverse complement strand
CCGTCCTATCGTCATCCGGTAACCGGGGAAATAATAGAAGGGGGCTTTGAGAGTATATGGGAGAGGGCGGTGGCGCGAAGCCGGGAGTTTCTTGCCGCGGCCAATAAATTTCTCTTCGAGGGGGGGGGAGAAGCGGGGCTTGAAAGTGATGTTCCGGGCTACAGTCTCAGCAGCGGGCTTGTGGGGACGCCCATTGGCAAAGCGGTCTATTTTAAGTGCATCCCCCTGGCCAGGCTGCGTCTTCCCTGAAAAAAAGAGGAAATTTTTTCCTTGCCCGTCTCCGACGGCTTCCGAAATGGCGGCGGGCAAGGGGCGGGATAACGTTTACTGGGAGAGCGTCGACGCAATCTCTTTCGCCTGCCTGGCTATTCCCTTGAACAGTTCCAGCATCCTGAGAAAAATCGGCGAAGCGATCGGGAGGCATAGTCCTTCAATCATCCGTTCTTCATGCTGGGTTGCGTATTCAATGGCCATCTTCACAACCATGCTTTCCGACTCCAGTACATAACGAAGCAGGATCGGGTTTTTCACGAGGATCAGGTCGCCGGTTGCCTTCAACAGTTCCGCCAGGTTCTGGGATAGAAAGCTGATCTCGGTAACGGCCCTGTCGCTGAAAAGGACTTTTTCCTCAATCTTTTTCTCCAAAGGCTCCGTCAGCTCAGCCAGGTCATTGCAAATGCTTACAAGACATTGAAAAATCGCGGCGTATTCTTTCTTGGACTCGTCCTTGCGGGCCAGCTCCTTCACCTTTTTCGCAAGTTCCGGTTCCGCGTTCTTGAAAACGGCGAGTTTTTCCCGGCAGGCGTTCAGAGGGTCAAGGGAATTCCTCATAAAGGCTCTCTGCAACAGAACCATGCAGTGTTCTGCTCCCGTGCCTATTTCGTGCATTTCGTGCCGCACTTCTTCATAAAGTGTCTTCATAAAAGATCCTCTCCTTCCGCGCCGCGTCTTTCGCATCCGGCGAATCGTCAACTTTTCAAAACAACGAATTATATTTTTAATAAAACTAAAAAGCAATAGTTTTGTTTTGTCTGTATTGACAAAGGGTTACGAGATACGAAAATTCATTCGTAGTAAAATCCTGTTTTTCAGGCAGAAGAGACCGGCTTTGTCCATGCATGCCTTTGTTGTTAAATCTTACTTTATTTTCAGGGATAATCCAGAGAAGAAGGGCTTCAGGAAGGTCAAGGAGGGTCTTTGCTTTGAGGGCCTTGTGCGCCGTCTGGCCTCGGGCATGTCCTTTGCCGCAATCGCGAAAAGAAGGAGACACTATTTCCCGTCATTGCTACCCCATCGGGAGTCCTGAATTTCAATCCGTTGCAAAACCGCTGGATACCCGCTTTGGCTGGTATGACGTTTCCTGTCGATTTCATTGCCTTTGGGTGTCCTGGTTTTAATTATCATTAAAAAAAATTCCATTTCAATAAAATAAAATGATTGAAAATAAAAGGAGGCTAATCCTGAAGCATGTCGTTCGACAGTCTTCCAAAGACAAATAGATCAATACAATCAATACCATACGAATGGTATGGGTCAAAGGGGCATTGCGTTGATTCGAGAAAAATGTTGAATTCGACCTGTCACTGATGTATAAAGTAGCGTTGTTTTTTTCGTGCCTCATTAATCCGCCGCTTTTTCATGCAACAGGCATATCCGATCATTTTTCACCACATATTTCAATCATTGTTGGTTACAAATTATACGGGAGGAAGGTAAATGGATATTCTCGCCATTAACTGTGGCAGCTCGTCTGTAAAGTATCAGTTGTACAGCTGGGAGCGCAAGGAGCTCATCGCTAAAGGTGTCGTTGAAAGGGTTGTCGTCGGAGGTTCTTTTATTCAGCAGGAAGTTCCGGGGCGTCCTAAATACAAAAAGGAACATGAATGCCCGAACCATAATGAGGCCATGGACCTCATCATCAAGACCCTGACCGATTCGGAGAATGGCGTTATTAACGACATCCGCGAGATCTCAGCCGTGGGTCATCGCGTCGTACATGGCGGCGAGCAGTTCACCCAGTCGGTGCTCATTGATGAAAAAGTGCTTGAAGCCGTCAAGGCCGTCCAGCACCTGGCCCCACTGCACAATCCGCCCAACATCGCCGGTATCGAGGCGATGATGAAGGTGTTGCCCGGGGTTCCCAATGTGGCCATATTCGATACCGCTTTCCATCAGACCATGCCGGACTGCGCCTATATCTATCCGCTTCCATACGACTGGTACGTTCGCTATGGAGTCCGTCGTTACGGCTTTCACGGCACCTCACATCTCTACGTCTCCAAGAGGGCGGCTGTATTGCTGGATAAAAAACCCAGGGAATGCAATCTCATCACCATGCACATCGGTAACGGTGTTTCCCATACCGCCATCAAGAATGGCGTTTCCGTGGATACCAGCATGGGTCTGACGCCTCTGGAGGGCGCGGTGATGGGCACCCGCTGCGGCGATATCGACCCGGCCATTCCGGGATTCATGATGCAGATAGAAGGCCTCTCCGCGTCGGAGATTGACTCTATTCTGAACAAGAAGAGCGGCATCTTCGGAATCACCGGTAAATACACCGACCGCAGGGATGTGGTCGCCCACGCTGAAAAGGGCGACAAGACCTGCAAGCTTGCCATGGATATAGAGGCATATCGCCTGCGCAAGTACATCGGCGGCTACATGGCGGTTCTCGGCAGGGTGGATGCCATTGTCTTTACCGCGGGCGTGGGTGAGCGCGGCTGGCAGATCCGCGAAATGGCCTGCGAGGGCCTGGAATGCCTTGGTATTCACTTCGACAAGGAGAAGAACCGCGCTGCCGTCAAGGGCGAGGAGTGTGTCATCACCACTGATGACTCGCCCGTCAAGGTGTTCGTCATTCCGACTGACGAGGAGCTTGTGTTTACCGAGGATGTGGCGGCCATTCTTGAAGGCACGTACACCGATCACATGAACTTTGAGTATTCATTCTCCAGGGGTGATTTTAAAAGATAAACCGCCTCAACGGAGTGTTATGCGACAAAAAAGGCCGGCGATTTCGCCGGCCTTTTTTGTCGCCATGGGAAGTGGCTAGAACTTTTAGCTACCCCTGTACCGGGTAGCCCCATGTATTACCCTGAAAACGGCATTTGAACCACAGAGGTCGCAGAGAACACAGAGATATAAAAGCGAAAAAATGAGCTACCAGACTCACCATGGAGGTGACGATCGCAATATCTTTGTTTTGGAGTAACTACTTGATAGTTATACGAAAACCCTCTGTGCCC
>CAYMFO010000021.1:0-40299 GCA_964389825.1 uncultured Geobacter sp. | reverse complement strand
AACCGGAATCATGACATAAGGAGGGCACTAATGAGTGCAGGCGAAAAAACATCACATCCTCTGGGAATCAACGGACTCGGCCGAATCGGCAAACTGACCTTGTGGAACCATCTGCACACCAGGTATTTCGACAGGATCATCGTCAACACCGGAAGGGAGGTCGGCAGGAGTCTGGACGATCTTATCCAGGTAATCGAAACCGATTCAACCTACGGACCGCTGGGCAAATTCCTCAAAGGATACGGCGGAAGATGCGATATCAGGGTCGTGGACGCCGATAAGGCGGAACTGGAGATCAACGGAGTCTCCGTGAAAATTCTACGGGAAGCCCGCAATCCCAAGGATATTGCCTGGCGCGGGGAGGGGGTGCGTCTGGTGGTTGAGACCACCGGCCAGTTCCTTGACCCCACTCTGCCGGCGGACCACAAGACTGGAAGCATCCGCGGCCATCTGGAAGGCGGAGCTGAAAAGGTGCTGGCAAGCGCGCCCTTCAAGATCAAGGACAAGACCAAGTCACTGCCTGACGACAGCATCCTGGTGGTTCAGGGAATAAACCATACCGATTTCGACCCCGCCAGGCACAACATCGTGTCAGCCGCCTCCTGCACCACTACCGGCCTGGCCCACATGATGAAGCCCCTTCTGGAGAGCGGGGAGACCTCCCACATCCTGACAGCGTCCATGTCTACCATCCATGCGGCCACCAATACCCAGAGCGTCCTCGACTCGGTTCCCAAGACCGGCGCCTCGGACCTGCGCAAGAACCGCTCGGTGATGAACAACATCATTCTTTCCACAACCGGGTCCGCTAAGGCCCTGGAGAAGGTGCTTCCCGAGATTCAAAGGGTTGGCTTCATGGCCGACTCGGTCCGCATACCCACCAATACGGTGTCGCTGATCATCCTCAACCTGACCTTCCATACCCCTCTGAATGACGCCGGAGAGCCGGTGATAAACCACCTGCTTCTCAATGATATCTACAGGAAAGCCTCGGAGGGTTCCCAGAAGGGACTGCTAATATACAGCGACCGTCAGAACGTCTCTTCGGACCTCATCGGCGTACCCGCCGCGGTAGTCATCGAAGGCCACGAAAGCCACACCCGGACAGGTTTCATCAACCTGCCGGAGGAGACCCTTGCGAGTCTGGGCCTCCCCTCGGACGCCGAGGTGCAGATCCCCGTCACGCATGCGAAACTGTTCGGCTGGTATGACAACGAATACGGCAGCTATGTGAATTGCCTGGGAGAACTGGCGAACTACATAGTCAAGAACATGGCCTAGGCGGGAATAATTCCGGAGTCGGCTGACAACCACGGAGTTTTCAGAGAAACGGAGAAATTACTACGGAAATTCGTCAGATCGAAAAACCGTATCAATATTCGAATTTTCTCTGGGAACTCCGTGGCCAGATGCTTTTTCAATGATAAATGTGCTCGGTTAGATAAAGGACAGGCGTTCCGGCAATAATCCCGTTCTCCATATCGCTCGTTGAGCGGACTCGAAGCCCGGTCAGAACTTCCGGTTGTCGAACATGCGCCGCGTCTTGCGTTCCGACCGGGGCAGGGCGCCGTGGGGGACGATCTCGGGGGTGCAGGAGACCAGCATCGCATGCTTGATGGCCGAGGTGATGGCCTTGCCGATCCGTTCGCCCTCCCCGCCGTTGCCGTCCGCGGCCCCCTCCACTCTCACTAACATGTAATCCTTGCCGTCGTCGTGACGGTCCAGAACCACCTGGTACTCGCTCCCCAGCCCGGGAATGGCGGAGAGGATCTCGTCAATCTGTCCCGGATAGATGTTGACCCCCCGGAAGATTACCACGTCGTCGGAACGACCCAGAATCTTGTCGTGGCGAGGCAGGATGCAGCCGCACGGACACTCGCCGGGAACCAGGCGCGTCAGGTCTCGGGAACGGTAACGAATGAGCGGCGCTCCCTCCTTGCGCAGGGTGGTGAAGACCATCTCGCCGATCTCTCCCGGCGCCACCGGTTGCAGGGTGTCGGGGTCGAGGAGCTCCAGGATGTAGTAGTCGGCCCAGTAGTGGATGCCGGTGTTCCAGCGGCAGGAGAGGCCGGCGCCCGGTCCGTACAGCTCTGTGAGGCCGGGGATGTCGTACACCTCTTCCACTCCCAGGTTGGCGCGGATGGCCTCAATCATGGCGTCGCTGGTCCGCTCCGCGCCGAGGATGACCTTGCGCAGCCCGATCCGGTCCCTCAACCCCCTGCGGTGCGCCTCCTCAGCGAGGAGGAGGCCCATGGAGGCGGTGCAGCAGAGGACCGTCGACTTCATGTCCACCAGGAATGCGGCCTGCATCTCCAGGTTGCCGGGGCCGGTGGGAATGGCCAGTGCGCCGATCCGCTCGCAGCCCAGCTGGAACCCGGCGCCGGCCGTCCACAGCCCGTACCCCACGCATATCTGCACCCGGTCCTCGCGGGTGACACCCGCCATCTCGTAACACCTGCCGAACATGGAGAGCCAGTCGTCGATGTCCTTTTGGGTATAGCTGAGTATCTTACGCTTTCCGGTCGTTCCCGACGACGAATGGATGCGGACGATG
This sequence comes from uncultured Geobacter sp., assembly GCA_964389825.1. GTDB lineage: Bacteria > Desulfobacterota > Desulfuromonadia > Geobacterales > Geobacteraceae > RPRC01. Next base: position 37,745 of record CAYMFO010000021.1, on the reverse strand, counting down.
TCCGCCTGATCGCACGAAAGCAGGGGAAACGGGTACCCGGCGCGCAGATCGTCGGCGGTGGTGAAGGGGAGCTTCGCCAGGTCGTCCAGCGTCCTCACCTCCTCCGGCGTTATTCCCGCCTCTTCAAAGCGTTTCCGGTAAAAAGGGGAGTTGTTCCAAGTGTGGGAGACCGTCCAGCGGAGGCCCCGCGTCTGGAGTTCGATCAGTTCATCAGCGGTTTCGAAGTGTGGCGGGTAGCGATGCAGCATCATCCGATTTCCCCGTAGCGTTGTTTCCCGTGGATCAGCCCCAGTTCCATCGCCCGCAGGGAGTCGGCCGCAGTTTTTCCCGCGCCGCTCTCCAGGACGCTCCGCACCAGGTTGGCGTCGCGGAAGAAGGGGAACGGCGAGCCTTCCGCGAGGATGAATCCCAGCATGATCAGGTTCACTCCCCGCGGAAGCCCCGATTCCTTTGCCAGGCGGTCGGCGTCGAGGGCGTGGACGCATATCCCGTTGCCGTTTGCCGGCGGAGAGGGGGCGTTGACCGCCGCCCATCCGCCGTCGCGGAGAAAGGGACGGTGCAGGGAAAGGTTCTCTTCCTTTAAGGCAAGCAGAATGTCGGCCCTGCCCGCGCGCACCAGCGGCCCGGCGAATCCGCCCACCTTGAGGTGGGACACCACGATCCCTCCCCTCTGGGCCATGCCGTGGGTCTCCGAAGACATGACTTCGAGCCCGCTCCGGATTGCGACCTCGGCCAGGAGCCGGGTCACGAACAGGACCCCCTGGCCGCCGACGCCGCTGATGATAACCTGCTGCCTGTCCACCGGTTCGCCGGATCTCATGGCCTTCCCTCCTCTTCCGTAATCTCCCTGATTGCGTTCCTCGGACAGACATGGACGCAGACGCCGCAGTCCGCGCAGATAAGCCGGTCAATGGAAACGCGGACCGTTTCTTCGTCGAAGACCAGGGCCGGGCATTCGAAGGTCGTGACGCAGGCCCGGCATCCGTTGCATTCCGCGGTGACCGTGACCTTTTTTCGGGGAGGCGGTATTTTTTGCCGCCGGTCGAGAAGACAGGGATGGCGGGCGATGACCACGGCGGGCCCCGCGCTTCTGCTGAATGCCAGCGCCTCCTTCAGCAGCTCGATGAACGCGGGAAGGTCGGCCGGGTCTCCGGTGCGGCGGAAACCCACGCCGCATGCGTCAACCAGCGCGGCCAGGTCGACGGCCGTGCTGGGCGTATCCCCGGCCCCCACGCCCAGTGCCGGGGTCGGCTGGTTGCCGGTCATTGCCGTGGTGGAATTGTCGAGGATCACCAGCACGAAGCGGGCGTTCCGCGTCACGGCATCGATGAGCGGCGGGATCCCGGCATGGAAGAAGGTGGAGTCGCCGATGGTGGCAATGATATCCGTCTCCTTGCCCGCCAGCCGGTGGGCCTGGTAGAAGCCTGCCGCCTGGCTGACCGCGGCCCCCATGCAGAGCACCGTGTCCACCGCGCCCAGGTTGAGCCCCAGGGTGTAGCAGCCGATGTCGCTGGGATAGATGCCGCGGGGCGCGGCTTTCCTGATGGCAAAGAAGCTGGCGCGGTGGGGGCAGCCGGGGCAGAGGGTCGGCCGCCGGCCGCCGGATGTCTCAACGGGTGACGATGTCTCGCCCGCCAGTCCGGCGAATTCCCGGATCAACCGCTCCACCGTCTCCGGGAGGAGTTCGCCCGCTTCCGGGACAAAGCCGGTCAGCTTTCCCTGGGTGCGGTTCCGGTCGGCGAGCTGCATCTCGATGACGCCGCTGGTCTCTTCCAGTATCAGGATCCTGTCGTAGTCGGCAAGGAGGTGGTCCCGGAAACTCCGGTGCAGGGGGAAGGGCTGGAGCACCTGGTAGAAGGGGAGGGAGTCCAGGAGTCCCGCTTCCTCCAGGATCTCCCGGCTGTGGGCAGCCGCCACGCCTGAGGCAACCACGGCCTGACGCGCCGCCACTCCGGGATTTACCCGGCGGGGAGCGGTGGGGGCGTAATCGGCGATCTCCTCCAGTTTTTCCACCAGCCTCCGGTGCTGGCCGAGCCGGAATTTAGGCGTGGAGGCCCAGCGGGACGGGTCTTTGGCAAACTCGACGGAGCGGTTTCCGGGACGGACCTCATCCAGCGCGACATCCTGTCCGGCATGGCAGACGCGGGTGGTGGGGCGCAGCAGCACCGGCACCTCGAACCGTTCCGAGAGCTCGAAGCCGAGGGCGACCATCTCCTTTGCCTGGCGCGGTGAATCGGGGTCGAGCACCGGGACCTTGGCGAGCATGGCCGTCATGCGGCTGTCCTGTTCGGTCTGTGAGGAGTGGGGACCGGGATCGTCGGCGCTGATCACGAGGAATCCCCCCTTCACGCCCTGGTAGGCGGCGCTCATGAAGGGGTCCGAGGCCACGTTGAGTCCGACCTGTTTCATGGCGACCGCTGAGCGCAGGCCGCAGATGCTGGCCGTATAGGCGATCTCCAGCGAGACCTTTTCGTTTATCCCCCACTGGATATGCATTGGGATACCGGCCCGGCGTTGCCAGGAGACAACGGAAGAAAGGATTTCCGACGCGGGGGTGCCGGGGTACGAGGTGGCCACGGCGCAGCCGTTTTCCACCAGGCCGCGGGCGATGGCCTCATTGCCGATCATGAGAGTTTTTTCTGACACGGGAAGACTCCGGTGAAGTGTAATGACCGATAGTGTCCGAACCCGCCGTAGCTTCAGCGAAGGAGGGTGAGTTTATCGGCTGTAGCGAAATAAGCCTGGAGCAGCGGAAGCAGGCCGGCCGGAGCGAGCGCGGGACGACTCCACCTGCCGTTTTTTGATAAACGCGTTGCGGAAGGGTTACCGCTGGAATACATCGGGGGATACTACTCCCAATAAGGGGACGTTTCAACCTGAAAACGGCTACAGGCAGGCGACCTCACCCCACAGGACGGCCGCCGTGCGGGCGGCATCACCGGTCGAGACGTCACCCCACGTCCCTTCCTCCAGGCGGCGCAGCCTGAGGGACTGGTCATCGAACCTGCGCGGGAAGGGGTGCAGGTGGTAGCGTACCCGACCCTTCAGGACCGCGGCGGCGGAGCAGCCGGCGTACCCGGCCCCGGAAACCACGTCGGTGAAGCGCGCCAGGCTGTGCTCCACCGGAAAAAGCCCCCTGTCCGGGGTGAATATTTCCGGCGCCTCCTCCATCTCCCTCTCAGCCCTGATGCGGCGCGCCTTCAGCATCAACCGATCCATCTCCTCCGGAGATCCGCTGTGCACGATGCAGCAGGCCGGTCGAATGTCCGTCACGCCATCCATCGGACGGGCAAGGGAGATGGGCCAGGGCGCCATGACCACGCGGCCGTGCCGTGCCAATTCCTCCCGGCAGGCCTCTTCCTGATCCTCGATCAGAATCGCTACCCGCGGCCATGCGGCTCCGGCCAGGTCGCCGCACCGCTCCCGGTAGGCCTCCCAGCGCAGGTAGCGGCCCACCAGCACGCGGGGGAGGCCGGGCGCGGCGTGTTTCAGCTCACCCAGCAGGCCGAAGGGAAAGGTGTCCACCACGATAGAGGAAACGTCGTGCCTGTGGAGATACTCGTCCAGGAAGCGGGCATAGAGACGCCGGTCGGCCATGGCCCGTTCCGGGACCAGGTCCATTGGGCAGGGTGAGATGGGGCGGGCAACCCCGGCGCTCCTGCTGGAGACGAGCAACCGGACGCTCTGCGAGAGCGGTTGCGGAGCATGGGCCAGGAGCGCGAGCGATCGGGAGATATGGCCCAGCCCGCCGCCCAGGGCATAGTAGAGGATCATGGGTACTCAGCCAAAAGGGATGCGATAACGTTTCTCTCGCTCAGGAAATCGTCGCAGCGCGCGCAGGCATCCAGGCGATCTCCGGCTGCCATGAGGGTCTTGAGCATCCGCATGGGTTCACCTCCCAGGATCTGTCTCAGCGACTGGTCCGGGAATCTTCCCAGGGGCGCCGTGGACCCGCGGGCCATGCAGCAGGGATGGCAGAAACCCTCAGGGGAGAAGAACAGGTGGAACCAGGGCACATGGCAGGGGGTTCCCCGAAAGCCGTGCCGGCCCGCCGCCGTTTCCCGGAAGTGTTCGGAAGTCGAGCCGAAGGGCGCTCTCTCTTCCAGTTCCTCCCAGCGGCCCGCCGCGGCGGCCGCTCTCTCAACGGCAGCTCGGGAGGGGAGGAGGCCGGGCGCGACCGGGTCCACCGGGATCAGCTTCCAGGTAACCTCAGGGCCGAACCCGCGGACCAGTTCCCTCAGGGCGTCGAGCCCCCGGGCCGTCCTGGATGTGACCACCGTATTGATGCGCAGCCGCATCCTGCCCCGCGCAGCGATGCGCTCCGCCGCCCGCGCCACGGCCTTGTGCGAGCCCTTCAGACCGCGCAGCCGGTCATGGACCTTGCGGTCCGCGGAATCGATGGAGAGGGAGATCGAGTGGACCCCGGCGTCTTCCAGCCGCCTGACTTCGTCCTTTCCCATCAGGAGACCGTTGCTGGTGAGGTTGACCTGGATGCCCAGGCCGGCCCAATCGGCGAAGATTGGAAAGCAGTCGGGGTGCATAAGCACCTCGCCCCCGGAAAAATGGACCTTGCGCAGGCCCTGGCCCGCAAGCTCGCGCCCCAGGGCAGACGCAGTTTGGCGGGACATGACAACGCCGGGTTCGGGCAACCGGCAGAAGACGCAGGACAGGTTGCACTGCCACAGCAGCTTCACCTTTGCGGTAAGGACCGGAAGGTCGGGGCACGGTTCCCGGGAGAGGCGCGCCAGGGCGGGGAGGATGGCGGGATTGGAGCTGACGGCTGCGCGGAAGTCCATGCTACCCCCCGCACAACCGCGGCAGGGCGGATTCCAGGATATCGGCCTCGTGACCGCCGGTAAACCGTGTCGTGACGGTGGCGCGGCCCGTTTCCCCGATCCCGCGGCGCGCCTCCGGGGCGAAGGAAAGCGTGCGGGCCAGGGTGTCGGTCGCGGCAACCGCGTCCCCGGCATCGAACAGGAATCCGTCGACGCTGTGGCGTATCACGTCCGGCATCCCTCCGGCGCGGGAGGCCACCACCGGAACCCCGCACGCCATGGCCTCCAGCAGGACGTTGGGCATGCCGTCGTACAGGGAGGGGATGAAGACGATGTCGCAGGCCAGGTACCAGGGGATCAGGTCTTTTCGGGGGACGAAAGGCCCGGCGCTCCAGAACCCGGAGCAGGTTTCCTCAAGCTCGCTCCGCTCCTCCATCGGAACGTCTCCCACAGTAAGAAGCCGGGCGCGGCTCCCCATGCCGTAGTCGCGGAACACCCGGATGGCGGTGGAGAGTCCCTTCTTGTACTTCAGCCGGCCGAAGATACCGACCAGGGGCCGGCCGTCCGGCGCATGCCGGGCGCGCAGGGTGGCGGCCGACTCCAGGTCGGAGGGGAAGGCTATCCACTCGTCCGGAATGATGCCTACCGGCGTGAACAGGACCGGCCCTTCCCGCATGGCAGCGATCCTGGCCCGCATTTCACTGGAAACGGCGCACACGAGATCGGCCCGGCAGACGGTATGGTGGACCATCCATCCCCGGCCCGGATCGTGGCTCAAGCGGTCCAGGTCGTTGCCGCGGAACATGGCCACGCTGGGGGTTCCCAGCCACGTCCCCCACAGGGTGGCCAGGTAGCCGGGAATTCCGCCGCCGAAACCCACCAACAGGCATCCCTCCAGGGCGCGGCGCTTCAGGAAGAACAGCCGTTCCATTTCACCCTGCCACCCCTCGACCCGCCAGTGCCCCTCCCGGTCCCTGAAGCGGAAGGCGTCGTCATCGGTTTCAGGAGACCCTTTAGCCAGGTGGAGGACGGTCAGGGAGTGGCCCCGGTCGCGCAGGGCGTTCACCAGGCGGGTGGAGGAGACCGCCATCCCCCCGCCGTCGGGGCCGTGGCGCTCCGTGATCCAGACGATGCGGGCCATGGGGCTCAGCTGTCCTGGAAATCGTCGGAGCTTCCCGAGTCTCCATCGTCCGAGGCCCCGAAGTCCCCTTCATCGGCGCTCTCGGGATCGGATTCCTCGGCGCCGCCTTCATCCCATTCGCCGTCCGCGCCTCCTCCGCCCATCTCCCCTCCCTCTCCATCGAACGTATCGAAGCTCTCGTAGTCGGAGGAACCGTAGGTAACCATGCCGGTGTCGCTGTCCGCGGAACGGCGGTAGTAGGAGGAGTCCAGGCCGCGGCGGGAGGCCTCGTCGGCGTCAAGACCCAGCGCCGCGCAATCGGGGCAGAGGATCCCCGATTGCGTGTGGTGGATATGGCCGGCGCAGATGGCCTTGCCGCACATGGCGCAGGCGGCCGCGACAGGCTCGCCGCAGGTGGTCAATGTCAAAAATCCAGTCCGTTGGGCGCATCCGGTCATTGTGTACCTCCCGTGGGAATAGGCTCAGTCGGTGGCGCCGGGGTAATCGCCCCGTAGGCGCCGGAAAGTAGGGCCAGCAGCGGCCCCGCATCCATGCGATCCTTTTCGGCCGGATATTTCCGCAGAGAGAGAAAGATCACGGCGCCGCGCGGATGTTTTTTGATCCGCACCGATGTGCCGGCCGGGAGGCGGGGGGGCCCCGTGAGCCTGCACCGGCTGTCGTCCAGCGCCAGGCGCGCCCTGTAGTCGATCTTTCTACGGTACTTCCTCTTTGTCTTCCACTTGCCGCGGGGATTTTTCTTCTTGTGGATCTTCTCCACGGTATGCTCCACCATACCCGCCCGCAACCGGGTCCCGTCGCGGAGACGGCACTCCAGGTCCAGGATTTCCCGTTTGAAAAACCGGTCGATGCACTCCGGGTAGCGTTCGGTGGCGTATTTTTCTCCCGTCCGCACCAGCAGATCGGAATGTGTCGGGGCCAGGAGGCTTGCGTTCACCTTGAGCAGCCCTCCCTTGGCCAGGTCCGGGCCGATGCAGCGGACCAGAGGTCCCAGCACGGCCGCGGCGTCTTCGTCCCCCTTCAGTCGATACAGTCGAATCAGCATCACGATGGATACGACGGCCGCAATCACTCCGGAGAACCGCGCCAGGGAGCACAGTGCGGTGACCAGCCCCGCATGGGGGAATACGGCGCGCAGGATAGTAAAGACGATTGCGGCGGCAATGCCGCCGAGCAGCATGAGCCACATCCTCTTGCGATTGCCCGGAAGCGATGTTCTCCATGCCTCGAGGGCCGCAACCTTGAGAAGCAGCTCTTTCGCGGGCCAGGCGCCGTGCAGACGCCCGGCACGGTATAATTCCTTTCCTTCCCGAAGCGGATTTGTCACCGCCCGTTCCCTCCTTTCACCTCGTCATATACAGCATACAGCCGTTGCCCATACAGCCTTGTCCCGAAATCCCGTCGCGCCCGATCACGGGCGCCAAGAGCCAGGCGGTCACGCAGGCCGCCATTGTCCAGTAGTTTCTCCAGAGCGAAGGCCAGGGCACGGGAAGAACCGGGAGAGACCAGCATGCCGTCGGCGCCCGAATCGATCAGCTCCCTCACCGCTGGCAGGTCGGACGCCACCACCGGCGTGCCGCGGGCCATGGATTCGACGATTTTCAGCGGACAGCACCCCTGCAGCTCGTTACGGGCGCCGCGCGCCAGGGGCGCCGCGGAGAGGTATGCCCGCGTGTACAGGTCCGTCATTTCGCGGTGGTGAACGCCCCACAGGACCGTCAGCCGATCGTCCAGTCCCCTGGCGACGGCATGCTTCCCGAGCCGGTGAATCCCTTTTCCGGTCGAAGCGGCAACGACAAGATGAAAATCGCGCCGGTGACCGAGAAGGGCCGCTGCCTCCAGCAGGGTATGCAGACCCTGCCAGCGAGCGAGCGTCCCCGCATACAGGATCACTTTCCTTCCCTGAGACGCCGCTTTTTCCAGTTCCGCGGCCCCTTCGGGATGTGAGATGGAAGGCCCTGGCGGGTCGGCCGCATTGGGGATGACGATAATCTTTCCCCTGTCGCAACCGCGCTCCGCCAGGTAGCCGGCCGTGCGGCGGCAAACCGTAATCACCCGGTCGGCGCGCCCCAGGCATTCATCCTCCATCCGGCGCAGCCGCGCCAGCAGGGCGCCGTTCCCGGACAGGCGCGGATAGCGGCTCGACAGCTCCACTGAAGGGAGCCCGTTGACCTCGAAGACAATCCCCTTTCCGTGCGAGAAGGGATGGGAAAGGAGCGGAAAACCGCTCCAGATGTCACGGAAATGGATGACCGCGGGCGGAACCGCCGCCATGGCATCCGCTTTTTCCGCGATGAAACGGCCGAAAAGCTCGCTCCTGCGCAGCATGTTCCGCTCGTCCCCGGCAAAGGCATGCACCATCGCGCCGCTGTCCGGGTCCCGGAAACTGCCGCCCGCGCCGAGACAGATAAGGGTCGCCTCTCCGCCGAGGGTCGCCAGCGCCCGCAGATTCTCCCTGATATGGGCCTGCGCGCCCTTGCGGCCCGGATAGACGTCAAAAGCCCCATATAGTACCTTCATGGAGCCAATGCTATCACAGGGAAGGTCACTTTGCAGCCTTGTTTCAATCACTTGATGATTTTCGTGCGGAAGCTCCGGGAAAATGCCCGTCAGGGCCGGGTCGGGGCTTTTCCGGGGCCTCTCGTACGGCTTCCATGCAGGATGATGGTCCATGGAAAAGCCGTTGAATCCGGCAGACGGATGAACAGTGTGAAGAACGGTGACCGATTACGAGAGGTTTCGGGGAAGTTCCGGCCCGGCCCCAGAGATACAATCCCGACAGGCGCCAAGTATTTGAGGCCGGATCGTACGCGGGAGGCGAAACCTTTTTTCTTCAAAAATAGCATGTAACGTGCTATCTGATGGGAGCGACTGTCATGGAGGCGGAGGTGTTTCTTGAGCACGGAAAAGAAGGATTTTGACAGGGTTGCGGTCTCCTGGGACGAGAAACCCGAACGGGTCAGTCTGGCAAACGATGTGGCTGACGCCATCCGGTCGGAAATTGTATTGACCCGTGACATGGATGTGCTGGACTTCGGCTGCGGCACCGGTCTGGTGACGCTTCGGTTGCAACCGTTCGTCCGCTCCGTGACCGGGGCGGACAGTTCCCGGGGTATGCTGGATATCCTGTCGGCCAAGATCGAGCGGCTCGACCTCGCCACTGTCCTGACCCTCCACCTGGACCCCGATATGATTGACACGCTTCCCGGCCCCTACCACCTCATCACCAGCAGCATGGCCCTCCACCATGTCCCGGACATCGCGCCTCTCCTGGCTATTTTCCATCGCCGTATCGCTTCCGGAGGGTATCTGGCCGTCGCCGATCTGGATTCCGAAGGAGGGCTTTTTCACGGGGACGGCGAGGGGGTGTTTCATCCAGGTTTCGACAGGGAGACACTGCGCCGCGACTTCATGGAGGCCGGATTCAGGGATGTTCGCGACACCACGGCGGCGGAGATCGTCAAACCGGACCGCACCGGCGCCATGGGGCGTTTCGGCGTGTTTCTCATGACGGGGAGGAAGCCCGACTGACATCAGTACCATCCGTCTCTTCGTGCGGGTACACCCATGATATCCGGGAAAGGAGTATTTCCATGAGCATTTTCAAACGCGTGTTTTTCATTCCGTTCTTTCTGCCGGTGCTTCTGCTGTCGGGCTGCGGATCCGATTCCACCGGGCCGGAAAGCCGGGTGGACAAGCTCCTGAAGGGCATGTCCGTGGAGGAAAAGGTCGGCCAGATCATGGTGGGCTTTTTCCGGGGACCTGAGTTGTCCGCGGAACAGCGACAGCGGATTCGTGACCTGCGACTGGGGGGAGTGATCCTCTACAGCAGTTCCGGCAATATTGAAAATACCACCCAGGTGGCCGGTCTCGTCACCTCTCTCCAGGACACGGCCCGCGACGCCGGGGGAATACCGCTCTTTGTCTCCATCGACCAGGAGGGGGGCTGGATCTGCCGCATCACCCAGGGGGTAACGCTGTTTCCCGGCAACATGGCCCTTGGCGCCGGGGGGAGCGGCGAGCTGTCGGCGAGCTCCGCCGGTATCATGGCGCGGGAGCTGAGGGCCCTGGGCATCAACATGAACTTCGCGCCCGTGGTGGACGTGAACAGCAACCCGGCTAACCCCATCATCGGCGTCCGTTCCTTCGGGTCGTCACCGGAGGATGTGGCGCGCCTGGGAACGGCCCAGGTCAAACCGTATCGCGACGCGGGGGTGCTCTGCTCGGCAAAGCACTTTCCGGGACACGGCGACACCGATGTGGATTCCCATCTGGGCCTCCCCATCGTGCGTCATGATCGCGCCCGGCTCGACACGGTCGAGCTCTATCCCTTCAAGGCCATGGCAAAGGCGGGGGTTCCCATGGTGATGACCGCCCATGTGGTGGTGCCGGCTCTCGACCCGTCCGGCCTTCCCGCTACCCTGTCCGCGCCGATCCTCGGGGTGTTGCGGCAAGAAATGGGTTTTGACGGTCTTATTATCACCGATTCCATGGGCATGGGCGCCATTGTCCAGGGTTGGGGGCTGGAAGAGGCCTCGATACTTTCCTTTCTGGCTGGGTGCGACATCCTCCTTTACGGCGCGGACAAGGGGCACGAGCCGGCGGAACAGGACGGGATTCACCGGGCTTTGGTGGCGGCGGTCCGGAGCGGCCGTATTTCCATGGAGCGGCTGGACGCCTCGGTGCGGAGGATCCTGACCGTAAAGGACAGCTACGGCATCCTTGACAACCCCTACCCCAAGGTGGAGTGGCAGGCGTCCCTGGGATCGGCCGAGCATATGGCCGTGGCGCGCCGGGTCGCGGACATGGGCGTGACCCTGGCGCGCAATGACCGGAAGCTCCTTCCTCTCTCCTGGGGGACACCGATCCCGGTAGTCTGGCCGACGGAGATGGCCTCCTATCTCCAGCCGCTCCTTGCCGAACTCCCCTGGCTGGTCCCTTGCTACGCTCCCCTTCAGCCGGCGCCGGAGGATACGGCGCGGGTCCTGGAAACAGTGCGAGGAGCGCCGGTGATCCTGGCGGGCAGCTACAACCTGGCCAGTAATACCCTGTGGAGGGACCTGATCCTGTCCCTGGACTCCGGTAACCTCGTTGTCGCCGCCATGCGATCACCCTACGACCTGACCCGGATCCCGAACGTTTCCGCGTATCTTGCCGTATACAGCGACCGGCCGGCGGCCATGCGGGCCCTTGCCGGGATCATTACCGGCAGGCAGTTTCCCGGGGGGCTGCTGCCGGTGGAACTGCCGGAGCTTTATCCCAGGGGATGGGGGATGACAACCTTCTGACACTAAGGAACTGTAAATGAATAGTATGGTCAATATTGCGTTCAGATTCAGTTCAGATTTGGCTGAACTGATTGAACCAAACCGCAGACGTAGCAGGGCTACGTTGAGGATTTGGTGATTGAGGTTCGGTCAAAGATGACCTGAAGATGAGATGCAAGATGCCCATGTTATTTGTTTACAGTTCCTAACCCTCGCATAAGGAGGAAATCATGGGACTGACCAATGAACTCGTGGAGTGGACCTTCGAACAGAAGTGCATGAAAGCCGTGGAATCGCTGCGGAGGAACGGTTTTACGGCCTTGTTCCTCAAATCCTCCGAGGAAGCGGCCGATTACATCCTGTCCGAGGCGGAAAGCGCCCTCAGTGTAGGGTTCGGAGGCTCCATGACCATAAAAGACCTGAATGTGGAGCTTCGCCTCCTGGAGCAGGGAAAAGAGATCCTCAACCATGGCGCTGTAGGGCTTTCCTTTGAAGAGCGGATGGATATCATGCGGCGTCAGCTTACCTGCGACCTGTTTCTCTGTGGGACCAACGCCCTGACCATGTCCGGACTTCTTGTAAACATCGACGGCGCAGGCAACAGGGTTGCCTCCATGATCTTTGGTCCGAGGAAGGTGATTGTCGTCGCTGGCCGTAACAAGCTCGTGGACGGTGACGTGGCCGCGGCTGTGGACAGGGTGAGAAACTGGGCCTCCCCGCCCAATGCAAGAAGGCTGAATTATCGGACGCCCTGCGCCGCCACCGGCTTCTGTTCCGACTGCTCAACCCCGGAGAGGATCTGCCGGGCGGTGGCGGTTCTGGAGCGCAAACCGAAATATACGGACCTGCGTGTCCTTGTGGTGAACGAGGAAATGGGGCTCTGAGGCGATGCTCCTGAGGGCCTTCCTGGATATTTTCTTTCCTCCCCTCTGCCATGCATGCGGTACCCCCGTCCAGGGTGAGGGGGTACACCTGTGCCCCTCCTGCCGGGAGAAGGCGTTACCTCTTCCTTCACCACTCTGTTCCATATGCGGCCTTCCCTTTGCAACGGAACAAGGCATCGACCACCCCTGCGGTCCATGCCTTGTCTCGCCCCCTCCTTTTACCCGGGCCAGGTCGGCGTTTTGCTTCGAAGGTCCGGTTCGCCAGCTCATCCATGCCTTCAAATATGGAGGAAAGGTTCATCTGGCCTCTACCCTGGGACTTCTGACCTCCGTTTCCCTGGCCGGTTTCGTCAAAGAGGCCGACCCCCATTTCATTGTCCCTGTCCCCCTGCACGACAGGCGGCTCCGTGAGAGGGGGTTCAACCAGTCGCAGCGCCTGGCCCTGTTCCTCTCCAGAAGCTGGGCCGTTCCATTGTCCGTCGACAACCTGCGCCGCGCTCGCTGGACCGACCCGCAGGTCGGACTCTCCGCCGCGGAACGCAAGCGGAACGTTCTCGGCGCATTTTCGGTCACGAAGCCGGAAATCTTCGAGAAAAAGCGCCTTCTGCTTGTGGATGACGTTTTCACCTCGGGCAGTACAGTGACCGAGTGCAGCCGCACCCTGAAGCAGGCAGGGGCGGAGCAGGTATGGGTCTTGACTACCGCCAGGGCGCTACCTGGCGCCTCTGCCCCTGAGGCGATTTTTTAACAGCTTGACAGATCTGATTGATTGGGTTTAATTTAGCGAAAATTAATTTTATGCTGCGCTCGAACAATGAGCCCGGTGAGACGCGCCGGGTGTTTTCAGGAGGAACCAGATCATGAAAAGGCTTATGCCATATGCGGCGGCCGTCTGCCTCGCTGTTTCCGTTCCGGCATTGGCGTCCGATATTCACGTGGGAAGCGTCAAGACGGCGCGGGGCGCCGCGTCTATCATCAGAAACAGGGTTGCCATGGAAGCGAAGGCGGGCGCCAGGGTCTTTCGCCATGATTCACTTAAAACCGGATCAGACGGTTCCATTGCCATGGTCTTTCGTGATGAAACCCTTCTATCCATAGGGCCGGAGAGCGAGATTGCCGTGAAGGATTACCTTTTTTCTCCCGCCGAGGGGAAGTTGTCTTTTGTGGCCAGGCTCTTGAAAGGGACGGCCGCCTGTGTCACCGGCATCATCGGGAAACTGTCGCCGGAGTCGTTCCGCTTCGAGACCCCGGTGGCAAACATCGGTATTCGCGGAACTTCATTCGCGGTCAAGGTCGAGGACCAGGAAGACTGAAGAGGGGTCCGGCGGAAGCGCTGCCTCAATTCGCGTCGCTTTATGTAAAGAGGTGTCCTTATGAGTCGTATCGGAATAGTCTTTGTAATTTTATTGGCCTTTCTCTTTTCTTCCTGCGCCACGGACGGGAACGTTGTGCTGCTTCTGCCCGATGCGGACGGCAAGGCTGGAAGTATCGTAGTTTCCAATCAGTCCGGCGCCAGCGTTATAAGTGAGGCGAAGATGGCCACGGTAATCCCTTCAGCGACGAGCGCCCCTTCTACGCCCGAGCCCATGGATGATGAGGCCATCGGGAAAAACTTCGGTGAAGTCATCTCCGCCCTTCCACTTTCTCCCGTCCACTTCAACCTCTATTTCAAGCCCGGCTCGGTCGAACTGACATGCGAGTCCAAAGCCCTTCTCCTGAAGGTCCAGCCCACCATTCAGGAGCGTCAATCCACGGATGTCAGCGTTGTCGGGCATACCGATCGGGTGGGTTCAAGGGAATACAATCACAAGCTTGGCCTGGAGCGGGCTCATCTGATCAGAAACCGGCTTGTCAGGCTGGGTGTCAGAGAGGAGCACATTGAAGTTGACTCCCATGGGGAGGACAATCCGCTGGTAAAGACGGCCGACGAGGTCCGGGAGTCAAGAAACCGCCGGGTGGAAGTGATTGTGCGCTAGACCGGAATTCGGGCGTTTCCGGTGCGGGAGCGCCAGGGGAAGACAAAAGGAGGGGTAAGACGACATGTCTTTTCTGGCGGTACGGGCCGCGCTCCTGGCCAAGCCCAGGACCATGCGCGGCTGGATATTCCTGGCTGGCGTCTCTGTTACCCTGCTCACGGCCCTCATCGCCATCCGTCCGCCGGTTTTTTTCCGCTTTCTCGACAGCAAGATCTACGATACCCTTTTCATCTCTTCTCTCTCTCCTGCCCGCGATGCGCATCCGGATAATCCCGTTATTGTGGACATCGACGAGCAGAGTCTCGCCAGGTTCGGTCAATGGCCCTGGCCACGCTATCGAGTGGCGCTTCTCCTGAAAAAGATACAGGAACAGGGCGCCTCGGTCATCTGTCTCGACATGTTCTTTCCCGAAAGGGACAGGACCTCCCTTTCCGTAGTGCGGGAGGAGATGCGCAAAGAGTTCGGATTGAAACTGAACCTGGAAGGGATTCCGGCGGAACTTGGCGACAACGACGCAGGGCTCGCCCGCGTTCTGGCGAGGGGGAGTTTCGTGCTGTCCTATGATTTCCTCTTCAACGGAGAGGTTGCCCCCACGGACGGGTGTCCATCCCACCCGCTGAGCCCGGCGGTCATGGGGAAGGAAGGCTCTTCGCCGCTTCCAGAGGGCCTTTTCCGGGCGAACGGCGCTGTTTGCAGCCTGCCCGCGCTTACCGGCGCCGCGGCGTCCTCCGGCTTTTTCAATGTCGTTCCCGATGCCGATGGCGTTCTCCGGCGCATGCCGCTGCTCATGGAATTCAGGGGGCGGGTCTACCCCGGCCTTGTCCTGGCGACGGTCCTTCAATCAATGGGAAATGACGCGCCGGTTCTCGGAACGGACCGGCATGGTTTGCGTGAGATTATCATCCGCGATATAGCCATACCGGTGGACTCAAGGGCCTCCATGCTTGTCCGTTTTCCCGAAAAGGGGAAACATTTCACCAAGATTTCCGCCAATGACGTTCTGTCGGGCACTGTCCCGCGAAACCGGATGGAAGGAAAAATCGTTATCCTGGGTTCTTCCGCCGCGGGCCTCGAAAAACTGCACGCCACACCCGTCAATCCGGCATTTCCCGGCGCCGAGGTCCATGCGGCCGCCATCAGTAATATCCTGAACAAGAGTTTCATCTCCCGCCCGTACTGGGCGCCGGGAGCGGAATTGCTTACGGCGCTTTTATTCGGCGTTGTCTCCGCGCTCCTGCTGAGCTGGACCCGCTCCCTCCTGGGGCTTTCCTTCATGGCCGCTGGATGCGTCGCCCTGTGGCTGACTTCCGGATGGCTGATGGGAAACAGGGGGGTCTTCGTTTCCCCTCTCTTCCCGATGGTTACCCTTGCCTGCAACTTTTCCATTATCACCTTCATCAAATACCTGCGTGAGGAGAAGACCGTAAAGGCCCGCAACAAGGAACTGGTGGTCATGCAGAACTTCACCATCCAGTGCCTGGCCGCGCTTACGGAAACGCGCGACAGTGAAACCGGCAGGCACATAGAGCGTTGCCAGCACTATGTAAAGATCCTTTGCCTCCGACTGGCGACCTATCCGGGATTCGCGCATATCCTTGACGAAGAGACCATAGACCTCCTCTACCGATCCGCTTCCCTGCACGATATCGGAAAGGTGGGCGTTCCGGACAGTATCCTCCTCAAGCCGGGCAAACTTACGGAAGACGAGTACCTGGAGATGAAGAAGCATACCGTTTATGGCCGCGAGGCCATCGAGAGGGCGGAGCATCTCTACGGCAGGGACGTCAAGGATTCTTTCCTCCGTTTCGGTAAGGAGATTGCCTATTCCCATCATGAAAAGTGGAACGGAACCGGATATCCGGAAGGGCTCTCGGGGGAGGATATCCCCATCTTCGGCCGGATCATGGCCGTGGCCGACGTATATGACGCCCTGATCTGCCGCCGGCGCTACAAGCCTTCCTTTACCCACGAGGAAGCGGTGGAGATTATTTCCAGGAACAAGGGAACCCATTTCGAC
Source organism: uncultured Geobacter sp. (assembly GCA_964389825.1). GTDB lineage: Bacteria > Desulfobacterota > Desulfuromonadia > Geobacterales > Geobacteraceae > RPRC01. Next base: position 21,688 of record CAYMFO010000021.1, on the reverse strand, counting down.
CCGCTCGTGGTGGATGCGTTTCTCGCGGTCAAGGAAGAATTCAGCGAAGTCGCCCGGCGCTTCCCAGATGACTAGCCGACCGTAATCATTTATCACTTCGCTTCCCGACGAATCGATGCTATTTTATCTCAGTTATTCTACCCACCAAGTCGGGGCCTTATCATGGAAACACGAGAACTGCGGACCATCCTGACTCGCCTGAAAGACGGCGGTGCCTCGGTCGACGAGACCCTTGACCGGCTGCGCCATCTTCCCTTTGAGGATATAGGCTGCGCAAGCATCGACCACCATCGCTCCCTGCGCCAGGGGTTCCCCGAGGTTGTCTTTGGCGAGAGCAAGAGCGTGGAGCAGATGGAGCGCATCGTCGGCGCCCTTTCCGCCAAGGGAAACAACGTGCTGGTAACCCGGATCGACGGGGAAAAGGCCCGGATGCTTATAAGTTCCTTTCCGGAGGCCCGTTATCACGCCGAGGCCCGCTGCCTGACCATAGAACGGAAACCGGTGGAAATGACGGGTGAAGGGATGATCCTCGTGGTTTCAGCGGGCACCTCGGACATCCCGGTGGCCGCGGAGGCGGTGGTGACGGCCCGCATGATGGGAAACAAGGTGGAGCAGCTCTTCGACGTGGGAGTGGCCGGGATCCATCGGCTCCTGGGAAACAGGGACATTCTTTTCTCCGCGTCGGTCCTGATAGTGGTGGCCGGCATGGAAGGCGCCCTTCCCTCCGTCGTGGGCGGGATGGTGCGCAGGCCGGTGATAGCGGTGCCCACCTCGGTGGGCTACGGCGCATCCTTCGGGGGTATCGCGGCCCTCCTGGGTATGCTCAATTCCTGCGCCTCAGGGGTTACGGTTGTCAACATCGACAACGGTTTCGGCGCCGCCTGCGCGGCGAGTCTGATGAATCGGAGGGACTGAAAGGCGGTGCTGTGAACATCCTCTACTTCGATTGCTATGCCGGCATCTCCGGCGACATGACCGTCGCGGCCCTCCTGGACCTGGGTGTCCCCCTCGACCTGCTGCGGGACACCCTTGCGGGACTCCCCCTGTCGGGCTATACCCTGTCAGCGGAAGAAACACTTCGTGGCGGCATCAGGGCGGTGTCGTTCAAGGTCCATGTCACGGAAGACCAGCCGCACCGCCATTATACCGATATCGCGGAGATGATTGAAAGGAGTCCGCTCCCCCGGAAAGCGAAGGAGACGGCCGGCCGGATATTCCTGTGGCTTGCCCGGGCCGAGGCCAAGGTCCACGGCGTCGAGGTTGACTCCGTTCATTTCCACGAGGTGGGGGCCGTAGATTCCATCGTGGATATCGTTGGAACGGCTGTCTGCCTTCACCACTTGCAAGTTGACGGCATATGCGCGTCCGCCCTCCCCCTGGGCGGCGGTTTCGTCGAGACCTGCCATGGCAGGCTCCCCGTGCCCGCGCCCGCTACCGCTGAATTGCTGCGGGGGCTCCAGGCGCATGGCGAACTGGGAAACGGGGAGCGGGTCACGCCTACCGGCGCCGCCATCCTGGCTTCCCTTTCAACGGGATTTGAGCGGCCGCCGGTATTTGCCGTGAAAGGGGTGGGTTGCGGCGCCGGAAGCCGGGACTACGGGGATACGCCCAATGTGCTGCGCATCTTCCTGGGCACGACCAACCCGTCTCCGGAGGAAGACGAGATCCGGGTGCTGGAGACTCATCTGGATGACTGCAATCCGGAGGTGCTCGGTTTCCTGCTGGACCGGCTCATGGAGGCGGGCGCTCTCGATGTGGCGTATTCGTCCGCGCAGATGAAGAAAAACCGTCCCGGCGTGCGCCTCACCGTTCTTTCTCCACCCCATCTGCTGGATCTCCTTGCCCGCATGATCCTGCTGGAGTCAACCGCCATCGGGGTGCGATATTACACGACCAGACGCCTGAAGCTGGAGCGTTGCCTGGAGGAGCGGGAAACCAGCCTGGGCATGGTGCGCGTCAAGGTCATCCGCGACCGGGGCGCCCTGGCGCGGATCGCGCCGGAGTTCGATGAGTGCAGCCGGATAGCCCGCGAGCGGGGCATCCCCCTGCGGGACGTGTACGGGATCATCGAAAGGGAGACAGGGGCGGAATGAGGCGCTTCGTTATTCTTTTCGCGACCTGGTTCGGCGCCGGCTTCAGCCCGTTCGCATCCGGCACCGTGGGAACCCTTGCGGCGGCGCCCTTCTACCTGATCTTGTCCCGGCTTCCCCTGCCGCTCTATATCTTCACGCTGCTGGCGTTCTTCTTTTTCTCCTGCTGGGTGTCGGGGCTCGCTGAAGAGGTCTTCGGAGAGAAGGATTCAGGCCGGATAGTTATCGACGAGGTTATGGGCTACTTGATTACCATGACCGCGGTTCCCCTTTCCTGGCAGGGGGTCGCCGCGGGATTTATCCTGTTCCGCTTTTTTGATATCACCAAGATTCCCCCGGCCCGATTCTTTGACCGGCGGATGAAAAATGGCTACGGGGTGGTGCTTGACGACGTGGTTGCCGGCATCTATTCCTGTATAGCGCTCCACGTTTTGCTGAGGTTCATATGAAGATCTCAACCCTTTCCATTGGCGACGAGGTTATCTTCGGCGAGATCACCGATACCAATGCCGCCCATATCGCCTCACGCGTCTATGATGCCGGCTTCAAGGTCCGCCGGCACATCGGCGTGGGAGATGTTGAACCGGACATAATCGAGGCCGTCGAAGAGCTGGCGGTCCACAATGACTTCGTCATCGCCAGCGGCGGGCTTGGCCCCACCGTGGACGATCTGACGGCCCGGGCAGTGGCGAAGGCCGTAGGCCGCCGCCTCATCCTCAACGAAGAGGCCCACCGCCACCTGAAGGAGAGCTATCGCCGGATGGGGCGTGAAATGCTGCCCGGAACCGAAAAGCAGGCCCTGCTGCCGGCCAAGAACATCATAATACCGAACCCCGTTGGAACCGCCTGCGGCTTCATCGTCCCCCACAAGGGATGTTTTCTCATGTTCCTTCCCGGCGTGCCGGTGGAGATGAAACGGATGCTTGAGGAGACGGTGATCCCGTTCATCCTTTCCCGCGCCAGGCGGACCACCTTCATCGAAACAAGACCCATCCGGATCCTGGGCCTTTCGGAAACCGGCCTGGAAAGCCAGGTCAAGGATCTGGCTCGACCGAGGGAAGGGCTGGAAATCGCCTATTGCGTAAGCTTCCCCGAGGTGGAGCTGAAGCTGCGCGGAGAGGGTGAAGATCCGGATCGCCTGAAGAGCATGCTGGATGAGGCCGCGCAAAAGGTGAGGGAAAGGCTGGGTGAGCACGTGATCGCCGAAGGGGGGGAGACCATTGATACGGTTGTGGCCGGACTGTTCCGCCGCAAGGGGGTAACCGTTTCCCTGGCGGAGTCCTGCACCGGTGGCCTGGTCGCCAAGCGCATCACCGACCTGGCCGGAAGCTCGGCTTACTTCCTTGAGGGGGCCGTGACCTACAGCAACGAGGCGAAGATACGGAGGCTCCAGGTCCCGGCCGGACTCCTGGAAAAGGAGGGGGCGGTCAGCGGGGCCGTGGCCATGGCCATGGCGCGGGGCATGCGCGCGGCGAGCGGCAGCGACATTGCCCTGGCGGTTACAGGCATCGCCGGACCGGAGGGCGGGACGGAAGAAAAGCCGGTGGGTACCGTGTTTATCGCCCTTGCTTCCCGAGGTGACTGCATTTCCAAGAAATATTCCTTCACCGGAAGCCGGGAGCGGATCAGACTGGCGACATCTTTCACCGCCATGGACTGGCTGCGAAGGCACCTGCTGTCTCTGCCGGACATGAGGGCCAAAGGTGAAGGGTGATGGGAGAAGGGTGAAAGCCCGTCTGTACGGGCTTTTTCTTTCAACCCGCGCTTTTTAGCTTATTGGCCCGCATTGCCGGGAAATACAAAGATAAACTTGAAAACCCATGGAAAAATGTGCTAATTCTGGGGCATCCGCGCTTCGGGGCAAGGGACTGAATCCCGTCGGACATTATCCGGAGATGAAGGAACAGGAGGCAATTTGATGCTGGAAAGAGAAAAAGCGGTCGATCTCGCGGTCAGCCAGATTGAGAAGCAGTTCGGCAAGGGCTCCATCATGCGTCTCGGCAATGATGAACCGCTGCCGGATGTGGCGGCTATCCCCACCGGTTCCATCTCCCTGGATATGGCCCTCGGCGTTGGCGGGGTTCCGAGGGGCCGCGTCGTGGAGATTTTCGGACCGGAATCCTCCGGCAAGACGACCCTCGCCCTTCATATCGTGTCCGAGGCCCAGAAGCTGGGCGGAATCGCCGCCTTCATTGACGCGGAGCACGCTCTGGATATCGGCTACGCAAGGAAACTGGGCGTCCGCACCGATGACCTGCTGGTCTCCCAGCCTGACACGGGAGAGCAGGCCCTGGAGATCACGGAGATGCTGGTGCGAAGCGGCGCCATCGACGTGCTGGTGGTGGACTCCGTAGCGGCCCTCGTGCCCAAGGCGGAGATCGAGGGCGACATGGGTGATTCGCACATGGGCCTCCAGGCGCGACTCATGTCCCAGGCCCTGCGCAAGCTCACCGGTGTTATCTCCAAGTCCAACTGCTGCGTCATATTCATCAACCAGATCCGGATGAAGATCGGTGTCATGTTCGGCAACCCTGAAACCACCACCGGCGGCAACGCCCTCAAGTTCTATGCGTCGGTGCGCCTCGATATCAGGAAGATCGCCACCCTCAAACAGGGGAACGATATCATTGGTTCCCGAACCAAGGTCAAAGTGGTGAAGAACAAGGTGGCGCCTCCCTTCCGCGAAGTGGAGTTCGATATCCTTTACGGAGAGGGGATCTCGCGCATCGGGGATATCCTGGACCTGGCGGTGGATCGGGGGATCGTCGAGAAGAGCGGCGCATGGTTTTCATACGGCAGCGACCGTATCGGCCAGGGGCGGGAGAACTCCCGTATTTTCCTCAAGGAACATCCGGAAATAGTCGCTGAAGTGGAGGCGAAGATCTTTGAACAGGCCGGACTAGCCGTTGCAAAGGCGCCGGAAGAAAAGGCATAGCCCATGGAACTGAACGACATCCTCACCATCGCGGTCAAGGCCAAGGGCTCCGACGTCCATATCAAGGCGGGCCTGCAGCCCATCGTGCGCATCGACGGCAGGCTGCGGCCGATCCCCAATGCCCCGCGCATGGCCGCCGACGCCATTCGCGACATGGCCTACACCATGATGAACGAAAAGCAGAGGAAGCATTTCGACGAGTTTTTCGAAGTGGACCTCTCCTACGGGATTCCCGGCCTGAGCCGTTTCCGCGTCAGCGCCTATTCACAGCGCGGCTCGGTGGCCATGGTGTTCCGTATCATCGCCTTCGGCGTTCCTTCCTTCGCCAGCCTGAACATGCCCCCCATCCTGGAAAAGCTGAGCATGGAGGAGCGGGGGCTGATCCTCGTGACCGGCACCACCGGCAGCGGCAAGTCAACGACCCTGGCCGCCATGATCGACTATATCAACGAGAACCGCACCTGCAACATCATCACCGTCGAAGACCCGGTGGAGTATCTGCACAAGGACAAGAAGAGCATCATCAGCCAGCGGGAGATAGGCTTCGACACCCTGACCTTCGCCAACGCCCTCAAGGGCGCCCTGCGCCAGGACCCGGACGTCATTCTCGTGGGCGAGATGCGTGACCTGGAGACCATCGAGACGGCGCTCACGGCCGCCGAGACCGGCCACCTGGTCATGTCGACCCTGCATACCCTGGATGCCGCCGAGACGGTAAACCGTATCATTTCGGTCTTTCCACCCTTCCACCAGCGTCAGGTCAGGATGCAGCTCTCCGGTGTCATCAAGGGGGTCATCTCGCAGCGGCTGGTGCCCAAGGCCGACGGCAAGGGACGCGTCCCGGCGGTCGAGATAATGATCGGCACCGCCAGGGTCAGGGAATGCATCGACGACAAGGAAAAGACGAAGCAGATCCATGACGCCATCGCCCAGGGCGTGACCTCCTACGGGATGCAGACGTTTGATCAGTCTCTCATGAGTCTGTACACCAGGAAGCTCATTACCTACGAAGAGGCCCTGCGCCAGTCTTCCAACCCGGACGACTTTGCCCTGAAGATATCCGGTATCTCTTCCACCTCCGACCTCAGTTGGGACCAGTTCGAGTACAAGGAAAAACCGGAGGAAGAGGAAAAAAAGATGCCCATCGACCGTTTCGGGGATGGATGAGGCGAAAGCCGCCTTCGGTTTTGCTTTGCGGTCCCTTGCAGTGCGTGACCACAGCGAATCGGAGATCAGGCGCAAGCTGCAACGGAAGAATATCTCTCCTGACGTCATCGACGAGGTAATAGACGGGCTCCTGTCGGCTGGATATCTGGATGATGCCCGTTTTGCCAGGAATTTCGCTGAATCCTCCATCCGGAACGGTAGGGGGTACGGATTCCGTATCCGCATGGAACTCTTGCGCCGGGGGATAGCGGAAGATATCATTGCCGACACCCTGGGCGGACTGGAAAGCGAATACGAAGAGTCCTCCGTTATAAAGGAGTTGCTGGAAAAGAGATTTCCCGGTTTTGACTCCGGGAGCGCGGATGACCGTGAAAAACGGAGGGTCCTGGGCTATTTCCTCAGGAGAGGATTTCCGTCGGCCTCCATCGTCCGGGTTCTCCGCGGCGGAGAGGGTTATTAACCCTCTTGTTTTTTTTCAACCTCATCCAATTTACGCCTGCCCCGGCGTTTGCCCCTGGCCAACGCTCTCCTTCATCGGGAGATCCGGACCAGGGGGGGCGCCCATGGAATGGCGGCTTCATCCATATGGGAGAATCAATGACTGGCAAAGAATTGCGCTTAAGATTCCTGAAATATTTCGAGGACAGGGGGCATGCCATCGTTCCCAGTTCGAACCTCATTCCGAAGAACGACCCTACCCTGCTGTTTACCAATGCGGGCATGAACCAGTTCAAGGACCTGTTTCTTGGTCTGGAAAGGCGCGACTATACGAGGGCATGCAGTTCCCAGAAGTGCGTTCGCGCGGGCGGAAAGCACAACGACCTGGAAAACGTGGGCCGCACGGCTCGCCACCACACCTTCTTCGAGATGCTGGGGAATTTCTCCTTCGGCGATTATTTCAAGAAAGAGGCTATCGCCTTTGCCTGGGAGTTTCTCACCAGGGAACTGAAGCTGGACAAGAACCGTCTCTATGTCTCCGTCTACAAGGATGACGACGAGGCCGCCGAGATATGGCACAGCCAGGAAGGTGTGCCGTTGGAGCGCATCTACCGTTTCGACGAGGACAACTTCTGGTCCATGGGGGACACCGGACCCTGCGGGCCTTGCACCGAGATCTTCTGGGACAATGGTCCGGAGACCGGCTGCGGCGGTCCCGACTGCGCCGTAGGGTGCGACTGCGACCGCTATATGGAGATCTGGAACAACGTCTTCATGCAGTTCAACCGCGATGAAAAGGGGGTCATGACCCCGCTCCCCAAACCTTCGGTGGATACCGGCATGGGACTGGAACGCATCGCCACCGTCATGCAGGGGGTCACCTCCAACTACGACACCGACCTCATCCAGGGTATCATCCGCCACGTGGAAAGGCTGTCCGGAAAGAAATACCGCGGGGACGAAAAGGACGATGTGTCCATGCGCGTCATTGCCGACCACTCACGGGCCATCACCTTCCTCATCTGTGACGGCGTGCTCCCCAGCAACGAGGGGAGGGGATACGTTCTGCGCCGCATCATGCGGCGGGCCGCGCGCCACGCCAAGATGCTCGGCTTCTCCGACCCTGTCCTGTACCGCATGGTGGATGCGGTTTCAGAGGTCATGGGTGAGGCGTATCCGGATCTCCTCCAGCGGGAGGAGTACATCAGGAAGGTAGTCCGGGCCGAGGAGGAGCGCTTTGCCGAGACCCTGGATAACGGCCTCAGGATACTCAACGATGAAGTGGCGTCCCTGAGGGATCAGGGGCGAGCGGTAATCCCAGGCGAGGTGGTCTTCCGTCTCTACGACACCTACGGTTTCCCCATGGACCTCACCGCCGACATCGTGCAGGGCGAGGGATTCACCATTGACGAGGCGGGATTCGAGGCATGCATGGAGCGGCAGCGGGAGATGGCCCGGGAACACTGGAAAGGTTCGGGCGAGGAAAAGGTCGCTGCCGTGTACAAGACCCTCCATGGCCGGGGACTGCGCACGGTATTCACGGGATACGACGAACTGACCGCATACGCTGCCGTCACCGCCCTGCTCAGGGACGGCGAGCCGGTACAGTCGGCGGGCGCCGGCGACGAGGTGGACGTCATCACAGACAAGACACCCTTCTACGGCGAGAGCGGCGGACAGGCCGGGGACACGGGCGAGATATCTACGGGCGCGGCCCGCCTGGAGGCGCTGGACACCCTGCGTCCCCTGCCGGACCTGATTGTCCATCGGGCGAGGGTGAAGGAAGGCGTTATCCGTGTGGGCGACACGGCGGATCTCAGGGTCGAGGGAGAGCGGCGGAGCGCCACCGCCCGCAACCACACAGCCACCCACCTGCTCCAGGCGGCCCTCCGGGAGGTGCTGGGCGAACACGTGAAACAGTCGGGCTCCCTGGTGAACAAGGATCATCTCCGCTTCGATTTTACCCACTTCTCCGCCATGACCCATGAGGAACTGGAGCGGGTGGAAGAGCTGGTCAACCGCCACATCATGGACAACTCCCATGTGACGGCGCTCGAAATGGGTATCGAGCAGGCCATGGAGAGCGGCGCCACGGCGCTTTTTGACGAGAAATACGGCGATACGGTCCGGGTGGTGAAGGTGGGCGAGGTCAGCGCCGAACTCTGCGGGGGCGCCCACGTGCGCGCCTCCGGCGACATCGGGCTGTTCAAGATCGTCTCGGAATCGGGTATCGCCGCCGGCGTACGGCGCATAGAGGCCCTGACCGGCCTGGGGGCGCTCCGCTATGCCCGGCGCCTGGAGGAGGAAAGCAGGAAAATCGCCTCCCTGGTCAAGGCTGAAGGTGGGGATGCCTTGGAGAAGGTGGTCCGCCTCATTGGTCGCCAGAAGGAGATGCAGCGGGAGATCGATACCCTCCAGAGCCGCCTCAACGCCTCCGCTTCGGCGGATCTGATGGCAGGGGCCAGGGAGATCGCCGGCGTGAAGGCCCTGGCTGTAAAGGTGGCCGCCGCCGATGTGAAAGGCCTGCGCGAACTGTCCGACACCCTCAAGGATCGTCTCGGCTCCGGGGTCATCGCCATCGGCGCGGAGATAGACGGCAAGGCGACCCTGCTGGTGGCGGTAACCAGAGACCTGACCTCCCGTTTCCGGGCCGGCGACCTGATCAAGGGAATGGCCCCCATTGTCGGAGGCAGCGGCGGCGGCAAGCCGGAACTGGCCCAGGCGGGCGGCGGCAAGCCGGAGATGCTGGACCAGGCCCTGGAGAAGCTGTACGAACTGGTGGCGTAAATACCTGCCGCAAATCCCCCCCCGGCCCCCCCTTTCTTAAAGTGGGGGTGAACCTCTTGCGAAGCGGGTATCCTCTTCCGTGAAAGAGGGGTGAAACCTCTTGCGCGCGAGCCTCCCCCTTTATGAAAGGGGGATTGAGGGGGATTTGGCCGTAGTTCCAACGGAGATACCTTACATGCAAAAACTCATCGAAAAAGCCAATACCCTGCTGGAGGCCCTTCCGTATCTGCGGCGCTTCAGCGGCAAGACCATCGTCATCAAGTACGGCGGACACGCCATGGCCGACGAGGCGCTGAAGCGCTCCTTCGCCCTGGACATCATCCTCCTCAAGTACATCGGCATCAACCCGGTCATCATCCACGGCGGCGGGCCCCAGATCAACGAGACCCTGAAGCGGTACGGCATCGTGTCCGAGTTCGTGCGCGGCATGAGGGTCACCGACGCCGCGACCATGGGCGTGGTGGAGATGGTCCTTACCGGCCAGGTGAACCGCGAGGTGGTGGGATACATCAACCAGCACGGCGGCAAGGCGGTGGGGTTTTCGGGCAAGGACGGCGGTCTCCTCCTGTGCGAGAAGCTTCTCCAGGAAGTGACCGGAGAAGACGGCGCGACCGAAAGCATCGATATGGGTTTCGTGGGCAGGATCACCAGGGTGGACCCGACCATCATCGAGACCCTGGAAAAGGAGCGTTTCATTCCGGTTATCGCGCCGGTGGGCGTGGGCGCGGGGGGAGAAAGCTACAATATCAACGCCGACCTGGTGGCGGGAAAGATCGCGGGCGCGCTCAAGGCGGAAAAGCTGATACTCCTGACCGACGTGGCCGGAGTAAAAGACAGGGACGGGAACCTCCTTACCAGCATACATATGCCAGAGGTTCCACGTCTGATAGACGGCGGCGTGATCACCGGCGGCATGATCCCCAAGGTTACGTGCTGCGTGGAGGCGCTTCAGGACGGAATAGGAAAGGCCCACATCATCGACGGGCGGGTGGAACACGCCGTGCTGCTCGAAATATTTACGGACGTGGGTATAGGAACGGAGATAAGAAAATGAATTCCCAGGAATGGATGGAAAAGGCGGACAAATATATAGTCAGGAATTACGGCAGATACCCCATCGTCGCTGCCCGTGGAAAGGGATGCCGGCTGTGGGACGCCGACGGCAGGGAATACCTGGACTTTCTGGCGGGCATCGCGGTCAACAATCTGGGTCACTGCCACCCGCGGGTGGTGGAGGCGTTGCGGAAACAGGCAGGGGAGATGATCCACTGCTCCAACCTGTACCACATCCCTCGCCAGATCGAGCTGGCCGAGCTTCTCTGCGAAAACTCCTTCGCCGACAAGGCCTTTTTCTGCAACAGCGGGGCCGAGGCCAACGAGGCGGCCATCAAGCTGGCGCGCAAGTACAGCCGGGAAAAATACGGTCTGGAGCGCTTCGAGATCATAACTGCCTCCGAGTCGTTTCATGGACGGACCATGGCTACCCTGTCCGCAACTGGCCAGGAGAAGATCCAGCGCTTTTTCGATCCGCTTCTGCACGGCTTCACCCATATCCCCTATAACGACGCGGAGGCCCTGGAAAAGGCCATCACCTCCCGCACCTGCGCGGTGATGCTGGAGCCCATCCAGGGGGAGAGCGGGGTTAACGTCCCGTCCCCTGACTATTTTCGCGAGATCCGCCGCATCTGCGACAAGAATTCCGTGCTGCTCATCTTCGACGAGGTCCAGGCGGGGATGGGAAGGACCGGGCGTCTCTTCGCCTATGAGCATTTCGGGGTCGAGCCCGATATCATGACCCTCGCCAAGGCCCTGGCCGGCGGAGCGCCCATCGGCGCCATGCTCACCAGGGATGAATTCGCCGCTGCCTTTACGCCGGGCAGCCACGGCTCCACCTTTGGCGGAAACCCGCTGGTTACGGCCGCCGCCGTCGCGGCGGTAAGGACCATCACCGAGGAGGGATTCCTCGGCCGCGTGCTGGAGATGGGAGAGTATCTGCGGGGCAGGCTGGGAGAGTTCAAGGGAAGATACCCCTTCGTAACCGAGGTGCGGGGCATCGGGCTCATGGTGGGCATGGGGCTCTCCATACCCGGTGCCGACATCATCCGTAAGGGGCATGAGCGCGGATTGCTTCTCAACTGCACCCATGACACGGTCCTCCGCTTCGTACCGCCGCTGGTGGTGACCAGGGAGGAAATCGACGAGATGATGATGATCCTTGACGGGATTCTCGTGGAGATATGACCTTATCGATACTCCGGCCGGAATGTGACCGGCCGGAGCCGTTTCTCATCTCTGATATCAGGGCGCGCGCCGCGCGCCCCTACATTGCCGACAACAGAGGGATACCATATGAAAAAGGATTTTCTGGCGCTCAATGCATTTTCCAAAAAGGAACTGGACGGTCTCTTCGAACTGGCGCTCGAACTGAAGAAGAAACAGAAGAACGGCGACAAGCACCGCATCCTCAAGGGGAAGACCCTGGCCATGATCTTCGAGAAGTCCTCCACCAGGACCAGGGTATCCTTCGAGGTCGGCATCTACCAGCTTGGCGGCCATGGCCTGTTCATTTCCTCCTCGACCTCCCAGATGGGACGCGGCGAGCCCATCAAGGACACGGCCCGCACCCTGTCGCGCTACTGTGACGGGATAATGATCCGGACTTACGGCCAGGAGATCGTTGAAGAACTGGCGCTCCACGGTTCCATCCCCGTCATCAACGGCCTCACCGACCTCTACCACCCCTGCCAGGTGATGGCGGACCTGATGACCGTCATCGAGCACAAGGGGGGCTACAAGGGGCTGAAGTTCTCCTGGGTCGGCGACGGCAACAACATGGCCAACACCTGGATCGAGGCGGCCGCCATCTTCGGTTTCGACCTGGCTCTCGCCTGCCCGAATGGGTACCAGCCGGACGCGAAGGTCCTGGAATGGGCGCGCGCCCACGGGAAATCGTCTATCGTGCTGACCGAGGATCCCAGGGAAGCGGTGAAGGGCGCGGACGTCCTCAATACCGATGTCTGGGCCAGCATGGGACAGGAAGAGGAGCAGAAGGCCAGGGAGAAGGCCTTCGCTGGATTCCAGCTCAACGCCGAAACCGTGAAGCTGGCTAAGAAGGACTGTATCGTGATGCACTGTCTCCCGGCCCACCGGGACGAGGAGATCACCGACGAGGTCATCGAGGGGCGCCATTCTGTGGTGTGGGACGAGGCGGAGAACCGGCTCCATATCCAGAAGGCCATCATGGCCCGGCTCATGGGCGGGGCGTAGAGGGCGCGCGCGACACTTCCCGATAATACGACCGCGAACGAGTTCCGCGCCCTGAAGGAGCGTTTCGTTGACAATCCGCCGCGGAAAATTCAGTGATGATTCTCCCATACCCAGCTTGCTCGAACGTGACCGGCTGGCCATGGGCCGCTACCGGAAAACGAGGGAACGCGATCCCGAGGAGCGGCGTCTGCTGATGGAATTGGCGCTGGAGCGGATACGGGAGGCGGAGCGGACGGACTATATTCCTATAGGATTCCGCGGACGGCGGCTTGCGGGTTGAGGAGACAAACCTGATCGATTTCCGTTTGAAAAATACGAACCCTGAACAAAAGGAGAACCTCTATGACCAAGAAAGAAGTGAATAAGATAGTCCTCGCCTATTCCGGCGGTCTCGATACCTCCATCATCCTCAAGTGGCTCAAGAACGAATACGGCTGCAAGGTGGTGGCCTTCGCCGCCGACCTGGGCCAGGGGGACGAGCTGACCCCCATCCGGGACAAGGCCATCGCCACCGGCGCGGACAAGGTCTACATCGACGACCTCAGGGAAGAGTTCGTAAAGGACTTCGTCTTTCCCATGTTCCGGGCCAACGCCATTTACGAGGGACAGTACCTCCTGGGCACCTCCATTGCCCGGCCTCTCATCGCCAAGCGTCAGATGGAGATCGCGAAGATTGAAAAATGCGACGCCGTGGCCCACGGCGCGACCGGCAAGGGGAACGACCAGGTGCGTTTCGAACTGGCCTGCTATCACTTCAACCCGGCCATCACCATCATCGCCCCATGGCGGACCTGGGACCTGAACAGCCGCCAGGCCCTGCTGGACTACGCGAAGGAGAACGGCATCCCGGTGCCGGTCACCAAGAAGCGCCCCTGGTCATCGGACCGCAACCTGCTGCACATCTCCTTCGAGGGCGGAATCCTGGAAGACCCCTTCGCCGAGGCGCCGGAAGAGATGTACGTCCTGACCAAGTCCCCGGAAAAGGCGCCCAACAAGCCCCAGTACATCGAGATCGAGTTCAGGAACGGCAACGCCGTGGCCGTGGACGGCGAGAAGATGACCCCGGCCCAGCTCCTGGCCCACCTGAACTTTCTGGGCGGCCAGCACGGCATCGGCCGCGTGGACCTGATGGAGAACCGCTTCGTGGGGATGAAGTCCCGCGGTGTCTACGAGACACCGGGCGGGACCATCCTGCGCGAGGCCCACATGGCGGTGGAGCAGATCACCATGGACCGCGAGGTGATGCACATCCGCGATTCCCTCATCCCCCGCTACGCCGAGATGGTCTACTATGGTTTCTGGTTCGCGCCGGAGCGGGAGATGCTCCAGGCCATGATCGACGAGTCCCAGAAGACGGTGAACGGCGTCGCCAGGGTGAAGCTCTACAAGGGGCTGTGCCGCACCGTGGGCCGCAAGTCCGACACCGACTCCCTGTTCAACCAGGATTTCGCCACCTTCGAGGCGGACGAGGTTTACAACCAGCAGGACGCTGAAGGGTTCATCCGGCTGAACGCCCTCAGGTTGCGGATCCGTTCCCTGATGAAGGCGAACAAGAAATAAACCTGAAAACGGCATTTCAACCACAGAGGTCACAGAGAACACAGAGATATAAAAGCGAAAAGATGAACTGCCAGACTCACCATGGAGGCGCCGATCGTGATATCTTTGTTTTGGAGTAACTACCTGATAGTTCTACGAAAACCCTCCGGGCCTTCTGTGTTCTCCGTGGTAATTGCTTTTTTGGGGATATAACGACGTACAATCAATCAGGAGACAGCATGTCCAAGGACAAACTCTGGGGAGGTCGTTTTTCCCAGCCCACCGATGCCTTCGTGGAGGAGTTCACCGCTTCCATCGACTTCGACAAGCGCCTGTACCGCCAGGACATCCGGGGTTCCATCGCCCATGCCCGCATGCTGGGCCGGCAAGGGATCATCCCCATGGCCGACGTGCAGGCCATCATCTCCGGCCTGGAAGATATCCTGGCCCGCATCGAGGCTGGGGAATTCGACTTCTCCGTTTCACTGGAAGACATCCACATGAATATCGAGGCGCGGCTGTCGGCCGCCATCGGCGAGGCGGGAAAGCGGCTCCACACGGGCCGTTCCCGCAACGATCAGGTGGCGGCGGATATCCGCCTCTACCTGCGGGACGAGATCGCGGAGGTTATACGGTACCTGGATATCCTGTCGGATGCGCTCCTGTTCCAGGCGGAACATAATCTGGATGTGATCATGCCCGGCTACACCCATCTCCAGGTGGCCCAGCCCATCCTGTTCTCCCACCACATGCTGGCCTACGTGGAGATGTTCCGGCGCGACCGGGGGCGCATGGAGGACTGCGCCAAGCGCCTCAACGCGCTCCCTCTGGGCGCCGGCGCCCTGGCGGGAACCACCTTCCCCATCGACCGGGAATATGTCGCCGAACAGCTGGGGTTTGACGATGTGACCCGTAATTCCCTCGATTCGGTCTCGGACCGGGATTTCGCGCTGGAGTTCCTGTCCGCCTCTTCCATCCTGATGATGCACCTGTCCCGCTTCTCCGAGGAACTCATCCTCTGGTCCACCAGCGAGTTTGACTTCATCGAGCTTTCCGACTCCTTCTGCACCGGCTCGTCCATCATGCCCCAGAAGAAGAACCCTGATGTGCCGGAGCTGGTGCGGGGCAAGACCGGTCGGGTCTACGGCAACCTCATGGCCCTCCTGACCGTCATGAAGTCGCTGCCCCTGGCCTACAACAAGGACATGCAGGAGGACAAGGAGCCGCTTTTCGACACCATCGACACGGTCAAGGGGAGCCTCAAGATCTTCGCCGACATGGTGCGCGAGATGAAGGTGAAGGCCGAGGTCATGCGGGAGGCCGCGGCCCGCGGCTTCTCCAACGCCACCGATGTGGCCGATTACCTGGTCCGCACCGGGATGCCGTTTCGCGAGGCTCACGAGGTGGTAGGAAAATCGGTCCGCTACTGCATCGAGCGCGGCAAGCGGCTGGAAGAGCTTTCCATGGACCAATGGAGGTCTTTTTCCGACCGCATCGGCGCGGATATCTATGAGGCCATCACCCTTGAGGCGAGCATCAATGCCCGCCGGGCCACCGGCGGCACCTCCCTGGAACGGGTGACGGCGGAGATGGAGCGGCTGAAGGGGGAACGGAAAAAGGGATAGGGCGGCCATGAAAGAAGTTATAGACCCGCCAGGTTTTGAAAACATGGCGGGTCTCCCCGTAATCAGGAAACAAATACATCCCTGTCCGGAGCAGCAATGAAAAAGGCACTCTTTCTCTTCCTTGTCGTACTCCTCTCCGCCTGTGGCAAGCGGGGACCCCTGGCGCCGCCCGAGGCGCTGGTCCCGGCCCCAATCAAGGACCTGCGCGTCGAGCAGAAAGGCGTACGCTTCATGGTGTGCTGGTCCGGGCCGGGGAAGCAGGAATGGGGAGGGCCTTTGGACGGCCTTGCCGGTTTCCGCGTGTTCAGACGCATAGTGCTTCCTCCGGACCAGGACTGCGAGGCATGTCCCGCGGCCTACCGCATTGTGAAAACCGTTGACCCCGAATATCTCCAGGATGTCCGTCGTAGCGGTTCCCTGTACTGTTTCTTCGATAAGGATCTGGCCGTCGGTACGACCTATCAGTACAAGGCGGTTTCCCTTCAGAAGGACGGCGCCGTCAGCCGGGACTCCAACAGGGCTCGAAAGAGATTTACATCTCCGCCCATGCCTCCTCAACTGGCCATTGAACCCGCGCCGGAAGGGGTCACCCTACGCTGGAAGCCGGGGCCGCTTCCGCCCGGCGCCGTTCCGGAAGGTTTTTCCATTTACCGCAAACATGCCGTCGGGATGATGCCTCTGAACCCCGTTGCTTTGGTCCTGCCCGATGCCGATGGTTTCTCCGACTCCCGAATGGAGTACGGCGTGAAATACCTGTATGCCGTGCGGAGCGTCGCGAGGGTGGATGGAGAGCTTGTGGAAAGCGAGCTTTCCAACGAAGTGGAGGGAAGGTTCTTCCTGACGGAAGAGTAGGAACTGTTTCCAGGTCGTAGTGAGCGCCGGGGATGACGGAACGCGAAGAGTGAATTTTGACTTTTTCCGGACCCTGTGTTACATACAGACACCTTTTTTCATGAATCCGGCCAACTTCGCCGGTATACATATCGGAGGATTCAATGCATCATTTTCAGTACAAGGGTAATGAACTGTACGCCGAAGAGGTGGCGGTCAGGGAGATTGCGGAAAATTTCGGAACTCCGGTGTACATCTATTCCCACGCAACCCTGGAACGGCACTACCGGGCCATGGACGAGGCATTCGCCGGAGTTCCCCATACCATCTGCTATTCCATGAAGGCAAACTCCAACCTGGCGGTGCTGAAGACATTCTTCAACCTGGGCGGAGGGGTTGATATCGTCTCCGGCGGTGAATTGTACCGCGCCCTTGCGGCCGGTGTGGATCCCCTGAAGGTTGTATATTCCGGAGTCGGAAAGAAAGACGATGAGATCGAGTATGCCCTGAACACCGGCATCCTGATGTTCAACGTGGAGTCGGAAGATGAACTGGACCGCATCGACCATGTCGCCGGCCGTCTGGGGAAAAAGGCCGGAATCGCCATCCGGGTGAATCCGGACGTGGACCCGGAGACCCACCCCTACATCACCACCGGCCTTAAGAAGGCAAAGTTCGGCATCAACATCGAGCGCTCCATGGAGCAGTACAAGCGGGCCGCGCGGATGTCCAATCTCGATGTTATCGGCATCGACTGCCATATCGGCAGCCAGTTGACCAAGGTGACGCCCTTTGTGGATACGGTCAGGAAACTGAAACGCCTCATCGAGGGGCTCAGGGAGTCCGGCGTCACCCTCCGCTATTTCGACCTGGGGGGCGGCCTCGGCATTACCTACAGCGACGAGGCGCCGCCGCTTCCGGCCGAATACGGCAAGGCCATTACCGAGGAGACAAAGGACCTGGGGCTCCATCTCCTGTTCGAGCCGGGCAGGAACCTGGTGGGGAACGCGGGAATCATGGTGGGGAAATGCCTCTTCACCAAGCGGGGCGAGGAAAAGAACTTCGTTATCGTGGACGCGGCCATGAACGACCTGGCCCGGCCTTCCCTGTATGGTTCCTATCACGGGGTGCAGGCCGTGCGGAAAGACCAGGAAGGAACCGTGGTCGCGGACATCGTCGGACCCATCTGCGAATCTGGCGATTTTCTGGCGAAGGACAGGGAGATGCCGGCCTTCAGGCAGGGCGATCTGATTGCGTTCATGTCCGCCGGGGCCTACGGCTTCGCCATGAGCAGCAACTACAACAGCCGTCCCCGCGCCGCTGAAGTCATGGTGAAAGGCGCCGCCTGCCAGGTGATCCGGGAGCGTGAACGGGTTGAAGACCTTCTGAAAGGTGAAAAAATACCTGCTTTTCTGTAATCAAACAGAGGGGGCGGGCATTGAGACGGGATACCGCCGGAATGTGTCTTGTTTCAGGCGCCGACCCCTTACATCGGGAAGGAGTACATCATGTTCAAGGGGAGTATCGTCGCCATCATCACCCCGTTCAAAGACGGGAAAATAGATGAGGAAAGCCTGCGGGAACTGGTCGAGTTCCAGATTGAGAACGGCACGGACGGAATTGTGCCGTGCGGAACCACCGGGGAGGCATCCACCCTGGATTACGAAGAGCACGATCGTGTTATCCAGATAGTGGTCCAGCAGACGAAAAAGCGGGTGCCGGTTATAGCGGGCACCGGCTCCAACTCCACCGAGGAAGCCATAGAGATTACCCGGCATGCCAAGCAGGTGGGGGCGGATGGGGCTCTCCTGGTGACACCTTACTACAACAAGCCGAGCCAGGAGGGTCTGTACCGCCACTACAAGATGATCGCGGAAGAGGTGGCTCTTCCCCAGATACTCTACAACGTCCCTGGACGCACCGGTGTGAACATGCTGCCGGAAACGGTGGCGCGCCTTGCCGATATCCCCAATATCGTCGGAATCAAGGAGGCCACCGGCTCCCTGCAGCAGGCTTCGGAGATTCTTTCCCTCTGTGGAGACCGCATTGATGTCCTTTCCGGTGACGATTTCGTAACCTTTCCCATGATGGCCTGCGGCGCCGCCGGCGTTATCTCGGTGACCGCCAATATCATGCCCGGGGAGATATCCTCCATGGTGGACGCCTTTGCCTCCGGCGACCTGGAGCAGGCTCGCCGGCTCCATCTGAGGCTTTTGAAGATCAACAACGCCATGTTCATCGAGACTAATCCGACGCCGGTAAAGACGGCCGTTGCGCTCATGGGAAAATGCGGGGACGAGCTCAGGCTTCCCCTTGCCCCCATGTCGGAGGCGAATCGAAACAAGCTGATAGCAATCATGAAGGAATACAATCTCATTTGAACCGGACGAAGGGCAAAGGGCAAAGGGGAAAGGACTGAAGGGCACAACCCCACGCCTGTATTTGGAGGTAGACCATGATAAAGATTGCAGTCAGCGGAGCGGCGGGGCGAATGGGCGGCCGCAATATTACGGCTGTCAAGGAAGACGAACTGCTGGAATTGTCCGGGGCGCTGGAGCGGCCCCTCCACCCCTCCCTCGGCATGGACGCGGGACTGAGCGCCGGGTGCGGCGCCCTTGGCGTGGCTATTACCGACGACCTGAACGAAGTGGTGAAGGGGTGCGATGTCCTCATCGATTTCTCCGTGCCCAAGGTTTCCCTGAAGAACCTGGAGGTGTGCGGACTTAAAGGCAAGGCGATGGTCATCGGCTCCACCGGATTCAGCCCTGAAGAAAAGGCCCTGGCACTCGAGCTGGCGAGAGACGTTTCCGTGGTGCTGGCCCCGAACATGTCCGTGGGCGTGAACGTGGTGTTCAAGGCGCTTGCGGACGTGGCGAAGATACTGGGCGATGATTTCGATGTGGAGATCGTCGAGGCCCACCATAAAATGAAGAAGGATTCCCCTTCCGGGACCGCCGTGCGCATGGGCGAGGTGGTTGCGACCGCTCTCGGCCGGGACTACGCCAGGGTGGCCAACTTTCACCGCGAGGGGATCTGCGGAGAGAGGACAAAGGAAGAGATCGGCATGCAGACCATCCGCGGCGGCGATATCGTGGGCGAGCACACCGTCTACTTCATCGGCATGGGGGAGCGCATCGAGATCACCCACCGCGCCCACACCAGGGACATGTTCTCCCATGGCGCGGTCAGGGCGGCCAAGTGGGTGGTGAAGCAGCAGCCGGGGCTTTACGATATGCAGGACGTCCTGGGCCTTAGGTAGGGGAACGCCGCCTTTGCGGCAATCTCCGCGTTGCCTTCGTCATCGCTTGTGCGACGTAGCGTCGCTACGTCTCCGCGCTCTTCCTCGGCGCCTTGACCTTGCCGCAAAATCGGCGTTCCTGTTCCTTTGGTGGTAATTCCGGTAAATTGTAACTATCCGGCGCTTTTTCCCTTCAACCCGGCCCGGAGGGCGAGGTGGCCGAAGGCCGGGTGAGGGGAAACGCGGGAACATCAGGTTGTGGGGCGCTGCAAAACTATTCTGAATTGTTGCGGTTTGTTTTGGATATTGTGTTCCGGTACGGGAGGGGGCTTTCACGGCGCCTCTCGTACGGCTTTCATGCAGGAAGGCGGATAGAAAGACCCGGCGGAATCCGGCAGGTTGCCTGATTTGCATGAGTCTGCTGACCGATTACGAGAGGGGCCGTGGAAGTTCCCTCCCGTACCTCTCCGCTGCTTCCACATGAAAAATCAGTAGTTTGTAATTTCATGCCGCTCCGTGCGGCATTTCCTTTATCAAATCCATGGGAGGTTTTACGAAATATGGCTCTTATCAACGATAATTACCTGAAACTGAAGGCCGGATACCTGTTTCCGGAGATAGGCCGCCGCGTGAGGGCATTCGCGGAGGCCAACCCCCAGGCCAGGGTGATACGCCTCGGCATAGGCGACGTCACCCGTCCGCTCCCTCCGGCTATTCTCAAGGCCTTCCACGCCGCCGTGGACGACCTGTCCCGCCTGGAGACCTTTGCCGGGTACGGGCCCGAACAGGGTTATGACTGGCTGATCAACGCCGTCATAGAGAAGTCATACAAACCCCTTGGGGTCTCCCTGGAAACGGACGAGATGTTCGTCTCCGACGGATCCAAGTGCGACTGCGCCAACATCCTCGATATCTTCTCCCTGGAGAACAAGGTTGCCATCGGCGACCCGGTCTACCCGGTGTACAACGACACCAACGTCATGGTCGGCCGTACCGGCGCCGCGGACGAGAAGGGCTACTACGGAGGGATCGTCTACCTCCCATGCACCGAGGCGAACCGCTTCATTCCAGCTCTCCCCGGGGAGAAGGTGGACATTATCTATCTCTGCTTCCCCAACAATCCCACCGGCGCGGTCGCCACAAAGGAAGAGCTGAAGAAATGGGTGGATTACGCCCTGGCCAACAACTCGGTGATCTTCTTTGACGCCGCCTATGAGGCGTTCATCACCGACCCGTCCATCCCCCATTCCATCTACGAGATAGAAGGCGCGAAAAAGTGCGCCATCGAGTTCCGCTCCTTCTCCAAGACCGCCGGATTCACCGGCGTGCGCTGCGGGCTGGTGGTCGTCCCCAGGGAGCTGGAAGGGACCACCGCCACCGGCGAAAAGTACAGCTTCAACCAGCTCTGGCTGCGCCGCGCCACCACCAAGTTCAACGGCGCGTCTTATCCGGTCCAGCGCGCAGCCGCGGCCGTGTACACCGATGAAGGATGGAAGCAGACCAGGGAGATCATCGACTACTACATGGAAAACGCGCGCATCATCAGGGAAGGGCTGGCGGGAGCGGGCCTGACCGTCTACGGAGGAGTAAACGCGCCATACATCTGGCTCAAGACGCCGGGAGGAATGAGTTCGTGGGATTTCTTCGACAAGCTTCTCACCGAATGCAACGTGGTGGGTACCCCCGGCAGCGGCTTCGGGCCTTCCGGCGAGGGATTCTTCCGCCTTTCCGCTTTCGGCAACCGGGAGAACGTGGAAGAGGCGGTCACGCG
>CAYMFO010000020.1:0-41983 GCA_964389825.1 uncultured Geobacter sp. | reverse complement strand
AGCAAAAAAGCACTTTTGACGCCAGGGGAAAATTCATACCCTGTGATCGGTTACATAATTTTTCTTGACGGGTTGATTATAGAATATCCCTCAGGTACGCCCCTGGGAGGACGTTCCGGGAAAGATGACGGCGCGGAAAGCGGCTACTACGCAATCAGGGCGCTCCTTGCAAAAAAACTTACGCAAACGGCCAGATTCATAGTTGAAAAGGGCATCGCCGAAGAAAGCGCGCCTGCGCTGGTCAGGCTTATCTCGACCATCGGCTCTCGATTCAGGATCACTGTCTCACAGAAAGCGGCGGCATCGTCCGTGCCCGTTATCGGCGCCGTCGGCGGCGCACTGATAAATTCCCTGTTTATGGATCACTTCCAGAACATGGCCCGGCGCCACTTTATCATGCGGAGCCTGGAACGAAAGTACGGAGACGAGACCGTCAGGCGGATCTACGCCGAAACCCCGGCGGGACTGACTTGAGATGTAACGGATAAAGGCAGGAAAGGCGGTCTGACCTCGACAGGCACGCCTTTCTCTACTTGTCTTCAAGGATACGTTCCACTTCCGCCATCTTTCCCAGAGCCAGACTCTCCGGAACAAGGACAAGACCGCATGCCCCGCAAGCGGGCAGGTCAATTTCAAAATCTCCCGTCATGTAGGCGAATCCCACCTTCATCAGAGTCAACTCCGCTCCGCAGGAAGAACAGGACCAGACGGCCGTATTCTGAGCGGAATCCTTTTCATGCCTCCTCCTCCGACTTCCGGTGACAGCCCGCCAGGTTTCGCAGCCGCCCGACAGGTTGCTGACGTTTCTGAAACCGTGAGCCGCCAGTACCCGTGCCGCATAGTAAGATCTCTGGCCAACCGTACAATAGACGATAACCTTACGATCATGGGGAATTTCGCCTATCCTGCCGCGCAGTTCGGACAACGGAATGTTTACCGCGCCGGGAATCCCGCACAGGGCGAATTCCGCCGGTGTACACACATCCAGGAGGAACGCTCCCGCTTTACCGGCGGCTTCCACCTCCTCCCAGGTTGCGGCGCGGACCAGGCCGTCCAGGATGTCCTGCGCCATGAAACCGGCAATGTTGACCGGATCCTTGGCCGAAGAATAGGGGGGCGCGTAGGCATGTTCGATCTCCGCCAGGTCGTCTACGGTCATGTTCCCCTTTATGGCCGCGGCTATAACATCGATGCGCTTGTCAACGCCGCTGTAACCGGCTGCCTGCGCCCCGAGCACCTTCCGTGTTTCCGGAGAAAAGATGAGCTTCAGGCACATCCTCACGGCGCCGGGGTAGTAGCCGGCAATATCGTTATGGTGGATGATCACCGAACTGCAAGGGATGTTGTTGGCCTTGCAGAGTTTTTCCGAGGCCCCGGTCATGCCGGCGGTAAGGTTGAAGACCTTGGCGATGGCGGTGCCCATGGTGCCTTTGTACGGCCGCGGTATCCGTCCGAGCATATTTCCGGCAACGATCCGCCCCTGCTTGTTGGCCGGTCCGGCCAGAGGAATCGCCGTTTTCTTCAAGGTCAGAGGATGGGTTACTTCGATTGCATCGCCGGCGGCATAGATATGCTCGTTGCTTGTCCTCAGATAGTCATCAACGATAATATGGCCCCGGAGGCCCAGCTCGATGCCCGAGTCTTCAATGAAACCGGTGTTCGGCTTGACCCCGATGGATAACAACACCAGGTCCGCCTCCACTGTCCGTCCGCCGGTCAGGTGAGCGGCCACACCGCCGTCGGCGGCCGGCTCGAAGGCCGCGACGCCCTCTCCCAGCAGCAACCTCACCTTGTGCAGCGCCAATTCCCGCTGGATAATGGCGGCTATCTCGAAGTCCAGTACGCTCATGGCCTGTTTCGCCATTTCCACCACGGTAACGCGCAGGCCGCGGGCATGGAGGTTCTCCACCATCTCCAGCCCCAGGAACCCCGCTCCCACCACAAGAGCTCTTCCGACCTTCCCGGCATCCACCATGGCGCGTATCCGGTCGGAATCAGGGATCGTCCAGAGAACATGGACGGCCGGGTGATCGGAACCGGGAATGGCGGGCTTCACCGGTGAACCGCCCGGCGTCAGCAGGAGTTTGTCGTAGGTTTCCTCGTACACGCGCCCTGACCGCGAATCCTTGACCCGGATGCTTTTTTCGACGGGATGTACGGAAAGAACCTCGTTTCGAATGCGCACCTGGATGTTGAACCAGTTTCTGAAGCCCTCAGGCGTCTGTATCAGGAGCGATTGCCGTTCGGGAATGGCGTCTCCGATATAATAGGGAAGACCGCAATTAGCATATGAGACATACTCACCCCGTTCGAAAACAATGATCTCCACTGTTTCGTCAAGCCTTCTCAGCCTGGTCGCCGCCGACATGCCGGCGGCGACTCCGCCTACGATGAGATATTTTGCCATGCTCTTCTCCGGTTGATTAGCCGTTGCGATTCGCGGGAAATCGCGGCAGATTCGTTTGAGGCAGCTTCACTACCGGCTTCCACGGTTTGCGCGTCCCAGGGTTCCCGCTATTGTTTCAGTGCGCTGCCTTCCTTGATGTTCTTTCATGCCAGGCGGGCGTTCCGTTCGCTTCTGAGGCGTTGGATTACGGGCGGGAGGAGGGCGAGCAGGCAGTCGATATCCTCCCTTGTATTCTCCCTGCCGAGGGAGAAGCGGATGGCGCTCCGGGCGGTGGCGCCGTCCAGCCCCATCGCAGTGAGGACGCGCGACACCTCCCGGCTCTCAGCCGAGCACGCCGAACCCGCGGAAACCGCCACCCCGTTCCGGTCGAATTCAGCCAGAAGGAGCTCCACATAGACCCCCCTGAAAGAGATGTTAAGGGTATTGGGAAGCCTTTTTTCGGGATGACCGTTCACCTTCACGTCAGGTATCGTCTCCAGGATTCCCCTCTCCAGCATGTCGCGCAGGGACCGGATCCTCAAACCCTCCTCTTCCAGGTCAAGCCGCGCCATCTCACAGGCCTTGCCGAGTCCGACGATGCCGGGGACGTTCTCGGTGCCGGCGCGCCGGTTCTTCTCCTGGGGCCCGCCGTGAATCAGCGGCAGGACGCGGACGCCGCTCCTGACTATGAGCGCGCCTATCCCCTTGGGACCGTGGAGCTTGTGTCCCGACACAGTCAGGGCATCCACGGAAAGGTCTCTGAAGTTGACTGGAACCTTGCCGACGGCCTGCACCGTGTCGCAGACGAAGCTGATACCCCTTTCCGCGGCCAACTCCCCGATCTCCCTGATAGGAAAGATGACACCGGTTTCATTGTTGGCGTACATGGCGGAAATCAGGATAGTATCGTCATCTATCGCGGCTCTCAATTCCCCGGGATCGAGCATGCCGTCCCCATCCACTTTCAGGAAGGTTGCCCTGAATCCCTCCTTTTCGAGATGTCGCACGCTGTTGAAGACGGCAGGGTGCTCGACCATGGCGCTGATAATGTGGGACCCCTTCTTGCGTCTGGCTGCCGCGACTCCCTTTATTGCCGTATTGACCGATTCGCTCCCTCCGGATGTAAAGACAATCTCCGACGGAGAGCAGTTGACAAGGGCCGCGACCTGCTCTCTGGCCCTGTTGACCGCCTGCCTGACATTGACGCCGGCCCAGTGGGTTGAAGACGGGTTTCCGAAATCCTCCCGGAAGAACGGCAGCATTGCATCGATCACCTCTTCATGAACCGGCGTTGTTGCGTTATTGTCCAGGTATATTTTTCGCATCTCTTCTCCTTGTTCGAGTCCTGATAGTTATTGGAAACAGCCCGTTCCGCAAGCGCCTGGATACAAAAAAAACCGCGCCAAAAGCGACTGCCGTCGAAATCGGAGCGGTTTTCGTTGGGTCTGCCGGAGCAGAGGACGAAGTGGGCGCAAGTTGTGGCTGTTTGTTTATAAAATTTCTCGTGTTACGTTCAGCAAGTACCCTAATCAAACGGTAAACAATATATACCAGACGCCTTCCCATCGTCAAACCGCATTTCCCCGCCTTCAGGCGGCTTTTCCCGGTGCCTTCGCGGTTGGCTAGAGAATTGGCAAACATGCGAGCTCCAGGATGAATAGAGTGGCGCGCCCTCCGAGACATAATCCTGAAAACGGAAGTTGGAATGGTCCGAAGAAAACGGCTTCGGCCTGACTCGTTGCCGCTCTTTTGCGTAATGGAACGTCAACGGCCGACGGTGTCCGCTTCCTCCGTCTCTCCATGTGAATGAGAATCAATGTAAAAAACGATGCCCACTCGCTCGATATGTTCCCGAAGGCCGGCATGGTCAATCTGGTCGAAAATAGAGAGGTCCACCTGATAGGGTATCGGCGACTCATGAAGCCTGGCGGCTATCCGGCCCAGTATGCGCGGATCAAGACCGTCTCCCGACAGGGTAAGATCAATATCCGAACCTGGTCTGTAATTCCCCTTTGCCCGGGACCCGTAGATGACCGCCTTCTTGATGACAGGGAATTCAGCGAAAATTTGACGAATTATGGCAACGGTTTTGTCGGGAAGACCGAATTCAGTCATGGTCACACTTCCCGGACAAAACGCTTTTGCAACTCCAGAAACGCCTGGTAATAGCTTGTATGGATTGCCGCAACCAGAGTGTCGGCAACATCCTGGTTATAGGTGTGACTGGAAAGGTTGCGCTTTTCGATCATGTCCATCCAGGCCTCTCCGTCGCTGACCAGCCCCCGCTTGAACGCCTCCCTAACGGTGCTTCTTGAACCGACAAGTCCTTGTATTCCTTCCATTTCCAGATAGTCTTTCAAGACATTCCAGGCCAGTTCATGGGTAAATTCGAACCCCTGGATCAACCCCTGCTGTTCCAGGTCGGAAAGCGGGCGTTGCTCCATGAGCCGGATGGCGCTGGTCAGTTGATGCATCGCTCGTTGAAAATTGTCAAAGCGTTGTTTCCAGCGAATATCTTTCGTCATCAGTCACTCTCCTTGTGGATATGACAGCAAACTGCCGACCTTTTCGACAACGCCGGCGCGGCCTTGGGTGGACAACCGGCATGTTTGGCTTCCGCAATCCAACTCCGCGGCGCAACCGGCCTCTTTTCTGAGGCAGCCATCAATATTTCTGAAAGCCCGTTCGAACGGATGATTCCTGCTTTGTATCGGGATTGTCCATTTTTTACCAGAACTAAAAACCTAAAACCATTTAATTTTTCTCCGTCAAGCGCCAAGGGAGCCCGGGCATCGCGATCATGGAAATTTTCACAAATGATGATTGTGCTTGCGATAGCTTGGCAATCTTCCGGTCCATGCCCGTCTCAACCAGAAATTTCCGAAATGAAAAGGCATGTTACCCCGGCAGCCACTACTCTTCTTAGCAGACAATGATGTGGTTCGATAAATATTACACGCGCCGCCCGGCGCTCAGGCGGGATATTCCACGGAACAGGATGAAGCTTTGGTATTCATGTTTCTGATTGCATCACCGTTGTGCCGATAAATGTGGATTAGAAGAAAAAAAGAGGCTGGGTAGAAACCGCACGAAAGAGTAGTAATTTGGTAGAAACAGAAAAATGGGTTACAGCCCGGAAGCCATAACCCATTGATTTAATTGGCGCGCCCGGAGGGATTCGAACCCCCGGCCAATGGCTTCGAAGGCCATTGCTCTATCCAGCTGAGCTACGAGCGCGGATGACTGTATCTGTATTTGGATGTGACGGCGGGAAAATGTGATTCACGGCCTGGACAAGGGTTCCGGGGACCTCCCATGACGTGTTCATGGTCCGATGAATGTATCCCAAGTCCCGAGCATAAATCAAGCCCATTTTCCCCGCGCTGAAATCCCTTCCCGCGGGGCCTCCATCAACGGGTAGACGGTTTTCCACTGGCGGAGAACTCTTTTCCCGATATAATGAGTGGGCAGCGAAATCATATCAGACAGGAGGTCTCAGTCCATGCTCAGCAAGGAAATGGTCCAGGCTCTGAACAAACAGCTCAACAACGAAATCTACTCCGCGTACCTCTATCTCTCCATGTCGTCCTTTACCACGTTTATCGGGCTGAAGGGCGCCGCCAACTGGTTCATGGTGCAATACCAGGAAGAGATGACCCATGCCATGAAATTCTACGACTACATCAACAGCCAGGGGGAACACGCGCAACTGGACGCCATAGCCGCGCCCCCTGCCGAGTTCGGAACCCTCCTCTCCATGTTCGAGCAGACCCTCAAACATGAGCAGTTCATCACCAGATGCATCAATGACCTGATGGATCAGGCGGTGAAGGAAAAAGACCACGCCACCCAGATTTTCCTGCAGTGGTTCGTTACCGAGCAGATCGAGGAAGAGGGGAATGATAACGACATCATAGCGAAACTGAGACTGGTGGGTGACAGCGCCCACGGCCTGATGATGGTGGACAGAGACCTGGCGGCTCGCGTTTTCACCCCTCCGGCCCCGACCGCCTGAGAGGCCGCCGACAATTTGGCGTAAAAGGACACTACGATGAAAGTTCGACTCTGCGACAAAAACAAGGGAAAATCGAAGATCGAGAAACGTCTTGCCGAAAAGATGCCGGATGTGGATGTCAAGGTAAAGAAATGCATCGATATCTGCGATGAGTGCTCGAAAAATAGAATTGCCAGGGTGAATGGCAAGAAGATCGTCGCCAAGGACGGCGATGAGCTGTATGAGAAGATTAAAAAGGCAATCAGGAAGGACTGACCATACGACGCGGGGAGTTCCATCCGGACCTCCCCGCGTCCCCTATCCCTTTCCCACCCGACCCCATTTCCCCGATCTCCCCAGACCCGGCGCGACTGAAACGCGCCGTCCCCTTGCATGGGCAAACCTCGGCCTTGTGGCGCAATAGTCGCTTCCCCGCTGATACTTGACACGATTTATCGGGTATGTTATTCGGTATTCACTGATTTTCTTACCAAGCCTGTCGTCAACAAAAGGGGCGTTCCATGTTCAGGAGAGTTCGGGAAGACATCAGGGCGGTGTTTGAAAGAGACCCCGCGGCCCGGAGCATGCTGGAGGTCGTCTGCTGTTATCCCGGCCTGCACGCGGTGTGGATACAGAGGATCTCCCACTGGTTCTGGACGCGCCACCTGTTTTTCATCGCCAGATTCATTTCCCATATGGCCCGTTTTCTCACCGGAATCGAAATCCATCCGGGCGCCGTCATCGGCAGGAGGGTCTTCATCGACCACGGCATGGGAGTGGTCATCGGCGAGACGGCGGAGATCGGGAACGACGTGACCCTCTACCACGGCGTCACCCTGGGCGGGGTCAGCCTGGAAAAGGTGAAGCGTCACCCGACGGTGGAGGAAAATGTGGTCATCGGCTCCGGGGCCAAGGTTCTGGGCCCTTTCACCGTGGGAAAGGGCAGCAAGATAGGCTCCAACTCTGTTGTGGTGAAAGAGGTCCCGGCCAACGCAACGGTGGTGGGTGTGCCCGGCAGGATGGTCATGACCGGGGAAAAGCCAGGTGAAAAGACCGACCTGGAACACGGGAAGCTGCCGGACCCGGAAGCAAAGGCCATCGCCTGCCTTTTCGATCAGATCCGTGAACTGGAGCGGAAGTACAATGACCTGGCCAGGGACCACGAGGCCCTGAAGCAGTGGCTGGATCGCTGAGGTGACAGCGCCCGCCAACACAAAAACCCCGGCGCGGGTCGCTGTCGCCATGAGCGGGGGCGTGGATTCTTCGGTTGCCGCCGCCCTCCTCATGGATCAGGGCCATGACGTGATGGGCGTCACCATGCGCGTCTGCGACCACGGGGAACACGCCGCGCGCCGGGACGACGCATCCTGCCATGTGGCGGACACCGAAAGGGTGGCGAAGCGGCTGGGCATCCCGCTGCACGTGCTGGACTTCCGGAAAGAGTTCCGGCGGCTGGTGATAGACGACTTTATCGAGGAATACCGTCGCGGCCGCACCCCGAACCCCTGTGTTCGCTGCAACCGCGCCGTCAAGTTCGGCCTGCTTCTGGACGCGGCCCTGGACCTGGGCGCGGACTTTCTGGCCACCGGCCACTACGCCCGCGTGGCGGATGGCGCGGACGGATTCCGCCACCTGCTGAAGAGCGCGGACCCCAACAAGGATCAATCCTATTTCCTGTTCGCCCTTTCCCAGGAGCAGCTTTCCCGCGTACTTTTCCCCCTGGGCGACCTGACCAAGACGGAGGCTCGCGCCATCGCCGCGCGCAAGGAATTGCCCGTGGCGGAAAAGGGGGAGAGCCAGGAGATCTGCTTTATCCCGGATGACGACTATGTCCGCTTCCTCGAGGAAGAAGCGGCGGCGGACACCCTCCCCGGCCACATCGTAGACACCCTGGGAACGATACTTGGCAGACATCGCGGAACCTTTCGCTACACGGTAGGCCAGCGCCGGGGCCTCGGCATTACCTGGAAGGAGCCCCTCTATGTCCTGGACGTGGACGCGGGAAAAAGGCAGGTTGTCGTCGGCCCCAGGGAAGAGCTCTTGCGCGACGGGCTGATCGCCTCATGCATGAACTGGATCATGCCGAACCCCGCAACGGAGTTCGCCGCATCCTGCAAGATCCGCTACCGCCACCACCCGGTGGAATGCCGGGTCCTGCCACTTCCCGGGAACCGCGTTGAGGTCAGGTTCCAGGAAAGGCAAAAGGCGGTGACGCCGGGCCAGGCGGTTGTTTTCTACCAAGGCGATCGGGTCCTTGGCGGCGGCTGGATCGAAGAAGGTATATGAAGAGAGTCTCCATAGTCACCCTCGGGTGCAAGCTCAACCAGTTCGAGTCGGCGGGCATGAGCGAATCCCTCGTCAAGGAGGGTTTCGAGATCGTTTCCTTCGGGGAAGAAGCGGATATCTGCGTAATAAACACCTGCACGGTCACGGCCCGCACCGACGCGGAGTCCCGCCGCCTCATCCGGCGCGCCCACCGCCATAGCCCGGCCGCCCGCATCGTCGTCACCGGCTGCTACGCGCAGCTCTCGCCCCAGCTGTTCAGTGAATTTCCGGGCGTTTCCCTGATCATCGGCAACAGCGAGAAAAGAGACCTTGTGGAACTGCTGCGGGAAGCGGACGAGACGCCCGTGATCCGTGTAGGCGACATCTCCCGGGAGCGCCGCGTCGACCTTCCCACGCTGGAAACCTTCGCGGGTCACACGCGGGCCTTCCTCCAGGTGCAGAACGGCTGCGACTCCTGGTGCTCCTACTGCATCGTTCCCCACGTACGCGGAAGGAGCCGCAGCGTCTCTCCGGAGCAGGCACTGCAAGGACTGCGAGCCTTCGCGGCGCGGGGTTTCCGCGAGGTGGTCCTCACCGGCATCCACCTGGGCGCTTACGGCCTGGACCTTTCACCGCCCATGACCTTGTTCGATCTGGTTTCCCGGGCGGAACGGGAACGTATCGTCCCCCGCCTGAGGCTCGGCTCCATCGAGCCGGCCGAGATCTGCGATCCCCTCATTGAACTCCTGGCGAACGCCGACACCCTCTGCCCCCATCTCCACATCCCCCTTCAGAGCGGCGACGACCGGATTCTCGCGGCCATGAACCGGCCCTACACCACCGCTTTCTTCCGGGAGTTGACGGAAAAACTGGCAACGGCCGTCCCCGGCATATTCCTCGGCACGGACATCATCGCCGGGTTTCCCGGCGAGACGGACGAGGCGTTCCGGAACGGCTACCGCCTCCTGGAATCCCTCCCCTTCGCAGCCTTCCATGTCTTCCCCTTCTCGCCGCGACAGGGAACTCCGGCGGCCACAATGCCGGGTCAGACTCCCGCGCATGTGATCAAGGAGCGGGCGGAGGCGCTGCGAAAGCTGTCGGAGGAGAAGAAGAAACGATTTTTCCAGGGATTTCTGGGAAGAGAGCTGGACGCGCTCCTGCTGGAGAAGGATGAAAACGGCATGCTGAAGGGGCTGTCCAGGAATTATATACCCGTGTCGATACACGGTGGGACCGGGCGGGTCAATGAAGAAATCATGGTGAGGGTGACCGGAGCGGAGAAGGATTTCGTGCGGGGAAGCCTTGTAAAGCAGCAAAGATCGTCCCTTGAGACAAGCCGTTCTCTCTGATCAGCTTTCATCTTTTCCCCGCTCAGTCCGTCAAGACATCAAGCGGAACGCCAAGAGACCGGGCAATGGCGGAAATCGTTTCAACCGTACCCTGTCGTTTACCGGTTTCAATCTGTGACAAGTAAGGCTTGCTTATTCCCGCATGTTCGGCAAGTTCCCGCTGAGTCAGGCCGCGATGTTCACGCCAGAGTTTAATCGGCGATTCTCCAGCGAGTTCACGCCGCATAATCTCTTCAGGCGCCAGGAACTCCCGGCCGGCGCCATACGCTTCGTGGAATTCAGCAACGGATCGCGCATCTGCTTCATCCTCCAGAAGTTCCAGAAAATGCCGGTAATCTTCATAGGAAATAACCGCAAATTCAGGACGGCCGTTCTTTTCGATAATTTGCGCCTTCATCGGTATACCTCTCCTCTTGGAGCGATTCGCACGACAGCTATCAAAAGAGACTGTTCGTAAATCGTGTAAACAACCCGCCAATCCCCGACCCTCAATCGATACCCGGGATGATTGGAAAGTTTTTTCACATTATTGTTCGGCGCCATCGGGTCGACCGCCAATGCCTCGACCTTCTCCATGACAAGCCTTGCCGTAACACGCGGCATCGCTTTCAGCGACCTCCGGGCCGACTTCGAATATTCGATGGAGAACATGGCTCATGGTAGCACATTGCTAATCCAACAGCAAACCCTATATAGTGGCCATCCGGAGTTTCCGGATGGCCACTATATACATTCATCCCCTCTCCGCAGCCGCCCGTCCAGCAGGTGGCGCGGATGGACGTTGGAAAGCGCCCGGAGCAGACTCCTCTTCACATGGGGGTTCTCCTTCTCCATATCCGCGATCAGTTCCTTCATCCTCCCGCGCTGCAGCTCCGAAACGCCGCTCACCGGGCAGCGGCAGCGGATTACAGGGTATCCGCTCATGGTCGAGAAGGCGGCGACGTCCCGCTCTTCCACGTACACCAGGGGGCGGATGACCGTGGTCTGGCCGTCGTCGGCCAGCATGCCCGCCGCCATGGCCTTCAGGGAACCCACAAAGAACTGGTTCAACAGAAGCGTCTCCACGAAATCATCCAGGTGGTGGCCAAGGGCCAGCTTGTTGCATTTGAAGCGGCGGGCCAGGGAGTACAGGGCGCCGCGTTTCAGGCGGGCGCAGATGGAGCAGTAGGAGGAGCCGGGCCGCCGCTTCTCCCTGATGATATCGAAGTGAT
This sequence comes from uncultured Geobacter sp., assembly GCA_964389825.1. GTDB lineage: Bacteria > Desulfobacterota > Desulfuromonadia > Geobacterales > Geobacteraceae > RPRC01. The sequence continues at coordinate 30,778 of CAYMFO010000020.1, read as the reverse complement.
TCGTCTTTTCCATATGACAGGAAAATCCATGCCGGACGAGGTGCTCCTCGACGATGTCGGCCCGGAAGCCGGGATAACCTGAATCGATGTTGATCGCCAGGATCTCGAAGCGGATGGGCGCCCTCTTGCGCAGCGACTCCAGCAGATGGAGGAGGACATAGGAGTCCTTCCCGCCGGAAACCGCCACGGCGATGCGGTCCCCCTCCCCGATCAGGCTGAAATCGGCAATGGCCCTTCCCACCGCGTTTTTTATCTTCTTGAAAAGCTTTTCTTCAGGCGCCGGCACGTAATTTGGTCTCCTGTTCCAGATAGACCCGCCTGGTTTCAAAAACCCGGCAGGTCGTTAGTCGAAAACAGGGTAACGGAAACCGGTGAATTAAGTCAAGGAAGCCGCGCCGGGAACAGGGAGCAAATAACCCGCCTTGCCCCTGCCTCGCCCCTCTGGTATGGTGGACGAAAATCCGGAAAGAGGCCCGACAACCCATGCCCCATAACCGCGCCGCTATCATAGAGGTGGCCATCCCGCTGCCGCTGGACCGCACGTTCCACTACAGCGTTCCGGAACCGCTTCGCCCCCGCGTAAGGCAGGGGATGAGGGTATTCGTTCCCTTCGGACGGAGAAAGGTCACCGGCTATGTATTAGGCCCGGCCGCCCGCCCCGGCGCGGAACTGAAAGACATCATCGATGTCCTGGACGACGAACCCCTCTTCACCTCTCGGGAACTGGCCTTCTATCGGTGGATAGCCTCCTATTACCTCCACCCCCTGGGAGAGGTGATCAAGACCGCCCTCCCCGCCGGGATCAACCTGCAAAGCCGTCGCGACAGTACAGACGAGACATGCGGACATGCGCGGGAAACCATCAGGGGGGGGAGGAGCATCCTGCGGGAACGCTTCTACCGGACAACGGACGGCGCCGCTGAATCGGCCTCCATTCGCGGCATGGGGGCGCAAATCCTCCTCTTCCTGCTGGAACATGGAGAAGCCTCCCGTTCCATCCTGAACAGGCGCTTCCCCAACCCGTCCGCTCCGCTCAAGAGGCTTGTGGAACGGGGGCTCGTCACCCTTGAAGAGCGGGAGGTATACCGGGATCCGTTCGCGGAGGAGGTCTTCGAACGCACGGAACCGCTTGCCCTGAACGAGAGCCAGTCCGCGGCCTTCCAGCGCATATCTTCCGCCATCTCGGGTGGGGATTTCGCCCCCTTCCTCCTGCACGGCGTGACCGGCAGCGGCAAGACCGAGGTCTACCTGCACGCCATCGCCCATGCCCTGGCCCTGGGAAAGACCGCCCTGATGCTGACCCCGGAAATAGCCCTGACCCCCCAACTGATCCGGAGGTTCCGCGGCCGCTTTTCCGAGGGGATAGCCGTACTGCACAGCGGCCTCTCACCCGGCGAACGCTACGACGAGTGGCGGCGCATCCGGCGCGGTCAGGTCTCCATCGTCATCGGCGCCCGCTCGGCCATCTTCGCCCCCCTGGAGAATCCGGGCATTATCGTGGTGGATGAGGAGCACGAGGCATCCTACAAGCAATCCGAAGGGGTAACGTACAACGCGCGGGACCTGGCCCTGGTGCGGGGCAAAATGGAAAAGGCCGCGGTTGTGCTCGGCTCGGCGACACCGCTCATCACAACATTCCACGCGGCCCGGAATGGAAAGCTGCATTATCTCGGCCTACACGAGAGGGTGCGCGGTCTCTCCCTTCCGGAAACCCGCATCCTGGACGTGCGCAGGCTGAAGAATGCGGCGTTATCCCCGGAACTGGCCGACGCCCTTGCCCGGAACCTGGAGGAAGGGGGGCAGTCACTGCTCTTTCTCAACCGCCGCGGATTCGCCACCTTTCTCGTCTGCCGCGACTGCGGACACGTTTTCCGCTGCCCTAACTGCTCCGTGACCCTGACCTACCACCGCTCTAAACAGCGCCATTTCTGCCATTATTGCGACTTCTCCATCCCGGCGCCCTCCGTCTGTCCCGGCTGCAAAGGCGCGGACATCGGACTTTTCGGCAAAGGGACGGAGCGGTTGGAGGACGATGTGAAGGAACTGTTCCCCGAAGCCAGGGTCGCCCGCATGGACAGCGACACCACCACGGGCCGGGGCGGACACGCCAGAATCCTGAAACGACTGGAGGAAGGGGCCATCGACATCCTCATCGGCACCCAGATGATCGCCAAGGGACACGACTATCCCGGCGTGACGCTGGTGGGGGTAGTCTGCGCGGATTCGACCCTCAACCTTCCCGACTTCCGCGGCGCGGAGCGCACCTTCCAGCTTGTCACCCAGGTCATGGGGCGGGCCGGACGGGGCGACGCGCCGGGCAAGGTGCTGATCCAGGGCATGGCGCCGGACCACTACGCCCTGGTCAGGGCCGCTTCACACGACTACGAGGGATTCTACGACGACGAGCTGCGCTTTCGCCGGGAGACGGCATACCCCCCTTTTTCGCGCCTGGCGCTCCTCAACCTTTCCTGCACGACGGAAAAACCCCTGGAAGAGGCATCCCTTGAGGCGGCGCGCATCCTGCGCGATCTGCGCCGGGAGACGGGCGCGAGGATGGAGATCCTGGGCCCCGCGCCGGCCCCTCTGGCAAAGGTCCGGGGACGCTACCGCAGGCAGATCCTCTTGAAATCCGCCAGTCGCGCGGACATGAAAAAGGTCCTGACAGGTTTTCAAGCGCTCTGGAATCCCTCCCGCATAATCCGGACGAATGTGGATATAGACCCCGTGGACACACTTTAAGCGCCCGGCGTTTCCGGAAAGCGCCTTCCCCGGGACCGCCGGCCCGACACTTTCCAAGGCGCCTTGACTATCGGACAATCAAGGAGAAAATGTAATGACAGCGGATCCCGCCGCAAGCCTGGATACCAGCGGCGCAACCTTTTTCCGGGGAAAGGAATGGGGAGAATGGAGAACAAAAGAGACAAGGAAGAGAAGCCGGAACCGTCCCGCAGGGGCGCCATGCACTATGAGCTCGCCAGAAGGCCCATGACGGAAGAAGAGCTGAAGAAGATAACAGACATGAACTGGGAGTGGTATTACAACTGTTACCTGCACAAGGATGAACCGATTCCCATATCGTGCAAGGTCTGCGGATGGATAAACGTCTTTTCCCCCGGTGAAAAGAAAAAGAGATGCGCCAAATGCGGCATTGAATACCGCAGATGCGAGGTTGAAGAAGAGCTTTGAAGTCTTCAGGCCGACGGGCCGCTCCCGGGATGGAAACACGTGAAAGAGGTCTCGGTCCAGCGGCGAAAGCGGCAGTTATAGCAGGATACGGGGTCGTCCGCGACAATCTCCTCCTCCACGTCTTCCTGAAAGACCTTGCACAGTCCGGCCATCCTGGCGGCGCCGGACCAGTCGTTCTTTCCCATGCGATACTCTCGTACTCCATCATCGCCAATCTTCCACATTCCACGACTCCTTCGGGGCATCACCCGCGTTTGCATCTCCTTAGCAAGGCGACGCAAATTGTAACCGAGACCATCACTATAATCAAGAATATATATCGTACAGGCAGGGCGGATGACTCGCGCCATTGCGCCCCGGCTTCCCCTCAGCCGACCTTAGGCCGTCCTCTCCCCCAGGGAAGAAGGTTTACGGAAAACAGCGCCCGCCCTTTCGAAGGTCGCGGATGATAGCATCTTGCCCTTTTAAAATATATCTGATTATATAGCGTGGCAGGGCGCGCCCCCCTTCCGGAGCTGGCCGCACGGGCGTCCGCCCAATCCCCAGCAAGGAGATCAAGATGCCAAGGAAAGTATTTCTCGTTTTCGCAATCTGCATTACGATTGCCGGAGGCCTTCCCGTGATCGTATCCGCCGCCTACCATCACATGGGCGAATCGGATTCTCCCAGATTCCAGAAGGCCCATCCCGCCGCCGCCGGAACGAAACTGGATACCTGCACCCTGTGCCACAGCGGGGGAACGGATACCATCAAAGGAAAGAAAACCACCTTCGGAAGCTGCCAGTGGTGCCACTACCGATACGGCTATGACGGAAAGGGGGACAAAAACGCCACCCTTAACCCTTTCGGAAGGGATTACCGCGACGCGGGGCGGAGCGTGGCCGCTCTGAAAGCATTGGACTCCAGGGATTCCGACGGTGACGGGTACTCCAATATCGAGGAGATTCGCGCCCTCCGCTATCCGGGAGACCCGAAGGACGACCCCTCCAAAAGGGTCGCGCCCTTCCGCGTCTTTACCAGGGAGCGGCTGATGTCCATGCCGCGACACACCCAGTTCCTGCTGATTAACGCCAACAAGGACGGCGATTACTATGCCGAATACTCCGGCGTGATTATGGAACACCTCCTGGGCGCCGCCGGTGTATCCCCTTCGGCGACCAAAATAACCGTCTTTTCTCCGGACGGCTATTCCCAGGGGCATCCCATGGAATGGGACCACTCCACCGATCCCCATGTAAAGGGAATCTATCCGGCCGCCCCCTTCTATTATGCCGTGGAAGCGGACAAGGCAAAGACCTCCTACGGGTGGTGCGATTACAGCTCCCCCGGCGCGTCCGGCCGCCGCAACGGCGACCCCATCATCACGCGGAACGGACTCAGGCTTCTTCTCGCGCTGCGGATAGACGGCCGGAACCTTACGCCCGGCGCACTGGGAGCGGGAAACAGGCTGGCAAGAAACAGCGAGGGACCATACCGGGTTATCGCTCCCCAAAAGGTCGTATCGCCTCCCGACCAGCCTTCCAACAATCCGGACAGGGGAAAGATCTGGCCCTATGATTTCAACCTTGACCACAACGCGGGAACCTCGACGAAATGCGCAACCATCATCAAGGTGGAACCGCTTCCGGCCGGGACCACGGACATCGATATCATGGAAGCCGGATGGGGTTACATCGATCAAGGCAAGGTGGTCATATACGGAAACCTGCTGGGTCCCCAACCCGGATCGCCGAAAAACGGCGCGGATAAAGTGGCCTGGAACCCGGCTGTCTTTTCCTGGGAAAAGAGCCGGGGAGTGGAAAGGGAGGATATCGTCAGGTACAGGCTCGATTATACAAGCGAAGCCCCCTCCCTGGGGCGATGGAAATCAGTGACTGTTTCCAGAACCTCCAGGACTTCACGCGGTGGCGCGCCACTGGCCGGGCTCCTCTTCATCGGCGCATGCGGACTGGTGGCCCTGACAAGGGGCGGCAAAAGGGGTATTTTTGCCTCACTGGTCCTGTCGGCAACGGTGATTGCCGCGCTGGCCTCCTCGGCCGGCACATCCGAAAGACGGGGAGAGAATCCTCAGGACAATCCGGCGCCAACCGAGGTGGCGCTCAAGCTTCAGCCGGGCGTCACCTACTGGTGGAGAGTTACGGATTTTGACAGGCATGGTGGAAGCGCCACCAGCGAAGTTTTCAGTTTCAAAACAGCAAGCAGGGACACCGTCCGAGACTGAAACTGGTGACTACCCCTTCACGGCCATAATCTCTTGAGAATGGATCTTGCCGGGAGCTGATGGGGCGAGGCGCGCCTCGCCCCTACCTTGCCTCCGTAATATTCCGCCGTTAACGGATTACCCTAAAAAAAAGCAATTACCACGGAGAACACAGTGGGCACAGAGGGTTTTCGTATAACTATCAAGTAGTTACTCCAAAACAAAGATATTACGATCGGCGCCTCTATGGTGAGTCTGGTAGTTCATCTTTTCGCTTTTATATCTCCGTGTTCTCTGTGACCTCTGTGGTTGAAATGCCGTTTTCAGGATTACGGGCAACGGAAAAATGTTGCGTCTTTACTGCCATATATGGCAGTATCAGCCGCGTTTTCAAGGAAAGGAAATGATTATGAAACGATTTTTCCCGTTTATCTCCGTCTTCTTCGTTCTGGCCGCCTTCTTTTCCGCGCCAAAGGAGGCGCGGGCCGAAGCGGCGCTCAAGGATGTCGTGGCCGCCGTTGAAAAGAGCCACAATTCCCTCACCGACCTACAGGCATCCTTTTCCCAGAAGACCTTTCTCCCTTCGGTAAAGAAGGAGCAGAAGGGGGCCGGAACCCTCTCCCTCAGGAAGGGCCGGGGTGGAGCGGCCATGTTCCGTTTCGATTACACGAGGCCCCGCCAGTTGATTGTCTCGGACGGCAAGACAGTCTGGTTCTACCTGCCTGAGAACAAACAGGTGATGCAAACCGAGGTAAACAAGCTGTTCGAGGGGGAAAACAGCGTTACCCTCAACTACCTTACCGGGATCGGCCGTATCTCCCGGGACTTCGTCATCAAGCCTCTGGAGAATGGCCGGGACGCCGCCGGCAACTATCTTCTGGAGCTGACACCCCAAAAACCCGGCCGCAACCTGGCGAAACTTCATCTGACGGTCTCAGCGGAAGCGGTCGAGCACTACATCCGGGAAGGAAAAGCGCCGCGGACCTTCCCCATCGTGGCTTCGGTTATATATGACCCCTTCGGTTCCAGAACCACAATCGAATTCAGTAATATCAAGGTTAACAAGGGTCTGCGCGCCTCGCTGTTCACCTTCAAGGCACCGAAAGGCGTCGAGATCATCCGGCAGTAGTGGCGCCCCGTCCGCCAAGACGCTTAAAAAGAACTACGGCGGCATTGAGTCCGCCGCGCTACATTCTCACAAAGGAGGGCATACCATGCCGTCATTTGATATCGTTTCAACGGTGGACATGCAGGAAGTGGACAATGCCGTCAACCAGACCGTAAAGGAAATATCCCAGCGCTATGACTTCAAGAAATCCAAGAGCGAGGTGACCCTGGAAAAAGAGTCCATCAAAATACTGGCGGATGACGATTTCCGCCTGAAGGCGATTGTCGACATCCTCCAGTCCAAGTGCATCAAAAGGAGTGTCTCCATCAAATCACTGAAGTTCGGTACGCCGGAGCCCGCGTCAGGCGGCATGGTCCGCCAGATGGTCACCATTCAGCAGGGGATATCCAAGGAAAAGGGTAAAGAGGTGATAGCCCTCATCAAGGAGACCAGACTGAAGGTCCAGGGCCAGATACAGGAAGACCAGGTGCGCGTCACCGGCAAGAACATCGACGACCTCCAGGAGATCATCAGGCTCCTGAAAGGAAAGGACCTGGGCATGGATCTGCAGTACATCAACTTCAGGCAATAGAGAGGCAGAGGGGCAAACGTGACGGACGGAAGACATGAGAAGATAAGCCTTGGTGAAAAGGTCAGCATGGTAAGCCTCGGCTGTCCGAAAAACCTCGTGGACGCGGAGGTAATGCTCGGTTTTCTCCATCGCGAGGGATACGAAATCACCACCGATGAAAAGGCGGCGGATATCATTATCGTCAATACCTGCTCCTTTATCAAGGAAGCAAAGCAGGAGAGCATCGACGTGATCCTCGATCTCGCCGACCGCAAGCACGACGGGCGATGCAGGCTCCTCATAGTCACCGGCTGCCTGCCGCAGCGCTACCAGGAAGAATTGGCCAGGGAGTTGCCGGAAGTGGATATATTCATCGGCACCGGCGACTATCCGCGCATCGCCGAAATAATCGCCGAAAAGAACGGCGCCTCCCAACAGCTTCTCTGTATCGGCGACCCCGATTTCGTATTTGACGAGAATTCGCCTCGCCTCAATTCCTCCCCTCTCTATTCCGCCTATCTGAAGATTGCGGAAGGTTGCTCCAACCGTTGTTCCTATTGCGTGATACCGGACCTCAGGGGCCCGTTCCGCTCCCGCCCCATGGACGGGCTGATGGATGAAGCGCGGCGACTGGTGGCGGGCGGCGCCAGGGAGTTGAACATCATCGCCCAGGACATCACCCGCTACGGCGAGGATATGGGTGGGAGCGCCTCCCTGGAAGAACTGCTGAAACGTCTGTCGGGGATTGAGGGCCTCTCCTGGATAAGGCTCCTCTACTCCTATCCCCACGGCATCAGCGAAGGCCTGATCAGACTGATAAAGGAAGAACCGAAGATCTGCAAGTACCTGGACCTTCCCTTGCAGCACATCAGCGATCCCGTCCTGAAAAGGATGAACCGCCATAGTTCCTCCGCCGGGATACGGGCGCTCATCACCAGATTGCGCGAAGAGATTCCGGACATCGCGCTGCGCACGTCCCTTATCGTCGGCTTTCCCGGCGAAACGGAAGAAGACTTCAGACAGTTGCTCCAGTTCGTGGAAGAGGTCCGGTTCGACAGGCTCGGGGTCTTCTGCTACTCCCGCGAGGAAGGGACACCCGCCGCCGACATGCCGGACCAGGTATCGGAGCGGGTAAAAAGAGAAAGATACAACAAGATCATGAAGGCCCAGGCCCGCCTTTCCTTCAAGCGCAATCGCCGGCTTGTCGGAACCACGGAAGAGGTTATCGTTGAAGGGTACAGCGAAGAGACCGAGCTCCTTCTGAAAGGACGCTGCTCCCGCCAGGCCCCCGACATCGACGGCCAGGTCTATATCACCTCCGGAACGGCGAACGTGGGAGATATCGTAAGGCTTCGGATTACCGATTCTTCCGACTATGATCTCATAGGAGAGATTATCGCCCCGGACGAGGAGTGATAAACCGATTGAACGGCCTTGCGGGACAGGCCTTTTTTCTTGACAAGAGGACAAACTTCGTTATTATGTCCAGTCTTGATCGGCGGTACAAAGAATAGCGCACTGAGAGGTTTCGATGGCGGAAAGAAATGAGGAAATGAAGGCCCTCCTCCTGAAACTGAAGGAAGAGACCCTGAAGGAAATTGCCAAGACGCTGAAGAACACATCCAGCAACGCCGGCGGCGAGCCGAGCGGGGATATCTACGACCAGGCGTCCAGCGAGCGGGACCGGGAACTGGGACTGCTGCTGAGTGACCGGGAGCGGGAAAAGCTGCGCAACATCGACGAGGCCCTCCTTCGCATCGCGGAAGGGGAATACGGCATCTGCGAGGAATGCGGCTGCGACATCCCCATCGGCAGGCTGCGTGTGATGCCTTTCGCCCATTGCTGTGTCAAATGCAAGGAGGACCTGGAGAAGATGCAGGCGCAGACCAGGCGCGTCGAGGAAGACAGGCCGTACAACGAGATATCCTTCGGCGAAGAGGAAGAGACATAAGGGCCGCCTGGGAAAGATACAGGGGCGTCGCCGGAAGGCGTCGCCCTTTTTTTATGGGGAAAAACCTTTTCTACATCTCCACCCTCGTAACCACCCCGTGCAGGCGGCTGGCCGGCAGATTGTTGAACTGCACGAAGTTGGGCGTGAGCTTCTTGATGACACTGAATATCTTCCACGCCGGATTCCTCGTCTTGATGTCCTCGATACCATAGAAGATCACCTTTTCCCTGATGCCGTGCGAATTCAGGATGGCTTCGATATCCAGGACGGCCATGTAGCCCGCATGGATCTCCAGGGCCTCCAGGCCGGAAGAGATATCCTGCCGCATCTGGCTGCGCATCCCGAACGGCTCATCGGTCCTGACTATGGAGATCAGGATATTCCTCTCGTAGACGATGTTGCTGCGGATGATGCAGTGGATGATGTATGGAGGAATAACGTTCCACTCGCGGGAAAAGAACAGGGCCGTGCCGGCTATGACCCGCCCCTCGGCGTAGATCTGCTCGAAGCTGGTCCTGAAGGTGTCCATATCCAGCGGCCGGATGGCCTTGTACAGGTTCCGCTGGCCTTTGGTCCAGACAAGGATGGTGGCAAAGGGAAAGGACGCCAGTATAAGGGACCAGTAGGCGCCGTGGGGAAGCTTGGTCAGGGTGGAGGCAAGGTATATAAAATCAAAGATGCACACCGCCACCGCTATGGGAACCTTCCACTTCTTGTTGGTGTGGGCGAAGATTATGATCATCATCAGGCTGGTGATGGTCATGGAACCTGTTACCGCCATGCCGTAGGCCGCCGCCAGATTGGCCGACTTCCGGAAAATGAGCATGATGAATATCACCGAACACATGAGCGACCAGTTTATGAATCCTATGTATATCTGCGATTTCAGGACCTGAGAGGTATAGTCCACCTTCATCAGGGGCATGAGACGGGTGGTGATTCCCTGGTAGACAATGGAAAACACGCCGCTGATAACCGCCTGGGAGGCGATGATGGTGGCCATGATGGTCAGGATGAGAAAGGGGATATAGAGGAACGGCGCCTGGGACTGCACCATACCGAACAGCACGTTTTTCGCCTCGGGATGCCGCAGGATAAATGATCCCTGGCCGAGATAATTGATTATCAGGGCGAAGAAGACGAAGTACCAGGCCCTGATGATGGGACGGCGGCCCAGGTGCCCCATGTCCGCGTACAGGGCCTCCCCGCCCGTGGAGCAGAGGATCACCTCGGACAGCACGATAAAGGCGGAAAAACCGTTTTCAAGAAAGAAGCGGATGGCGTGGTGGGGACTTACCGCGCCCAGTATGGAAGGCATCTTCGCCAGGGAGGCCAGGCCGGTGACGGACAGGGTCACGAACCACAGGACCATCACCGGGCCGAAGACCCCGGCGACCTTGTCCGTCCCCTTGTACTGCATGATGAACAGCGCGACGGTGATGATAATGGCAATGAGGGTCAGGGCGCCCTGATGAATCTGGCCGAGACCGGGAATCAGCAGCATCCCCTCCACGGCGGACATGATGCTGATGGCCGGAGTTATGACGCCGTCGCCCAGCAGCAGCGACACCCCGAGAAACGACAGGAAGCCGGCGAAGGAGAGAAGACGCCCCTGCTTCAGGATCTTTATCAGGATCTCCCGCAGCACGATCTCGCCGCCCTGCCCCTTGCGGCCGAGGCTCATGGCGAGCCATGCGTACTCTACCGTGACCAGGATCGTCATGGTCCAGAACACCAGCGACAGGATACCGAAGACGTTCTCCATGGTGGGCCGGGTCAGGGCGAAAACGATGGTGAGGGTATATATGGGGCTGGTCCCGATATCCCCGAACACCAGCCCCATGGATTTGACTATCCCGCCCCAGAAGGATTGTTCATGGTCGAATCTCACAGGCAGGCGCCCCCGCCGTCGCCCTTGTCCTTTTCCCGTATCTCAACCCTACGGATCTTGCCGCTGATGGTCTTGGGTAGCTCGGGCAGGAATTCGATGATGCGCGGATACTTGTAGGGCGCGGTCAGCTTGCGCACGTGCTCCTGCAGCTCCTCCACCAGGTCGTCTCCGGGGGAGTAATCCCTGGTGAGGACCACCGTGGCCTTGACGATCTGGCCGCGGATCTCGTCAGGGACCGCCGTGATGGCGCACTCCATGACCGCCGGATGCTCCAGGAGGGCGCTTTCCACCTCGAAGGGGCCGATGCGGTAGCCGGAGCTCTTGATAACGTCGTCGGAACGGCCCACGAACCAGTAATAGCCGTCCTCGTCGCGCCACGCCATATCCCCGGTGTAGTAGATGCCGTCATGCCAGACCCGGCGCGTCATCTCCGCGTCCCGGTGATAGCCGCTGAACATCCCCACCGGCTTCCTCGCGGCGGTCCTGATGATTATCTGCCCTTCCTCGCCCACCTCGCACGACCTCAGTTCATCATTAACGATATCCATGTCGTACATGGGGGATGGCTTGCCCATGGAACCGGGTTTAGGCGCCATCCAGGGATATGTGGCAATGGCCAGGGTGCACTCCGTCTGGCCGTACCCTTCCATCAGGCGGATACCGGTCTTTTTCAGGAACTGGTTGTAGACCTCCGGATTGAGGGGTTCGCCGGCGATGACGCAGTATTCAAGGCGGGACAGGTCCAGGCCGGAAAAGTCCTCCTTGATGAGAAAGCGGTAGATGGTGGGGGGGGCGCAGAAGGTGGTGACACCATAGCGGGCGATAACCTCCAGCAGGTTCCGGGGGGTGAATTTTTCGTAATCATATACAAATACCGCACTCCCACTCAGCCACTGGCCGTAGATCTTCCCCCATACGGCCTTGGCCCAGCCGGTGTCGGCGATGGTCAGGTGGATGCCGCCTTCCCGGACGCACTGCCAGTACCTGGCGGTCAGGATGTGGCCCAGGGGATAGACGAAATCGTGCCTTACCATCTTCGGCATCCCGGTGGTCCCTGAGGTGAAATAGAGGAGCGAAATATCATCGTTGCTCTCCCTGTCTTCTCCATCGGGTCTCTGGAAATCATCCGGCGACTTTTCCAGCTCCTCGGAAAAATTCAGCCAGCCGTCCCGGTCGGCGTCCAGAACCGCCTTGCAGCGGAGGGTGGGCGACTTTTCCAGGGACTCTTCCACATGGAGGATCACATCCGGGTCGTTCACCGCCACCACCATCTTGATGTCCGCGGCGTTGCAGCGATAGATGATGTCCTTGGAGGTGAGAAGATGGGTGGCGGGAATGGCGATCGCGCCCAGCTTGTGGAGGGCGAGGAGGCAGAACCAGAACTCGTAGCGGCGCTTGAGGACGAGCATCACCGGGTCACCCTTGCCTATGCCCGCCGAGCGGAAGAAGGACGCGGCCTTGTCGCTGTAACGTTTCAACTGACCGAAGGTGAATACGGCCTCGGCGCCCTTGTCGTCGCACCAGATTATGGCGGTCCTGTCCGGGTCACGCAGGGCGATCTCGTCGGCCACGTCATAGGCGAAGTTAAATGATTCAGGGACATTGACGCTGAAGTTCTCGACAAAGTCCTCGTATGACTCGAACCGTGTTCGGGTAAGGAAGGTATCAAGCATGGAGAAGGCACCTCGCATAAGGAGACCAGCCGCCGGGTCTCGGAAACCCGGCTGGTCCGTGTATATTAGAAAATGATCGCCAGGAACCTGGCCTCCGCGCCATCCAGGGCCTTCATGCCGTGGGGGTGGCTGGAATCGAAATAGAGGGAGTCGCCCGGATTCAGTTCCAGTTCACGATCGTCGATGACTATCTTCAACCTGCCCTCAAGCACATAGTTGAACTCCTGACCGGTGTGGCTGTTGAGGCTGACCGGCGCATCAGGGGTTTCAGGGGCCACGGTCACCAGAAAAGGCTCGGCCCTTCTGTGGCTGAAATTGTACGCCAGATGGCGGTACTGGTACTGTTTCCTGCGCTCGAAAGCAGCGCCCGCGCCGCTTCTGACGAGGGAATAGACATGGAGGCGAGGGCTCTCGCCGGTAAGAAGGTCGGTGAGTTCGACCCCGAAGCGGTGCGCGACCTGAAAGAGGAAGTTCACCGGAATATCCGTCTCTCCGCTTTCGTATCCCTGATAGGCGTCCCGGGAGACACCCAGCTCATGGGCGAGGGACTCCGGAGAAATCCCCGCGATTTCCCGCAACTCCCTGATGCGCATGGCAATATTCATGATGTTTTCCGACATTAACCGCACCTCCGTCGAAATAGATACACCGCCGGACAGCGGAAAAAGCGGGCGGCCCGGCCGGCAGAGTCTACTAGTACGGCATTTTGATCCAAAAAAGCAATCAGAATTTCACTGCCGCGGCGGGCTCAGGGGTGGCTGAAAACCAGGCGGGGGGCAGGGAGGAGCTCATGGGTCCCATGGAACCGAATCAGGAACCTACAAAGGCGAGCAGAGGGGCGCATGTGGGTTCCACATGCAGAAATTCCACTCCGAATCCGGAGGGAAGCACCGGTTTCTTCCTCATCTTTCCGTCGTTTACCCACGCCACGCGGCCCTGCGCACGCAGCGTTACGGTGCGGGAATCCGGCAGGGAGAAGGTAAGCTCGATGGCGCTCCCCTTCTCAATATCGTATCCGCCGGCCACGTACATCCCCCTGGCGCTGATGTCCGAGCTTGTCCCGGCGGCCGTTCTTCCGTTGACGCGAATGGACACCGGCATTCTGCACGGCACTCTCCTGGAGCGGTGATCCCGGCGGCGCCCTTCCAGGTCGGCTTTCCGCGCCATCTCCCCGCTCTTCTCCAGATAGGAGAGAAACGCATTCACGACCTTTTTCTCGAAGTGGGCGCCGCTTTTTTCTTTCAGCAGCCTCTTGGCCTCAACAAGGGGCATCGGGTCCCGGTAATGGCGCTTGGAGGTGATCGCCTCGAAGAAATCGGCCACGGCGATGATCTTCGCCCCGAAGGGTATCTCATTCCCCATGAGCCCACGCGGGTAGCCCGTGCCGTCAATCTTTTCATGATGACTCTCGGCGATCTCGGGCACGTGACGGTAAATCCCCTCGAAGTTTATCTGCCTCAGGATCTCTCCCGTCTTTTCCACGTGGGCCTTCACCTGGCGGTATTCGTCGGGCGTCAACGGGCCATCCTTCTTCAATATGGCATCGGGTATGCCTATCTTTCCATAGTCGTGCAGGAGCGAGGCAACCCGGATCATCTCGCTGTAATCCTTTGAAATCCCCAGCTCGGAGCAGATACCCAGCGCATATTTGGTCACCTTTTCCACGTGACCCGCGGTCATGGCGTCCCGGGCGTCGATACTTGCGGCCAGGGCCTGAAGTGTCGACTTGAATTGCCGCTCCTGGGCTTCGTTGAGCATCGCGTTCCTGATGCTGATGCCGATGACGGTAGCGATTCCCATGAGAAGACTCATGTTGCTCTGCACAAGGGGCTTCTTGCTCACAATATTATCCACCGCCAGCACCCCGATGGACTTTCCATCGCAGACAATGGGACAGACGATGAATGAGCGCGCGCCGAGTTTTTTCGCGAACACCCGGCTGTTCAGTGAAATGCTGGGTTTTATTTCCTCAATGTCGTTAACCAGATAAGGCTTCCGCTCGCGGAAGGAAATGACGAAAACACCCTTGGATTCAGGCTTTGTCAGGTGAAACGCCGTCTTTTGCAGGAACTCTTCCTGTTCAGGCGTGTAGCCGAATCCGGAACGGAAAACCAGGTGCTTCCTTCCCGCATCGGCAAGGAGGATCATGCCCCGGTCATAATCCAGCCGTTTCTTCAGCACGAGGGCCACATTGCCGAGAATGGAGTCTATGTCGTGCTGCTTGTTGATGGCCTGCCCGATTTCATTGGTCAGAAGCGCGTTATTATAGTTTACGTTTATCTGTTCAAGGAGCTTGTCGGTGGACTGGCGGAGACTCTCAATGGCCGCGGTGAACTCCTTTTTTTCGGACCTCGACGTCAGCAGGCTGAGCGCCAGCAAGGCCGCAAGGGAGATGGGCAGGATAATGGAAAGCCACGGCCACCCCCCCAGGAAAAAGGAGGCCAGGTTCAGCGCCAGGGCAAGGGGAACTCCATAGTCCCTCGCCTTGCGCAGGCAGGTGGAGGGGGGCTTTTCCCAGGAAATGATGTAGCGGCAGACCGAACCGTTGCGGAACATGCACTCCGGATGCTCTATGTGCAGCATCCTGTTGTTCAAGAGATCCGCGATTGCCTCCATGAAACCCATCCTGTTCTCGCACTGGAAAGGTTTCTCGCGTATCCCCTTCAGGGGAGTGACGACGATCTCCACACGGTTCGAGGCGAGGACCCTGGACTCGTAAAGCGAGGACCTGGTGAAATTCCTGGTGGTTTTACCGATATGCTCGTAGACCCTGGTGGGGCTTACCAGACCGAGAACGTACTGGCGCATGGCGCCGATGGACTCCGGAGAAGCGGCGTAACGGCCGGCCTCACGGGCGATGAATTCGTTTCCCGTAAGCTTCACCGCCTTTTCGTGAAAAAGCTCTATCTGCTCCTGGGAAAACCAGTGCCCCTGGTCCGCCACCTCGTATGGCTCCATCTTCGCATATCTCAGCAGCTCGCCGATCTTGACATGACTGTATTTTCTCTTCAGCAGCTTTATGAAGGTGTCGATAATTCTGCTGTTGTACAGAGGCATTTTCCGCTGTTCAGATCTCATTGTCACCACGCTGTCCGGTCTGTTGTTCCTTTCAGGGCCTTCCATGACGGAGCATCTTTTCAATGGCCCTGAAATAGCTGTCCGTATGCCTTAAGTTCAAAATCCAGAGGTTGTAGATGTTCTCATAGGCTATTCCGTGTTTTTCGGCATATGAGGAGGGATAAAGCAACACGGGTATTTCCTCCGACGCATAATACTTGGAGAGGAGGGAAAGCATCATGAAAAGGGTTCCCGGCGGGAAATCCTCGTCATCGATAATGATGGAATGGATGCAGTTTGTGAGCTCCGACATGTTGAGTCCGATGTCGGATACGCTGATGACGAAGACCGCCTTCAGATTTTCGTTTTTCACCAGGGAAAAGAGGTGTCTCTCCTTTTTCAGCCCGGCCTTGTGGAACTCCTCCGCGACCCCGTTCCGCTCCAGCATATCGGGGGACAGATCGAGGGCATGGAGAAGGAGCCCTCCCGATGCATGCCGGTAGAAGCTCTCCAGCTCCCTCAGGTCTTCGGAGGTCGTCTTCCTCAGAGACCAGGGTCCGGTCATGTCCCATTCCCCGGACGCTGTCTTGCGAAAGTGAAGATAGGCGAAGGCGTCACAGGAACAACCTTGCCGGTCGCGGATCATGTCGACAATCCCGCCGAAGATCCTCCTGGGAAAGCTCTTGTCCGGCCGGAAATAGCAGGCGACGAAATGCATGTGGCTCGAATAGAGCCCATGGGAATCGTTGATTGCCCTGCCAACCTGTTCCAGCACGGCCAGACCGGCCCTGAGACCGGCCGATCCGCACGCGGCGTAATGATGGACCAGCCAGGTGTTTTCGTAGAACCGGACCATGGCGATATGCCCGTTGATACGACCGTCTTTCTGGAAGGTGAAGTGCCTGGCGATATGGGGATTCCGTGTGTAGAGCTTTTCGCAGGTCTGCTTGAACATCTCCTTGCTTGCCTGTACATGGAGATATTTCCGGGGGGAAAGAAAGCCCGTCTGGAAAAAAAACTCCCAGAGGGCATCCGTATCCACCCTGGCGCAGAGATAACTGTTCCCGTCCGTGGCCTGCTGAAGCAGCGCCAGCAGACGCACATGGTCGCTGATATCCATGTCCAGGATAGCCAGCCCGCATGTGACCAGACCTCTCTCCCCGGCGCCGGCGTTCTCGTTCCGGTATACAACCTGGGCGCTGCAGGGAAAGGTCATGCTGTTGGCAAGATCAATGCTGAGGTCCGGAATCACCCTGCCGGGCAAGAGGACGGAATCTTCCACCCTCTCCTCGACGCTGAATCCCGAACCCGAGAGGTCAACCACCTTCAGGTTAACGGACCTTCCCGTTAGCGGATCGGTGAATATGATGTTGGGCGAGGGCACGAGCCGGCGTCGGATGCTCCTGAACTGCTTGGGCTTGAAGCGGCTGATCCGTGATGCAAGAGGCCTGAGAATATACGATCGCTTCGCCTGTCCGCAATCATGTTTGAGAATCTCGCAGTCGCCCGAATAGAGGATGCCGTTACCGTCGCTGAAGACAACGTGGACGGGGAATTCCTGGTTGATCCAGAGGAAAGACTGGGGAGGGACGTTCGTAATCTCCGCCCGGAAGGAGACCGGAGTATAATCAACCAGTTCCCCGCGGAACAGCACGCCGTTCTGCGAAAACTGGACGTCTACACCAAAGCAGCGATGCCTGTTGATCTTGCGGGAACTTATTTCACGGCATGAGTCGGGAAGATGGAAGAGAATCCGGTCTCCGGCGGATTCGGCGAGGAGGGGTTCCACCAGTAAGGCATGGTGGTCATGGGGCACGACAAAGTTTACGATCCGGTATGCCTTCAGCTTGCGAGCTATCCCGGAGGGGTCCTCCCAGACGCACTCCAGAGTAGCGTCTACACAGGGGAGAGGTTTTGCGCGCAGGGTTACGGAGGAACCGAACTTCCTGTGAATCAGATTTATTATGATGCTTTCTTCTTTGAAATTGAGAAAGTTAAGCCTGTTGACGAGGTGCTTTCTGGCGACGTCGCGGCGAATCCCCTCGCGGTTTGAGGGATCGGACCGCCCCCCCGTTTCCCGCCCGGAGGCGCAAAACCCGTTTTCATTTCCTCCGTCGCGCCACACCCCTATGCACTCCTAACGCGTCCCGCGGCCCAGGCGGCCATTGATGCACGGTTTCTGGATGAAAGGCTGTTTTTAATTAATTCAGTAACGCGACCCTTATTTATCACAAAAAATATTACAGTTCAAGCATTCTGAATTAATGAGTTTGATTCATTCTGGAGGTATTTATCATCGGCCGGCGACAGGCAGGCACATCCAAAGTCCTGCGACAAAAAAAGGGGCGCCGGTTTCCCGGCGCCCCTTTTTTTGTCGCGCGTTTCATGTGAATCGCTATTTTCGCGCTTCCTTTGAAGCCACCTGCATCCTGACTAGGGCGCGTTGCAACGCCGCCTCCTGGGCGATGAAATCCTTGTCTTCCCTTGTAAGTGCCCGCAATGCCTCTTCCGCCCTCCCAAGGGCTGCCTTGGCCCGTTCCAGGTCGATCTCGTCCGCCCTTTCAGCGGTCTCGACCAGGATGGTCACCCTGTCATCCGCCACCTCGAAATATCCCCAGTTAAGGGCGAGATGGTGCGCCACACCGTCCTTCACGTAGGTCAATTCCCCGATTTTCAGCGAGGTGAGATACGATGCGTGACCAGGGAGCACGCCGAATTCTCCGAGACTGCCCGAGGCGGTTATCATATCCACCTCTTCGGACAGGATCTTCTTATAGGGTGTAACCAGTTCCAGATGTAGTTTTTCGGCCATCTTATGATCCTTTTCCGCAATCCTTCAGGTCCGGGTCCCGCCCGGTCCGCGCCGTCGGCATTTCCCGTGTCCCGTTACACCGACAGCTTCTTCGCCTTTTCCAGGGCCTCCTCGATGGTGCCAACCATGTAGAAGGCCTGTTCGGGAATGTCATCGTGCTTGCCCGCGACGATCTCCTGAAAGCCCTTGATGGTATCCTTGAGTTCCACGTACTTGCCCGGAGTGCCGGTAAATGTTTCGGCGACGTGGAAGGGCTGTGAAAGGAAGCGCTGGATCTTCCGGGCGCGGGCGACGACCTGCCTGTCCTCCTCGGAGAGCTCGTCCATACCGAGAATGGCAATGATATCCTGCAGGTCCTTGTAGCGCTGGAGCACGTACTGCACCTCGCGGGCAATGGCGTAATGCTCCTCTCCTATGATCTGGGGATCAAGGATCCTGGAGGTTGAGTCCAGCGGGTCGACCGCCGGATAGATTCCCAGTTCCGCAATCTGGCGGGAGAGAACCGTGGTGGCGTCCAGGTGGGCGAAGGCCGTTGCCGGCGCCGGGTCGGTCAGGTCGTCGGCCGGGACGTAGATGGCCTGGACCGAGGTGATGGAGCCCTTGTCCGTGGAGGTGATACGCTCCTGCAGCTCGCCCATCTCGGTAGCCAGGGTCGGCTGGTAACCGACCGCGGAGGGGATGCGGCCCAGGAGGGCCGAGACCTCGGAACCGGCCTGGGTGAAACGGAAGATGTTGTCGATGAACAGGAGCACGTTCTGCCCTTCCTCGTCGCGGAAATACTCGGCCACCGAAAGGGCGGACAGGGCGACCCGCGAGCGGGCGCCGGGAGGCTCGTTCATCTGGCCGTACACCAGCGCGGCCTTGTCCAGAACGCCGGATTCCTTCATCTCGTTCCAGAGGTCGTTTCCCTCGCGGGTGCGCTCGCCAACGCCGGCGAAGACGGAAAAGCCGCCGTGCTGCTTGGCGATGTTGTTGATGAGCTCCATGATGATGACGGTCTTGCCGACCCCCGCGCCGCCGAAGAGTCCGATCTTGCCGCCTCGGGCATATGGGGCCAGCAGGTCAACGACCTTGATGCCGGTGGTGAAGGCCTCCACCTTGGTGGATTGTTGGAGAAACGTAGGCGGCTTGCGGTGGATCTCGTATTCTTTATCCGCATTGATGGGACCCATCTCGTCAACCGGTTCGCCGATGATGTTCATAATCCTGCCCAGGGTCTGGCTGCCCACCGGCATGACAATCTGCTTGCCGGTGTCCAGTACCTGCTGTCCGCGGACCAGTCCGTCCGTAGAATCCATGGAGATGGTGCGCACGGTGTTTTCCCCCAGGTGCTGCGCCACCTCCAGCACCAGGTTGTTTTCCCGATCGTCGATGGCCGGATTGGTCACCCGGAGAGCGCTATAGATGGCTGGCAGTTTTCCCGGCTCGAATTCGACGTCAACTACCGCACCGATTACCTGCGAAATTTTCCCTAGATTCTGACTCATCTGGACTTTTCCTCCCGCGGCCCGCAGCGCGGACCGTAATGTATATAATCTTTTCCGACAGCGGCGGCGGGGTTACCGGCAGCCGCCTGTTCGGGTTTATCCCTTGATGGATTCCGCGCCGGAGATGATCTCCATAAGCTCCGTGGTGATGGCGGCCTGTCTGGCCCGGTTGTACTGGAGAGTCAGTTTGCCGATCATCTCGTTGGCGTTCTTGGTGGCGCTGTCCATGGCGGTCATCCTGGCGCCGTGTTCGGAAGCCAGAGACTCCAGCATGGCATGGAACAACTGCACCTCGATGTGCTTGGGGAAGAGCTCTGTAAGGAGTTCCTCCCTGGAAGGCTCGTAGATGGCCTCAAGGCCGCCATGCTCCTCCGTTCCATCCCCCGTTCCCTCATCCGCCCCGATCGGCAGCAACTGCTTCAGGGTGATGGTCTGGGTCAGGACGCTCTTGAAGGCATTGTAGAGAAGAAAGACCTCATCGTATTCATCGGCGAGAAATCCGTCTATGAGTTCCTGTGCGATGAGGGCGGCCGTCTGATAATTCAGCGTGGACATGACATTGGCGTAATTCTTCCTGATGTCGGCCCGGCTCCTGAGGTATTCATGGGACTTCCTGCCGATGGTTGCGATGGATATCTCCGAATATCTCGAGTTATTGTCCCGGATAAAGGCCTCCGCCGCCTTGGAAATATTCGCGTTGAATCCCCCGCAAAGTCCTCTGTCGGAGCTGACGACGATCAGCAGCGCCCTCTCCCCGCTGTCCCGCCTTTCCCTCCGCGTCAGGGGCCCGGCGCCCTCTCCTCCGCTCACGGCCAGACGCCGCAGAACCTCGCCGAGCTTTTCGGCGTAGGGACGCGCCGCCAGGACGCTTTCCTGGGCGCGGCGCAGCTTGGCGGCGGCGACCATTTTCATGGCCTTGGTTATCTGCCGGGTGTTCTTGACCGAATTTATCCGCTTTCGAATGCTTTTCAGGCTTGCCATGAAGAAAATACCGTCCTTGTCTAGGCTGCGAATTCTTTCTTGAATTCATCGAGGGCGGCGACAATCTTGCCCCGGAGCGCGTCGTCTATGGCCTTCTTCTCGCGGATTTCATTGAGAATTTCCGACTTGCGCAGGTCAAAGAAGGAATTCAGTTCCGCCTCAAACCGGGCAAGGGCGGAAACCGGAAAGTCGTCCACATAGCCGTTGTTCGCGGCAAAGATAACGAGAACCTGCTTTTCGATCGGCAGGGGACGATACTGGGGCTGCTTGAGGATCTCCACGAGGCGTTCACCCCGGGCAAGCTGCATCTGGGTCGCCTTGTCCAGATCGGAACCGAACTGGGCAAAGGCCGCCATCTCACGGTATTGGGCCAGGTTGAGGCGCAGGGTGCCGGCAACCTGCTTCATGGCCTTCACCTGGGCCGCGCCGCCGACGCGGGAAACGGAGAGACCGACGTTGATGGCCGGGCGGACCCCGGAATAGAAGAGGTCGCTCTCCAGGTAGATCTGACCGTCGGTGATGGAAATGACGTTGGTCGGAATATATGCCGAGACATCGCCCGCCTGGGTTTCAATGATGGGCAGGGCGGTCAGCGAACCCGCGCCGCACTCGTCGGACAGCTTGGCGGCCCGCTCCAGCAGGCGGCTGTGGAGATAGAAGACGTCGCCGGGATAGGCCTCGCGTCCGGGGGGACGGCGCAGGAGGAGCGACAGTTGACGATAGGCGACCGCCTGCTTGGAAAGGTCGTCATAGATGATCAGGGCATGACGGCCGGTGTCTCTGAAGTATTCCCCCATGGTGACGCCGGCGTAGGGAGCTATGAACTGCAGGGGAGCTGATTCGGCGGCCGAAGCGGAGACGACGATGGTATAGTCCATGGCGCCGTGGTCCCGCAGCTTGTTCACCACCTGCGCGACGGTGGACAGCTTCTGTCCTATGGCCACGTAGATACAGATGACGTCGCCGCCCTTCTGGTTGATGATGGTGTCGATGGCAATGGCGGTCTTGCCGGTCTGGCGGTCGCCGATGATCAGCTCGCGCTGGCCCCGGCCGATGGGAACCATGGAGTCCACCGCCTTGATCCCGGTCTGCATGGGCTGATGAACCGACTTGCGCTTGACGATGCCCGGCGCCTTGACCTCCACCTGGCGGAAGTCCTTGGTGGCGATGGGACCCTTGCCGTCCACCGGCTGGCCGATAGCGTTCACCACGCGGCCCACCAGGGCGTCGCCCACCGGAACCTCGACAATCCTGCCGGTCCTCTTCACCACGGCGCCTTCCTTGATGTTATCGTTATCTTCACCGAGGATCGCGGCGCCCACATTCCCCTCTTCGAGATTCAGCGCCATACCGGAAACACCGCCCGGGAACTCCAGGAGTTCGCCCGCCATGGCCCGCGCCAGGCCGTGGATACGGGCAATCCCGTCCCCTACGGAGATGATGGTGCCTGTTTCGGCGACCTCGATCTCCTTACCGTAGCCCTCAATCTGCTTCCTGATAATCTCGCTGATTTCTTCCGCTCTGAGTTCCATAGGCACTTCTCACCCCTTCTG
Source organism: uncultured Geobacter sp. (assembly GCA_964389825.1). Lineage (GTDB taxonomy): Bacteria > Desulfobacterota > Desulfuromonadia > Geobacterales > Geobacteraceae > RPRC01. The sequence continues at coordinate 8,308 of CAYMFO010000020.1, read as the reverse complement.
TAATATATCTTGAATCTTCGCCAACTGGGTTCTGATACTGCCGTCGAAGACCTTGTCGCCGATGCGGGTAACGACACCGCCAATCAGCACAGGGTCCGTCTTGACGCTGAGAATGATCTTTCTGCCCGTCGCCTTCTCCAGCTCGTCCCGCAGCGCCTGGACCTGCTGTTCGGTAAGGGGAAGGGCCGAGGTGACACTTGAACGGAGGATGCCGGCGGCTTCATCGGCAAAGGACCTGTAACAGTCTACAATCCCGGCCAGCTGCGTGATGCGCTTCCGGTCAAGAAGGAGCAGCATGAAATCGCCTATGGTCCTGGAAATGCCCAGCCGGGCCGTCAGTTCGTTCAGTATCCGGCGTTTGGCCTCTATCCCGTACCCCGGGGCCGCGAGAATAACGTACGCCTCGGGGGCCGATTCAAGGGCGCCTGAAAAGAGCGTCAGCTCCTCATGGTACTGTTCGATGACCCCCTTTTCCGCGGCCAACTGAATGAGGGCCTTTGCGTACCTTCGTGCAATGGCGTTCGTGCTCACTATGCCTCCACTACCTTGCTCAGATATTCATCCACGAAACGGTCCTGATCGGACCTTGTAACGGATTGCTTCAAAGTCGACTCCGCCAGTTGCACGGCAAGCCGGGCGGTTTCCGCCCTGAGCCGCGCCCTGGCGGTCTCCAGTTCCTGACCCGCCGCGGCCTTGGCCTGCTCCCGGATCCTTTCGGCGGTATGGCGCGCCTCCTCTATGATCCGTTGCTTCTCGGCCTCGCCATCCCGGCGGATGGCGGCGCGGATGTCCTCAATCTCCAGGGTGGCCTTCTCCAGCTTCCCGCTGTATTCGGCAAGCTTTTTCTCCGCCTCTTCCCGTATCTCTTCCGCTTCCCGCAGGGCCTTTTCCACCGAGGACCGGCGGGCGGCCAGAAGCCCTTTTATGTCGGCTTTTCTGGCGCCCCAGAAGAGAATGCCCGCCAGGATGGCGAAGTTGAAGAGGCGGAAGCCGAAATCCTTCAGTTGAGCCGACGAATCCGCGTGATGGGCGGCTTCCTCAGCGCAACCCACGGAGGCGAATACGGCCAGGAAAGCCAGAGCGGTGAGGGCCGGAGCAATGCGGTTGGTCACAAAGGTCTTCCGGGTCGTATTTTTCATGACAGGCTCCTTCCCAGCACCTTTTCGCTTATAACCCTGGAAAGCTCTTCCGCGCGCGCGCGAAGGCGGCCTTCCTCCTCGGCGGCCTCCTTCTGTATGGCGGCGCGGATTTCCGCGAGACTGGCAGCGGCATCGCGGCGGGCGTCCTCGAGGATTGCGGACTCTTCGGAGCGGGCCGCGCCAATCATCCGCGCCCTCTCCTCATTGGCGCCCGTCTTGGCCTCCCGCAGTTTCAGTTCATACTCGGTCATCCTGTCGCGCACATCGGAATCGACCGATATCGTCTTTCCCCGCGCGGCCTCAAGCTCGGCGGCCCTGTCGGCCATGACCTTCCGGATCGGCCTGTACAGGAGCATGTTCAGGAGAAACAGGAGCAGCAGGAAATTGACCGCCTGAAACAGCAAAACAATGTCGATATTAATCATGCCTGAACCCCTTCTTACCCGTCTGACCCATTTTCGCGATGTGTTATGGTCAGACCGTAAAACATATGACACCTATCATAGAGGTAACACTCTGTCAATGACAATTTTAGTCTTAATAAAAATATTTATTCGAAAGGAAAACTTTCCCGCAACCTATTCAGCACAACTTTTTCCCTCACCCCTGCCCCTCTCCCGGAGGCCGAGGGAAAATACAAAGCATCTCCCTGCGTACAAGGGTGGCCGAAGGCCGGGTGAGTGGGAATGGAGGAACAGAAGTTCTAGTGCCCGGTAACACTTAAATCTTCGCAACAAATAATCCCCTCTCCCCTGGTGTGGGAGAGGGTTAGGGAGAGGGGGCGTTTCCAGGATATTCGCTGCTTGAAGCTTCACCCTCCCCCCAACCCCCTCCCATCAAGGGGCTTTGCGAATTTACTGATGTTACAAGGTACTAGTCCGCTGTAAAACTATTCTGAATGAGACTCTTGCAAAAGTGTCGAAAATATTTCCCCTCTTGAATGGAGGGGGTTGGGGGGAGGGTGGAAAGGGGTAACATGCGATATTTCGGCAACTTTCCCCCTCTCCCTATCCCTCTCCCACCAGGGGAGAGGGGACTTCTTTGAGATTTGCAAGATGCTCGAATATTTACACTTTCCTGAAGTCTTTGGGGGAATGGAAAAACGGGAGTAAGCTGGCAAGGGAGCATATACTTCAGGAAGAGAGGATGTCGATCAGCCGGGTCAGCTCATCGGAGGTTGAATACGATATCTCGATCTTGCCCCCTTTGCCGCTCTGCCGGATGGCCACCCGCGTCATGAAGCGTCGCTTGAGGCGATCGACTACGGCATTGATTTCGGGGCCGGGCGCGCTCTTCGGCCTGACCGTCCGCTTCATCTTCATCCTCTTGACCAGGCCCTCGGTCTCACGGACGGAAAGATTCCTTTTCAACACCTCGTCACGGGCCTGCAACATCAGCTCCCGCGTATCCAGGGCGAGCAGGGCGCGGGCGTGTCCCATGCTCAGGCGCTCTTCGAGAATGTCGTTCTTTATTTCTTCGGGAAGCCTGAGGAGTCGCAATGAATTGGCGACGGTGGACCGGTCCTTGCCGACCCTCCTGGCCATCTCCTCCTGGGAGAGGTGAAACTTTTCGATGAGGGCGTGGAAGGCCTCCGCCTGTTCGATGGCGTTCAGGTCCTCCCGCTGGATGTTCTCGATCAGGGCCATCTCCAGGGCCGTATCGTCCGAGATGTCCTGGATGACCACCGGAACGGACAGGAGTCCCGCTTTCTGGGCGGCGCGCCAGCGGCGCTCCCCGGCAACCAGTTCGTAGTGTTCGGACATCTTCCGGACCACCAGGGGCTGAATAATCCCCTTTTCACGGATCGAAGCCGCCAGCTCCTCCATCTTTTCGGCGGAAAACCGCTTGCGGGGCTGATCCCTGTTGGGACGGATATCTTCGATGGGACAGGAAAAATAACTCCTGCCCTCTTCCTCCACCACCGGAAGCAGGGCGGCGATCCCCTTGCCGAGGCCGGTCTTCCTAACCATTCTTCGCCTCTCTTTCCACTATCTCCCGCGCCAGTTCCAGGTATCCGGCGGCGCCGCGCGAGTTAATATCATAGAGAAGTATCGGCTTGCCATGGCTCGGCGCCTCCGACAGTCTGACATTCCGGGGAATTACGGTTCTGAAGGTCGTCTCGCCGAAATGGTTCCTGATCTCCTCACTTACCTGACGGGACAGGTTGTTCCTTCCGTCATACATGGTCAGCAGGATTCCCTCCACCGCGAGAGCCGGGTTCAAGCCCTTTTTAACGAGCCGGATGGTATTGAGGATCTTGGACAGGCCCTCCATGGCGTAGAATTCGCACTGCAGCGGGACCAGAACCGAATGGGCGGCCGTCATGGCGTTCAGGGTCAGAAGGCCGAGGGAAGGGGGGCAGTCCAGGAGGATGTAGGCGTAGTCGCCGACGATGGCCTCAAGCGCGCGCGAAAGCCTTCTCTCACGTTCCGGCATCGTGACCAGCTCCAGCTCGGCCCCGGCGAGGTCGTCGCTGGAAGGGATTACGTCCAGGAGGGGAATCTCCGTCTTTTTGACAACACCCGCCATTTCGGCGTCGTCGATCAGGGCATGGTAGATATTGTCGCGAAGCACGCCCCTTTCCACGCCCACGCCGCTCCCCGCGTTCCCCTGTGGATCCATGTCCACCAGAAGCGTCTTGCGTTCCGCGACGGCAAGGGAAGCGCCCAGATTGATAGCCGTGGTGGTTTTTCCCACCCCGCCTTTCTGATTTGCGATACAGATTATTTTTGCCATGGGATTTTCGGATTCTCGCGGGCGGCGCAAGCTTCGGGATCACGCGCCCGGATGGATGTAAGAAGGAACTTTTCCGGAGAAACGTACCACAAAACCCGCTATTATAGAAGTGTTTTTTGAGCGCGCCGTCCCTTGTGTTTCATGGATGTTTCACGATGTGATGAAAAAGCGCGGCGATGGACTCCCCCTTTCGAGCAGAACGATTTCACCGCCGCCCCTCTTGCGAAGCGTGTTTCACCATGTTTTCAAAGAGCGGACGACAATGACGTCAAAATGGCCTGCCGACGCGGGACGGTTTCCCATGCCTCCCGCATGTTACGCGTTTTTGAATCCGGATTTGGCGAACGAGTATTCGAAGCTCATATGGTCCGCATAGGTTCCATTCAGGATCGCGGCGACGTCCTCGGTGAACACCAGTTCCTCATCAGTGGGCACGACAAATACCTTTACGGGCGAATCTTCCGTGGAAACAATACATTCACATCCATTGACCGCCTCCCTGTTCCTTCCCTGATCCAGCCGGACGCCGAGATTGTCAAGCCCGCTGAGGGCCATCTCCCGTATCCGCCAGGCCCGCTCGCCGACTCCAGCGGTAAAGACAACGGCATCAAGCCTCCCGAGAGCGGCGGCATAGGCGCCGATGTATTTCTTCAGCCGGTAAGCCTCAATCTCCAGGGCGAGAGAGCAGAGCTTGTCCCCCTTCAGGGCGTTTTCCAGCACGTCTCTCCGGTCCGTGTACTTCTTCGTAATACCGAGCACCCCGCTCTTCTTGTTGAGGATCGTGTCGATCTCCTTGGGAGTGTGTTCTTCCATCTGCATCATGAAGGCCGGAATGGCCGGGTCAATATCTCCGCAACGGGTTCCCATCACCGCCCCTTCCAGGGGGGTCAGCCCCATGCTGGTATCCACCGACACGCCATTCTTGATGGCGGCATGGGAGACACCGTTGCCGATGTGCATGGTGATGATGTTGCATTCCGCCGCGGGCTTTCCAAGCAGCGCGGCAGCCCGCTTGGAAACGTACAGGTGGGACGTTCCATGGAAACCGTAGCGCCGGACGCCGTACTTTTCATACCACTCGTACGGCACGGGATAGATATAGGCGTACTCCGGGGTGGTCTGGTGGAATGCCGTGTCGAAAATGGCCACATGGGGCACATGGGGCAGCACGGCCCGGGCGGCCTCGATCCCGGCGATATTGGGCGGGTTGTGAAGCGGCGCCAGGCGCTGGACCGACTTGACGGCATCCAGGACCTGTTCGTCTATCAGGACCGATCGGGTAAACTTCTCGCCGCCATGCACGACCCGGTGGCCGACGGCGGAAATCCGGCTCATGTCTTTCAGCGCCCCGTGCACGGGATCCGTCAGGGTCCGGATGATAAGGTCCATGGCCACGGTATGATTCGGGCATTCGAATTCCCTTTTGTACTTTTCGCGCCCCGGTACCTCTTGAACGATGAACGAACCGCCAATGGTAACGCGCTCCACCAGACCCTTCGCGACGATCTTTTTCCCGTCCCAGTCAAAGAGCTGGTATTTGACTGAGGAGCTACCACAGTTTATCGCCAGAATATCCATACATATCCTCCGAAATTATGTAGGGGCTCGGCGCGCCGCGCCCCAATTGGGCTTGCCTTCGTAATAACGCCTCCCGGTCCCTGGTGAGGACCGCCGCGTCAGACATCATGCTTTCCTTGCCTTCAGAACCTCCTCGTTCTTTTCTATTCCGTTGATTCCACCCAGATCATAACTTATCCTGATAAAACCGGTAAAACCCTCTTTTTTCAACTGCTTGATCAAATCCTCAACCTTCCTGGACTTTTCCATAGCCCTCCCATGAACAATACTCTCGCGAAAGCGTGGGGAAAACGGAAACGCGCCTGACGCCCATCCATGAATTTCAGCATCATGCCGCTGCCATCCTGACGACAAGCACGGCCACCTCCAGACCGCCGGCGGACCTGAACCTGTGTTCCAGGGAGGCATCCATATAAATACTGTCACCTTCCTTCAGGACAACCTGACTCCCGTCAATTATGAGCTCGAACACACCTTTCAGGACATACATAAACACCTCACCGAAATGGACATCGAGAGTATCCCCAATGATCTCGTCGGAAAGGTTTATGATATACGGCCTCATTTTCTTTTCCGTCATATGCGAGAGAGATTCGCACAAAAAACCATTTTCGCCGGATGAAGCGTTTTTCGTGAGGATCCTGGACAGAATCTTCCTGTCATGCTTTCTTATGATTTCGTATTTCCTGTTTTCATTTTTATCGTCGAACAACCAGCTCATCTTTATCCCATAGAACTTCATGAGTTTTGTCAGCGTGGGAATCGAAGCCGATATGCTGTTGCTTTCTATGAGCGAAATCATACCGGAAGACATCCCGTTTGAGCTGGCGACGAACTTCTGGGTCATGTTATTTGAAAGGCGCAGCTTTTTTAACGTCTGACCGACATTGTACCTGAAATACTCATTGCATGGACTTTGTCTGCTCTTATTTTCCGTTTCCATACGATACCCTGACGACATGGAATCACCTTCCGGTTTTTCTTTTCCACAAATATGATGCTTTCTATCTGAAGCTTTGCTGTTCGGATATGAATACACACAATTCCTTGATGATGTCGAAATGCTTTTTTTCCCGGGATATGATATCAGTCAACAGTTTTCTGGATCTCATGTCTCCTGTATTGCAGAGATAATACTCATATCGATTGATACCGTTCTTTTCGTAATCCATAACCTCACGGTAGAAATTCACTTCTTCCCCGCACAGGCCCTCTATTCCCGCGTCTCTGGCAATATGGGAAAAATGCCTTGAAAACTCGTGTTCATCATTGCGCCACTCTGTTGTATCATCCAGTGTCGCCCTGAAGTATGCTATTCTTTTATAATGTTTCCGCTCATCCTCCAGCAGGGAGGAAAACAATCTCTTTACACTCTCAAGCGAAGCCTGCTTCACGAGATATTCGTATAAATTGATCGCCTCCTTTTCATGCCGCAGGCTAATATCAAGGACATCCATACCTGACCTCCTGAATGATCTCAGCGCGCCTCTGAGCAGAGCTTCCCGAAGACGCATTATTACTTCGGCAAGCAACCCTGATTTGGGGGCACGGCGCACCGTGCCCCGATTGGGCGAGGCTCGCCTCGCCCCTACCATTGATATGTTTACCTGCCTCCGTAATATTCCGATATCGCGCCCCCTCAAAATGGCAAGCGCGCCAAGCGCATACCATCCCGTCCGCGGCCGGACAGACTTCATGCCATCGCATTTAAGGAAGAGGGCTGCCTGCATCCAGAGCAGGCAGCCAATAACATGACATGGGGGAGGATGACATCTGAAACAGAGAGGCAGCTCTCCTTTGCGGGCCGAAACCTATCTACTGATCACGTTCGTAATCAACGATACGCTGAGCAACCGTCTTTATGCTCAATAGGTCGGAGTAGTTGATATTGTTACCCAGGTAGTTGCCGCCGTCCGTGCCGCAGCCCAGGGTCAGCGAAGGAGGCAGCTCATTGTAGATGAGACCGACGCTGCCATGAACCGCCGGCTGATTGAGAAGGAGACGGTTGGCCGGGATATCTATGGCGAATTTGTTGAGAATGTTGTCGTCCTGCGCATGGATAACCGCGGTGTGGCCGGCGCCGCCCCAGCGGAGCTGGCTCTTTGCCGCGGCGATCGCTTCGTCTGGGCTGTTGAAGCAGATGTAGCCCAGAACCGGGGAGAGCTTCTCATGGCTGAACCAGTCTTCAGGACCGATGGTGGTCAGGGGAACCAGGAGCAGCTTCACGTCTTCAGGGACCTCAAAACCGGCCAGCTTGGCAATGTATTGCGGAGACTTGCCCACGATGGCGACCGCCGGAACGCCCCGCACTTTGTCAAACATGACCGCTTCCAGCTTCTTTTTCTCTTCCGCGTTGACCAGATAGGCGCCGCGCTCGGTCATCATCCTGATCGCCTTGTCGCAGGTTTCCTTGTCGTCGAAGATCATGGACTGGTCAGAGGAGCAGATGGTGCCGTTGTCGAAGGTCTTGGAGGCAATGACGTTGTTGACCGCGACGCTCAGCTTTGCGGACCTGGAGATGAAAACCGGGGTATTGCCCGCGCCCACGCCGATGGCCGGGTGGCCTGAGCTGTAAGCCGACTTCACCATGGCGTTTCCGCCGGTGGCCAGGATGAGGTTCACGCCCGGGTGCTTGAACAGCAGGTTGGTCGCCTCGATGGAAGGCTCGTCGATCCACTGGATGCAATCGGCCGGGGCGCCCGCGGAAACCGCCGCGTCACGCATGACCCTGGCCGCTTCGACGCTGCACTTCTGGGCGCGGGGATGGCAGGCGAAGATGATCACGTTTCTTGATTTCAGGGCGATCAGCGCCTTGAACATGACGGTTGAGGTCGGGTTGGTGGTCGGGGTGGCGG
>CAYMFO010000019.1:0-45717 GCA_964389825.1 uncultured Geobacter sp. | reverse complement strand
GCCGCCCTCTTCGGCCCGATCATCCAGAAAGGTGCGAAGAACACAATCAATATCACAAATTCAACCTTTCTCTCCAACAAGCTTGTCCTTCCGGTTTGCGACGATGAAACAAAAGCAATCACCGAAATCCTCACCACCGCCCGCCAGGAAATCAGCCTGCTGAAAAAGCGAGCCGATGCCTTGCGCAGACAAAAGCGTGGCTTGATGCAGAAGCTTCTGGCCGGGGCCTGGCGGGTGAAAACCGGCAAGGAGGAGGTCTGATGGCCAGAAAACTGCCCAGGCTGGCGATCGCCTATGATTTTGACGGCACCTTGGCGCCGGGAAACATGCAGGAATACGACTTCGTTCCGGCAATCGGCATGACGAAGAAGGCATTCTGGAAAGAGGTCGGCGAACTGGCCGAAAAGCACAATGCCGACGGCATTCTCATGTATATGAAGCATATGCTCGACAAGGCGGAAGCCGCCAAGGTACCGGTCCGCAAAGCCGATTTCGTGAATTTCGGCCGGTCTGTTACGCTGTTTGAAGGCGTCGCCGACTGGTTTGACCGCATCAACGCATACGGCAGAGAACGTGGTCTGAAAGTGGAACATTACATTATTTCCTCCGGCAACCGGGAAATGATCGAGGGAACGCCGATCGCCAGAAAATTCTCCGCGGTTTACGCATCGTCGTTCATATATGATCACAACGGTGTCGCCAGGTGGCCGGCGCTTGCCGTGAATTACACCACGAAAACCCAATTCCTGTTCCGGATCAACAAGGGCGTTCTGAACGTCTACGACAACAGCAAAATCAACGAATTCGTGCCCGCGGAAGAGCGCCCGGTGCCGTTCAACAATATGGTGTTTGTCGGAGATGGAGATACGGACATCCCCTGCTTCCGGTTAGTCAAGGATCAGGGCGGGCACGCCATCGCCGTGTACCGGCCGAGCACGAAGGGCGCGAAAGGAAAAGCGGAAAAACTGGTAAAGGACGGTCGGGTCAACTTTATCGCGCCGGCGAATTTTGGCGATGGAAGCGATATCGACACCATGGTAAAGGCCATTATTGATAAAGTATCCGCGGATGAGGCTTTGAAGCTGCTGGGGAAGAAGGAATAGTGGACTTCGTGGACTTTATGGACGATATGGACTGAATGGCGGGAGGAGACACATGTCCGATGGAGAAGGGTTGATTCCGAGACATGGCGGTTACCGTAACCTGAAGAGCTTTCAGATCGCCCAGCTTGTTTTTGATGTGACGGTGCGCTTTTGCGATCGCTACATTGACAGGCGCAGCCGCACCCATGACCAGATGGTGCAGGCGGCGCGCAGCGGCGTCCAGAACATTGCCGAGGGGAGTCTGGCGTCCGGCACTTCCAAGAAGACAGAACTGAAGCTGACCAATGTGGCCCGCGCCAGCCTGGAAGAGCTGCGGCTGGATTACGAAGACTTTCTGCGGCAGCGGGGGCTGACGCTCTGGGAGCGGGAAGACCCGCGCCGCAAGGGACTGATTGCCCGGCGCTGCGCTACTGCTGATGAAGTGGCGGCATGGGTGAAGAAAACCAGTGGACTTAATGGACATTATGGACTTGATGGACAGTCCACTTCGTCCACAAAGTCCATGACATCCACTTATCAAGAGCTTGCAGCAAATGCCGCCCTGACCCTAATCGCCGTGGCCTGCTCCCTCCTTGACCGGCAACTGGCGGCCCAAGCCGCCGCCTTTGAACAGGAAGGCGGCTTCACCGAGCGACTGTACCGCGTTCGCAGCCAGGCCAGGAGAAAACCATGACCGGCTTCCGCTTCAACGAAAAATACCTTTCCCAGATACCGGCCCTGCAACTTCTCATCAACATGGGCTACGAGTACCTGTCTCCCGAGCAGGCTCTCACCCAACGCCAGGGCAAAACCGGGAACGTTTTGCTTGAAGTTATCCTGCGCGATCAGCTTAAGCGGATCAATCGCATCAACTACAAAAACCGCGAATACCTGTTCAGCGAAGAAAACATCCAGACCGCCATCCAGAAGCTGAAAAACGTCAAATACGACGGCCTGCTGAAAACCAATGAGGCTATCTACGATCTAATAACGCTGGGAACGGCTTTGGAACAGTCAATAGAAGGAGATTCCAAGAGCTTTAACCTGAATTACATCAATTGGCGCGAATGGGAACGGAATGTTTTTCATGTCACCGCCGAATTCAGTGTGGATCGTTCCCGAAGTACAGAATCCGCCAGACCGGATATTGTCCTGTTCGTCAACGGAATCCCTCTGACGGTCATCGAGTGTAAGTCCCCCAATGTAGAAGTGGAACAAGCAATCTCCCAGTCTGTCCGCAACCAGAGCGATGACTATATTCCGAAGCTGTTTGTTTTCACTCAACTGGTGATGGGGATCAATAAGAACGCGGCCCGGTATGCCACAGCGGGTACGGCGGCCAAATTTTGGAGTATTTGGAAAGAACTATGCGACAAAGACGCAGATGTCGCCAGTTGCGTAAATAAAGTTCTCCAGGACGATAAGAAATCCCGACTTTTCAGTGGCGAATTTGCTCTTGCCCGCAATTTCTTCGACAGCCAGGAGTCGGAAGGAGAACGAATGCTCACGGAACAGGACAAGGCACTTTTCAGTCTCTGTCGACCTGAAAGGCTGTTGGAACTGGCATACAGATTTACTGTCTTCGACGGCGGGATCAAGAAGATTGCCCGCTACCAGCAGTACTTTGTTATCAAGTCAACCTTGGAGCGGATCAAACAGCTGGACGGCGAGGGGCGTCGCAAAGGCGGGATTATCTGGCACACGCAGGGATCCGGGAAGTCCCTGACCATGGTCATGCTGGCCAGAAACCTGGCACTGGACCCGAATGTGCCTAACCCGCGTATCGTGCTTGTGACCGACCGTGACGATCTGGACAAGCAACTCGGCAACACCTTTGCCGCCTGCGGTCTGGAGCCCAACCGGGCCACCTCGGGGAAAAATCTGCTGGAATTGGTGGCGGAACACAAGGCCGCCATCGTTACTACGCTTATACACAAATTCGACAAGGCGCTTAATTTCAGGAAATATCAGGATGACTCCTCCGAAATTTTCATGCTGATTGACGAGAGCCACCGGACCAATTTCGGCTCATTCTCGGCAAGGATGCGGCAGATGTTCCCCAATGCCTGCTACATTGGCTTTACCGGTACTCCGCTGATGAAAAAGGAGAAGAACAATTTCATCAAGTTCGGCGGCCTGATAGAACCGCATTACTCCATCAACCAGGCGGTTGAAGACGGGGCGGTAGTCCCTCTTCTCTATGAAGGCCGTTACGTGGAGATGGAGCAGAACAAGGCGGCCATCGATCTCTGGTTCGAGCGCCACACGCAGGGGCTGACCAGGGAACAGCAAGCCGATCTGAAGAGAAAATTCGCCAAGGCCTCCATGCTTAACAAGGCGGAACAGGTAGTTTACATGCGGGCCTTCGACATCAGCGAGCATTTTCGCGCCACCTGGCAGGGTACCGGTTTCAAGGCCCAACTGGTAGCGCCGAGCAAGGCCGTTGCGCTGAAGTATCATGAGCATCTGGACAATATTGGATTCGTGTCGTCCGAAGTGGTCATTTCCCCTCCCGACAGCCGTGAAGGTTACGAAGAGACCGATGATGAGCCGACGGACGAGGTGGTCAGATTCTGGCAAAAGATGATGAAACGCTACGGCAGCGAAGAAGAATACACCAAGCAGATCATCAACCAGTTCAAGTTCGGTCCGGAACCGGAGATCCTGATTGTGGTGAGCAAACTGCTCACCGGATTCGATGCGCCGCGCAATATGGTCATGTACCTCTGCAAGGAACTGAAGGAACATACCTTGCTCCAGGCCATTGCCAGGGTCAACCGGCTGTACGAAGACAAGGAATTCGGATTTGTCGTCGACTATGTTGGTCTTCTCGGGGAACTGGACAAGGCGCTGACCATGTACGGGGCTTTTGAGGGGTTTGATGAGGAGGACCTGCAGGGGACCCTGACCTCCATCAACACCGAGATCGAGAAGCTTCCGCTGCGTTATTCGGACCTCTGGGACATCTTCAAGGAAGTCAAGAACATCTATGACGAAGAGGCTTATGAAGCGCTGCTGGCCGATGATGCCTTGCGCGAAGACTTCTACCGGCGACTGGCCGAGTACGGAAAGTCGCTCGGGATTGCCCTTTCCGCGGAAACGTTCATCATGGGGGTCGATACCGGGAAGCTCAAACGTTACAAGGATGACCTCAAGCGTTTCCAGAACCTGAAAGCCGCGGTTAAGCTGCGTTATGCCGAGGCAATCGACTACCGTGACTACGAGCCGAAGATCAAGAAACTGCTCGATACGCACATCCAGGCAAATGAGGTTATCCAACTGAATGAACCGGTGAATATTTTCGATGAAAAACTGTTCGACGTGGTGAAGGAAGAACAGGGCGTATATGTCGCGGGCAAGACCACGGCCGCAAAAGCGGATGCTATCGCTTTCGCCACAAAACGGGTCATAACTGAAAAGATGGATGAAGACCCTGCGTTTTATGAGAAGTTTTCCAAATTGATCCAGCAGGCCATTGAGGATTTTCGAGCGAAACGCTTGTCAGATCTGGAGTACCTTGGCAAGGTCTCGGAGATCAGGAAAAAAGTCGTGACCAGGCGCCATGACGATATCCCCGGCAAGCTTTCCGGAAACGAGGATGCAATGGCCTTCTACGGCGTTCTCAAGCCCTTCTTCGACCAGCATCAACTGGAGCCGGAGGAATGCGACGAGATAGCCACGGATACCAGCCTTGCCGTTCAAGAAATACTCAAGTCCCATTGGAAAATACAATTCTGGGACGACGATGATGCACGGAAACAGGCAGTTAACGATATTGACGATTATCTTTATGATGAGGTTAAAGGCAAGAGAGGGGTAGAGATCAGCCTCGACCAGATGGATGAAATTATCGAGCGGACCATGCAAGTTGCCAGACACAGGAGCGGCAGATGAACTTGTCATCCGGCTCGATCGTATACGCGAAGGAAACGATAGAGTTTAAAGTGATATATGTGGACCGGAAAACGATGGAAATCGCCGTCCATCCGGATAGTGTGGTGGTGATAAAGGCGCCCGAAGGTTCCGATTTCGCCGAAATTCGAAAGCGGGTTTTCAGGCGTGCCGGATGGATCAAAAAGCAGCTGGACTATTTCCGCCAATTCGAGCCGAGAACTCCGGGAAAAAGTTACGTGGGCGGCGAGACGCACCTTTATCTCGGCAAACAGTATCGACTAAAGATCAGCGGTGGCAATATCAATTCGGTAAAGTTGATTCGTGGTCATTTTTTCGTTGGTGTAAAAGGTGAATCCACATCGGAAAAGGTGAAGTACTTGCTGGAAGGCTGGTATGCGCAGAAGGCGGCAGACAGGTTTAAAGAAAGATTTGACCGTAACTGGCCGAATTTTGAAAAGATTGTTTCAGCGAAACCGAGACTGCAGCTTCGGTGGATGAGGAAGCGCTGGGGAAGTCTTTCAAAGGCAGGGACTCTTACCCTCAACCCGGATTTAGTCCGTGCCCCTGTTGAATGCATCGATTACGTTATTATCCATGAGCTTTGTCATCTTCAACACCATGATCACAGCCCCGGATTTTACCGCTTTCTGGAAAAGGTCATGCCGGACTGGGAAAGGCGAAAACACAGGTTGGAGCTGGCGCTGGCATAGAAAACTGAAACGCCCCCGAAGCATCTTGCTCCGGGGGCGTTTCGCGTTTCTATTCCGGGTCTTCCGATAGTCTATAACTCCTCGAAATCCTCCATTGATTCCCCGTCTTCCTCCTCACCCTCCTCGGGCTCGAAGTCCTCTTCCTTTACACGCTCCAGGAATCGCTTGTTATCCCTGATGAGCTTGCGGATCTCATTGGTCAGTTCGTCGAATTCTTCCGGTCCGTTCGCCATGGTCTTTCTTCCCTCAGAAGGCTATTTTTGAGAGGGCTTTCGCGTAGAGGGCGTCGTACTCTCCGGCGGAGCGATCCCAGGAGTAGTCCGAATGCATGCCGATGCGGACCATCCTGTCCCAGGATTTCCTTTCCCGGAAGGCCTCCATGGCCCGGTTCAGGGCCTCCATAAAAGCCTCCGGGGTGTACTCTTCAAAGGTGAAGCCGTTGGGGTCGCGCACGCCGTCCCGGATGTCGAAGACCGTATCCGCCAGCCCCCCGGTTTTGCGGACAACCGGCGTCGAGCCGTAACGGAAGGCGATGAGCTGTCCGAGCCCGCACGGTTCATAGCGGGATGGCATGAGAAACATGTCGCTGCCGGCGTAGATCCTGCGGGAGAGGGTGTTGTCGAATCCGAGATTAATGGCGATATTGGCCGCGCCCCTGCCGCGGAAATCCGTCAGCATCTTCATGTATTTCTCGTCGCCCGTTCCGAGGATGACCAGTTGCAGCCGCTCTTCCGCGAGCCGGGGAAGGAGCTCTTCCAGAAGGTCGATGCCTTTCTGGGCGGAGAGACGGGTAACCATCGCCATCAGCGGGATATCGACCGCCTGCTGGAGGCCGAGGGCTTTCTGCAGAGCCTTCTTGTTGGCTGCCTTTCCGGACAGGGCCGATGGCGTATAGTTCCTGAAAAGGCTGGGGTCCGTGGTGGGGTTCCAGTCCTGGTAATCGATGCCGTTCAGTATCCCGTAAAGGTCGTGGCCGCGCTGGCGCAGGACCCCTTCCAGGCCGCAGCCCATCTCTTCCGTCTGAATCTCCCGGCAGTAGGTGTCGGACACGGTGTTCACCACATCCGCCGCAAGAATCCCGCCTTTCATGAGATTGATCCGGTTGTAATATTCCAGGCGTTCCATGGTGAAAAGGGATTCGTCAAGCCCCAGGTCCGGGAGCGCTTCCCGGTCGAAGATCCCCTGGTATGCCAGGTTGTGGATGGTATAGACCAGGGCGGTCTTCTTGTAGAAGGGGTCCTCCTGATGGCCGTACTTGAGGAGCACCGGGATCAGGGCGGTCTGCCAGTCATGGCAATGGATGATATCGGGACGGAAATCAAGCCTTTTCAGGAGTTCAATGACGCCGTGACAGAAAAATCCGAAGCGCGCGCTGTTGTCGGGATAATCGCCCGTGGAGGTTCCGTAAAGCTCGGGGCGATGAAAGAATTCCCTGTTTTCAAGCAGATAGACCGTGATATCGTCCATGGAGGTCTGGCGGAGAAGCCCCTTGCGCGTCTCTCCGTTAAGGGTTATTTCAACCCCCTTCCGGGCCTTTTTGATGGTGAATTCGCCCGTTTCCACACAGCGGTAAAGGGGCATGAAGATTCGGACGTCATGTCCTTTCTTTTTGAGCGCCCGCGGGAGGGCGCCTGCCACATCCGCCAGTCCGCCCGTTTTGGCGAACGGGGATACCTCGGAAGAGACAAATAATATTTTCATGAATTCATCCTTTGTTCGTGCAAATGAAAAGCCGCCGGAAGACATAGTCCCGGCGCAAAGCATATGACGTCTAGAACCTTATAATCCAAATAGAGCCGTTTTGTCAAAAGGCATCATGCGCGGCGGACGTCATCCACAAAAAATATGCTTCATGAAAGAGGCGCGAACACATTGACCGGATGCGGCGGCATTCCCTTTCCGCCGCGTGGGAAAAGGGGTGCGGAAGGATGCGCGGATTTCTCCGTTACGCTGGAAGAAAGCATGGCGGGAGCTGTTATACATCCGCCTCCCTGAGAAAGGCCGCGGCGTCTTCCGGCGGGGTGGGGTTGATATGGAAACCGGAACCCCATTCGAAGCCCGCGACGGGGCTGATACGGGGCGCCAGCTCGATGTGCCAGTGATAGTCATACTCGATGGATGTCCAGAAATCGGGCCTGCCGGGCCGGGGCTGGAGGGTCGGAGAGGTATGCAGGATGAAATTGTAAGGCGGGTCCTGCAAGACCTTTTTCAGGCGCATCAGCATATCCTTCATGGCGACGGCCAGTCCTTCCAGGGAAGCGTCGTCCAGAAGCGTGAAATCGTGGAGATGCCTCTTGGGAAAGAGGCGAAGTTCGAATGGAAGGCATGAGGCAAAGGGGGCGAAGATCAGGTATTCCGGGAATTCCCTGACGACCCTTTCACCCGTCTGCAGTTCGAAATCTACTATATCGCAGAAGATGCATCGTTTTCTCTGCTCGAAGAAATCCCGGCAGTTCCTGAGCTCTTCCACCGTCACGGGCGGTACGAGCGGGACCGCGATGAGCTGGCTGTGGGAGTGGCTGAGGGAAGCGCCGGCCCGCGCGCCGTGATTCTTGAAAAGAACCAGGTGGCGAAGCCTCAGGTCCTGGCGCAGGTCGAGGAGCCGCGTCCGCCAGGCCAGCAGCACATGGCATATCTCGGCCGGGGAAAAATCCGACATGCCCTTGTCGTGGTCCGGCGTCTCGATGATGATTTCATGGGCGCCTATGCCGGTCATCACGTCATAGATCCCGTAGCCGCGGCTCTTTACCTCTCCCTCCACGCGCAGCACCGGGTATTTGTTGGGGATCACCCGGACCTTCCAGTTGGGGGAATCGGGTGGGCCAGAGGGCCGGATGGCGAATATCTCACGGGGCGTCTTGTCCTCGTTGCCGTAGCAGAAAGGACAGTTGGTCATGGGGGTCGGCTCCTCAACGGCTAAAAAGTCGTTGGGCCGCCTGCCGCGGTCGGCGGCGATTATGACCCAGTGGCGTTTCAATGGGTCCCAGCGCAGTTCGGACATACTACCTCCCTTTATTCCGATTCCCTACACCAGCCAGTTTTCCAGTTGCAGCCCGCGGCCCCTGTAGGTCAGGGCGAGGGGTGAATGGGTCGGCCAGCGGCCCGTTTCTTCCTGATCCCGTGTCAGGGTAAGATAAACGAAGAATGTTTCGCCTTCTTCAAGGGCCAGCGCCTTCAGGGGTATCCTTGCCTCGCATAAGGCGTCGAATCTCCATTGACAGAAAACGCCCGTGCCGCTCCAGCGGGAGCGCTCTTTCACCATCAGTTCCCCTTCAGTCGCGGTTGGAGTCATGGGAAGGAGGCACTCCCTGTCCAGGAGGAGGCGCAGGCAGAGGCGGTCCCGCTCCTCGATGACGCGCTTCAGGGGGGACGCCCCGTCCACCCTGAAATAGAAGTAATCCCCGTCATACCCGTAGAAGAAGCAGTTGAGGGTCCCTTCCGCCGCATGCATGGCCGACGACTGCTTGCTCAGGTCGTAGAGCCCGGCCCCCAGCCATTCGAAGTAGTCGTCCAGCACGCCGTTTATGGCGGGGGTTATGAACGTGCTCGGTTCCCGCACCAGGCCGGCGGGGGTGACCTTCTTGATGGGTTCATAGAGCTCCCGGGGCGCGACCATGCCGAGAAGGCGGTAAACCATTATCAGGTTGTCGCGGAAGATCCGGTCGAAGCAGGAGCTGTGGGGAGAAAAGTGGTCATCTCCGTACCACCAGAACCAGTCACTTCCCTCGGCGGCGTACAGGTAACGGCAGATGGAAACGGCCGTATCATCCTCACCGGGCGCCGTTCCCGGACCGGCGCCCGAGGCGAGAAGGGCCTCGACTTGGGGATTCCGGGACGTGGCCGCGTCCCGGGTCTGCTTCAGGAGGTCCCATGCCGCGTTTTCTTCGGGATGGCCGATCCAGATGCCGTAGTTGGCGTTGATCCATGAGCCCGGATGGACATGCCCCAGGGTTACGCAATCCTCCCTTTCCTCCAGGGACCGGGACGGTGTCGTGAGGCGGAATGAGGGGTTTGCGGCGATGGCGCGGTAGAGGGCCGACAGGAACGGATATCCGTTGTCCGGATAATACTCCCAGGCGTTTTCCCCGTCCAGGATGATGGAAACGGCGCCTCCCGGATGCCCTTTCCCGATCTCCGCCAGCCGCGCCGTGAAGTCTTCGACGGCCCTTTCAGCATCCCACCTGGAGTAGGTGAATCCGATGAGGTCGGACAGCCCGCGGTCCCGAAAAAACAATGACGGGCCGCGCCCGTCCCTGGAAAAGGAGTAGGGGCGGAAAAGGGCTTCCCTGGCGTGCCCGAGACCGCCCGCCAGGGAGGCGGCGAGCACGTCTTCGTCACTGGCGGCCCATCTGATGCCCAGGCCCGCCATGAGGGAAAGGGCCTCGTCGCTTATGGCGCCTTCGGAGGGCCACATGCCGGCGGGAGCGATCCCCAGTACCTCCCGGAAATAGTCGATGCCGCCCTTGATCTGGGCATGGGCGTCCTCCGGGTGAAGGAAACGGCGTTGCGGCAGCCGTACCCGCGGCATGGCGGCCCGGGCGATTCTTCCGTCGCAGAGGAGGGGGAGGATGGGGTGGAAATAGGGGGTAACGGACAGTTCCGCTTTCCCCTGCCCATGCAACCCGCGGTAGAGGGGGATGATCCCGCGCAACAGCCGGCCGTGGATCTCCAGCAGCAGTTCCTTGTCCTGTCTGGTGAAATTGCGGCCTTTGCGCGCAAGTTCGACGAGGGCCGGGTAGCGCCGGCGCGCGGCCTCCCCGGTCCAGGAGAGAAAGAACCATACCTGGAGGTCGAGGATGTCCTGGTCCGCGAAGGCGCGGGAGCGGTCGGTCCCGTCGGCGCGCGAGCCGTTCCCCGCCATGTACAGAAGCTCCAGGTATCTCCGGTTGGGTTCGATCATCCTCTCCCGGTTGGCGGAGAAGAAGTTGTCGATGACGAAACGCCTGTTCTCGGCCGACATGGTCGGCGGGTCCATCATGTAATGAAGGAGGAAGGGGTCGGTCGCGCCCCCTTCGGCATAGTCCAGAATCTGTTCCAGGAGCGAGGGTACGAGGTTGAAGGTCACCATGGCCCCCTCGCCCTCCTCCACGATGGCGGCCATGTCGTAGTAATCCTTCACGGCGTGGAGATAGGTCCAGGGCAGGGCGTAATTACCCATCAGGGGGTCCCTGTACAGCGGCTGGTGCATGTGCCAGATGAATATTACATCCAGGGGCGCGGACACGTCAGGGTAACTCCTTCTTCCATGATTCCACCTTGTCCCGGTATTCCTTGAGGAGCCGCCGGGCCTCTTCTTCCTTCTTGGCCTCGGCGATGATGCGGATGAACGGCTGTGTCTGGTCCGGAAGGACCAGCGCCCAATCCTCGCCGAAATGGACCTTGATGCCGTCAATGAAGGTCGCCTCCTTGTCCAGGCTGTCCTCGCTCATCTTGCGCATCACCGCGCCCTTCTTTTCCCACACGCAGGGCATTGTGGTCTCGAGGAAGGAGCGGAACGGTATCTCTTCCACGACCCGCGAAAGGGGGGTTCCCCTGGTTGCGGCCAGTTCCACGATCTTGGCGATGGCGAACATGCCGTCGAAGGCGTTCTGGAAACGGGGAAAGGCGAATCGCCCGTTGAGCGAGCCGGCCAGGATGACCTCCGACGACAGGGACGCCTCGATCATTGAGCGCTCGGAGCTCTTGGTGCGCTGGACCGCGCACCCCCTTTCCTGGGCCATCTGTTCGATAACGGAGGGGGCTGAAACCGGAACCGCGTAGACCCCCTTCGCCCCTTTCTGCAGGGTGAGGGCGGTCATCAGGCTGAGGAGTTCCGCGCCTTCGCGCACCCTGCCGGTTTCATCCACGAGTATAATGCTCTCGGCTACGGGGTCCAGCAGGAATCCCGCCTGGGCATCCAGGGCGACCACAATCTTGGATATCTGCTGCAGGCTCAGCGTCTGGCATGTCCCCTTCGTGTCCCCGCTTTCCTCCTCGATGTATGCGTTGAGGGCCACCACCTCGCACCCCATGGAGTTCAGGAGGGCGGGAAGGATCTGGCTGGCCGCGGAATGGTTGAAATCGATCACCACCTTGAAGCTTCCCCGTTTCGCCAGGCCGGTTTCGATGGCGCGGAGAAATCCCTCCCGGTAGAAATCCACCACATTGGGCAGCTCGGATATGGCGCCCGGCTCGGAGTGGTGGGCGCGCCGGAAGTTCTCCTTGTAGAAGATCCTCTCCACGTTCTTTCCCATGGAACTGGAGAAGTCGATGCCGTCGGCGTCGAGAAAGACGATCTCCGTTGAAGCGGGGTCATCCTTCGACTCCCGGAACTGGACCCCTCCCACCTCACCAAAGGTCTTCAGTTTGTAGCGGAGGACCGGCAGCGGGATCATCTTCAGGTCCCTGATGTTCACGCCCGTGGAGAGGATGCCTCCAAGGAAGCTCCTTTTCAGCATTCGGGAGGAGCGGAACGCGTCCCGGCCCGCCAGGATGAAGCTTCCCTTGGGCAGCGTACTGCCGTAGGCGCATCCCAGCTTGGCCATGAATTCCGGCGTCAGTTCGATATTGGTCAAGCCGCGGATGAGGGCGCCCTCGAAGAGGGACTTCTTCCATTTTTCGCCCCAGATGAGGTTGGCGGATACGATGGACCCGGCCTCAATGAGCTTTTTCGGCCAGATCTTCACGTCCTTCTTGATGAAGACGTCTTCGCCGATGGAGGTGTCGTCCGCCACGATGACCCCTTCCTCCATGACCACCCCCTGGCCGACGCTGACGTTGCCGCAGATCACCGAATCGACCAGTTTTGCCCCCTTCTTGATGTAGACGTTGTCCCATACCACGCAGCGGTAGAGCCTCGCGCCCTCTTCAATGGTGCAGTTGCGGCCGATGACCGAGTCCCGGATGTGGGCGTTACCCAGGATCTGGGAGTTGTCCCCGAGGATCACCGTCCCCTCCACGGTCTTGAGATCGTTGAGGCGCACGTCGATACCCATGCGCACGTCCTTGCCCAGCAGATCCTGTTTTTCCTCGTCGATGCGGATGTTGATCCTGCCGTGGAAGATATCGTGGTGGGCCTCCCGGTAGGAATCGGTATTGCCGATGTCGCGCCAGTACCCCTTCACCGGATAGCCGAAAAGCGGGTCCCCGTTTTCCAGCAGTTTCGGAAACAGGTCCTGGGAGAAATCGAAGTTTTCACCTTCCGGGATATAGCGGAACACCTCCGGCTCCAGCACGTAGATCCCGGTGTTGATGGTGTCTGAGATGACCTCGCCCCAGCCCGGCTTTTCCAGAAACTGGGTAATCCTCCGCTCCTTGTCGGTGATGACGACGCCGAACTGGAGCGGGTCCTTCACCGAGGTGAGGGTGATGGTGGCCATGGCCTTGTGGTCGTCGTGGAAGTCGATGATCTTCCTCAGGTTGAAGTCCGTGAGCAGGTCTCCGCTGATCACCAGGAAACGCTCGTTGAGAAACCTTTCGGCGCACTTTACCGCGCCCGCCGTTCCCATGTCCTGGAGGGGAGTTATATATTCCGTCTTTATGCCGAAATCGGCGCCGTCGCGAAAAAAATTCTTGATGATGTCGGGCTGATGATAGAGGAGCATGACCATGTCGCTGATGCCGTGCTTCTTCAGCAGTTCAACGATATGGAGCATGATGGGGCGGTTCGCCAGGGGTATCATCGGTTTCGGCACGCTGCTGGTCAGCGGCTGGATGCGCGTGCCGAAACCTCCGGCCATGATCACGGCTTTCATTGTTTTTGCCTCCTTCCGGGAGTTGTGGGTATGTGGAAAATTAAGTGGTGTGGAGCAGTCCCGCTTCAGGTGAGAGGCGTCATGGCAATACCGGGAGAATGGCATGGTTCGGCCGCCGAAGGGGAAAAACGGGCTCCGCGCGCGGTTACATGGTGCGCTTCAGAACGTTTCGCGGCGATTTTTTGTCGAGCACCCGCCTGATCTCTTCCTTCAGTTCCCGCAGGTCGCTCGACTTGACCACGTATCCGTCAGCGAGCCATGCGGAAAAATCATCCTTATAGCATGAAAAAGCGGTGCACAGGATCACCGGCAGGTTGTGCCGTTCCTTGACGATGCGCTGCAGGAGGTCCAGGCCGCTTTCATTCTTCAGTTTTATATCCAGCAGGATAAGGTCGAAGTCGTCCTTGCGGAGAATCTCCACGGCCTCCTCGGCTCCCGCGGCCGTAAACACCTCATATCCCTCATCCGCAAGCTCATGGGAATAGAGGAGCCTGATGCTGCTTTCGTCATCAACGACCAGAATCCTGCTCATCTTCTTCATCCTCCTTCTTTAGAGGCAGCAGTATCTCGTACCTCGTTCCTTTTCCTTCGCACCCATCAACAGTAAAGGATTTACAGTAATTTTCAAGTATCACCCTGCAAAATGACAGCTCCAGGTCATAGATGTCGCCGGCGTCGCCCATTCCCGCGACATGGCAGGTATCGCCCTCCCTCCTGGCCGGGCGGGATACGGTGTCCGTGATCTCCACCAGAATGCCGTCCGGCCTGAGAAGAGTCCTGACGGCCAGTTCCCCCGGGGTCGACATGGCGTCAAGGGAGTTGAGTAAGATCTTTTTGAGGCAATAGGCCATCTGGCGGTAATCCATGCGTATCATCGGTAGTTCCGGCGCCGTGTCCAGGACAAACGAGATGCCTTCCCCGGCATGGCCGCTGGTCACCTCGTGGAAGACATACCCCAGCAGTTCATTGATGTTCCATTTGTCCAGCTTCGGCGAGGTGGATTCCGCCGATTCCAGGGCCTCGGTAAGGGCGTCCTCCAGTTGCCTCGCCTCCAGGACGATGGTTTCCAGAGACTCCTTTTTCGGATCGTCCTCCGCGATGTCTTTCAGGAGGGAACGCGCGAAACCGCCTATTATCATAAGGGGGTTGCGGATGGAGTGGGCGATGCTGGAGGTTACCCGCCCCAGGAGCGCCAGTTTTTCCATCCTGACGATCAATTCCTGTTGTTCATGAAGACGCGCGTTGGCGACGGTAAGCTGGCGGAGGTCTTCGTGGAGGCGTTCGTAGAGGGAAGCCCTTTCAATGGCGAAGGCCACCGGAAAGGTGAGTGACTCCATGGCCCGGATATCGTGAGGGGTTATGGGCTTCTTGGTGATGAAATTGTCCGCGAGTATGACGCCTACGCGCCGGTTTCGCGCCAGCAGGGGGAGTATCAGGAATGTATCCACCTCAAGGGTGCGCGCCAGCTCCAGGTCAATGGTGTCTTCGTTCAGGGCGCCACCGACCAGGATCGGCCTCCTCTCCCGGAGCGCCCGGTTGAGGATGGAACCCTGGTCGCTGAGGGGCACGGAGAGTCGTTCCAGGATATCCTGGAACTTGTTCTTTTCCGCGGAGAGCTTTGTTTCATGGAACTGCTTCGCCATCTCCCTGAGAGAGAAATCACTCCTGCCGATCTCTTCCCAGATCTCCCATGCCTCCTGGTAGTTGCGGGGACCCACGCCCAGGTATCCCTTCATGTGGCTCCGCTCCTTGTTCACCAGGAGAAGAAAGGCCCGGTTCATTCCAAAGCCTTTGCCGGCCGTTATGGCGGTGAGCGCCACGGAAAGGACCTCGTCCAGTTCCATAAGCGAGCTCTGGAGAAGCGCTCCTATTTCGTGGAGAAACTGTATCTCCATTTCCCTGCTGTCCAGGAAGCCGACCATGGTATCGGCGCGCGACTTCTGGCGCAGATACTCGCCGGCGAGGATGCGTATTACCCCCGCCTCCGGCCGTCCTTCTTCCCCGAGGCGTTCCAGGTCGCCCTGGAATCGGGGACACTCGAGACACCTGGCCGGAAGTCTCCGTTCCAGTGATGCGTACAGGTCCGTTTCGTCCGGGAAGATGTACGGGCACTCTTCCGGCGTGACCGTTTCTTTTGACCAGCAACACTCCGGCGCCACGCATTCCTCCATGATTCCGACGGAAAACGCCTTTCATTCCCGCGTTTCCGGATGGACACTACGCTGGATGCAACATCCGGGAAGATGGTCTTTCCTGGATGTTGAGGTGAGTGTAACTATTCGGGATTATAGCAATTTAGGAGGCATTTGCAAGGCAATTCACCCGCTTGCCCCAGAAAATTTTCATGAAACTACCAGGACTGTACAAATCCGGGGGGAAGGTGTACCCTGCTCGGTCGAAGCGACATTCTATCACAATTGCCGGAGGAACCGAACATGCTGACGGGTAAACAGAAACGATTTCTGAGGGGGCTGGGGCACTCCATGAAACCGGTTATTCTGGTGGGAAAGGGAGAGATTAGCGACGCCCTCATCCAGGAAACCGGCGAAGCGCTTGAAAGTCATGAACTGATAAAGGTGAAGATTCTGGAAAGCTGCCTGACGGATCGGCGCGAGGTTGCTTCCGCCCTGGCGGAGGCATGCGGCGCCGAGATCGCCCAGGTTCTGGGGCGGACCATTCTTCTCTATCGCAAAGGTAAGGAGCCGAAGCTGGAACTGCCGGCATAACGGCAAGAGCCGTCCCTATGACTTCTTTTCCTGGTTATCGTCCTTGCGCGCCTGGTCTTCAATCTCGTCTTTTCCTTCAAGGGCGCGCTTGAAATTCTTGATCCCCTTGCCCAGGGAACTGCCGATCTCGGGAAGCTTTCCGGCGCCGAAGATCACCAGGGCAAGGAGAAGGATGATAATGATTGCCAGCGGACTGTAGCCGAACATGGAGTCCCTCCGATAAAATGGGGTAAATCAGGACGGAAGTATCTCATCCGTCGTGATAAATTGCAAGTTTCCATATGGACGGCCGGGTGAACGCCGACCATGATCGAAAAAAGCGCCCTCGGGTTTTCCGGGGCGCTTTTTTCCTGTCCGCCGCTTTCCGGACGGGTCACGGAATGATAGCGGAGTGGTATTCCTGAAGGCTGCGCACGCCGCTTCGGCCTGCCCGGCGGGCCTCTATGCCCGTGGCGGCGGCTATGGCGCCGGCGATGGTGGTGATGTAGGGAACCTTGTTCCTGATGGCCGCCTTGCGGATGTAAGAGTCGTCATTGGCGCTTTTCCTTCCGGCGGGGGTGTTGATCACCAGGTGGATCTCGCCGTTGGTGATGCCGTCCACCAGATTGGGGCGTCCCTCGTGCATCTTCTTCACGGCGGTCGCCTCTACCCCGTTTCCGGAAAGAAACGCCCGCGTGCCTTCAGTCGCCAGGATGGTGAAGCCAAGCCCGGCGAAGCGCCGCGCCGCTTCCAGGGCGCCTTCCTTGTCCTGGTCCGCGATGGTGAACAGGACCGTCCCCGTCAGGGGCAGCGGAGCGAGAGCCGCCTCCTGGGCCTTGAAAAAGGCCAGGCCGAAGCTGGTGTCCATACCCAGAACCTCTCCCGTGGAGCGCATCTCCGGTCCCAGGATCGGGTCCACCTCCGGAAACATGTAGAAGGGAAAGATCGCCTCCTTTACGCCAAAGTGCGGGATACTCCCTTTTCGCAGACCCATGTCCGCGATCTTCTCGCCGAGCATGGCCTGGGTCGCCAGGCGCGCCATGGAGATGTCGCAGACCTTGCTGACGATGGGAACGGTGCGGCTGGCGCGGGGATTGGCTTCCAGGATATAGACCTTGTCGTCGGCAATGGCGTACTGCACGTTCAGCAGCCCCACCACCCGCATGGCCACGGCTATCTTGCGGGTATACTCCTCGATGGTGGCCACGTGCTTCCGGGGAATGGTGACCGGCGGGATCACGCAGGCCGAGTCGCCGGAGTGGACCCCGGCCAGTTCAATATGCTCCATGACCGCCGGGACAAAGGCGTCGGTTCCGTCGGAGATGGCGTCCGCCTCGGCCTCGATGGCGTTGCGCAGGTAGCGGTCGATGAGCACCGGGCGCTGGGAGGAAACGTCCACCGCCTTGCGCAGGTATTCCCGCAGCATCTCTTCGTCGTGAACGATCTCCATGGCGCGGCCGCCCAGAACATAGGAGGGACGGACCATGAGGGGATAGCCGATGCGCGCCGCCACCCGCAAGGCCTCGTCCAGGGTGCTCGCCATGCCCGATTCGGGCTGCGGGATGCCCAGCTCCACCATCAGCGCGGCGAATCTCTGGCGGTCTTCGGCCAGGTCGATGGTCTCCGGCGAAGTCCCCAGGATCTTCACCCCGGCCGCCTCCAGTTCCGAGGCTATGTTGAGAGGCGTCTGGCCGCCGAACTGCACCACCACCCCATCCGGTTTCTCCTTTTCGTAGATGGAAAGCACGTCTTCAACGGTCAGGGGCTCGAAGTAGAGCCTGTTGGAGGTGTCATAATCGGTGGAAACCGTCTCCGGATTGCAGTTGATCATGATGGACTGGTACCCCGCGTCGCGCAGGGCGAATGCGGTATGTACGCAGCAGTAGTCAAACTCGATCCCCTGGCCGATGCGGTTAGGCCCGCCGCCCAGAACCATGATCTTCCTGCCGCCGCTCACCGGGACCCTGTCCGGGGCGTTGTATGTGGAATAGTAGTAGGCGGCGTTCTCCACCCCGCTCACCGGCACCGGTTCCCACGCCTCCACCACGCCGAGGGCGATGCGCCGCTCCCGGACGGCCTTCTCCGGTATATCCAGAAGCGACGACAGGTACTTGTCGGCGAATCCGTCCTTTTTCGCCCTCGCCAGGAGGTCGTCCGGGAGAAGCTTCCCGCGATGGGCGAGGATCTCTTCTTCCAGTTCAACCAGTTCCTTCATCTGCTCCAGGAACCAGGGCTTGATGTGGGTGAGGCGATACAGCGCGTCGATGCCGGCGCCCTTGCGCAGGGCCTCGTAGAGGATAAAATGCCGTTCACTGGTGGGTTCCGCCAGCATCTCCAGCAGCTCCGGAAGGGATCGTTCATGGAAGTCGCGGGCGAAACCGAGTCCGCTGCGGCCGATCTCCAGGGAACGGATGGCCTTCTGCAAGGCCTCCTTGTAATTCTTTCCGATGCTCATCACCTCGCCCACGGCGCGCATCTGCGTGCCGAGGCGGTCCTCCACCCCCTTGAATTTCTCGAAGGCCCAGCGGGCGAATTTCACCACTACGTAGTCGCCCGAGGGTGTGTACTTGTCCAGGGTTCCGTCGCGCCAGTAGGGGATCTCGTCCAGGGTGAGGCCGGCGGCGAGCATGGCCGAAACCAGGGCGATGGGAAAACCGGTGGCCTTGGAGGCCAGGGCCGAGGACCGGGAGGTGCGGGGGTTGATCTCGATGACCACCACCCGGCCGGTCCTGGGGTCATGGGCGAACTGGACGTTGGTGCCGCCGATGACCTCGATGGCGTCCACGATGTCGTAGGAGTATCGCCGCAGGCGGTCCTGGAGCTCCTTTGAGATGGTGAGCATGGGCGCGGTGCAGTAGGAGTCGCCGGTGTGGACACCCATGGCGTCCACGTTTTCGATGAAGCAGACCGTGATTTTTTGCCCCTTGGCGTCCCGGACCACCTCCAGTTCCAGTTCTTCCCATCCCAGCACCGATTCTTCCACCAGCACCTGGCCCACCATGCTCGCGGACATCCCCCGGCTTACCAGGGCATCGAATTCATCCATGTTGTAGGCGAATCCGCCTCCGGCGCCGCCCATGGTATAGGCCGGCCGGATCACCACGGGAAAGCCGATTTCACGGATGGCCGCCCTGGCCTCCTCCATGCTGTTGGCGATGGCGCTGCGCGCCGTCTCGATGCCCAGGTGGGTCATGGTATCCTTGAATGTCTGGCGGTCTTCCCCCCGCTCGATGGCGTCCAGATTGACCCCGATGACCCGCACTCCGTACTCGTCCAGCACGCCCGCCTTGGCGAGGGAGATGGAGAGATTCAGTCCGGTCTGTCCTCCCAGGTTGGGGAGCAGGGCGTCGGGGCGCTCCTTTTTGATGATCTCGGTCAGGGATTCCACGGTGAGAGGTTCGATATAGGTGGTATCGGCCATGCCCGGATCGGTCATGATGGTGGCCGGGTTGGAGTTTACCAGCAGGATTTCATAGCCCAGGCCGCGCAGGGCCTTGCAGGCCTGTGTGCCGGAATAGTCAAACTCGCAGGCCTGACCGATTATAATCGGCCCGGAACCGATAATCAGAACCTTTTTCAGATCGTCTCGTCGTGGCATTCGTGACTCCTTACGGGTGGGGGTAAATTGCGTTTCCAAGCAAAAAAGCGGCCACACTATCGCAGAAAAAGGGGTCGCCTGCAACAAATAAAGGCATTATTATTTCAGCCCAGTTTCCAACCGGCTGGAAGATCACATGACGGCCTTTGGAGCAGGCGCATCTTTCTGATTGCGCTCATTCTTTCATTCTTGACGATAGTACTGCTTTGTGGTACTAAAAGTTTGTGAAACGAAAAAAGATCAAAACACTGGAATCGATCTTTGCGCATCCCGTTCCTGGAAACATCCAGTGGCCGGATATTCTGGCTCTCTTCAGAGAGCTTGGGGCGGAAATTACCGAACGCGAGGGTTCTCGTGTCGGAGTCCGCCTGTTTGGCGACCGGCGTGTGTTTCACCGTCCGCACCCTTCGCTGGATACGGATAGAGGAGCAGTCGCATCCATCCGGAAGTGGCTAGAAGAAAACGGAGTCAAACCATGAACAATATGAATATCAACGGGTACGATGCCGTCATTTCATACGATCCCGAAATTAACATGTTTCGGGGAGAATTCGTCGGAATCAATGGCGGCGCTGACTTTTATGCCGGCACGGTTGATGAACTCCGTAAAGAGGGCGAAATTTCTCTCAAGGCTTTTCTCGAGATGTGCGCCGAAGATGGGGTTGAGCCGCGCAAACATTTCTCGGGAAAATTCAATTTGAGAATTCCCCCCGCGCTGCATCAGCGCCTTGCCGCACAGGCCGCTGCCCATGGCAAGAGCATCAATGCCTGGATAGTTGAGCTTCTGTCGGAGTGTGCGGCGCACGGGCACTGACCTTTGCAACCTCTCAACGTAATCTGACTTTTCAACCTCCCAGTTTCGAAATAGCGCCACTATTCCAGATGTTACGATTTTGGTTGACTATCCTCCCCTCCCCCCCGTACCCTATGCGCCACTAACGGTCCTGACCGGACCGACACAATCAGCGGAAAATGAAAGGTTATAAGGAATGGCACAGGCAAAAAAAGGCGACAAGGTAAGAATCAACTACACCGGGATGCTCGAAGACGGGACGATCTTCGATTCAACCCTTGAACACGAGGAATGCGGTTCCGATGAATGCGGCTGCGAGAGCGGACCAAGGGAGATAACCCTCGGGGAAGGAGAATTCCTCGTCCCGCTGGAGGAAGCGCTGGTGGGCATGGCCGCGGGCGAGAAGAAGAAGGTGATAATACCGGCTGAGGACGCCTTTGGTGAATATGATGTGGAGAAGGTGTTTTCCATACCTCGCGGCGACCTGCCGGAGGACCTGAACCCGGAAGTGGACGACGAGATTGTGCTGGTGAACGAAAACGACGAGGAAATTGAGGTGATGGTGGTAGAGGTGAATGACGAAGAGATCACCTTTGACGCCAATCATCCCCTGGCGGGGGAGGATGTCACCTTTGAGCTGGAGCTTGTGGAAATCCTGTAGGCAGGCCGGCGCGGCATCCCCCTGATCCGGCCTCCGCCTTCTCCCGCCGGAGAAGGGGCAAGGGCTGCAATCGGGATCATGAAAGGGCGCTCGCGGCAGCGGCTCACCGCCGCGCGGGCGCCCTTTCTCTCTCATCCTTTCCACTCTTCGGGAGCAAAGATAGCCTCCACCGACTTCCTTCCCGGCGGTACCATGGGAAAACAGTAGGTGTCAGGGTCGATCTCCACATCAATGACCACGGGGCCGGGCAGCGATACGGCCTTTTCCATGGCGTCTCCCAGCTCTTCCTTCCGCTGAACCCGAATGGCCTCCACCCCGAAACCCCGCGCCACGGTACAGAAATCCACATGTTTGCCGAGATTGGTCGAGGCGAACCTTTCCTTCATGAAAATCTTCTGGAATTGCCGGACCATGCCCAGCTTGCCATTGTTCAGCACAACCGTCTTGACCGGGATATTGTAATACGAGCAGGTCGCCAGTTCCTGGATATTCATCTGAAATGCGCCGTCGCCGCAGATGGCGAACGCCGGGCGTCCGGGATTGCCCGCCGCGGCCCCCAGTGCGGCGGGAAGGGCGTAACCCATGGTTCCCAGGCCGCCGCTGGTTATGTAGCAGCGGGGCGTGGAAAAGGGGAGGTAATTGGCCGTCCACATCTGGGACAATCCCACGTCCGATGCGACAATGGGCGCCGGCCCGGCGACGGCGCCGATGGCCTCCATGATCTCGTGGGGCGCGGTAAGCTCACGCAGGGGCCGGGGAAGGGGCGCTGATTTTTCCCATTCCCGAATCCGCGACACCCATTCACCGTGGTCGCGGGGCGCCACGAGATCCGTCAGAAGGGCCATCGCCTCCCTCGCATCCCCCACGATAGGCAACTCCACGTTTACCACCTTGCGGATACTCGCCGGATCGATGTCGATATGGATGATGCGGGCGTTCCTGGCGAATCCGTCCACCTTTCCCGTGACACGGTCGTCGAAACGGGCCCCGATGGCGATGAGGCAATCGCATTCATGGGCGGCCATGTTGCAATGCCATGCCCCGTACATCCCCAGCATGCCCAGGGCGAGGGGTGAGGCCGGGTCCATGACGCCAATCGCCATCAGGGTGTTGGTCACCGGAATATTTCCCTTCTCCGCCAGGGCGCGCAGTTCGGCGCTTCCCTCGGAAAGGACGATGCCGCCGCCGGCATAGATGAGCGGCATCTTCGATTTGTTGATGATATCCGCCGCTTTTCGCAGTTGTTTCTGATTGACGGCAACCTTCTCCCGGTAGCCCCGGCGGGCCGCTTTTTCAGGTATGACGGACCGCACCCTGTTTCCGAGGACGTCGCTGGGGAGGTCCACCAGCACGGGACCGGGCCGGAGGGTCCTGGCCACCAGAAACGACTCCCGCAGCTTGCGGGCCAGGTCCCTGGTGTCCGTTACCAGGTAGTTGTGTTTGGTAATGGGGCGGGTGATGCCGGTCATGTCCGCCTCCTGGAACGCGTCGATGCCGATGGTGTCGCTGGTTACCTGGCAGGTGAGGGCGACCATCGGGATGGAGTCCATATAGGCGGTGGCTATTCCGGTGACCAGGTTGGTGGCGCCCGGTCCGGAGGTGGTGAGGCAGACGCCCACCTTGCCGGTTGTGCGGGCGTAGCCGTCCGCGGCATGGGCGGCGGCCTGTTCGTGGCGGACCAGGATGTGGCGTATGTCCGGTTCTTCCAGCAGGGCATCGTGGACCAGGAGGCTGCGCGCCCCGGGATAGCCGAAAATTGTATCCACCCCCTCCCGCTTGAGGCATTCGAGAAGTATCTGGGCTCCGCTCTTCATGGCGTTATTCTCCTTTCAGAAAAAGACTCCCTTCTTGACTAAAAAAGGCAATCACCACAGAGGGCACGGAGGGTTTTCGTAGAGCTTTCAAGCAGTAGCTCCAAAACAAAGATATTACGATCGTCACCTTTATGGTGAGTCTGGTAGTTCATTTCTTCGTTATTTTATCTCTGTGTTCTCTGTGACTCTGTGGTTGAAATGCCGTTTCCAGGATAAAGAAAGGCCGCGGCTTCCATTGCCGCGGCCTTTCTTCTCTTTCCTTCATATGAAAAGAGAGCGGGGCGCCGGACCCTGGAAGGTAGGGATGCGTACCGTCAACGGCCGGTCAGTCCCGCTTCCGGTCAGGGAAATATCCTGGCGAAGGTCTCCTGGTAGATGCGAAGGGCGCTTTCGCTGAAGGGGACGAAGACAACCCGCTCCAGTTCCGGATATTTCTCCAGCGCAGACCTGGCCTCGGCCATGGCGATCTCGCATGCCTGGTCCATGGGGTAGCCGTAGACCCCGGCGCTGATGGCGGGAAAGGCGATGGAAGCAATGCCGTTTTCATGGGCGACCTGGAAGCAGCGTCGGTAGGCGCTTCGCAGCAGGTCCGGCTCTCCCTTGCCGCCTCCGTGCCATACCGGTCCCACGGTGTGGATGACGTGGCGTGCGGGGAGCTTGTAACCGCCGGTTATTTTCGCGTCACCGGTGCGGCACCCTCCCAGGGTGGCGCACTCGGCCACCAGCCTGGGCCCGGCCGCCCTGTGGATGGCCCCGTCCACCCCTCCTCCTCCCAGCAAGGTGTTGTTGGCGGCGTTGACGATGGCGTCCACCTCCAGCCTGGTGATGTCCCCCTGGATAATCCCGATCTTCTCTTTCATGGACGACCTCCTTGCTGCCGCGCCTTTAATCCACCAGATCGCGCAGCGTCTTCAGGTTGATTGCATCCATCTCGTCGTTGTCCCCCTTGGGGGTTTCCAGTATCTTGGGTATGCCGCTGAACCGCTGATCGTTCATGAGGAAACGGAAGCCTTCCAGCCCCATGGCGCCGCGGCCGATGTGCTCATGGCGGTCCACCCGGCAGTTCAACCCCTTTTTCGAGTCATTGAAGTGAAACACCCGCAGGTTCTCCAGCCCCAGAACCCGGTCGAACTCCCGGAAGACCGAGTCGTATCCCTCTCTGGTGGTGATGTCGTAACCGGCGGCAAAGGTGTGGCAGGTGTCGAAGCAGACACCGAAGCGGTCCGGAAAGGCGGAGCGGTCCCGGATCTCCCGCAGGTGCTCGAAGCGGTAGCCTATGTTCGTCCCCTGGCCCGCGGTGGTTTCCAGCAGCACGGTCCCGGTGAAGTCCAGGGCCCTCTGGAAAAGGGTGTCGAAGGCCTCGACGATACGGCTGATGCCGGTCTCTTCCCCCTCGCCCAGGTGGGCGCCGGGGTGCATGACGATCTTG
This sequence comes from uncultured Geobacter sp., assembly GCA_964389825.1. GTDB lineage: Bacteria > Desulfobacterota > Desulfuromonadia > Geobacterales > Geobacteraceae > RPRC01. The sequence continues at coordinate 21,298 of CAYMFO010000019.1, read as the reverse complement.
CCGATGCCGAGCCTGGCACAGCGTTCCATCTCCTCCAGAAAGCCGGCCATGCTCTTGTCACGTGTCTCGCCCGGCGCGGCCGCCAGGTTGATGAGGTAGATGTCGTGGGAGACAATCTCGCGTATGCCTGATTCCTCCCATTTTTCCCGGAACAGGGAGGCATCCGAATCCGTGACGCGTTTACCGCGCCACTGGTTGGAGTTCTGGGTGAACACCTGGAGCACTCCGCATCCGGCGGCCCGGCCGCGTTCCACGGCCTTGGGCAGCCCCCCCGCGATTGACATGTGAGCGCCCAGCCAGTGGGCGGGGTTTTCCTTCACGGGTCCGTCAGACATGGATTTCCCCGGTAAAGACCTCCACCGCCGGTCCGGTCATGAACACCGGTCCGCCATCGGGCCACTCCATCTCCAGGTCGCCGCCCGACAGGTGGTTCACGATGGCGCGCCCGGTAAGTCCGTTCAGCACGCAGGCCACGGTAACGGCGCTGGCGCCGGTGCCGCAGGCCAGGGTCTCCCCGGCGCCCCGCTCCCAGGTCCGCTGCCGCACCTCGTTCCCGGAAATGACCTGCACGAATTCCACGTTGGCGCGGCGAGGAAACATCTCGTGGTTTTCTATGAGCGGACCGTATTTTTCCACCGGGAACTTCTCCACGTCATCCACGAAGATGACGCAGTGGGGATTGCCCATGGAGACGCAGGTGATGCGAAAGGTGGAATGGAGGATGTTGAGGGGTTCGTCCACCACCCGCGAGGCGCCGTCTCCGGTCATGGGGATCTCCGAGCGGATGAGGCGCGGTTCTCCCATGTTGACGCGCACCTTTTCCACCTTGTCATGGCTGTTGGTGAACAACTGAAGCGTCAGGATCCCCGCGCCGGTCTGGGCGGTGATCTCCTTCTTTGACACGATGCCGTGATCGTAGGCATACTTGGCCACGCAACGGATGCCGTTGCCACACATCTCCGATTCCGACCCGTCGGAGTTGAACATGCGCATCCGCACATCCGCCGCCGTGGAAGGCATGATCAGGATCAGCCCGTCGGAGCCGATGCCGAAGTTGCGGTTGGATACCTTGCGCGCCACCTCCGCCGCATTGTCCACGCGCTCTTCGAAACAGTTCACATATACGTAATCATTGCCCGCGCCATGCATCTTGGTGAATTTCATCTCGTATTCCCTTCTTTTCCGTTGGATGAGGCATCCGGATAATATTTCGTTCAAATTCGAATGATTACTGTATATCCCATTCCCCCGCCTGAATCAAACCGTAAAGCGCCTTGTCCGTGAAGGGAACGGTCAGGAGGAGGTGTTCTCCATTCGCCCCCCTGCCCTTCAGCAGATAACCCTCGACCCCCAGGACGCCGGAACCCCCCGAAGCGGGGACAAGGGTGTGTTTGCGGTATGAGGAGGGGATCTCCAGGGCCGCCAGGATTTTCCCGGTCGCCGAACGGAAATCGTCCTTCGGGTCAAGGGTAATGTGGCGGTAACCGGAAAGCTCCAGGATGCGGGAGCGCATGGTCCCTTCGGCCCCGGCGTCTTTGAAATCCAGGCAGAAGCGCTTGCCGTCATACTCGAAACAGCGGTCCGCGTTGATGGTGATAACTCCCCCCTGGCTGCCGCCGACGGGCACGTCTATGGAATGGCTTTTTTTGAATTGAAGGGAAAGGGCATCCAGGATACCGTCAGCCACGGCCGCAATCTCCCCGGCGGGGACGGAGCGTGGCATCACCTTCGCCCCCTTTGCGGGCGTTGAAGGGGCGGGCGTAGCGGCGGGCGCCTTTTCCAGGCCGCTTTCCTTCGGGGAGGGCGACGGTGGCGCCACCGTCGTCGGAGCGGCCGGTGGTCCGGGGGGAGAAGGGACAGCCGGGGGCGCCGGGGGCGCGGCCGGTTTCACGGAAGCGGCGGGGACGGACATCCCCTCCACCACGGGTATGCGGATGGTCCGGCCGATGCGGAGACCCCTGATATCCCTGATGCCGTTGACCCTGAGGATGCGCGGAATCAGGGCCTCGGCCCTCTCCGAGGTGAGCCCGAAACGGGTCGTCAGCGCCTTGTAGATATGGTCACGCGGGCGGATCGTATAATTCACGAATTCTCCCCGCAGATCTTCGGCTGTCGGAGGGGCGGGGGCCGCATATTTTTTCCTGGCCGCCTTTTTCACCTTCTTTTTGACCTGCCGTCCCGTGTTTCGCGGCGTTTTCTCCGCCGCGGGCGCTTTCTTTTCCAGTTCGGACAGGTCCAGTTCGAATGACTGCTCCGCGCACCAGGACGGAGCGGCGCGGGAGATGGATATGAGGAAGAAGACGGCCGCGGCGGCGACGCCATATGAAAGCGGGCCCTTCCACGGCCTGGAGGCAATGTTCATTTTCATGTTCGGACACCCCGTTTTTCGTAACCCTTTTATCTGAAATCAAAGACAAATCCCGTCAACCCGCGGCCGGCCTCCCTGCGATAGATCAGGAGGCCCACCCCGTTTTTCAGGCGACCCTTTTCAATGACAAATCCCCCCTTGCGCTCCACCGACTCGACCACATAATCGGGGGTTCCGGCGATCTCCGAAAGGGCTGAGGTGAAAAGTCCCAGGGGCAGCCCTTTCCCGCCGCGATCCAGAACCTGAATGGCCAGGATCAGGCCCTTTTCCCTGAAGACCCGGAACTCCGCTCCCGCGCCGCGAAACCTCTCCCATCCGGGATGGGACTTTCCGTAGCCCGGTTCCGAGGCGGCGGACGGGACAAAGGAGGGGAGGGTTTTCAGCGCCCGTAAAGGTTCGGCCTGGACAGGCTGTCCTTCCCCGGACGGAAACGGGGCGACCTTTTCGCCGTTCTTTACGGTCATGTCCGTCCTGTCCGCGCGGCAGAGGGAGAGCGAGAGGATGATGGCCGTCACCGCAAGGCCTCCCGCCAGGAGCAGCCATGACTTGCGCCGGGTCCCGGTTTGGGGGAGGGGCGGCGCGCCCTGGTTTTTCGCGGTGTCCGGGGGAGCCGGCCTATTGGAAATATCCGCGGATGGCGAATCATTTTTCCCGGGCGGGTCATCTCCCTGCGCCTCCGGAGAGGCAGGGGCCGCCATGGCGTTTTCCAGGAGGGCGTGGAAACGGGCGTCTTCCGCCCGCTTCTCATCCGCCGGAGTCTCCTCGTGCGTTACGGCCGGAGAGCTGATGCGCACGTAATCGTCCACCTCCGCCACGGGAAGGTCCGGCGCGCCGCCCGAATCCTCCCGTGGCGCGCTCTCAGCGGCCGCCGGCCTGTCCGGCGCCCTTCTCTTCGCCGGCCTCCTTCTCTTTCGTGTTTCCGGAAGGGGGGCGGAGACAATCGCGCTGACCTCTCCGGACAGTTCATCATCAGGGAGGGATTCGTCCACGGCCCCGTGGAAGGTGTCCCCGGCGGCCTCCGGGTCGCCGAGGAGAAAGAAACGCGTGGATCTCCCCTTGAGTTCGGAGGAGAGACGGGCCGCGATAAGCTCTCCCGACAACTCGCCCAGCCTTTCCTGGATGAAAAAGAAGAAGGGTCCTCTTCCCGATATGCCGGTAAGGGCGTCCTCGAAGCCTCCGGCGACCCGGACCGTCACCCCGGGTTTGTATTCCGCGCCGGTGACGGCCTTGATAAGGCGCTCCTGATCCGCCAGTAGAATAATCAGCAAAACATCCACTCCGTAAGCTTTTTGCCTACTTTACCCCAATCCGCCCATGGAAACAACCGGCTATTCTCCAGCCGGGCCGGACTCGCCTTTCAGCCATTTGTTAGAAAATGTGGAATATTTACTGAACCTTGACTTTGGAAATGAAAAGCACTTTACTGTGAGGGCGCCGGTTGTGATCGGCGCATATCGCCCAGGCTCCGGACATCGGCATTACGGATGGGAAATGGACAATAAACCCGCAAGTGTACAGATTAACGCAATGGACCGCCCCGGCCGGGGCGGCCTGAGGGAGATGATTGCCCTGGCCTTGCCCATGGTAATCTCCCATGGTTGCGAAACGGCCCTGATCTTCACTGACCGCCTGTTTCTCGCGCGCCTTGGCCCGGCGTCCATGAATGCCGCCATGGCCGGCGGTTTGACCGCTTTCATGATGATGACGTTTTTCATCGGTCTGACCGGTTATGTGACGGCGCTGGCGGCCCAGTATCTTGGCGCGGGCCGCAAGGAGGTCAGCGCCCAGGTTGTCAGCCAGGCGGCCCTGATCTCCCTGTTGGCCGCGCCCCTGATCCTGGCGTTGGGACCGCTGGCGCATATGTTGTTCCGCATCATGGACCTGCCGGTGGAACAGCTTGAGCCGCAACGTATCTATTTCGACATCCTGTTGTATGGGGCCATCCTCGTTTTGCTGCGCAACTGCCTGAGCTGTTTCTTTTCCGGTATCGGACGGACCCGCGTGGTCATGGTTTCAGCCATGGTGGCCATGCTGGTAAACGTCGCGGCCAACTATGTACTGATTTTCGGCAGGCTCGGACTCCCGGCCCTCGGCATTCGCGGCGCGGCCCTCGGGACCCTGACAGGGAGCTTCTGCGCTTTTCTGGTGCTGCTGGCCGCCTACCTTGGACGCGGCAATCGACTCGAATACAAGGTCATGTCCGCGTTGCGCTTCAACCGCGAGGTCATGGCCAGGCTTCTGCGCTACGGTTCTCCGGCCGGCATGGAGATGTTCCTCAATCTGCTGGCGTTTACCGTGATGATCATGATCTTTCACGGCCACGGCCCGGTCACGGCTACGGCAGTGACCATCGTATTTAACTGGGACCTGGTTTCCTTCGTGCCTCTGCTGGGGATCCAGATAGGCGTGGTCAGCCTGGTGGGCCGATATGTGGGGGCCGGAAGGCCCGATATCGCCGAGCGCGCCACCCGTTCCGGGCTGAAGATGGCCTGCGCCTATTCTTTGATGATACTCGTCCTGTTCGTTTCCCTGCCGGGGATACTGGTGTCGGTGTTCGAGCCCGGGCAGGCCGATCCCATATTCAACCAGGCCACCCCACTGGCGACAACCATGCTTCGCCTGGCCGCATTCTATGTCCTGGCCGATGCGGTGATGCTTGTCTACAGCGGGGCGCTGCGAGGCGCGGGCGATACCTTCTGGGCCATGTGCGCCTCGGTGGCGTTACACTGGCTGCTGGCGCCGACGCTGTTCCTGCTCCTCAGGGTGCTGGATTTGCCGCCCCAGTCGGCCTGGCTGGCGCTCATTGTTTCTCTTCTCTGTTTCAGCGGGCTGTTTTATCTGCGTTATCGAAGTGGAAAATGGAAAACCCTTGCCATTGTGAGGGAAGACGGCTAGCGAAGGTGAGCAACCCTCTCCAGGCGGCGGTCAGGCGGGGTTCGTAAATGGAGGCGTCCGTGGAACTGAAGACCAGGATATGGATGAACGGCAACCTGGAATGGTTTGGCTATCTGGGGAGCGAGGAGGTCTTTCTCGGCGGAAGGGAGGTCCCCTTCCCTCTTCTGGAAGGGGACCACTGGACCAACAGGTTCGGCGAAGCGTTCCGGGTGCTGGACGGTGAGATAGTCAGGGAATAGCCCTCACCCTCAAATGGACACCGGCAGCCCGCGGCCCTGGAGATATTCCTTGACCTGGCGGATGCTGAAGGTCCGGAAATGGAATACCGACGCCGCCAGCAGGACCCGCGCCCCGCCTTTTACCGCCCCGTCGTAGAAATGCTCGAGGGTCCCGGCGCCGCCGGAGGCGACTACCGGCACGGTGACCGCGTCAGAGATGGCCTTCGTGAATTCGATGTCGTAACCGGCCAGGGTGCCGTCGCCGTCCATGCTGGTAGGCAGAATTACTCCGGCGCCCAGATCCTGGCACTCCCTTGCCCAGGAAACCGCGTCCCTGCCCACCGGCTTCGTCCCTCCGGAAACCACCAGTTCGAACCCGGACGGCATGGCCGCGTTCCTTCTCGCGTCCACGGCCACGGTAATACGTTCCGAACCGAACTCCAGAGCGGCGTTTTTTACCAGCGACGGGTCTTTCACCGCGGCGCTGTTCATGGATACCTTCGAGGCGCCGGCGGCGAGGGTGTCCCGGATATCGCCGAGACTCGCGATTCCGCCTCCCACCGTCAAAGGAATGGTGATGACAGAGGCGACGTTCTTCACCCATTCCAGGCGTGTCTTCCTGTTTTCAAGGGTAGCGGCGATATCCAGCATCGCCAGTTCATCCGCGCCCTCGCTTTCGTAAAACCCGGCGTTTTCCACCGGGTCGCCGGCGTCCTTGAGATTGACGAAGTTCACGCCCTTTACAACGCGGCCGTCCTTCATATCCAGGCACGGCATGATCCTGATTGTTTCCATACACACTCCTTTCCTTTGACCTTGGTTTGAAAAAAGAATCGCGGCTTCCGCGAATTCTACTTTGTCAGATTGTCCATTGAGAAATACAATCGCATTTCTAATTTGTTGAAATCCCCCTCAATCCCCCTTTCATAAAGGGGGACTGGAATCACAGTCCATTACCCCACTTTGAGAAAGGGGGGACAGGGGGGATTTGAAAATTCTTCCATAATATGACCAAGTAGAACCAAGCAATCCAAAAGTTTCACTTTGCTCCGGGAACACTGCTTCCCGGGATAAATCCCTTTTTCAGGATCAGATCCTGCCGCCGGTGAAGCCGTAGGTTCCGATGGCCTCTTTCAGGCTCCAGTACTGGGCGGCCTGGGGACAGTAGGCGATGGGGCGCAGCTTTCCGATATCCACGGCGCCCTTGTCGTTCATCACCTCTTCGTCCATGTGGGCCGCCACGATCTCCCCGAGAAACAGGTCATGGGCGCCCAGGCTCTTGACATCCATGACCCGGCACTCCAGGTTCACCGGGCACTCCTTGATAAGGGGGGCCTTGACCTCGGTCCCGGCCAGCGGCGTCAGCCCCAGTTCGGCGAACTTGTCCGTGTCCCTGCCGCTTTTGACCCCGCAGAAATCCAGCTTGCGCAACTGATCCTCCCGCGGGATGTTCACCACGAATTCCCCCGATTCCCTTATCAGCCCGTGGGAATGGCGGCCGGGGCGGATGGAGACGCTCAGTATGGGCGGTTCGGAGCACACCACGCCTGTCCAGGCGATGGTAATGATGTTGGGCGCGCTGTCCGGACCGGCGCACGAAACCATGGCCGTTGGGACCGGAAACAGCCAGGTTCCCTTCTGTATCAGCTTTTTCATTGAAACCTCCATTCACTACTGTTTCGGCGGATGCTAACAGATAATCACCGTCAGGGCAATGCCGGGAAAGACGCTGTAAAACTCCACCGCGATCATGGAGAATTAATCTTTTGGCAAGACGCGTTCTTGACAGGAATAATAGGCATACCTTATAAGTAAAACAACGCTTTTGGCATACGTCAGACTGGTTTTTTTCCCGATCAAGGAGTTATCGTCATGAGACTTTCCACGAAGAGCCGTTATGGATTGCGCGCCCTTTTCGACATGGCCTACAATTGTGGAACCCTCCCCTGTCAGATAAAGGATATTTCCCGCAGACAGGATATCTCTCCCCGGTATCTGGAGCAGATATTTCAAAGCTTCAAGAAAGCGGGTATTCTTAAAAGCAAACGGGGCCCCCAGGGTGGATACTGCCTTGCCCGGAAGCCGGAAGAGATAACCGTGCGGGAAATCCTCGAAGCGGCTGAAGGCGATACCCTGCTGGTGGAGTGTTCTTCCGGCAAGGAGAAAGACAAGGGCCGGTGCGGATTTGGCGGGAGCTGCGTGACCCAGGGGGTGTGGAGGGCCGCCGGCGAGAAGCTCAACGAACTTTTTTCCGGAATAACCCTGAAAAACCTCTGTGAGCAGGGCAGCGACCTGGGAATAAGTCGGGAACAGGATCACCGTTTCAACTATTGTATCTGAGAGGATTAGCCGGACGCCGCGTTCAGGAAGAGGCGTCGTCAACGGCCGGAGGAGGCAACCATGCCGAAGAAGAGTAACGACGGGGGCGAGGAACGGGAAGCGGGAACAGTGCTGGCGAGCATAGGCGCCACCCCGCTGGTGCGGATCACCAGGCTTCAGGAAGATGGCGCGGCGGCCATCCACGTCAAGATGGAAGCGAAAAATCCCGGCGGGAGCGTCAAGGACCGCATCTCCCTGGCCATGATCGAGGCCGCGGAACGGGAAGGAGCGCTAAGGCCAGGGTCCACGGTCATCGAACCCACCAGCGGCAACACCGGCATCGGACTTTCCATGGTGTGCGCGGTGAAGGGGTACAAGCTGATCCTCACCATGCCCGATACCATGTCAGTGGAACGCGGGAGGCTCCTGGCCGCCTACGGCGCGGACCTGATCCTCACCCCCGGCGGCCAGGGCATGAGGGGCGCGGTGCGGAAGGCGGAGGAACTGGCGGCCGCCCATGGCTATTACATGCCCCAGCAGTTCAAGAACCCGGCCAACCCCGAGGCCCATCGCCGGACCACCGGTCCCGAGATCTTATCCGCCATGGCCGGGCTCTCCATCGACGGCTTTGTCGCCGGCGTAGGGACCGGCGGCACCATCACCGGCGTCGGCGAAGCGCTGCGCGCCTGCAACCCGGACATCCGTATCGCCGCGGTTGAGCCGGACGACTCGCCGGTCCTCTCGGGGGGCGCGCCCGGACCCCACAAGATACAGGGTATAGGCGCGGGTTTCATCCCCGAGGTCCTGAATACCGCCATCTACGACGAGGTGATCCGCGTAGCCAACGAGGACGCCTTCGCGGCGGCCCGCAAGCTGGCCAGGATCGAGGGGATGCTCGTGGGCGTCTCGGCCGGCGCCAACTTCTTCGGCGCGCTCCAACTGGCCCGCGGGCTGGGCAAAGGGAAGAACGTGGTGACCGTCATGTGCGACACCGGCGAGAGATACCTTTCCACCGGCATCTTCGACTGACCCTTTTCCGGCCCGGCCTCTCCCCTAGAGAGGCGCGGCCTTGCGGCGGCGTCCATGGACCCTGTTCAACAAAAATACGCCGGGCTGCGAAGCCTTCTTGCCGGACTGGACTCCGTTCTGGTGGCCTTTTCCGGCGGGGTCGATTCCACCCTCCTCCTCCGGGTCGCCCGCGACACCCTGGGGGACCGCGCCCTGGCCGTAACCGCCGTTTCCCCCCTTTTTCCGGCAGCCGACCAGCGGGAGGCGGACCATCTGGCGGAACTGATCGGCGGACCCCGTATAGTCATTAATACCAGCGAACTTCTCATTCCCGGCTTCAGCGCCAATCCCCATGATCGTTGCTACCTCTGCAAGAGGGAGCTGTTCCGTCTCTTCCTGGAAAAGGCCGGGGAACTGGGTCTGGCGCAGGTGGCGGACGGGAGCAACCTGGACGATCTGGACGATTACCGGCCGGGACTGCGCGCCCTGAAGGAGCTTGGCGTACGCAGCCCCCTCCGGGAGTGCGGACTGACAAAGGTCGAAATCCGTCTCCTCAGCCGCCAACTGGGTCTACCTTCATGGGACAAGCCGGCCCAGCCCTGTCTTGCCACCCGTTTCCCCTACGGCGTGGAGATCACGGCTGAAAGGCTCGCGATGGTGGAGCGCTGCGAGGAGTTTCTGCGGGAGCGGGGGTTCCTCTCCCCACGGGTCAGATTCCACGGCGATATGGCGCGGGTTGAAGTGGAGATCGAGGAGATGCCCCGTATCCTTGATCCCGCCTTGCGAGGCGTCCTTGTCTCCTTCTTCAAGTCAGTCGGCTTTGCCTATATATCCCTGGATCTGGCGGGATTTCAAAGTGGTGGCATGAACGAATCCCTCGCACCGCCCACCTCTCCCTGCCCTGCCGAGGGGAAACCCTGAGCTGCCCGAATCCTCTGTAAATAGCGGCTTCACGGGCCTGTCCCCGCCCCATGAACAAATCATTGACAATACCGCCTCGCCTGACGGAAAATTCCCCGTCCCCCCGGCCCGGTCATGGAGACGGGGTTTATTTGTAAATGAAAGCAATCAGGAGGTTTTTCGTGCGGATACGTTTCGGCACCGACGGCTGGCGCGGGGTTATCGCCCGCGAGTTCACATTCGACAACCTTTCCCTGGTGGCCCAGGCCACCATGGACTATTTCATGGAGCAGGGACTCGCGGAAAAAGGGCTTGTAATCGGTTATGACCGGCGCTTCCTCTCCCGCCGCTTCGCCGAGCGAGCCGCCGAGGTGGCGGCCGGCAACGGCATCCGGGTCTTACTCACCGACGGATACGCGCCCACTCCGGCGGTCTCCTGGGCGGTGAAGGAGCGGGGCGCCGGGGGCGGGATCATGATCACCGCCAGCCACAATCCCCCCGAGTACAACGGTTTCAAGATCAAGGAGTTCTTCGGCGGCTCCGCCCGCCCTTCCACCACAAAGGTGGTGGAGGAGATCGTGGCGCGCAACCAGGCCGACGGCCGCGTGATTAGGGAGACTTCCCTGGATACCGCCCTGCGCGACGGAATGGTGGAACTGTTCGACGCCGGAGAGCCCTACCGCCGCCAGTTGGCCCGTTATGTGGACCTGGAGCTTATCCGCTCCGCCGCGATCCCGGCGGTGGTGGACCCCATGTTCGGCGCGGGGAGCGGATTCTTCCCTCTTCTGCTGCCGGGGATAACCGAGATCCATTCCGAGGAAAACCCCGGTTTCCAGGGCCGCCCGCCCGAGCCGACGCCGGAGCATCTGGAGGAGCTCTCCGGTCTGACGCGAAGCGGCCGATACCGCGTCGGCCTGGCCCTGGACGGCGACGCGGACCGCATCGGCGCGGTGGATGAGACGGGCGAGTTCTTCTCCTCCCACAGGATATTCACCGTTGTCCTGAGGCATCTCCTGGAGCGGCGCGGCATGAGGGGCGGCGTGGTGAAGACCGTATCCACCACCCGCATGGTGGACCTGCTGAGCGGGAAGTTCGGACTGGAACTGTATGAGACCCCCATCGGCTTCAAGCATATCTGCGAACTGATGCTGGACCACGACATCCTCATGGGCGGGGAGGAATCGGGCGGACTCGGGGTGAAGGGGCATATCCCTGAACGGGACGGAATCCTCCTGGGGCTCCTCCTGCTGGAGGCCGTTGCCATGTCCGGCAAGGGGCTGCGGAGCCTGCTGGAAGAGACCATGGACGAGATAGGCCATTTCTCCTACCGGCGCATCGACCTTCCCATCGGCAACGAGGCCAAGGAGCGGCTCATTGAAAAGCTGCGTGCCGGCGGGGCGCGGACCATCGCCTCCCGGCCGGTGGCGGGGGAGAATTTCCGGGACGGCTTCAAATACCTCTTCGCCGACGGCGCCTGGCTCCTCATCCGTCCTTCCGGCACCGAGCCGGTGCTGCGGCTCTACAGCGAGGCCGGAGACCCCGGGACGGTGGAGGAACTGCTGCGGGCGGGGCGGGAGATGGCCGGTCTGTAGCGGAGGGAGGGCGCCCATGACAAAGGCGAGACCGAAAAAGCCGGCCGCGCCGGCCCCCAGGGACGATACGGCGCGCCATTCTATTCTGTGCGCCCTCTCCCGAGGTGAGCCGCTGTCGGCCCTGGAGATATCGGGAGAGGTCAGAATTTCCGAGCGGGAGGTGTTCGCTCACCTGGAGCATGTCCGCCGGTCTCTCCGGGCGTCTGGCCGGAGGCTGGTGATGGTCCAGGCGGAATGCCTGGCATGCGGATTCGTCTTTCAGAAGCGGGAGCGCCTCACCAGGCCGGGGAAATGCCCGGTGTGCGGCGGCGGACATATCCGGGCGCCGCTGTTTTTCATCATTGAGGAAGGTTGAAGGCGCGGTCGCGCCCTGGAGGGAACAGGCCATGTCATTGGAGAAATACCACGGCAAGCGGGACTTCAGCCGCACGCCGGAGCCGCCGGGAGATCCGGGCACGGCCTTGGAACAAGGGGAGATGCCTCGTCTCTACGTGATCCAGAAACACCACGCCCGCAATCTCCACTACGACCTGCGCCTAGAGGAAGGCGGCGTGCTGAAGAGCTGGGCCGTGCCCAAAGGGCCGAGCCTGGACCCCTCGGACAAACGCCTTGCCGTGGAGGTGGAGGATCATCCTCTGGATTACGCCGCTTTCGAGGGAAGGATCCCGGAGGGGGAATACGGCGCGGGCAGCGTCATTGTCTGGGACCGGGGGACCTTTGAGTCCGCGGTTGAAGGGGAGAGCTTTTCCGGGATGCTGGAGAAGGGCGCGGCGAAGATCCGTATCTCAGGGGAAAAACTGAAGGGAGGATTCGCCCTGGTGAGGACCCGCTGGGGCGGCAGGGCCAACAACTGGCTCCTCATCAAGGAAAAGGACGGGCATGCGCGGCACGGGTATGACGTGACCGCCGCCGAGCCCCTTTCCGTTCTCTCATCCAGGGATGTGGACGAGGTGGAGTGAAGAAATCCCCCTCGGGCCATCTTTCATAAACTAATGATGTCCCATATCTTTTTTTCCGCGTACAGGGAGGGGATGGTGACAAATTTTCCGCGTGAAGATTAGTGGAAAGGAGATGAATAACGGGCGTCACGGGACCTGACTCTCCCGTAAAGCCCGCCATTCAACGCCTCCGCGACCGCCTTACGATGTCTTTTCGTTTATGAAGCGGACGAAGTCATTCATCGTCTTCAGCCTGGCGGCGCTGGTATCGGAAATATCAACGCCGAACTTCTTTTCCGCGGCAATGGCCAGGGCAGGGAAATCCATGGAGTCGATCCCCTGGGCGATAAGGGGCGCATCGGGATCGATGGCGTCTATCACCTCTCTTTCGATGCCTATTTCGTCCATGAGGGCAAACACTTCCGCAATTTGTACCGGCATATCCCGTCTCCTTTCTATTGGCGGTATCCGCCTTCAGTCGCGCTTGTTCAGCATAAAGCGCTGAATCTTGCCGGTGGCGGTCTTGGGCAATTCAGCGACCCATTCCACCTGTACCGGACACATGTAAGGAGGAAGGGAGCGGGCGGCGAAACGCCGCAGCTCCCTCTCCAGCTTCGGCCCCGGCTCATAACCGGGGTTCAACACCGCATAGGCCATGGGACGGATGAGGTTTTCCACCTTTCTCCGGCCTACGGCGCACTCCATCACCGCCGGATGCTCCAGCAGCGCCGACTCGACGCGAGCCGGAGAGACCCAGTGGGCATCCACCTTGAACATGTCGTCGCTCCGCCCCTGGTAGAAGAAAAACCCGTCCTCTTCCACGAATATGTCGCCGGTGCGCAGCCAGCCGTCCGCAAGCATCGTCTCAGCGGTCTTGTCCGGCCTGTTCCAGTAAAAGGGGGCGATGCAGTTCCCGCGCAGCAGGAGATTCCCCGGAGTTCCGGAGGCTACCGGCATACCCTGGTCATCCATGATACACGCCTCGAAGGGCGGAAGGATCCTGCCGGCGGACCCGGGCGTGACCGCTCCGCAACGGTTTGAGATATAGATGTGGAGCGCCTCGGTAGAACCGATGCCGTCAAGGATCTCGATCCCCGTGGCCTCGACCCACTCACGGTACAACGGAACGGGCAGCGGCTCGCCGGCGGATACGCAAAGGCGCAGGGAGGAAAGCCCTTCCTTGCCGTCGATGGTCTTGAGCAGCATGGTGTAGACAACCGGCACGCCGAAAAAGACGGTTACGCCGTGACGGGAAATGAGGCGCAGGATCTCCGCGGAATCCGGTTTTCCAGGGAAGAGAACCACCGTTGCCCCGAAACGGAGCGGAAAGGAGAAGCTGTTTCCCAGTCCATAGGCGAAAAAGAGCTTGCTGGCGGAAAAGACCACATCCCGCTCGCTCATGTCCAGCGCCTGACCGGCAAAGGCATCGGACGTGAAAATAAAATCCCCGTGACGATGGGGCACGCCCTTTGGCGCGCCGGTGCTGCCGGAACTGTACAGAATCAAGGCGAAGTCCTGTTCGGAAGGGACATAGGGCTCGAGATCGGCCGAAGACGCGGCCAGGGCAGCGGAAAATTCAGGCGAGTCCAGCAGCATCGCCGGCAGCGAAGAGATGGATGAGGCCTGGAGCGCCTCCGCGAGAGGCGCCTCGCTTACCAGGGCGGCTGCGCCCGAGTCGTGAAAGATGAATTGGTAATCCTTGGCGGAAAGGCCCGGATTCAGCAACACCGCAACGGCGCCGGCCTTGAAGCATCCCAGGAGGGTATAAAAATAGCCGGGGGAATCACCGGCGACGATCGCCACCCGGTCTCCCGGTTGAATGCCGGAAGAGCGCAGCAGGGAACCGAAACGGCTGGAGAGCTCGTCAAGGCGGCGATAGGTTACGGTACACTCACCGGCGATAATGGCGACCTTGTCCGGGCGGCTGGTAAGATTGGGAGACAGAAGCGCGACGGCGGCATTGGACGAAAGGCTCATGGAATGGCTCCTATTGCGATGTGATGGTAACCTTATATTAGCGAGACGCCCTTTTGTCAACGTCACATTCCGGTGTTCCCGCCCCGTGTCTTCCGCGAGAGAGACGGGATCGCATTCCGTCCCGGTTATTCCCACAGCTCTATGGAGGACTGCTCGACTTCACGCTTTTTGAGGGCGTCAATCCAGAACTGACGATCGCGCTTGGCCAGGTGGGCGTTCCGGTCGGTGCGTATCTTTCGCACATAGACCGAATAGTCGCCATGAAAGAAATAGACCACCCTGCCGTGGGAGCCGCCCAGGTCCCGCGCCGTGATGGGAATCTTTTCCATGTCCAGGAATTCAGTCACGAACCGGCAGTTGTTCTCGCCTATGCGATACACGGAACGCTGCTCGGCAAGGGAACTGCCGCCAAAGACCTTGGCGCGGAGGCTGTGGCGTCTGGCGCCCTGTTTCATCATCTCGTTAATAAGCAGTTCCATGGCATGGATGCCGTAGCGGCCGGCCTCCGAGAGGCAAATGGGAGTGACCGGCGCCTTCCCTCCGCCGCTGATCAGGAAATGGTTCATCCCGATAATCTTTTGTACGGGGTCATAGAGGCAGGCCGAGACACATGACCCCAGCAGCGTTGATATCACCATGGGCTGCGACGAAACGAAAAACTCGCCGGGCATCAGTATCACCCGTTTATATGGTCCATCAGCTTCTATTTTCAATCAAATCTCCAGCGGTAATGTCGGAAGAGACAGGCGGCCCGTTACCCGGCTTCAGCCTGCCTTCATCTGAAAGCAGAAAAGGGTTAGCTTTGGCCAGCTAACCCCTCTCACACAAGAGACGTCAAGGGACTGAATCAAACCGACTGTACGCAGGCGGTAGCATTTGGAGACGGCGGAACCGCCAACCGCTACCCGGCTGAGCCGGGACCATTGCAATTCTCGTATGTTTCGCATGTTTATGCCTCATGGGATGTAAAACAAACTCCGGCGCCTTGTCAAGCTTATTTCAATGTAACTATTCAGAATAGTTTCACAGCAGACAAGAACTTGCTGTTCCTGCATTTCCCCTCACCCGGCCTTCGGCCACCCTCTCCCACAGGGAGAGGGTTCGTGTTTTCCCTCGCCCACCGGGAGAGGGGCAGGGGTGAGGGGGAAAGGCGCCGCCAGGCAGTAGATAACTCCGGAAATAAGCAGCGTGCCAGTCATGACAGTCCGGGTCGCCAGGCCCTCTTGGCGCATGGTAATCGTAAAGACCGGCGCTGATTATTTCCTTGTGCGCCTCGATCAAGGAAAGGAGGGACGCCGGCAAACAACCCGAGTACATCGTTTGCATTTTTTCGGCGCGGTATGGTAAAAAAGAGGTTTGCAAGGAGGCGCAATGGAACGTACAACTATCGACGGCATTTCCCTTACCCTTGCCCACCCCGCGGAACTGCCGCTGAAATGGATCGGCCAGGAGGAGATCCTGCGCCAGTTGCTGGCCGCGTGGATGGTCATCGACGAGCGGGATATCCCCTTCAACCCGCGCCTCATCGGCAAGCCGGGCGTGGGCAAGACCACTCTGGCCTATGCGGCCGCCAGGAAACTGGGGCGGGAGGTCTACCTGTTCCAGGCCACCATGGACACCCGGCCCGAGGACCTTATCGTCACCCCGGTCATAGGGCCGGACAACCGCATCCAGTACGCCGCGTCATCGCTGGTGACAGCCATGCTCAAGGGAGGCGTCCTTATCCTGGACGAGGGAAACCGCATGAGCGAGAAGGCCTGGGCCTCCCTGGCGCCGCTCCTGGACGACCGCCGCTACGTGGAGTCCATCATCACCGGCCTCACCATCCCGGCCCATCGGGACTTCCGCATCGTGGTCACCATGAACGAAGACGCCTCCACCTTCGAGGTGCCGGAATACATCCACTCCCGCCTCCAGCCCCAGATCTACATCGACTTTCCCGAGGCCGACGAAGAGTTGCTGATTCTGAAAGAAAACCTCCCCTTCGCCGACGAGGCCATCCTTCGCTACGTGGTGAATTTCCTCCAGCGCGCCCATGCGGCCGACGAGCTTTATTCGGTGCGGGACGGCGTCAACATCGCCCGCTATGCCCTGAAGATGATGAAGGCAGGCGGAGGAGAGCCGGAGGGACTCCTGTGTCTTGCGGTGGAGCGGATCCTCGGGGACGAGGCGCTCCACTATCTGGCATGATAGGGGACTTTCCTCCCGGACAGAACTGTTTCACGTGGAAGATTTGTCGAATTATTAAATAAAATCAGAAATTTAACGCCTTCAAACCCGGTTTTTTTGCCCGGCTGATTCGCCGTGCTCCTAAAACCATTGCATCCGTAAAAGACTGTCTCACGCAAAGCCGCCAAGAACACGAAGAAAACCGGAAAATCTTCAAATGATGACGGTCGCCCGGCGGATCAAAATGGCCATCTCTCACATCTATTGGAATTTATTCGAGTTTTCGCGTAATCAAATTCCTTTTGCGGGTTGAATCCGGTCGGGCGTCCCGCTTCTTTGCGCGCCTGAACGACGCTCGCATATTGAAGATTTCAGCCAGAGGTTTTCATGCAGTCCCAATTGCCGCAACCATCAACCCTTCCGCCGCCCCTGGTCCTCTTGCGAGCCACCCCCGCCGGCGCCATCTACGGTCTCACTGACAAAAAAACACTCTTCAAGGGTCTGGATGACTGTGCGCACGAAAAGATTAGCGACGTTGAATGGGATGACGGCGGCGACGTCCTGACACTGAGGATGCAATCGGGCCGCCGAGTCTCCTTTGCCGTCTCCGGCGAAAAGCTGGTGACAAAGTGCGGTTGCCATGACTGGGCGCCGGGGCATGAATGCCGCCACGTGGTGACCTGCTGGGCGCTCGTCAAGAAGGCCGTGTCGCCGGACAGCCTCTCCTCCATCAGTTTCAGCTCTCGCCTGCTGAAGGATGTCCGGATTCTGCTGGGGATTGACGAAGCACGGTCTCCATCCAAGGAGATGAAGTCCTCGACTCCTTCCGCAACCGCCCTCAACCGCCAGGCCCGCCCATCGGGCAATGCCTCCTCCCTCCGTCCGGCGCCCGAAAGGCCCGTGAAAAAGGCTGTCCGCCTGGTGCTGGAAAAAACGCGGGGCAAGCTTTGCGGCGCTATCCGCAAGGGAGAGGATCAGGTCTTACCCTACGGCTGGGACGGGATTCCGTCGGATATGCGGCGATTCCTCGCGGAGCACTATTTTTTTGAACCAACGAGGGAATTTTTCAAGAGATTTTCAGCGCTGAAGGGTGGATACCCCATCGTCTTCCGGCAACTGAACGGCCGGGAGGTCCACCTTGAGTTCCGCGCCGACGAACCGCTCCGGGCCGGGATATCCTTCCACCTGGACAAGGACGAGGTACGGATCACCAGATGTTCCCATAACGGCGACCCGCTTCCGCCGGATGCGGTTATCGCCGGGGAATGCCTCATCTCTCCCGCGTTGAAAGCGGTTTATCCGGTTGCGAAAACAGCGCCGTGGGAGGTGTGGGACCGGATCGAAGATCTGCTGCAAGAGAATCTCGACGTGTTTGAAAACGACGTGGGGCAGGATAATGTATCAATAACCACAAGCATGGACACATTCAACTATATCTCCCTGAGGATCAACCTGGAAACCATGGAACGGATGGGAAACGCAATCCGTTTCTTCCACGGCGGAGAAGAAGCCGACGCCTCCCTGTCACGCCCCCTGTCCTGCGTTCTGAATGCCGGGGACGATCCGGACAACGTATGCATCTGCCTTGAAGCGCAAGGAGAGCTGGACGGCCTCACCTTTCCTTTTTCCGAGGACGCGTTTTGCCTGTTCGTCCCTCGTCTCCGGCGCTTCCTTGCCCAGCCTCTCCGGGCCAGGAAGCGCCTTACCGCCATTATCGACACCACCTTCGCCGTTCTGGACAGCCCCAGCGCCACGGTCCGCGACAAGGCCTTGCGGACCGGTCTGGGCGGACCCCTTTTCGCGAAGCGGACCGTAAAGTCCGAGGCCAAGCGGGTCGTTAATCTAGTCTCCGCCCAGAGCGCCGCGAGGATGCTTTGCGTCATCGCCACCGGGCGGGGATGGAGGTTCGGCATCGAGGACCGCTCCGCCCAGGCGCGGATGATCAGGCTTTTGTATTCCATGTTCGGTCTGGATTACTTCACGGACGGCGAATGGCCGTGTTCCATGGAGATCCCCGGAAAAGAGCTCCTCCCCCGGATGGGAGAGCTGGTGGCGGCCCTGGAACAGGAGGGTTTCACTTTCCGCATGCACGGGCAACCCATCAGGCTTGGAAACTGGGACTTTACCATCAACGCGGCCGCCGATGGCATCGACTGGTTCGAGCTGAGCCCGGAGATACGCTGCAATGGAGAACCGCTGGCCCTTGAAGAGCTTGGCGGCCTTCTGGATACGGGGATGTTGCGCCAGGGCGACGCCTGTTACCTGCTGGGAGACGAACAGCGCCGGATCCTGGAGCTTCTGACAGGCGGCGGAGGCGAGGGAGGCAAACGGAAGAAGAAGAAAGGAGAAATCGTCCGCATTCCGCGCCTGCGGATCCTGGACTGGCTGGAACTCCGCGCCCATGGCGTCACCCTGCGTCTCCCTCCCGAAGAAGAGCGCCTGCTGGCGGGCCTGACCCGCCTGGAGAAGATCCCCGAACCGCCGCTACCGCCGGGACTGAAGACGGATCTGCGCCCCTATCAGAAGGAGGGATTCCACTGGCTGGCCTTTCTGCATGAGCACCGCTTCGGCGCCTGCCTGGCCGACGACATGGGGCTGGGCAAGACCGTGCAGACCATCACCTTCCTGGCCGGAATCGCCGAGGGGACTGTATCCGGCCCGGCAGGAGGATCTCTGCCTCACCTCATTGTCGTGCCCCCCTCCCTCATATTCAACTGGGAGAGTGAGATCGCCCGCTTCTACCCCTCCTTCCGGGTATCGACCTACGCCGGACCCAGACGGAACGCCGACTTTACGGGCGCGGACATCGTCCTCACCAGCTACGGCATCCTCCAGCGGGACGCGGACATCCTGGCCGCGATTCCATTCCACGTGGCCGTTTTTGACGAGGCCCAGCAGGTGAAGAACATCAACGCCGCCACCACCGGCGCGGCCAGGCGCATCACGGCCCGCTTCAAGCTGGCCCTTACCGGCACGCCCATGGAGAACCACCTGGGGGAATACTTCTCCATCATGGACCTGTGCGTTCCCGGCCTGCTGGGAGGTTACGACCGCTTCCGCCGCGGGCTCGACATCCGCGGCTTCGGAGGGGTAGACACCCTGGTGCGCCGCACCCGCCCCTTCATCCTTCGCCGCTGCAAGCAGATGATCGCCGATGAACTGCCGCCCAGGGTGGAGGCCGACCTCTACCTGGAGATGAATCCGAAGCAGAAGGCCCTCTACCAGAGGACGGTGGAGGAGGTGAAGGGCATGGTCGGAGAGGCCTTCCGCGACAAGGCCGCGGGCCAGGCGCGCATGATCGCCCTCACCGCCATCCTCAGGCTGCGCCAGATATGTCTCTGCCCCTCCCTCATCCATCCGGACGCCAAGAGCGAATCCCCCAAACTGGAATGCCTTGCCGAACAACTGGCGGAACTGGGACAGGAAGGGCATTCAGCCCTGGTCTTTTCCCAGTTCACCAGCTACCTGGACATCATCGAAGCGGGTCTCAAGAGCCACGGGATTCCATACCTCCGCCTCGACGGCGCCACTCCGGTGGCGAAACGGAAGGAACTGGTGAACACCTTCCAGAAGAGCGCTGAGCCCCTGGTCTTTCTCATCAGCCTGAAGGCGGGCGGCAAGGGCCTCAACCTTACCCGGGCCACCTATGTCTATCACCTGGACCCGTGGTGGAACCCGGCGGTGGAGAACCAGGCCTCGGACCGGGCCCACCGCATCGGCCAGACCGCCAAGGTCACCATCACCCGGCTTCTCATGCGGCACACGGTGGAGGAAAAGATGATGGCGCTCAAGGAGCGCAAGCTGAAGCTGTACAAGGCGCTCCTGGACGACGCCTCCGGGGCCGGGGGAGTCTCCCTGACCAAAGAGGATTTCGATTTCCTTCTGGGGGCGTGAGAAGGAATATTCTCTACCGCCTTGTATACAACCAGTGGCTGGTGTATAAAAAAAGGGCATTAAAATAATCCGGTTCTCTGGCGCTGATACTGGTTGCGGCGCGAGAAGGGCGCTTAACCTCGAGAGCGATTTCGCTGGAATGGTTTTATGAAAGTACATGACGATATAATTAAAAAGGTACTGCGACACTATCCGGAGACCCAGGCGATCTATCTCTTCGGAAGCTATGGTACGGAGTATGAGAGACCGGAGAGCGATGCCGACATCGCCCTGCTGTTGCCGCCCGATGTCTCCAAAAAAACCGGTTCCCTTGCCATGAGTCGGCTTTCTTCCGAGCTGCAATCCCTGCTGAAAAGGGATGTGGACCTCATCAATCTCAGGCAGGCGCCGACTGTGTTACGGAAAGAGGTGGTCGCGGATGATCGACGGATTCATACCGGAGATGAGCGTGCCGCGGAAGAATTCGAGATGCTGACCCTTTCCCTGTACCAGAAACTGAACGAGGAAAGGGCCGGGATAGTGAAAGACGCCATGGCGGGCGGGAGGTTTTACCGGGTATGAATGATATCGTATTGAACAAGAAAGAGGGTGTTGAGCGCTGTATCAGACAGGTCCGGACCTACTACCGCTCCCATTCCGATTTGTTGTTCGAAGAAGACTACCTGAAACAGGACGCCATTGCCCTGAACCTGCAACGCGCCTGCGAACAGTGCATTGATCTGGCGAACCATACCATACGAGTCCGGAAACTGGGCCTTCCCAAGGAGAGCAGGGAGAGTTTCCGCATTCTCGCGGAGAATCGCATCATCACCAAAGAGCTTGCGGCCCTTCTCGAAGGGATGGTCGGGTTCAGAAACATCCTGGTCCACGAATACCAGCGCCTTGACCTTCGACTGATGATCGATGTCATCGAGAACCGCCTGGATGATTTGCTGCTCTTCGTCGACTGCATCGTGCGGGAATTTATCCATTCCTCCGGGGAATGATCTACTTTTTATCCTGAAAACGGCATTTCAACCA
>CAYMFO010000018.1:0-46069 GCA_964389825.1 uncultured Geobacter sp. | reverse complement strand
TTTTCAAATTACACACAAAAACCGTGTCAAGAACTTTTTTGCTGAATAGTTACAAATATGAAATGAAAAATAATAATCTGGTTTCCTGGCTGAAAATAAGGAAAATAGAGGACGTTTCCGGAAATCTTTCCATTCTGGTTTTTAACGGGTCCGCGGCCTGACCGCTCGCGGATACATCAATGAAATAAAGGATGACCATGGCTGGCGCCGAAGCGGAAAATATGGAAGAAGCAGCCGTACAGGTGCTCTTCGTCGATGATGAGGAAAACATTCTGAAATCCATCCGGAGGCTGTTGGCGGATGAGCCCTATGAAGTGTTGACGGCGACCTCGGGTGAGCGGGGGCTTGAGATTCTGAGAGGTTCGGACAATGTGGGGCTGATAGTAACCGATCAGCGCATGCCCGGTCTGACCGGGGTGGAGTTCCTCAAGCAGGCACTGGAGATTGCTCCCGATGCGCCGCGCATCCTCCTGACCGGTTACGCCGACATCACCGCCACCATAGACGCCATCAACAAGGGCGGGGCTCACCGCTACATTTCCAAGCCCTGGAACGACGAAGAACTGATCCTGATTATCCGGGAGGCCGTGGGGCGGTACAATCTTACGGTAGAGAACAAGCGGCTGTGGGGTATTGTCAACAAGCAGAACCAGGAACTCCAGGAATGGAACACCAACCTCAAGGCCAGGGTTCTCGAACAGACGGCTTCTATCCGCAATGCCATGAAGGAACTCCATGGCCTGAACGAAAAGCTGCACAACAACTATGAAAGCTGCCTGGTCGCCTTTTCCGGGCTTCTGGAACTGCGTGACCGTGAAACCAGTGGCCACTGCAGAAACGTCGCGCACGTTTCCGTGACGGTTGCGCGGAAGATGGGCCTGTCCGCCGAGGAGACGGAGAATATCCGCGTTGCCGCGCTTCTCCATGACATCGGAAAGATAGGGATATCCGATTCTCTGTTGCGCGGCGACATGGAGAATATGAACGAGGAACAGCTCAAGGAGTACCGCGTTCACCCGGTCCGGGGCCAGGCGGCATTGGATTCCATAGAGGATCTGCGGCCGGCCGGCGTCCTTATCAGGAGCCACCACGAGGCCTTTGACGGAAGCGGCTTTCCCGATGGGCTCGCGGGTGGAGACATTCCCCTGGGCGCCCGCATCATTTCCGTGGCGGACGCCATAGACAGGAGATTCCGGGCTGATGATGCCGATGTGGACGCCAATCTGCTTTTCAGGAATGTCCGCCAGTATCAAGGGAGCAGGTTCGATCCCTCCCTCTTTCCTTTTTTCGAAAAAGTCGTCCTTGAAAACTACGGTTACGGCATTCGTACCGGTGAAATGATTGAGATGGAGCTCTTTCCTTCCGAGCTGCGAACCGGAATGCTCGTGGCGCGCGAGGTCCGAAGCGGCACGGGATTGCTCCTTCTCGCCAAGGGCGAGCGTCTGGACGAAGGCAAGATTCATTCGCTGCGAAGATATTATCTTATTGACCCGCCAACGGCCGGAGTTCTGGTCCTGACCAGAAGATAGGTCGGCAAGGTTCATTGCCGGCGCCAGACCGGCCGTGAACCAATAATGCGCTTTATATGTGGAGGATGCTTCATGGAAAACCGAATCATGCTGGTGGATGACGAGGCCGGCGTTATCAAAGCCCTGCGCAGATTGCTCATGGACGAGCCGTACGAGGTAGTCTCAGCGCAATGCGCGGAGGACGCTTTGCCGATGCTGGAGAAATCACCCTGCAAGGTCGTAATTTCCGACGAAATGATGCCCGGAATGAAGGGAAGCGAATTCCTCTGCCATGTAAAGGAATTATATCCTGATACCATACGCATCCTGCTCACCGGCCACGCCAGCCTGGATTCGGCCATGACTGCCGTCAACAGCGGCGAGATATACCGGTTTTTCATGAAACCCTGGAACAACATGGAGATTATCCTGGCAATCCGCTCCGCCATGGAGAAATACGACCTCCTGGAAGAAAACGCCAGATTGCTGGCACTGGTGCGCAAGCAGGCCGACGACCTGAAGGCCATGGAGCAAAGGTACCCGGGTATCTCACTGATTGAAAGGGACGCGGATGGTTCGGTCATCCTTCCTGATGTCACGGACGAAGAAGCACGGGAACTGCTGAGGGAGTTGAGCGAGGGGGATGAGACGTCGAAAAACGGTCAGTGAATCGAGCGGGCAGCATGCTGTTAATGAGGCAGCCCCCTTCCGGGACTTGTTTTTTCCGGCGGGAGGCTGTTTTTTTGCTGCAAACCATGCCGTTTTCAAGTAAATATGACACGGGTATATGAAGCAAGGAAGCATGGCGCCCGGCATATCTTCGTGTCGCACCTCACCAGAATACCTTCCATAAATTGTTTCATCAAAACTCAGCAGTGTCCGGTTAGCTTTTTGCGTTACGTCAAACTCCCCCTCATCCGCCCCTTCGGGGCACCTTCTCCCTGAGGGAGAAGGGATACTATCAATCCCTCTCCCAGCGGGAGAGAGGGTGGCCGAAGGCCGGGTGAGGGGTTAAGACAGGGTTTTAGGGCCTGTGCAGTTCCTTAACCGGACACTGCTGATCAAAACTCGAAGTGATACTTTTCATCCGGAGGAGTTCATGGCTTTGTCTCCAGACGCAACCGTGGCGGTGTGCGCCTATCACAACGTGGGATACCGTTGTCTGCGGGAACTGCTGAACCAGGGCGCGCGCGTCTCGGTAGTGTTCACCCACGAGGATTCCCCGACGGAAGAGATATGGTTCGCGTCGGTGCGGAACCTGGCGGAAGAGAACGGGATCCCCTGCCGCGTTACGGATGTCAATCTCCCTGAAAACATCGAGCTTCTCCGGACCATCCGGCCTGACTTCCTCTTTTCCTTCTACTACCGGTTTATGATCCGCAAGGAGGTCCTGGAAACGGCGCGCGGGGGGGCATTGAACATGCACGGCTCCTATCTTCCGCGCTACCGCGGCCGCGTCCCGGTGAACTGGGCCGTGATAAACGGCGAGACCGAAACCGGCGCGACGCTGCATTACATGGTGGAAAAGCCGGACGCCGGCGATATTGTGGACCAGGAGAGGGCGCCCATCGAATTCACCGACACCGCGCTGGAGGTCTTTCACAAGGTCACCGAGGCCGCGGTGCGCGTCATGGGGCGCTCCTGGCCCCTGCTCCTCTCCGGAAAAGCGGACCGGACGCCAATGGACCTGGCCGCCGGGAGTTATTTCGGTGGCCGCAGGCCCGCGGACGGCCTCATTGACTGGCGCGGGAGCGCGGAAGAGATATACAACCTGGTGCGCGGAGTGACGCACCCCTATCCCGGGGCCTTTACTTTTCTGGACGGAAAGAAGGTCTATATCTGGAGGGCCTGGCCCGTTTCCGGGAGAGGAGGAGAGGGTGAGATCGTCTCTCAACGGCCGTTGATGGTTGGGACCGGAGACGGCCTCCTGGAGATCCGTTCCCTCCAGATGGAAGGGGAGGAAGAGCTGACCCCAGGGGACTTCATTCTTTCCCATTCAATGGAAGATAAACGCTTTCATTCGTCCTAATCCCGCATCCCGCCTTCAGGCAGTTTTCCGCTGTATCACAATCGCGAAATCCTCAATGTAGCGCAGCTACTCCCCCGGTTTCGGTTAGCCGGCCAGGCAAAATCAGTTGGGGTACTTGTGATGGTGTTCCCGGAATTCTCTGATATTATCGATGAAAACAACCACTCCCGAAAGGGGTGGCGACTATTGACAAATCCGGACGGAGAATTCGACAGAGCGGCATACTTCAGCGGCCAAGGAGGAGGTTGGTAATGATTTCATCAGTTCGCGCATGGACCCGTTTGACCGGTTTAGTTTTTTTCCTGAAGGCGGCAATGGGCTCCAACCACCGTCATTGGAAGCCGCTTTTGCCGCTGATCTTTGCCCTTGTCCTGCCGGCCTGCGGCGGCTCGGATTCATCCGGGGACAACCATAACGACTATGTTTCCCGTTACCCCGCGCTGGCCCGGGAGACAGGTATGGACAACACTGACTTTGATCGCTTCGTCCATGACACGCAAGCCGGCCAGCCCATCACTCTCGACAACGTGAAGACTTTCGTTATCGGCACCGTGCTGGATACGGCCAATTCCCTGTATATCAACAGGCCCATTTTCCATATCAAGCTTCTCGACGAAGACTCAAGGCTGGACAAGAATCTCCGAAGCGCAACTACGGCCAGGACCAGGATATCCCTCGTCACCGACAAGAGCGCGACATCTCATACCGATCAGATGCAGTACGACTTTTCAGCGTCGGTCAAGAAGGGAGGTTTCAAGGCCCAGGCCTCCTACAGCCAGCAGAACAAATTCCAGATGTCCACGTCTGACGGCACGGTCAGCGTGAAGATGACCTACAACCGTAGCGGCGCCTACATCAAAATCATCACCGGCGGCTTTGGCGCTTCCGACGATTTTTCCCGATATCTCGTGGGCAAGTCCCTGACCAAGGAAGAGATAAAGAGTCTGGTGAATTACACCGAGGCGCCGGTCCCCGGCGGCGGCGAGATGTACGTTTCGAAACTGCAAATCGTCAATCACGGGGTCCTGGCGGACCAATCCAACGCTTATGGCAATATCCAATTACTGACTGAGATGGAGCGTATTTTCGCCCTCCTCAAGGCGCAACACGCCAGATATTCCGACCCTTCGGTCCAGGCCAGGCTGATAAGTAACATGCTGGCGCTGCGCAATGACATTGGCGACGCTATCAAAGATTTTTACGCCTATAACGGCAACGCCTTTGTTTCCTCCGTCAGTCTGATGAACTATGGACTGGCCAAGGGCGAACTCGGTTTCCACGTCGAGGACGGAAACCGCGAGGCCCGATACGGCGGCGCCCTTTCGGTCAAGTATTCCGGGCTGGTCGTCGGAGCGTCGGGTTCGGCGGAGGTGCAGCACTCGCGGTCCAACGGATGGGCGAAGAGTTATAAAAACATCAGCGTGGAAGCCATATCCGCTCCGGACGGGACAGTGGACCCGACCGCATGGGCGATGACTATCCAGGGCATGCTGCAAAACGAGGGGCAGCCCATTTCCGTCCCCGCGGTCAATTTGCCTCCCTTGGCCAAGCTGACACTCCCCGACACGGTGGATCCCGTAAAGGGCCCTCTTGAACCACCGGAATCATGCTTCACAAGCTATGATGACTGGAAGCGCTACATGGAGGATAAGAAGAAATCAAAAGACCAGGATCAGAAACAGGCCAAGGCCGCCGAGAAAAAGATCAAGGACCAGGGTGTGCAAAAGGCCATGCGCAAATCCGCTCCGCAGGGTTCGAGGCTCTACCTGGCCTTTGAGCGGGATCTGAATAATCTCAAGAAGGAGCGCCTTGACGCACGGTCATCGAAGGCGCGGGAACCGGCCGTCACTTCCAGCAACATCATGCGCGTGGATGAAATGTTTGTAAGCGGATACGATACCACCTCCTACGACACGGTCATACGACAGTTGCGTCCCAATCTGGACATTCCAGGCCGAAAAGAGGTCATGGACGGGTTCGAGAATATTTCAACCCTCCTTTTGTGCATGGAGCAGCTCGGGCGGCTGGACTCCTATCTCAGGTTCCTGAGCCAATTCCCCGTCACAAGGGTCGACCCGGGGCTGAGTCAGAGGTACCATCTTTTCTATCAATCTGTTTCAGAGAAGGCCTTCGATACTATAGCGCTTCAAGCGGAAAAGGGCCGAGACATCAGCGCGCCCCTGCTGACCAGCTTCGCCGAGACCATATTCGGCCCGGAGGGTAACGATAAAGAGGGTCTGTTGTATAAAGAACTCGGTCAGGATATCGATGCCTGCCGCTATGTTTTGACTCTGCTGGAGCCGGAGAACCTGAAGATGTGGGCCGAGGCGCCGGGAGGGTATATTCCCTTCGGTTTCGACCAGAAGGGACAGTTGGGGTTCTTCAACCTGAAGGGGGTCTCCTTTTCCTCTGAACCGGGGATAGGCTGGCTGTTTGAGTACGATTTCGATCCCTACGCCAACCCCGCCAAAGATCCGCTCACATTTTACGAAAGGAACAAAAATTACCTGCAATCCCCATGGTTTCCGGTATTTCAATATCGGAACAGCGGGCAGCCGATCCTTGTTTTTCTCCAGATGGCCGGGCCATATCAATTTGTTTACGGATTTTCAAGTTTTGTCATACCGAACACATATTGCAGGGGATGCGTGAATCCTTTGATGTTCTCCCGGGTCACCCCTTGGAAAAAGGATATTTATTATTCTGATTCATTTATCGAATCAATCGGTTTCCCGGAAAACGGATGGAATTATTCTTGTCCGGGTTTCTCTCAGATGACCTGGGATTATTCTCTGTTGTTTCCAAATTCAACTCCGGATCCTAGTCGGAATATAAGGTTCAATATATTGACGCTCATGACCACAAGAACAAATTGCATTCGTAGTAAACTTATATACGGAGATGGATATATCGGACTTCCAATGGGCGGCGCGTTTTTCAAGCCGTTCCTGCCATATTACCAGGGCGTGCCAAAAGCTGTTGTCTGGAATAATAAAACCGGCATGGATAAGGATTTTCGTGTCAATGCCGGAATTGCCGATTCTTTCACCCTTCTTCTTCCGGTGAACGAGATCACCTGTCCATTATTGTACAACGAGGCCTTCAGCTACAGCACAAACGCCGGAGCGGGCGGCATAATCACAAGCAACTCTTACGACGATGTCTACAAGGCGGCCTTGTCTTTTTGAGAAAAGAGTCACATTCCCGCATGCAATCTGAATCGGAAACCAATAGTCCGGACCACCGTCAGATGGTCCGGAATGGCGAAAAAAAATAATCTACCGGAGCTTCCACAACCATGAAAATCCTCATTCTCGGAGTAAACGGCTTTATCGGCAACGCCCTGACGCGCCGCATCCTTACCACAACCGACTGGGAGGTGTACGGGCTGGACATGAGCAGCGACAAGCTCGAACATTCCATCGGCAACCCCAGATTCCATTTCCTGGAAGGCGACATTACCATCAACAAGGAGTGGATTGCCTATAACATCAAAAAATGCGACGTGGTCCTGCCCCTGGTGGCCATCGCTACCCCCGCCTCTTACGTGCGGGAGCCCCTGCGGGTATTCGAGCTGGATTTCGAGGAGAACCTGACCATCATCCGCCAGTGCGTCAAGTACGGCAGACGGGTGGTCTTTCCCTCCACCTCCGAGGTGTACGGCATGTGCCCGGAGGCCGAATTCGACGAAGAGTCCTCTCCGCTGGTGCTCGGTCCCATCCACAAGGAGCGCTGGATCTATTCCTGCGCGAAGCAGATGCTGGACCGGGTCATCTACGCCTACGGCAGGCATGAGGGGTTGAGCTATACCCTGTTCCGGCCCTTCAACTGGATCGGGCCCCGCCTGGACAGCATCGACACGGCCAAGGAGGGAAGCTCCCGGGTGCTGACCCAGTTTCTCTACGACATCATCATGGGCGAGCCCATAAACCTGGTGGACGGAGGCGCCCAGCGCCGCTCCTTTACCTATCTTGAAGACGGCATCGACTGCCTGATGAAGATTATCGAAAACCGGAACGGCTGCGCGGAGGGTGGAATATTCAACATCGGCAATCCGGCCAACGACCTGTCGGTCAAGGAACTGGCCTTCCTCCTGAAAGACCTGGTGAAGCAGTATCCCAAATACCGGGAGAGGGCGGAATCATGCCGGATCGTGGAGGTAACCTCCGAAGATTTTTACGGCAGCGGATACCAGGATATCCTCACCCGTGTCCCTTCCATCAGAAAGGCGGAAGAGATGCTGGGCTGGAAGCCGGTTACGGACATTAACGAGGCCCTGAAAAAGACCCTTGATTTCTACCTGGTGGATGAAGGCGAAAAGATAGAGCGGATGATCGGTCAATGAATTCTTCCGTTATCGCCCTGAAGGTGGATGTGGATACCTATGCGGGGACCCGTGACGGCGTGCCCGCCCTCCTGGAGATCCTCGGTTCACTGGGCGTCCGCGCCACCTTCTACTTTTCCATGGGACCGGACAATTCCGGGAAGGCCCTGCGCCGCGTCTTCACCCGCAAGGGGTTTCTGCGAAAGATGCTGCGCACCAGGGCCCCTTCCACCTATGGTCTGAAGACCCTCCTCTACGGCACCCTTCTTCCCGCGCCGCAAATCGCCGCTTCCCTTCCCCATGTGCTGAAGATGGTTGAAAAGGACGGGCATGAGGTGGGGATTCACTGCTGGGACCATGTGCTTTGGCATGACCACCTGCCGCGGATGCGGCCGGAGGAGGCGCGCGATGAACTGGAAAAGGCGGGGAAGCTGTTTGTGGACATCCTGGGCCGCCGGGCGGAGACCGTCGCCGCTCCCGGCTGGACCGTCTCCTCGGCGTCCCTGGAGATACAGGACTCCATGGGGCTTCGCTATTGCAGCGATTCCAGGGGCAAGGCGCCGTTTTTCCCGGTGTTCGCCGGAAGACGTTTCTCAACCCTCCAGATACCTTCAACCCTTCCGACCATGGACGAGCTGCTGGGCGCGGACGGGGTCACGCCGATGAACATCAATGACCGCTACCTCTCCCTCATCGGGCCCGGGCTGAACGTCCACACCATCCACGCGGAAATGGAGGGGGGGAATCTCTCGGCGGTATTCGCCGACCTTGTACGCCGTCTGCTGGCCCAGGGGGCGAGCTTCATCACCCTGGGTGAGGCGGCGTCCGGGTACGCCGCCGACGCTCCCGATTGCGTCCTGTCCATGAAGGATATCCCAGGACGCGCCGGCCTGGTGGCGGTCCAGGGGTGAGGGGAAAAAGCGCCGACTTGAATTCAAATGATGAATCAATCGATTCGGAGGGGCCGATCATATCCGCATTTGTCACTATTCAGCACAAAAAACCGTTAACTAAGCGTTAACCATGCCCGAGTGCATTTGTCGGGCATCCATGGCTTTTAAATCAATTCAGGATACAAATCATTCCAATTAGTGTTGTTCTTCTCTATCAACCTGATTTTCCAAGTTCTGTTCCATTTTTTACGAAGATTGACATATCCAGGAATAGCGGGTATTTAAATAAAACATTGTATTAAAAATTCAGCAACCAGAGGTCTGATAAAGTTGATTACGTTGGTTCGATGGCAAAACGGAAGGCCGTTCCGATTCGCGTGAAAGTGAAGGGGGCGGCTTTTCTATTTCTTCCGTACCGGTCTTACGTCGCATATGGAAAAGAGACAGATGAGCGATATTTCAGAGGGTTATTTGAAGAAAGCAAAGGAAAAGGCAAGGGGTGGCAGTGCGACGGAAGCCATTTCCGCATGTCTGCGTCGATGTCTTTTTTTATTTGCGCTGCTTCTTTTCATGTTGCCATGCGACATGCTTTCAGCTCAGGACTTCCGTGATTTCGACCCAAGCGGCCAATGGAAGAGCATGCACGGGGTTCTTTCACTGATGCTGGCAGGGGACGCCCTTTCTTTCTCCTATTCGGCGGTATTCGGGGCTACCGGCCATATCTGCGATGGCGTAGGGGTGGCTGGCCTCTGGAAGAACGGAGAATACCGCTACGTCGATGAACAGGGGACAGTGGTCATACTTGTGGATGAAAACGGCGTAAGGATGCAAACCGTGGATGGCATTGTCTCTTTCTGCGGCGCCGCGTGGCCTGGGGATGTCTTTACTACCCAAGGTTACGAGCCGGTGACGCGCTGCGTTGTCTCGGAACCAAAGGCGTATTTTCACGTGGTCATGCGGAATCCTCCAGAAAGGAGAAGAGGTTACGTATTAAAGGGCGACGTGGTAGAAACCGCGCCGGCGTGTTTTGAAGGAGGGGACGACTGGATATTTGCCCGGTTCCGGGGTGGGAAAATAGCAACCGCGGGTCTGCTGCGCCGGGACGCTCTCCAGTGCGATTATTAAAATCCGGTTGATCCGCCTGCCCTGTAAGCTGAATCCCGCAAGATCCATGGAGGTGATCAGAATGAAGCGCTTCAGTTATTTCGTAATTATCACGACGCTTTTCATGCTTGCAGTCGCGCCACGGCTGGCATTGGCGGCTGCCCCTTTCATTACGGAATGGCGCTCCGTTTCTTTTGAAACGGCAATGCCGGTGTCCGCGCCAAAGGATGCCGGGCTGGACGCGGTTACCGTTTCCGCTCCGCCTGATGCCTCGCCGGGCAAGGCTTTGCTGGAAGTTATCCTTGTTTTCGTTTCCAGGGATATGCATGAGAGCCTGGACAATAATAACTCCGCGGTCATGGACTATGTGAAGACAACCTTCCTCGGGGTCTCCGGAGGCGCTGAGAAGCCCGTACAACGGAACTTCCTGGGCCGCTCCGTGTCAGGGAAATCTTTCTCATCGAAGATACCCTCGCCCAGGGACATGGAGCTGTATCTCGTTTCTCTCTCATCGGGTGATTCCATGGCGGTTGCATTTTCCGGGAGCAGGAGCGCGGCTGGCGAGGATTTCGAGGCGTTCATCGCCAGGGTCGCCGCTACTTTTCGGGAGGCGGGGAAAAAGACGCGGCCTGAATAAGCCGCATGAGGAAAAGGAGGTGATATGTCCTTTCGCCGATTGTTTTAAAGAAAGGTTGTAATGGTCCAATCATATTATCTAAATGGAGGAAGAAATGAAAAAGACCCTTATCGCTCTGATGTGTGCTCTACTCATGCCTGTTTACGCCAACGCCGCCGCCCCTCCGGGCAATACCATCAAGAAACTGTCCTGTAGCGATGTGCAGTCTTTCAAGGAGGTGTCTCCCCTGAACTTCAGCAAGATTAATTCTGTTGGAGCGAAGCGCGGCAAGGATGGTAAAAAGATCGAGGTCTATCTGTCCAACGGCAATTTCACGGTGGAACAGATGTCCAGCGACATGGTTCTGCCGCTGAAGAACAAGAAGGATTTCATAGTGGTAATAACCTTCCTGAATGGTCCCAATCCCGTTGTCGACGGAACCTATTCCCCCAAGGCAGGCTACGGCAAGCCCCTCTGGAGCTATGGCGCGGTGAGGATCCTGTCCGGACCGAAGGGGACCACGCTTTCCTTCGGGGCCAATGAAGGCAAGGCGACGATCAAGGGTGTTTCTTCGGGTAAGATCTCGGGAACCTTTGATTTTAAGAGGAAGAACGGCGCCAAGGTCATGGCCGAGATGTCCGGAGCATTCAATGTCCCTCTGACTGTCTCCAGATACTGATTTCCGGCCCGGAAGGATTTCACGGTCCTGTCTCCACCCTCGGCTAAAAGAGAAGGGGCGCGTCTGGTTCCGCTTCCCTTCTCTTTTCAGGCGTTTCATGGGGATTCGGTGAATGGGGGCGGCGCCTTATCTTTCAGGGGCCGCCTCTTCCCGGGAAAGGGGTTTCTCTTTGCGCGGCGCCGGCATCTTTTCCGGGGCTATCTCCCCCAGATATCTGGGAAGTTCAATCCCGGCCATTCCGGCTACCTCGTGCAGTGGCGGCAGGCTTTTGATCAGTCCTGAAAGAAAATTTGCCGTGGCGCCGCCTTCGGCGCCTCCTCCTGCCGGGTCCCAGACCGTTACCTTGTCAATCTTGATGTTTCTGATGGCTTCCACCTGAAGCTGGACGATCTGTTCGATCTTTTCCGTCATAAGGAGGGTGGCCGCCGCCTTGGCGTCGCCGTTGCAGCCCTTGACCAGGTCAAGGTAACCCGCCGCCTTGCTTTCTAGGACCTTTCGTATTCCCTCCGCTTCGGCCTGGTACTTGAGAAGGATGGCATCGGCCTGACCTCTGGCCTCGCGGCGTATCTTCTCGGCCTCGGCTTCAGCGGCTATCTCGATCTTCTTCTTGTTGATTTCCTGGCGTACCACCTCTTCCGCGTTCAGCCGCTCCTGTTCAGCCTTGTACTGGGCCTTCTGGATCTCCACTTCGGCCTCCCTGCGCGCCACCTCGCCTATCTGCATCGCGGACGCCTGCTTAACCGCCAGTTCGGCATTTGCCTTTGCGATATCCGCCTTGGCGCGGTTTTCGCCTTCCATGGCCAGCGCCTCCTGCTGCTGGACGAATATGCGTCGATCCGCCTCGGCCTTCTTTTGGCCCTTCGCCGATTCCGCCACGTTTTCCGCCACCTTGATTTCCTTGTCACGGTTGGCGGCAGCCTCGCCAATGGTTGCTTCCGTCTCCTGCTGCTGTACGAAGACGCGCTGGTCCGCCTCGGCTTTTTTCTTGCCTTTTTCGGATTCCGCCACGTTTTCAGCAACCCTGATTTCCTTTTCCCTGGTTGCCTCGGCTTCTCCAATGGCGCCGAGCTTTTCCTGTTCCGCCACATCGATCTTGGCCTGGTTGATGGCCTCCGAGGCCGCTTTCTTGCCTATGGAATCGATATAGCCTGATTCGTCGGTAATATCGGTGATATTAACGTTAATGAGTGACAGGCCGATCTTGTTGAGTTCCGGAGAAACGTTTTTACGGATCGACTCCAGGAAGCTTTCCCGATCCTGGTTGATCTGCTCAATGGTGAGGGATGCAACGGTGAGGCGCAGCTGGCCGAAGATTATCTCCTTTGCCATTTCTTCTATCTGCGTCTGGGTAAGATGGAGAAGCCGTTCCGCGGCGGCGGCCATAACCTCCGGTTCGGTGCTGATGCCGACGGTAAAGGTCGAGGGAACGTTGATTCGGATATTCTGCATCGACAGCGCCTTCTGCAGAGGAATATTGATGGTCATCGGCGTCAGGCTGATGTAGGCGTAATCCTGTATCAGCGGCCAGATGAAGGCGCCGCCGCCATGGATGCAGTTGGCGGACTGGCCGGCCCCCACCTTTCCGTAAATAACGAGGATCTTGTCCGATGG
The DNA here is from genome assembly GCA_964389825.1 of uncultured Geobacter sp. Classification (GTDB taxonomy): domain Bacteria; phylum Desulfobacterota; class Desulfuromonadia; order Geobacterales; family Geobacteraceae; genus RPRC01. The sequence continues at coordinate 33,305 of CAYMFO010000018.1, read as the reverse complement.
ACAGCGTTTGTAGCGGGAGGCGAGGTAGAGCAGGGTAGACACTACCAGAATGAGAAGCGCTGCAAGGGGGATACTCCACAGGTTGAACATAACTACTCCTTTCCTTATTCTTCAGCTTCCACCACAAGTATGTTTGCTCTTACGTCAACTACGCGAATCGTTGTTCCCGTAGGCAGTTGCGCGCCGTTTTTCTCTATTGCGTCGAATTCCCGCAGGCGGTTTCGGAAGTTGATGCTCACCCGTCCGGTCCCCTCTTTCCGGATTGTCAGGTAAACGATGCCCGTGCAGCCGACTGCGTCCGCTGTTTTGAGTGTGCCGCTGGATTGCAGACGGGAAGCCAGACGGAATATTTTGCCGATGATCCACACCGAGGCCATCCCGGCCGCGGCCGCGCCGGCAATGGAAACGGCCGCCCCGGCATGGCTTTGCCGGAACAGCGCGAATCCCACCAGTCCGAACATCATGAAAAAGGCGGAAAGCCCGTGCAGGGAAAGGACGCGGAATCCGGCGTCCGAGTCGGAGTGTCCGATGTCGCCGCCGACATCACCGTCGATACCGATGTCCGTATCCATTTCGCCGCCGATAAACTGGATGACAAGCTTAACCAGGACGAAGAAGCCCCCGATAACGGCACACGTCAGCAGGAATATCTCCATACCGCTGAAAGAAGAAAGAGACTGGGTCACCGCAACCTCCATGTTCAATATTTTCCGGCGCGCGCTCCATGGCAAGGCGGTTTACGTCTTGTGCGTGGACGGGAAGGATGTGGGGCTGTTGATTAGAAATTAATATATGGTCTGTATCAATGGGTCTGCCGGGTTATATAGCACATATAGGTATTGGATAACATCATAATTGTCGGAAGAGAATGCCTCAAACATGGAGAGCCCGCCTTGTCGGTACGGGCTCTCCGTCGGGATGATGCATGCTTTTCCCGTTCCGGCCTCAGATAAAGCGTTTCACTATCCTGTCAGTGATTTCGTCCAGATTCTCAGGAGTCGCGCCTATCCTGGCGGCGGTCTTCATGATTTCGGCCTTTTTTCCGGGGAGGTGGACATCCGCGAGACGCGATATTTTTCCGAGCCGTCTGCCAAGCTGGTAGATGAACCTGCTTTCCGGATCCATGGTAAGAAATTCCCAGACAAGGCTTGTCATCCCTTTAATCGCACCAGGCAGACGGCCTTCCAGTTCCGGGAAGAGATTGAGTATGTGGTCGCTTGCCAGGTAACCCGTGACTTCTTCCAGAATGTCGAGAAAAAGCAGTATCTCCTCCGCCACCAGGATATCCGGACATTTGCTGAACCTGCCGGCGCGGACTTCATCCGCCAGGGGGAGGCTATCGGGAATGGCAAGGGTCCGGAGCCTTATGAAATCCGGGTTTATCCTGTTCATGACGGCGGCGGTATCCTGGGCGTGTTCGCGCCACAGCCCGCGGCCGCCCAGTCCGGGCATGTAGTACTCGGACAACTCGATTCCCGCTGATCTGACCTTCAGTCCCGCCTTCACGTGCTGCTCACTGGTGACGCCCTTGCGCATCAGTGCGAGAACCTCGTCGCACCCGGATTCCATGCCGATATGTATCCGGTTCAGCCCGCCATCCTTCAGCATCCCCAGTTCTTCAGAAGAGAGACGGTCAATCGTGTCCGACCGACTGTAGGATGTAATCCTCTTTACGGTGGGAAAGAGCTCAAGCAGGCGCTTCAGGATGATGAGAAGTTTCGCCGGACGGATGGTCAGGCTGTCCGCGTCCTGGAGAAATACTGATTCCATGCCTGATGCAAACCAGCCCAGGGCGGCGCGGAAGGGCGCTGTTTCCTCCGGAGGCAGTGCGTTGAACACCGTCGTAACGTCTTCTTCAAGAAGGAAGCCGGCGCCTGTGGAGATCAGCGAGAGTGTTTCCACATGGCGGGCTATACTCTCCAGATCCTTCAGTACGTGCTCAACCGGACGCATGGAGAATCGCGTCCCCTTGTACACGGGACAGAACGCGCAACGGTTCCAGTGGCAGTTCCGGGTAACCCTGACCAGCAGGCTGACAGCCTCGCTGGGCGGGCGGATGGGCCCCTGTTCGAATCCATCATATGCCGGTAGATTTATTTTTGTGTCCATGGAAAAAGTATCCGGGATAATCGGGCAAAAATCCATCATATTTTTCGATAAGTCGTTATCGCGGAGAACTTTCCTCCAGAGACCTATGGTAGTGCGGACGCCCTGTTTCATGACTGTGCAAATGCTTTTTTCCTTAGCTATTTCTGTTCTGTTTATAGGAAATCCTTCTTTCACGGTATTATCTCCCTGAAATAGATGTTGACAGACCCGTATAATTTCATTAAAAGTCAAACGATGTTTTGCGGTCTTCGGGAAGGGAAGATTTTTCATGTCTTCTCTAAAGCCCTCAATATCCCTGGAAAGGGATTCCACTGACCGCGAAAAGGCGCCCCGCATGCCACGCTCGCCTTTCAGGGCATGCGGACGGGATAAGTCTAAATAATTCAGAGAAAATGGGAGGAGAAAAGCATGGGCGATGTAAACAAGGTATGGGAGAACCTCAACACCGCGGTAATCGTATCCGACCCCGATTTTAACGTTACCTACGCCAACAAGAGGGCCTATACCCTTTTTGATGAGCTGAAAATCGCCGGTCTTGAGGTCGGGAAGAACATGGCGGCGTGTCACAAACCCGAGACCATGGTAAAGTTGAAAAGCATCTACAAGGCCTTTGCGGACAAATCCAGCAAGATAAACTACCTGACCATGGACGGTCCGGAAGGAACGCTCACCATCGTTAATGTTCCTTTCTATGATGGGGAGGCCCTGGGAGGCGTAGTTGAAATGGTCTTTGAAGGGTCCCTGGCGTAACACCTGCTTGATCCCAAAATGTTTCATTGTAAAAAACCCTCCGCATTTCCCGCCGGAGGGTTTTTTTTCGGGCGTGTCTTGTGCTGAAAGGGGAATTTGCCTTATATTGTGCGAACTGCTCAAAAGGAAAGGGGATAAAGATGGGGAAATGGAGAAACGGGCTTGGACTGGCAACGGCAGTCGTTTTGGCGCTTCTTGCCGCCGGGAATACGGACAAAGCTTTTGGCGCCACGTCTGCGCAGGATGAGTATGAGGCAAAAAAGAAGGCTATTGTTACCGCATATTCCGGACAGTCGCCTGAAGAATGGGGAGAGACGGTAACGGGGGTCAAGACGTCACTGGCCACGAAAGAGAAGGTGGTGGCCTTGACCTTCGACGCATGCGGCAGCGCCAAAGGGAAGGGCGTTGATATGGAGCTGGTCCGTTTTCTCGACAATGAGAAAATACCCGCCACGCTTTTTATCAATGCCCGCTGGATAGACGCCAATCCGGAGCTCTTCCTGGAACTGGCCGGAAATCCGCTGTTCACCATCGCAAACCATGGTCTGATGCACAAGCCGGCATCGGTGAACGGAAAGTCGGTCTACGGCATAAACGGCACCAGGGATGTGGGGGAATTGGTGGATGAGATTGAATTGAACGCAAGAAAGATAGAAAAACTTACTGGCAAGAGGACGGTCTACTACCGATCCGGCACCGCCTATTACGACGAGATCGCGGTGCGGGTGGCGGAGCGCCTGGGCCACAAGGTAATCGGATTCTCCGTACTCGGCGACGCCGGCGCGACATATTCCGCTGACAAGGTTGCCGCCGCGCTTCTCTCTTCCTCTTCCGGTTCCATCGTGATCCTCCACATGAATCATCCGGAGAGCGGAACAGGGAAGGGGGTTATGGCCGCCGTGCCGCAACTGCGAAAGAGGGGCTTCCGTTTTGTACGCCTTTCGGATTATCCCCTGGAGAGTTGTCCACCGTAAAAGAAAAGGACGTCCGAGAGCGTTCTGAACTTTATTGTTTGCCCGGCGTAGCTGGGCAAACAATAAAAAAGGCTACGAAATTTCGTAGCCTTTAATGGTGCGGTGGACTGGAATCGAACCAGCACAGCCTTGCAGCCACCAGCCCCTCAAGCTGGCGCGTCTACCAATTCCGCCACCACCGCAAATTTTGAATTCTTGATCTGATTTAAAGCTGAGATTATGCTTTTGCCCATCAATTGATGGGATGTTTTTACCAGTTTGTATCTATAAAGTCAAGAGTAAAGTGTCTATAAATCTACTGCTTTGCAGGAAGTGTCGAAGGCTCTTTCTGCGCGGGCATTGACTGTTGAGGAGATGTTTTCGCGGCTGGTTTTTTGCTTGGCATGATGGATGATCCGCCTGTTTTACCGGATAAGTATGCAAGCGAAAGAGAAGTCACCATAAAGACTATTGCTGCTCCGGCGGTCAGTTTTCCCAGAAAACTGCCGCCTCCTCCAGCGCCAAATAGTGATTGACTGGAACCAGTGCCAAATGTGGCGCCCAGGTCCGCGCCTTTTCCTGCTTGAAGAAGAACGATAACAACCAGCGTGATACTGACAATGATGTGAATAGTAGTAAGAAAACCAATCATTATACATAAACCTTTCCGTGCTGAAATAAGAGTCGTACCATAGCATATATTTTTACGACAGGTGAAGTAATTATTTTCCGTTTCGCACGATGGCGGCGAAGTTATCGGCCGAGAGGCTTGCCCCCCCAACGAGTGCTCCGTCGATATCGCTTTGCGACATGAGCCCCTTTATGTTTTCTGGTTTCACGCTGCCGCCGTAGAGGATTCTGATTCTATCAGACTCCTGAGCGGAGAATATTCCCGACAGAAGCTTGCGGATGAACGAGTGGGCCTCCTGCGCCTGTTCATCGGTCGCGGTCTTGCCCGTGCCTATGGCCCAAACAGGTTCATACGCGATTGTGATTCGCTGAATATCTTCGGTGCGTATGCCCCGCAAGGCAATACGTGTCTGGCGTTCCAGTACATGAAGGGTCTCGTCGGATTCCCGATCCTGAAGGGTTTCGCCTATACAAAGGATGACCTTGAGGCCGGATTGCAGCGCATTCATTACCTTCAGATTAACAGTTTCATCTGTTTCCCCAAAGTATTGTCGTCTCTCGGAATGTCCTATGATTACATATTCGCATCCAGAGTCCGCAAGCATGCCAGGGGAAATCTCGCCGGTAAACGCGCCCTCTTCCATCCAGAAGCAATTCTGGCCCGCGAGGGATATTCTTGAACCGGAGAGCGTTTCGCAAACCTTGCCCAATACTGTAAAAGAGGGAGCGAGTATTATTTCGGCATCAGTAACATCACCTAATAGCTGGACAAGCTTTCTCGCCAACTCACATGCGTCGGCGGATTTTTTGTTGAGTTTCCAGTTTCCCGCAAACACCGGAATTCGCATAAACACTCCTTGGATGGATTCGCGACTATTGGTTATGGACGCTCTCTTCCAGAACCCTTATGCCGGGAAGCTTCTTTCCTTCGAGAAGTTCCAGAAAGGCGCCGCCTCCAGTGGATATGTAACTAATCTTGGCGAATTCGCCCGCGCGATGTATGGCGACATCCGTATCGCCGCCTCCGACAATTGTCAGTGCATAAGAGTTCGCAACGGCGCTTACCATGGCAAATGTGCCTCTGGAGAATGCGTCCATTTCAAAAACACCCATGGGTCCATTCCAGATAATAGTCTTTGCATTCTGCAACGCCTCTGAAAAAAGCGTCGTGGTGGCGGGACCTATGTCTAACGCCATCCAGTCCTGGGGGATCTCCTGAATGGGAGTAATTTTGATCTCTGCGGCGGGATCGAAGCGATCAGCTACGACGCAGTCTACGGGAAGATAGAATTTTATTCCCTTTTCTCTGGCCTTGTTATAGGTCTTCAGAGCCGTTTCCAGCAGTTGTTCCTCTACAAGAGACTTTCCGATATCATATCCAAGAGCCTTGAGGAAGGTGAATGCCATTCCGCCGCCAACTATTATTTTGTCCACCTTGGTCAGGAGATTGTCAATGACCTGAATCTTTCCGGAAACCTTGGCGCCCCCCAGAATAGCCACCAGGGGGTGTACCGGATTTTTCATGGCGCGATGAAAAAAGGCCATTTCGTTTTTCATCAAGAAACCGGCGGCAATGACCGGCATGAAGCGGGTCACTGCTTCCACGGAAGCATGCGCTCTGTGGGAAACGGCAAATGCGTCATTTACGTAAATATCCGCGAGCGTCGCAAGAGAACGGGCGAAATCAGGATCGTTTTTCTCTTCTCCGGGGTAGAAACGAAGGTTTTCCAGCATCAAGACATCGCCGGGCTTCATGTCCTGGACCAGGGTTTCGACCTCGCCGCCAATACAATCAGGGGCCAGAACAACATCTTTGTCGAGAAGTCTCGAAAGTCTTTTGGCGGCCGGCGCCATGGAATATTTGGAATTCTTTTCGCCTTTGGGCCGTCCCATATGGGAAGCTATTATGATTTTCGCCGAACAGTCCAGGGCATAGTTTATGGTAGGTAAAACCGCCCTGATGCGCGTATCATCGGTAATGTTTCCTTTTTCGTCCAATGGAACATTGAAGTCTACCCGCAAAAACACTCTTTTCCCGGCAAGGTCTTTAATCTCATCCAGATATTGAATCGGCATAAATATTAGGCTCCCTGGTTGGAATTAAGGATTGGTGAGTGGAATTTAGATTGAAAATCTATTTGATGCAAAACTAATCGTAGTCTGTAACTGATATTCCCTTACGCTGTCAGGCGCATCAAATCGATGAGCCTCCTGGAAAAACCCGTTTCATTGTCGTACCAGGAGATGATCTTTGCCATGTTACCCTCTATTACTTTTGTAGACTGTGCGTCAACTATGGAAGAGTGGGTGTCGCCGTTAAAATCTATGGAGACGAGGGGTTCGTCTGAAACGTCAAGGACTCCTTTCATAGCTCCCCTGGCCGCTTTTTTCAGAGCATTATTCACCTTTTCCACATCCGTGTTCTTTGCCAGAGAGACAACCAGGTCAACCACCGAGACGTTTGGTGTCGGAACACGAATCGCCATGCCATCCAGTTTTCCCTTGAGCTCGGGAAGGACCAGGGAAATTGCCCTGGCCGCGCCAGTGGCGGTAGGTATCATGGAGAGCGCGGCGGCGCGCGCCCTCCTTAAATCCTTGTGGGGCAGATCGAGAATTCTCTGGTCATTGGTGTATGAATGTACGGTAGTTACCAATCCTTTTTCAATGCCGAAGTTCTCGTGAAGAACCTTGACCACCGGAGCGAGGCAGTTGGTTGTGCATGAGGCGTTCGAGATGATGAAGTGCCTTTCCGGATCATACATGCTGTCATTGACGCCCATAACGATTGTGATATCAGGATCCGTTGCCGGAGCGGAAATGATGACTCGGCGGGCGCCGGCCTTCAGGTGTAATTCAGCCTTGTCTCTGGATGTAAAATGACCCGTAGCTTCCAGAACTACATCTACGGACTCGCTTTTCCATGGGAGTTCATCGGGGTTCTTGATGGAAAATATTTTGATGGGTGTGCCGTTTACCACCATCTGGCCATCACCGGTCTCAACCTTTCCTGAATATGCTCCGTGAACGGAATCATATTTGAAAAGATGCGCGAGAATCTTTGGTTCGCTGAGATCGTTGATGGCGACAATCTGGATATCCTTTTCCTTAATTGCCTGCCTGAGCACCATTCGGCCGATTCTGCCGAAACCGTTTATCGCGACTCGAAGCGCCATGGTCTGTCCTCCGAAAAAATGAATGATTTGAAATCTTTTTCAAAACCGGGCATGAAATACTATACAACCTGCCGAACCTCCGTCAACCTTTTTATAGGGGGTTTTTAAGACAAACTGTCCGTTCATCGGTGTGGACGTGTTATATTTTTCATGGAGGAAAACGAAAACCAGGCGGTTAATGTGAGCGGCATTATTTTGTTTGACTTTCAAGTTTCAGCTTGAATCTTCAACGGTATTTCTGTATAAAATGCCTGTTTGAGTATTGCTGGCGAGCTTTGAGTTTCTGGAGTTTTTCAAGGGTTTTCAGAGCGGGCCTATTCTTACCGGAACAGGAAGTATTCTCTTGTCCCGGCTTTTTATTGTCCGCTTATTCGAGGAGGACATGTGCGGGTCTGTCTGCTTGCCAGTGGCAGCAAGGGAAACTCCCTGTTCGTTGAAACGGCCCGCACGAAAATTCTCGTCGACGCGGGATTGTCGGCCAGGGAAATCGTGGCACGATTGTCGCAACTGGGGGTAACGGGCTCGGAAATTGATGCTATTATTATAACCCACGAGCACATTGATCATGTTCGGGGGGCTGGAGCGCTCGCGAGAAAGTTCAATCTGCCGGTCCTTGTCAGCTACCCAGCCGGACGTGAAGCGTGTGAGCTTTTTCGTTCCGTACGCCTGATTGAATTCGAGTCCGGCTGTTCCTTTGAGTTCAGGGACCTCCTTCTGGACCCATTTCCCGTAACCCACGATACAGTAGATCCCATAGGACTGGTCATAGATGGCGGCGAAGGCAGAATCGGAATAGCAACCGATCTGGGGATGGTCACCAGATTGGTCAGGGAAAAACTCAAGGGATGCGGGGTGCTTGTTCTTGAGGCAAATCATGACGAGGACATGTTGATGAACGGTCCGTATCCCTGGCCCCTGAAGCAACGTGTCAGGTCCCGACACGGCCATCTCTCAAACAGGGAGTCCGCGGGTCTTCTGACAGATATAGTCAATCCGGATCTTGAATGCCTCTTTCTCGCTCATCTGTCCGAGGTAAACAATCATCCCGATATCGCTTTCAACGCCTTCAGTGAATTGATTTCAACCCAGAACGTATGCGGGCCCAGGCTCGTGGTTGGAAGCCAGCAGTGTGTCAGCGAAGAGTTTCGCGGGTGAAAAACCGGCTTTTTCAGCCTGTTTGGCGCCATTTTCGAAAAGATCCTTTTTCACTTCCTTAAGGCACGGAACCGACCCGGTTATCTTTCAATCCTTCTCTCAATTAATAAAGAACGAGGAATAATAATATGATAGAACGTTACAGCCGTCCGGAAATGGCCGCAATCTGGGGCGGTGAGAACCGCTACCGGAAGTGGCTGGAGATCGAATTGCTTGCTTGCGAGGCCCATGCCGAGATGGGAGTCATTCCCGCTGAGGCCTTGCAACGTATCAAGGAACGGGCGAATTTCGATATCAAGCGCATCGATGAGATCGAAAAGGTAGTCAAGCACGATGTGATAGCATTTCTGACCTCGGTAGCCGATTATATCGGAGATGATTCGCGTTTTCTCCATGTGGGGATGACGTCATCGGACGTGCTCGACACCTCATTTGCCATGCTTCTTCGTGAAAGCGGTCTTCTTATCCTCCAGGGCATGAACAAATTGTTGGAGGCTTTGAAAAAGAGGGCATACGAACACAGGAACACGGCGATGATAGGCCGTTCCCATGGAATCCATGCCGAACCGGTGACCTTCGGAATAAAGATGGCGCTCTGGTACGATGAGATGAGGCGCAACCTGCGACGTATGGAATCGGCCGTTGAAACCGTTTCCTACGGCAAGATCTCGGGAGCGGTCGGAACCTTCGCCAATATAGACCCCAGAGTAGAGGAATATGTCTGCGCAAAGGCAGGGCTCAAACCCGCGCCCTGTTCCACCCAGATTGTGCAGAGGGACAGACACGCGGAATTCTTCGCGACCCTGGCAATCATCGCATCCTCTATCGAGAAATTCGCGGTTGAGATCAGACACCTTCAGCGGACGGAGGTCCTGGAGGCGGAGGAATTTTTCAGCAAGGGCCAGAAGGGCTCATCCGCCATGCCCCACAAGCGAAATCCCGTGCTCTCGGAAAATCTTTCGGGACTTGCCAGGCTCATCAGGGGATATGCGGTTTCCGCCCTTGAGAATGTTCCCCTGTGGCATGAGAGGGACATCTCCCATTCCTCGGTTGAACGTGTCATCGGTCCTGACGCCACCATTTTGATGGATTTCATGCTTCATCGCTGTACCGGGCTGATCGAAAACCTCGTTGTCTATCCGGAAAACATGCTGAAAAACCTTAACCTGATGCGCGGTCTGGTCTTTTCCCAAAGGGTTCTCCTGGAACTCGCCCGGAAGGGGGCTTCGCGGGAGAACGCCTATTCCCTTGTTCAGAGAAACGCCATGAAGGTCTGGGAACAGGGCAAGGATTTCCGGGCGGAGCTGCTTGCGGACCCTGACGTGCGTTCCTATCTTTCCGAAGCGGAGATTGACGGCGCCTTTGATCTCTCTTATCACTTCAAACATGTGGATACCATTTTTAAACGGGTCTTCGGTGACTAGATTTCTGGAGGTATTCCAGCCGGATATGGAGAGCGATAGGATTTTCTCCCTGGGGCTGGATCTTCTGCTGGCGGTACTGATTGTAACCGCCTTCTGGGGCGTGTCACGATTGGTCCGTTATCTCATGACCTGCTGGGGACCGCGAATCGTCAGATTGAGTAAAACGGATCTCGACGACCGGATACTGGCCAGAATCACCCCTCCCGTAGAGCTTCTGGCCCTTTTTGTCGGGGTTTATCTGGCGATTAGAAGCCTGGGTCTGCCTGAGAAAATCCTGGCGTTTTCTTCCGGGGTGGTGTTTGTAATAAATGTATTGATATTCTGCGACATCGCTTACCGTGCGGTTGACGAACTCCTTGCGTGGCATGTCCGCCGCGCTGAGGAAAAAAGCGGCGCGGGTATGGATGCCCAGGTCGCGCCCCTGGTGAGAAAGGTTTCCACGGTTTTCCTCGGATGCGCGGCCCTGTTCGTCATACTCAAGCATTTCAATTACGATATCCTTTCTCTTGTAACGGCCCTTGGCCTGGGTTCCCTTGCCATCGGACTGGCCGCTAAAGATACCCTGTCCAATATGATATCCGGATTCACCCTGATGATTGACCGTCCCTTTCGAATCGGTGACAGGATTCAGTTGATGAGCGGGAAAACCGGGGATGTGGTTGATATCGGGCTCAGAAGCACCAGGATAAGGACTCCGGAGAATACCCTTTTAATTATCCCCAACGCTGAACTGTGCAACAGCACGGTCCATAATATGGCGTTTCCGGACAGCCGTTCCCAGGGGAATATTACCGTCGCGGTTGCATACGGCGCCGATGTGGACCTGGTAAAGAGCCTGTTGCTTGAATCGACCCGGGGAGACTCGGACATACTCCAGGAACCGGCGCCGGTGGCGTTTTTTGTTTCTTTCGGAGAAAACGCCATGATGATGACGCTAACCTTCTGGGTTGAAAGCTACACAAGATTGTCTACGGCTACCGATCGGCTCAACTCACGGATATTGGCGTGTTTTGAAAAAAACGGTATCCGGATACCATACCCTACGCGAAGGATACTGCTGGAAAGGGAAGAATAAATGGCCCATAGAATTGAGATTCGCTTGCGTGAGCAGGCGCCTGACGCACGAGGTGACAGGGTCGGGAGAGAGATTAATCATTTTCTGCACATCCCCGTCAAAAGCGTTCGAACTATTGACGTCTATTCCATTGACGCCGAACTGAACGAGGACGAACTTGTGGCGGTTGCCTCCGAACCGCTCTGTGACCGCATCATCCAGGAGTATTCCATTGACCGTCCCTCCGCTCGGGACTTTGATTATCTGGTTGAGGTCGGTTTCCGTCCCGGTGTAACGGACAATGTGGGGCGTACCGCGCGAGAGGCCATCGAGTATGTTACCGGACGGCCCATGGGTGAAGGGAAGGGCGTTTATACCTCGGTCCAGTATCTCCTGACCGGGGATCTCACACGCGAAGATGTGGAGAGGATCGCCACCGGACTGCTATGCAATACCCTTATACAACGCTACAGCATACTTGACTATGCCGCCTTTAACTCCGGAACCCCTTCCTTCCTGGGAATACCTAAGGTATCCGGTGAGTCACGCGCCGTGGTCCGGGAGATTAATCTCCACGTCTCCGATGAAGAGCTTATGGCGATAAGCAGGGAAGGGGTTCTGGCCCTTTCTCTCGAAGAGATGAAGATTATCCAGGAATATTACCGTCAGTCCGGGGTTCTCGGGGAAAGAAGGGAACTGGGGCTCACGGAAAATCCCACGGACGTGGAACTGGAGGCGCTGGCCCAAACCTGGTCGGAGCATTGCAAACATAAAATCTTTTCCGCGACCATTGATTATCATGATGAAAACGGCAACCGCGAGGAGATCCACTCCCTTTTCAAGACCTGCATCCAGGGCGCGACGAAAAAGGTGCGTGAGAACCTGGGAGACCGGGACTACTGCCTGTCGGTATTCAAGGACAACGCGGGAGTTATCCGGTTCAATGCCGATAACTCCCTTGTGTTCAAGGTTGAGACCCACAACTCGCCCAGCGCCCTTGATCCATACGGCGGCGCCCTTACCGGGATAGTGGGGGTAAACCGGGACCCCTTCGGTACGGGAAAGGGCGCCCGGCTCATCTTCAATACCGACGTGTTCTGCTTTGCTTCCCCCTTTTTTGAAAAGCCGCTTCCGTCAAGGCTTCTTCACCCCCGCCGCATATACGAGGGCGTGGTGGAAGGGGTTGAACACGGCGGCAACAAGAGCGGTATTCCCACAGTGAACGGATCACTGGTTTTTGACGACCGGTTTGCCGGCAAACCCCTGGTTTTCTGCGGCACCGCCGGCATGATGCCGGCGATGATAAACGGTGAACCCTCCCATGAAAAGTCCATCAATCCCGGCGATCTCATTGTCATGACCGGAGGAAGGATCGGCAAGGACGGGATCCATGGCGCAACCTTTTCTTCAGAGGAACTGAGCGAATCCTCTCCCGTTTCCGCGGTGCAGATCGGCGACCCCATCACCCAGAAGCGGATGACGGATTTTCTGCTGCGCGCCAGGGATCGCGGACTGTACAATTTCATCACCGATAACGGCGCGGGCGGCCTTTCTTCTTCAATAGGGGAGATGTCCGAGGCCTGCGGAGGCTGCCGGCTCGACCTGGCCCGGGCGCCCCTTAAGTACCCCGGACTGGATCCCTGGGAGATACTGATCTCCGAGGCGCAGGAGAGGATGAGCCTCGCGGTTCCCCCGGAAAAGATCGAAGAATTCCTCACCCTCGCACGGCGCATGGGTGTAGAGGCCACGGTCCTGGGAGAATTCACCGACACCGGTTATTTTCACATCCGCTACGGAGAAAAAACCGTGGCCTACCTCCCCATGGGGTTTCTGCACGAGGGTTTGCCCCCCATGCGGCTCAAAGGGGTCTGGCGGGTGAAGAAACATCCTGAGCCACAACCTGTCCGCAAGAAAGATTATACCCGGGACCTGCTGCAAATCCTTTCTTCCCTCAACGTCTGTTCCAAGGAATCGGTTGTGCGCCGCTATGACCATGAGGTCCAGGGAGGAAGCGTCGTCAAGCCTTTTACCGGCGCCTGCAACGACGGACCTTCCGATGCCGCTGTCATAAGACCGCTGCTGGACTCCTTCGAGGGAGTGGTTGTTTCGCACGGCATCTGCCCCCGCTACAGTGATATTGACACATATCACATGATGGCAAACGCCATTGATGAAGGATTGCGCAACTACGTGGCCGTAGGAGGCGCCCTGGAACTGGTGGCCGGTCTCGACAATTTCTGCTGGTGCGACCCCGTGCAGTCGGAAAAGACGCCCGACGGAGAGTACAAGACCGCCCAATTGGTCCGAGCCAACAAGGCCCTTTATGATTATTGCGTGGCCTTCGGGATTCCCCTTATTTCAGGCAAGGATTCCATGAAGAACGACTACTTTGACGGCGTCACCAAGATCTCCATACCGCCCACCGTCCTTTTTTCGGTCATCGGCAAGATAGAGGACGTGAGGATGGCCGTGACCATGGACGTGAAACGTCCGGGTGACCTGGTCTACCTCCTGGGCAAGACGGCCTTTGAACTGGGAGGTTCGGAGTATTACGCCGCGAAGGGATACGTGGGCAACCGCGTTCCCCGCGTGGATGCAGCCGGCGCCCTTGCCCGCTATCGCGCCTACCACGGGGCGGTTTGCCGGGGGCTGGTTGCTTCCTGTCACGATCTGTCGGACGGAGGTCTCGCCGTCGCCCTGGCGGAGAGCGCCTTCGCGGGCGGCCTGGGCATGGCCGTTGACCTTGCCCGGGTGATGTTCGCCGGGGTTTCCTGTGATCGCGCGGATGAAACGCTGCTGTTCTCCGAGTCGGCCTCGCGCCACCTGGTTACGGTAAGACCGGACAACAGGGAGCTGTTTGAAAAGGCCATGGAAGGAACATGCTTTTCCCGCATCGGCACGGTAACCGAGGACGGGATGCTCACGGTAACCGGCATTGATGGGAACACGGTTGCGAGGGGAACGCTGTCTGAACTGAAAGAGGCTTGGCAGAGCCCATTGAGGGAGTTGTGACATGAAGCAGGCAAAGGCAATCGTATTGACGGGAAACGGCACCAATTGCGAGATGGAGGCGGCGCACGCCTGCCGGTTGGCTGGCTTCGATGTAGTCAGGATAGCCCATATCTCCGAGCTTCTCTATGGAGAGGTTCTTCTCGATGATTATCACTTCCTGAATCTGACCGGAGGATTTCTTGACGGTGATGACCTGGGCAGCGCCAAGGCCCAGGCAAACCGTCTGAAATACGCCCGCGTATCAGGGGGTACAGAGCATCTCGTGGATCAGTTTCTGCGCTTCATCAACGACGGAAAACTGATCCTGGGGGTCTGCAACGGGTTTCAGCTGATGGTGAAGATGGGTCTCCTTCCCGCGCTGGGCGGAGAGTACCTGACCCAGACGGCGACACTGACCTTCAACGATTGCGGCCGGTTTCAGGATCGATGGGTATACCTTAAACACAATCCGGCTTCGCCTTCCATATTTACGAAGGGGATAGAGAAGGGGATATACCTGCCCGTGCGTCATGGCGAAGGAAAATTCCAGATTGATTCCGACCATATCCTGGAGAGGATCGAAAGCCTTAATCTGGCGGTGCTCAAGTATTCCGATGCCGCATATGAAGCGGCTACCATGGAGTTTCCTCTCAATCCCAACGGTTCCCTGAACGCCATTGCCGCCCTCTGCAATGAGACCGGCCGACTCATGGGCCTCATGCCCCATCCGGAGGCCTTTCTCAATCGCACGAACCATCCTCGCTGGACCCGTGAGGAACTGCCGGAAGAGGGGGATGGACTTCTTCTCTTCAAGAACGCCGCGGATTTCGTAAGGAGCAATCTTTAGCGGAAGGCCATCTTTTCCGCTTCGGAAATACAAGGAGAACGGTAATTCGATGAAACTCGTCAGACCAGAAGAAGAGTGCGGAATTTTCGGGATTTACAATCATCCGGAGGCGGCGAACCTGACCTATCTCGGGCTTTATGCCTTGCAGCACAGGGGACAGGAGAGCTGCGGAATCGTTTCCTCTAACGGGATGCATCTCCACGCCCACAAGAACATGGGGCTGGTGGCGGATGTCTTCGGCAACCAGGATATCTTCCGTGCCCTTCCCGGAAACGCCGCCATCGGGCATGTCAGATACTCGACCACCGGCTCTTCCGTCCTGAAAAATGTTCAACCCATCATGGTGGACTATTCCCGCGGCGCCATCGCCGTGGCCCATAACGGCAACATCGTCAATGCGCAACTGATCAAGGATGAACTGGAGGCGTGGGGTTCCATCTTCCAGACGACCATGGACACGGAGATCATCATCCACCTCCTGGCCACCTCAAAGGCCAGTTCCCTGCTGGATCGCATTACCGAGGCCCTGGGCCGGGTTGAAGGCGCCTACTGCCTCCTGTTCCTGACGGAGAACCGCATGGTCGCGATGAGGGACCCCAACGGTTTCCGCCCCTTGTGCCTGGGCAAGCGCGGCGACGCCTATGTGGTCGCCTCGGAGTCTTGCGCCCTGGACCTCATCGAGGCGCAGTTCGTCAGGGAGATCGAACCGGGTGAGGTTGTCTTCATCGATAAAGACGGCATAAGCTCTCACTTTCCTTTCAAAAAGGTGAAACCGACCCCCTGCATCTTCGAATTCATCTATTTCGCCCGCCCTGACTCAAGAATTTTCGGAAAGAACGTCTATATGATACGCAAGGAGTTGGGACGCCAGCTGGCCAGAGAACACCGGATTGAGGCCGACATCGTCATCCCCGTTCCAGACTCGGGGGTGCCGGCCGCTCTGGGTTACGCCCAGGAATCGGGCATTACCTTCGAATTCGGCCTTATGCGCAATCACTATGTGGGGCGTACCTTCATCGAACCACAGCAGGCCATCCGTCATTTCGGGGTAAAGATAAAACTGAATCCGGTGCGTGATATCATCCAGGGAAAGAGGGTGGTGGTCATAGACGATTCCATTGTGCGCGGCACAACCTCCCGCAAGATCGTCAAGATGATCCGGAGCGCCGGCGCCAAAGAGGTGCATGCCCTCATATCCTGTCCCCCCACCAGCTATCCGTGTTATTACGGGATTGACACTCCCACCCGCAAGGAACTCATTTCTTCATCTCACACCATTGAGGAGATTCGCAAATACATCACAGCCGACTCCCTGGGATACCTTTCGGAGCAGGGGATGCTCTCGGCGGTTGGAGTTGATAATATCGATTACTGTCGCGCATGCTTTTCCGGCGGATACCCCGTTGAATTTCCCATCATGTCCCCGGAAGCGCAACTGGCGCTCTTCAGCAAGGAGTAACACAACCTATGACAGACCGGCAAAAACTGAAAAAGATCATCCTGGAAAAATCCTACGAAAAAAGGAAGGTTACCTTGTCTTCCGGAGTGGAGAGCGATTTTTACTTCGACGGAAAACAGACCACCCTTCACCCCGAGGGGGCATATCTCACGGGTCGCCTCTTTCTGGAGGCCCTGAACGGCATGGAAGATATCGACGGGGTGGGCGGTATGACCCTGGGCGCGGACCCCATCGCTACCGCGGTGTCCGTGGTAAGCTTTCTTGAGGGACGCCCCGTTCCGGCCTTCATAATCCGCAAGGAGCCCAAGGGCCATGGAACAGGGGCCTGGCTGGAAGGGAGAAAAAATCTCAAGGAAGGCGCCCGGGTCGTCATCGTCGAGGACGTGGTTACCAGCGGAGGTTCTTCCCTGAAGGCCATACTGCGCGCGGAAGAAGAGGGGTTGACGGTTCTGGGGGTTGTGACCCTGGTGGACAGGGAAGAGGGGGGCAGGGAGAATATCGAAAAGGCCGGTTACTGGCTCAAGTCGGTTTTTACCAAGTCCGATATCCTTTCCTGAAAATCATGCCTTTCATCATTCTGACCGGAGGCGGCGGTTCTATCATCGCCGCCTCCTTCCTTTTAACCTAGAAACGGCATTTGATCACGCAAAGACGCAAAGAAATTCAAATAGATTCGGAACAAGCTGGTATTACCGGTCAGGTGAATGGCCTCATCTGACAAGTTCCTGATTTTCCTTTGCGTTCTTTGCGGCTTTGCGTGAGACTGCCATTTTCAAGGCCTATCTCCCGCGGTTTTCCACTGGAGACCTGTATTGAAACCATCTCTGGAAAAACTCCTGGCTTCCTATGGGACTCTTCTCTCATCGGTTGACGACTGGTTTGCTCGCTGCAGGGCCTCGTCGGGTAAAGACATCGCCTGTGCCCAGGGGTGTTCGGCCTGTTGCCGGGGTCTTTTCGATATAACACTCCTGGATGCCTTCTATCTGAAACAAGGCTTTGACCTTCTGCCCGCCAAAGTCAGAAAACCAGCCCTTCTTCAGGCGGAAAAGAGGCTCAAGGAACTCAGAGCCATATGGAAGGACTATGCGCCGCCATATATCCTGAATTACAGGCCGGAAGAGGAATGGGACGCATTGATGCCGGACGATGACCAGACCCCATGCCCGCTTCTGGGAGACAACGGCGTTTGTCTGGTGTATGAAAACCGGCCGATGACCTGCCGTCTGCACGGCATTCCCCTTGTGGATGTTTCAGGAGAGATATTTCACGATGAGTGGTGCACCCTTAATTTTCCCATGGAAGACCCACTGGTCAAGAAAGAGCTCCGCTGGGGATTCA
This sequence comes from uncultured Geobacter sp., assembly GCA_964389825.1. Classification (GTDB taxonomy): domain Bacteria; phylum Desulfobacterota; class Desulfuromonadia; order Geobacterales; family Geobacteraceae; genus RPRC01. The sequence continues at coordinate 15,422 of CAYMFO010000018.1, read as the reverse complement.
AGGAATGTTTTCAGGATGAATTGACGATATTTCAGGTGTTTACCGAAGTATTGCTGGACAGGAAGATTAGGGAACTGGACACATTCATTGCCGCCGCCCTTCTGACGGACTATCGCGCCTTTGATTGGAAAGCGTGGTGGAGGGAGAATGGCGAAGGGATTACAGTGGCAGGCTCGAGAGAAAACCGCTGACAGGCTCGCTATCCTGGTCAATCAGCACGCGCCTTCCCTCAACCCGAATCCTTCCCTGCGCGAACAGTTTTATGACGGCTGGATATATCTTGTGCTCCTGCTCGAGGATACGGCGGGAGAGGGTTTCCTCGGTGTCGGTCTTCAGGACGGGGACTGCCGCCTGGGCTATTATTGGTCCGGTATCGGTTCCAGAATCTACGAAATGTACCGTGCATCCGGCAATCCTGGCGCCGTGGAGCAGGGCCTGACGCTGGGCATGGTTTCCGGGGAAGGCGGGAAGCAGCGCGGGATGTATGTTCAGGATTGCGTCGGGAAATGCTTCAAGCATCACGTTGGAAAGAATCCTGTTGAATCCGGCCAGGACGACCAGTTCAACGCGATGTTCGCGCAGTATCCGTAAAACGGCCTCGTCAAAGGATCTCTGGTCCGGATAGGAGCGATGGTCCACATGGATGGCGGGTATGCCGTGTGTGCGGGCGCGCTCCAGGGCATAGGCGTCACCCTGGTTGCTTATTACGCACGCCGGCGAGGCGCCGAGCCCGCCCTGCTCGCTATGGTCGATGATTGATTGCAGGTTGGAGCCGTTCCCGGAGACGAGAACACCTATCCGGAGAGAACCATGGGGGGTATCAGACAAGCTCAACGCACTCACCGCCCGCGTCGCATTTAGCCACTTCACCGATAACGGAGGCCTCTTCATTCAGTCCCGAAAGGCGGATGAGTATCTCTTCCGCTTCCTGCTCCGGAACAGCGAGGACCATGCCGATGCCGCAGTTGAAGGTGCGGAACATCTCCGTCTCTTCGATGGCGCCTCCTTGTTGAAGGATGGTGAAGACATCGGGCATGATCCAGGAATTCCTCTTTATAACGGCCTTGCAGCCATGGGGGAGTATTCTGGGAACGTTCTCCAGAAGACCGCCTCCGGTGATGTGGGCAATCCCGCTGATGTGAAAATCACGCATGAGATTGAGGACGGTCTTCACGTAAATCCGGGTCGGAGTAAGAAGTTCGTCGGCTACTGTTTTGTCGAGACCGGGAAGCATGGAATCAATCCCCAGACCCATCATCTCAAAAAAGACCTTTCTGGCAAGGGAATAACCGTTGCTGTGCAATCCGCTGGAGGAAACTCCGATCAGTTTATTGCCGACCGTGATGGACGAACCGTCGATTATGGAGTCCCGCTCCACGACGCCGACCGCGAACCCGGCGAGATCATATTCCCCTTCACTGTAGAAACCGGGCATTTCAGCGGTTTCACCGCCTATCAGCGCGCATCCTGCCTGGGAGCAACCCTGGGCAATGCCCTTGACCACCTCTGCCGCCTTTTCCGGAACAAGCTTGCCGGTGGCGAGATAATCGAGGAAAAAGAGGGGCTCGGCGCCCTGAACGATGATATCGTTCACGCACATGGCTACCAGGTCTATACCGACGGTGTCGTGCCGGTCCGCGAGAAAGGCCAGCTTCAGCTTTGTTCCCACACCATCGGTGCCGGAAACAAGCACGGGATTCCGGTACTTTGAGGCGTTAAGGGAAAACAGCCCGCCGAATCCGCCGATGTCGGCCATCACCTCCGGCCTGAAGGTTGATTTCACCAGGGGCTTTATCAGCTTCACGAAGCTGTTCCCGGAATCTATATCCACTCCCGCGTCCTTATAGGTAACCTTGCCGCTGCTCACAAACTTATCCTCCTGTCTGAAAAAACGAGACATATTTTTACGGTATCATGGCCTAAATGTCAAACCCAATCTGGGCAAAGATTTCCAGGGTCAATACAGATATTTCCGGATAGAACCATGACGGTTCTTCTTGCGTGTCTCTTCAAGGGCAAGGCAATAGCAACGGCCCTGTAAGGGAGACAAAAAACAGTTTGCATCGCTTCCGGTGTGTGGGTATCATGGCCGAAAATGAAGAAACCCGTGGCTGAAATTTTCCTTCAACCTATGACTGAAGCCGATCTGGATGAGGTTCTCCCTCTTGAGGCATCTTCCTTTTCTTCTCCCTGGAGCAGGCGGCACTTTCTCGACGAGTTGACTTCGCCGCTTTCATTTCCAATGGTTGCGCGCGTGGCCGATGGTTCGGTGGCCGGATATATCTGTATGATGATGGTGCTGGATGAAGGTTCGGTGCTTAACGTCGCGGTGCATCCCGAGCTGCGGCGCAAGGGCATTGGAAAGATGATGATTCAGGCCGCCCTCGCCGAGTTTCGCTCCCGTGGAGCTTCATTTGTCGCCCTCGAGGTCAGGCCGACCAACAAAGCGGCCATGACCATGTATGAGGGGCTTGGTTTCGTCGTCACGGGGAGAAGGAAGGCCTACTATGAAAATGGAGAGGACGCCGTATTAATGGAATACGACATTAAGCGGCGGGACGAAGATAAACATGCATTTTAGATCCGTGGTATTGTCCAACGTCGAGATTTCGCCCGGTTACAGGCGCATTCGCCTCACCGCGCCCCGGGGAATTCTCGAGGCGAAGCCGGGCCAGTTCGTTATGCTCAGGGTGCGGGACGGGGTTGATCCTCTATTGCGCAGGCCCTTTTGTATCTACGACGTGGGAACCTTTTCCCCTGAATTCCCTGACGCCTCCCGTCGCTGTTATTTCGAGATTCTCTACAAGGTAGTCGGCAAGGGTACCGCGATCCTCGGTTCCCTGCACGAGAAGGATTCCGTAGACGTCCTTGCCCCACTGGGCAACGGCTTCAACCCGGGGGTGGAGGGGGAAGAAAAACTCCTCGTGGGAGGCGGTTTCGGTCTTGCGCCCCTCTATTTCCTGGCGCGCCGGCTGGTGGAAAAATCTCCGGTCAAGGTCTTCATCGGAGGGAGAAGAAAAGAGGATGTCCTGTGCGTTACGGAATTCGAGCAACTGGGCATCGATACCTACGTGGCCACCGACGACGGGACCCTTGGTTCCCGCGGGCTGGTGACCGAGGTGCTGGAGGAGCACCTGTCGCTGGACGGGAAGGGTCGCTCCGTTTTTGCGTGCGGGCCCGAACCCATGCTGCGGGCAGTCGCCGGAATGTGCGAAAAGTACCGGATAAACTGCCAGGTTTCCCTGGAGGCAACCATGGCATGCGGGGTTGGCGCCTGCCTCGGTTGCGTTGTTAAGGGCGCGTCCCATTCGGAAGATTCTCCCGACTACCGGTGCGTTTGCAAGGAGGGTCCGGTTTTCGATACCTCACAGCTTCTCTACGGAGATGAGGCGGAAGGGGCCGCGCCATGAAAAAACCTGATCTCTCCGTCAATCTGGCCGGCATACCTCTCCGTAATCCCGTAATGACCGCATCCGGCACCTTTGGCTACGGAGAGGAGTTTGCCGGATACATGGACCTGGAAAAGATTGGGGCAATCGTAACCAAGGGGCTTTCCCTCCGTCCCAGGGCCGGCAATCCCATGCCCCGCATCGTTGAAACGGCCGGAGGCATGCTCAACGCCATCGGCCTGCAAAATGTAGGGATAGATGCCTTTATTGAACACAAGACGCCGTTTTTCCGCTCCATATCAACGCCGGTGATAGTAAACTTCTTCGGCAATACCGTAGAGGAATACGCCGAACTGGCCGCGCGGCTGGATGCCGTTCCCGAGGTTTCGGGAATGGAGATAAACATATCCTGCCCCAATGTTAAACATGGCGGCATCGTATTCGGAACCGATCCCAAGGCCGCCTTCTCCGTTGTAAGGGCGGTGCGGGAGTCAACGGGCAAGCCGGTCATAGCCAAGCTGTCTCCCAACGTGACCGATATCGTGGAGATGGCCCTTGCCTGCGCCGAGGCCGGCGCCGATTCCCTTTCACTCATCAACACCATTACCGGTATGGCCCTGGACCTGCAAAAGAGGAGGCCCAGGCTTTCCAATGTCACGGGAGGTCTTTCCGGACCGGCGATAAAGCCCGTTGCCCTGCGCATGGTATGGCAGGTTTACCAGGCCGTGAAGGTTCCCATTATTGGAATAGGGGGGATTGTCACGGCAATTGACGCCCTTGAATTCATGGTTGCCGGAGCAACAGCCGTGCAGGTCGGTACGGCGAACTTCATGACCCCGGACGCATCCCAGCGCATAGCCGAGGATATGGAACGTTATCTGAAGGAGAATGGCGTCAGGGATGTGAAGGAAATGATCGGCTCACTCAGGGTATAGAAACGGCGAGGGTTCACGGCGGCTGAACATCTCGGAAAGCGGATGAGGCAATGAAAAGAATTTATATTTTTTCAAACTCCACCGGGGAGACGGCGGAAAGGGTCATAAAGGCGACCCTGGCGCAGTTTGACGCGACCAACGTCAAAGTGCACAGAAAGAGCTATCTGAAAACCCTCGACGATGTGAGGACCGCCGTTGAAGATGTGGCGAAGCGGCCGGGCCTGATAGTTTTCACACTCATGCACCAGACACATGTGGCGGAGCTGAATGCCGAGGTGGAGCGTCGCGGACTCGAGTCATTCGACGTCATTACGCCGATTATCGAAAAGATGCAGGAATTCCTGGGAGTTCCCGCGAAGCGCAGGCCCGGGGTCGTATACAAGGTGGACGAAGAGTATATCAAGCGCCTGGAAGCGGTGAACTTTACCGTCAAGCACGATGACGGCCAGAGCGCCCAGGACCTGGCGGAGGCGGACATCGTGCTGGTCGGCGTGTCGCGCACATCGAAAACCCCTCTTTCCATGTATCTGGCAGGAAAAGGCTACAAGGTGGCCAACATCCCCCTTGTGGAGGGTCTGGAGCCCCCGGCCCAGCTTTTTCAAATAAATCAGGAACGGATCGTCGGACTGACGGTGGATGTTCAGCAACTGATCAACATCAGGACCTCCCGCATGCGGAACATGAGGCAATTCAGCCGCAGCCCCTACAACGAATATGACACCGTAGAGTCGGAACTGGTGTTTTCCAAACGTCTTTACAGAAGCAATCCGAAATGGATGGTTGTCGACATGACCAACAAGGCCATTGAGGAGGCGGCGGCTGAGATCATGAAAAAGTTCCAGAAATAGGCGCCCGGGGCAAGGGGGCTTTAAGGTTGTTGAGATAGCGGACGGCGGGGTTTCGTCATGAGGAAATGACGGCAAAACCCCGCCGTTTTTTCCGCAAACCGGGATAAGGATTCAGCCGCGATGAAGGTTTATTATTTCCATCCGGTGGTTTGCGTCCGGATGCCGCTTCGACGGGCCTTCCGTAAGGATGACCATATCTCCGGTAAGCCTGTTTTGCTGAACCCACTGCCGGGTATATGAGTTCCAGTCTTCCGGATGCTCAGCCTCATGAATGGGGAAAACACCGGAGGTGAACTGGAGTTGCTGGCAGGTCGCCTCCTGGGAGCTTATGGCGACTATCCAGACCGGGAGGTGGAACGAGGAAATCCTTCTGGCGGTCGAACCGCTGCGGGTCGGCACGAAAACGGCCGCGGGGGTAACATATTCCAGGCAGGACTCCACGCCCAGGGCAATGAGATGTTCGGGTCTCATCTTTCCCTTCAATTCGCTTCCCTTGAACATCTCACCAACGGTCAGCGCCTGACGATGGGGCTCGATAGCGGCCGCAATCCTTACAAGCATTGCGGTTGATTCAACAGGGTAGCTTCCCATGGCTGATTCCGCCGAGAGCATCACGCAGTCCGTGCCGTCCAGGATGGCGTTTGCCACATCCGTTGCCTCGGCCCTTGTCGGGCGGCTGTTTCCCGTCATGGACTCGAGCATCTGTGTCGCCGTGATTACGGGTTTGCCCCGCATGTTCGCCAGACGCGTCAGGCGTTTCTGGATAACGGGGATCTCTTCTATGGGCGCCTCGACTCCCAGGTCGCCGCGGGCAATCATGATACCGTCGGCGGCATCGATGATCTCTTCCATATGGTAAAGCGCCGTCGAGCGTTCGATCTTGGCGATTATGAATGGATGGTATCCCAGACCCGCTGCCGCGGAACGAACCTCCTCAATATCGGACGCCCGGTTTACGAAAGACTGGCTCACCGCATCAACACCGTTCTCCAGCGCAAATTTCATGCACTGAAAATCGTGCTCGGTAAAAGAGCTGATCCCCAGGTCGATTCCGGGCAGATTAAGCCCTTTTCTGGATCGCAGTTCGCCCCCGACAACGACTCGGCACCGGACGTTGTTCCCTTCGACGGAAACCGCTTCAAGCTGGATGAGACCGTCGTTCAGAAACAGGGTGTCGCCGGGATGCACGGCCGCCGGCAATTGGAGAAAACTGACGGAGACCCGGCGGGAGTCGCCCACGATATTATCAGACGTCAAGGTAAAAAACTCGCCCGGCCGAAGATCGATGGGCTCCGGCTCCAATTGTCCTATGCGCATCTTGGGTCCGGGGAGGTCGGCCAGTATCGCCAGTCTCCGTCCGGTTGCAGCCGCGGCGTCACGGAGATTGCCGATTACCCGCGCGTGGCCGGAGAAATCACCGTGGGAAAAGTTCAGCCTCGCCACGTTCATACCGGCCAGAAGCATCCGTTCCATGATCTGCCGGCTTTCGGATACCGGGCCTATCGTGCAGACGATCTTTGTCTTGTTGGGCGCTATATTCATCTATTCTCCTTCCACCTCTTTGTCTCCACTTTGATGGTTCACCCGGAAAGCTTGGCGCAGAGAAACACAAACGAATAGGGCCGGACTGGATAGCTCGATTCGGTAATCGTTACGGCATCCTTCCACAGGCGGATATCGTCGGGAGCTTCAAGAAAGGTGTCCATGATTCTTCGCCACCCGGAGGAAGAGTCCGATGAAAGCGGGGGGAGTTGAAATTCCAGGGCCTCCCGATAGGCATTGAACATCAGGTGGTACATGACAAGCCCATCATGGCTCCATGTGGTAACGGCAATGCTGTGAGAGTAGTCGTTCCAGTCCGGCTGGTTTAATTGAATTCCGTGCCATTGTATGCGCGCCCTTCGCAAAAGCTGGTTCAGGCTCACCACGGAGTTTTCGTCCGGTATTTCCCTTCGGAGCCTCCTCCGGATCAGGCGCCGGCAGAACCTGAAGATATCGCTGTGCCTGTCGGGAAGGGTCCAGTCGAACCAGCTCAGCTCGTTGTCCTGACAGTAGGCGTTGTTGTTTCCCTTCTGGGTGCGGCGGACTTCGTCGCCCATGAGGATCATGGGCGCACCCAGGGAAATGAGCGTGATTGCGAGAAAATTCTTGACCTGCCTGTTGCGAAGCGTCTCAACTTCGCGGTCATCGCCGGGTCCTTCCACCCCGCAGTTCCAGCTCAGGTTGTTACCGTAACCGTCCCTGTTGTCTTCGCCGTTAAGCTCATTGTGTTTTCCGTTGTAGGATACCAGATCGTTCAGGGTGAATCCGTCGTGGCATGTCACGAAGTTTATGCTCTGTTCCGGTTCCCGCTCTTCGTGACCGAAGATATCGGGACTCCCCAGAAGCCTGGTGGCGAAATTCCGGACGGAAGCATTGTCTCCACGCATGAAGCGCCGCACGTCGTCCCGGAATTTTCCATTCCACTCTTTCCAGCTATCACCGATAAAGCTGCCTACCTGGTAGAGCCCGGCCGCGTCCCAGGCTTCCGCAATCAGTTTGATTCCGGCAAAGACAGGGTCTGAATCAATGTCCCACAGGATCGGCGGGTCCGCCATGGGGCATCCGCTTTCATCCCGTGATAGAATAGAGGCAAGATCAAAGCGGAATCCATCCACATGCATGACTTCCACCCAGTAATGAAGGCAATCTACAATCATTCTCCTTACTATGGGGTTATTCGCGTTGAGGGTGTTTCCGGTCCCGGTATAGTCGGCATAGCTTGCCCCTCCATCAGCCAGTATGTAGTAGACACTGTTTTCCAGGCCTTTGAAGGAAAGGGTGGGGCCGTTGTGGCCGCCTTCGGCGGTGTGGTTGAAAACCACGTCCAGTATAACCTCGATACCTTCGCGGTGCAGCGCCTTGACCATGTCCCTGAACTCGTCCATTGGCCCCAAGGGGTCTTTGCGGGAGCTGTAGGCGTGATGGGCAGCAAAGAAGGAGACGGGGCTGTATCCCCAGTAATTGACAAGACCTTCGGGAGAGTCCTGCCAGTCGAACTGGAAGATGGGGAGAAGTTCAACGGCGGTTACGCCCAGATCCTTCAGGTAGGGGAGTTTTTTCACCAGTCCCGAGAATGTGCCGCGCTTTTCGGCTGGAATCCCCGAATTGGGGTTTCTTGTGAAACCGCCGACGTGCATCTCATATATCACGCTGCGTGAAAATGGCCTTTTCAGAGGTGTATCGCCTTCCCAGTCGTAGTCGCGGGGATCCGTCACAACACTCTTCATGGCGGTGGACGTGTTCTTTCCAAAGCCGCATGCGGCCTTTCTGCTGTAGCCGTCGGGCACGGCTACGGCCTTTCCATAAGGGTCCAGCAGCGCTTTGTCCCCGTCGAATCTCAACCCCTTGTAAGGTTCGTATGGCCCGTGGGCCCGATATGCGTAAATCTGTCCGGCCTTCAGGTCCGGGACGAAGGCATGCCAGTAGTGGCCCGTTCTGTTCCGGTTGGGCTTGAGTGTGATGATCCTGGAGGGCTGGGGGGCGTCAACGGTGTCAAACAACAGGAGTTCCATGGAGGCGCAGTTTTTTGAATAGACGCTGAAGTTCACTCCTCCGCACTGTATGGTCGCTCCCAGGGGGTGAGTTTTGCCGAACCTCATCTGTTGCGCTTCGTCAAGGCTGTTTTTCTGAGCGCAACAGGCATTGGCCGGTTCTTTTTCATTACACGCCCCGTTTCGCGGCGCTCCAATGGATTCAATATCTTCTTTCTTCATTCAGTTCACCGGTTTGACCTTCCATATCCTTGAGCAGTACTCCCTTATTGAGCGGTCGGAAGAAAATTTCCCCATGCGCGCCACATTGAGAATCGACATGCGCGTCCATGTTTCCTGGTCGCTGAAAACATCGGCAACCTTCTCCTGGCACTCCAGGTAAGAATGGTAATCCGCGAGAACCAGATAGGGATCGTGATTCAGGAGGGACTCCACTAAAGGAGCAAACAGGTTCGTATCGCCACGGGAGAAATGTCCTGATGCGATGAGATCCATCGCCTCGCGCAGCGACGGGATGGATTCATAGTAGTAACGCGGTGAGTATCCGTGAGATTTCAGATCGCGAGCCTCATCGGATTTGAGTCCGAACAGGAAAAAATTATCGGCGCCGACCTCCCTGCGAATCTCAATGTTGGCCCCGTCAAGTGTGCCGATGGTGAGCGCTCCGTTCATGGAAAACTTCATATTGCCCGTGCCGGATGCTTCTTTTCCCGCCATGGATATCTGCTCCGAAAGGTCGGCGGCCGGGTATACCTTGTGTCCGATTTTCACATTGAAATCCGGCAGGAATACAACCCTTATCATGTCCCGGACGTCCGCGTCGGAGTGAATAACCTCAGCGATGGAAGTTATCAGTTTTATTATCAGCTTCGCCATCCTGTAGCCGGGCGCGGCCTTGCCTCCGAAAATGAAGGTCCGTGGAACTCCGCGGGCCAGGGGATTTTCTTTTATTTTCCCATACAGGGTGATGATATGAAGGGCGTTCAGATGTTGCCGCTTGTATTCATGGATGCGTTTCACCTGTACGTCGAAGAGGGAGTCAACGTTGACTATCGTTCCCGTTCGTTGGTCGATTATACCGGCCAACTCATTCTTGTTAGCGCGTTTGACGAGCCTCCATTCCTGGCGGAAAGAGGGTTCTTCGGCAAAGGGCTCGAGTTTTTTCAGTTCGGCCAGGTCCCGTATCCAGGCATCTCCTATAGCCCCGGTTATCAGTTCGCTGAGCCGCAGATTGCTGAGCGCCAGCCATCTTCGGGGAGTCACTCCATTGGTTATGTTGTGAAACTTTCCGGGTTCCAGTTCGGAGAAGTCTCGTAACAGCTCCTGTTTCAGGAGGCGCGAATGCAGTTCCGCCACACCGTTTACCGCATGGCTCCCTACGCATGCGAGGTGGGCCATACGCACGTAGCGCTCTCCTGTCTCGTCAATTATGGATAGACGGGAGATCTTCTCCTGGTCCCCGGGAAAGGACTCCCGGACATGGTCAAGGAAGCGCCGGTTGATCTCGTAGATGAGTTCCATATGTCGTGGGAGTATCCTTGTGAAGAGTTGAAGCGGCCACTTTTCCAGAGCTTCGGGCAGAAGGGTGTGATTGGTGTAGGCGAAGGTGTCTGTGGTTATAGCCCAGGCATCATCCCAGGGAATTTCATGCCCGTCCACCAGGAGCCTCATGAGCTCGGCTATCGCAATGGCCGGATGAGTATCATTCAACTGGGCCGCGAACAGCTCGGGAAAACGTGAGAGAGGGGCGCCTACCATGCCGCAAAACCGGATCATGTCCTGGAGAGAACAGGATACAAAAAAATACTGTTGCATCAGACGAAGGCTCTTTCCCGCTGATGTCTCGTCATTGGGGTAGAGGACCTTGGTGAGGGTCTCGGACTTTACCTTCTCCTCGACGGCGGCATAGTAGTCACCCACGTTGAAATCATTGAAATCAAAGGATTCCACCGCCTCTGCCGACCAGAGACGGAGTGTGTTGCACATGTCCCGGTTATACCCGAGGACAGGTGTGTCATAGGGTATTCCGCGGACCTCCCCATCCGGTATCCACCGAACCCTCAGCCTTCCTTTTTCGTCATGGTGGCTTTCAGTATGGCCGCCGAACATCACCTCCCGCGCCAGTTCCGGTCGCCGGATTTCCCAGGGATTGCCGGGTCCGAGCCATTTATCGGTTACTTCAATCTGCCAGCCGTCCCTGATTTCCTGATCGAAGATGCCGAATTCATAGCGTATACCGTATCCGAGGGATGGCACTCCTACGGTGGTGAGGGAGTCCAGAAAACATGAGGCAAGGCGGCCGAGGCCTCCGTTACCCAATCCCGGCTCCTCTTCCTGGCTCATGATCTCCTCAAGGGAGAATCCAATCTGGGCCAACGCCTGCTCGGTTTGGCGGTAGATTCCCAGATTCAGGAGATTATTGCCCAGATGGGGACCCGGAAGATATTCGGCGGAAAAATAGCACACCAGCTTGAGAGGCCTTTTCCTGGCAACCTCCCGCATCTTTTCAAGGCCGTCGATCCAGCGGTCCAGGAGCCTGTCACGCACCGTATAAGCAAGGGCAAGGTAAAGGTCGTTTCGGGAAGCCAGGGCGGGGATGCGTCCCCGAGTGTAATAGAGATTGTCGAGAAAGGCCTGGGAAATCTCATCAGGCGAAGAACCGGTGCGGATATTGTTGCCAGGTGTCACCTTGCGTCCTCCTTAACCGGGCGGTATCCCGAGCTATTGATTGATCATCGCAATCTTTCAGGATTGATTCATCTATAGTAAGTGAAAAAGGTAAGCAGTCAATAGAAGGGGAGAATAGGGGGAGACGGGTATGTATTTCTTTACATATACAACCATCCGCCGATGCAACTGGACATTATCCGGCACACTTGTATACTTAATGCAATCTCATGCCAAGGAAGGGAAGGGGGGAAGGATCATGATGGTTCGGGTTATTTACAGTGACCAGACCGCTGGATTTGTTGATAATCAACACCTTGATGGCCTGGTAAAAAAGGGGAGGGTGGTTGCGTACCATAAGGAAGGAAGGTGGATTTCCATCGAGAAGGAACGTCATACCAGTGATTGCCCAAGACCCTCTGGAAGCTATTATCAATGGATACATACCGATACGGCTTCTGTTGATCGATGATGAATTTCAGCTGGATGCTGTTTGCCGCTTTATTTACGGACATCAACCTTTAGTTTTTGCCGGGTAGTTTTCCGGACCTGAAAGATATTTGGGGTTATTGCCGATAATTTCCACTATCGGGCCGTCTTCAATTAATTCCAGGTCTCCGCTGTCAATCCCTTCATAAACACCTTCTCCAACGGCCCAGTCATACAGCCTTTTCGCATCCTTCAATACCGGGTTATCCGGGAAATTAAAAGTCCTGTTCTGCATCTCTTCATCGTATAGCCCTACGCAGCCGTGTGAGGCGGGTTTGCCCGGCAAGTCTCTCGCGTGAATCCAGTATGCGACATTATCCTCACCCACATGAAAGCGGATGGCATAATCCATGGGGTATTGAGCGGACTGATTTTCTACCTGGTATAGTGACGAAGTATGGTTTTTATGGCGTGCATCGGCCCGAAACAGACCAGCAGGAGTTTCATGTCCTTTCTTGCCGGTGGCAGCCGGCATGGAAAACTGAAGGACTCCGTATTCATAGGCGCCAAGCCATTGCTCTTCCATATCGATCAATATGTACTTGTCGTATTTACGGGCGGGTTCATATGTTCGGGGAAGCGGCGTGTAGTTTCTGATATCGGAAATATTCACGGGAGACTTGATGGTCATTCCCGGATAGACATGACGTCTGTCGATCCGGTTGAAACGCGCTACATAAACCCAGTCATCACCATAGAGACTTTCGAGGGTATCTTCCGGATGGATAAAAGCCGGTTTCCAGGCAATCCGGCGAGCGCTGGGATAATCAACCCTGCCCAGGTCTTCCTTTGCTTCATCATGGGGTGAAGCGGCAGGGATATCGGTGGCAACCGGATCATGGACTACGATGGCCGAAAAGAGAATCGCCGGCAGTAGAAACCTGATAGCTCGAAACATGGTACCGCCCTGTAAGCCGTTGAAATAGTATCATCAACAGAAAAGGGGCCGAGGCCCCTTTTCTGTCTATATCCCTAGCATTTTTCCCGGTTTTGGTCAAGGTCTCATTAACCGGTTGTCTCTTCCGGAAAAAGATTGCCCTAACGGCGTAAACCGATTATTCCACAAGACGTTCAATATCACAAAATCAATCTGTATTAAGGAAAGGAGTTTTGTATGCGAATTACATTCATCTGCTGTGCCCTTCTGCTGTGCGCTGTTTCCGTTTCTCACGCATCCAACGTAGGCGTAAGCGTAGGGGTAAACATTGGCGCTCCGGCTCCGGTGTACGTTGCTCCGCCGGTGGTTATCGACAGGCCTCCGGTATTCCTTTTGCCCCCCAAACTTGGGTTCTATGTAGCGGCGGGAGTGGGATACGACATGTTTTATCTCGGTAACCGCTACTATCTGAACAAGGGGAATATCTGGTATTCCTCTCCATACTATAATGGTCCATGGGTTAACGTCAGATACAATTCCATTCCCCACCAGATCAGGAGGTATCCCATCACCAGGATCCACCAATTCCGTGACAATCACTATCGCCAGTACATTCATGGAAGGGACCTTTACAGGCACAAGCATTTTCAGCCGGCATATCGTGACAACAGGCCGGTAAGAGATGACAGGGGCCGCCACGGAGGACATGGCGCGCCGGGACATGGCAGGCCAGACCATGGAGGAGGACATAGGGGACACGGTGGCGGCCCGAGGTAATGCCTGATCTGAGTTAATTTCCAGGATTAAGTAAACGCTTCTTTTGCATAGAGGGAAACGGATTTTGATATCCTTTCCCTCTAACTATTTCAGGGAATTTTCCACTATTGGACAGGAGAAAACGGATCATTTCTAATCAGAAAGGGCCTGATTCCTCATGTCATGTGCTATACTGGCAATCCGCTTTGATCGCCATATTGCCAAGAGGAACAGATATGACTACCATTCGTAAAAAGACGGGACCATCCATTGACGATATACATTTTCTGGTGGCAACCCTTCCCGGTGAACTCCAGGCATCGCTGTTAAAAATGCCTCTTGACCAGTTACTGGAGATTGTCATGGACCTTGGGCGTGTACCGGAGGCGCGTTTCTCGGACAAGGTAGTGCGGTTGAGCGAGAAGCCGGTAACCCATGAAGAACTGGCCCACGTGCTGGCGCATGTCGGTGATTTTACGGATGATAACCGGGCGGGTATCGAAAGGACTCTGCATCGCATCTCCGCCATTCGAAACCGTAAGGGGCAAGTAATAGGCCTGACGCTTCGGGCGGGCCGGGCAATATTCGGCACTATTGAACTGCTGAGAGATCTCATTGAATGTGGTAAAAACCTGTTGATTCTTGGTCGCCCGGGCGTGGGAAAGACGACCAAACTCAGGGAAACCGCCCGTGTGCTTGCCGACGATTTTCAGAAAAGGGTCATAGTGATCGATACCTCCAATGAAATAGCCGGTGACGGGGACATTCCTCACCCGGGCATAGGAAATGCCAGAAGGATGCAGGTTCCTCAACCTGACCGCCAGCATGCGGTCATGATTGAGGCGGTTGAGAACCATATGCCCGAAGTTATTATTGTAGATGAAATAGGCACGGAGGCCGAGGCCGCCGCTGCGCGCACCATAGCGGAACGTGGTGTGCAGTTGATTGGAACGGCCCATGGCAACACATTGGAGAATCTCATAATGAATCCGATACTCTCTGATCTGGTGGGAGGGGTGCAGACCGTTACCCTGGGAGACGACGAAGCAAGGCGCAGGGGTACGACAAAAACGGTTAATGAAAGAAAAGCTCCTCCGACCTTCGATATACTCGTCGAGATAGTCGACAGACACGAAGTGACTGTTCACCGGGACATGGGCGCGGCCGTTGACACGATCCTGCGGGGATATCAGCCCGCGGGTGAAAAGCGGACTATGACCGATGATGGTTCAGTGCGTGTGGAAAAGACGAAAATGGAAAACCAGGCGGGTATTCCGGAAAAAATGCTCAGGGAAAAGCGGCAAACTTCCAAAACAGATGTAAGGATATTTACCGCCAATATGCCGGTGCGCATCTATGCCCATGGAGTGAATCGTGAACTGCTGGAACGCGCCGGGCGCGAGCTTGATCTTGACATTCGCATTGCGTCCCGGGCGGAAACCGCTGACCTTGTTTTCGCGCTGCGAACGCGTACCGAAGATATGGGGTTGAAAAAGATAGTCAGGCTTTCCGATGCGCCGTTGCACTATATCAAGCGGAACACAACTGCCGAAATCAGAAGGCTTTTACAGAAAATATTCAACCTGGTTCAAGGCATCGATGAGGAAGAAATCCGTGAAGCGATCGAGGAAGCTGAATCGGCAATCAGAAGAGCCCTGGAAGAAGGCTCGGAGGTTTCGCTTGCTCCCAGAAGACCCGCCATCAGGAAACTTCAGCACAGACACATAACCAGCCTTGGGCTTGTCGCTCAAAGTGTTGGTAGAGAACCGGACCGGCATCTGGTTGTATTTCCGGTTGAACATGATGAAACATGAACTGTTCTACTAACGGAAACTCAACATCCATTCACACCCCCTGATTGTTGTGGCTGGCATATTTCACCACAAAAATGTATGAGTAGGAAAATCCAAAAGGTCAGATAAGATATA
>CAYMFO010000017.1:0-47328 GCA_964389825.1 uncultured Geobacter sp. | reverse complement strand
GTTAATAACCAATGTGACAACTTCTGGCATTAATAGAATTGAGAATATAATTGGCAAACGTTATAAAAACAGGGTAACCAATCATATGGTGTCTGGAGGTTTTTTCATATGAAAAATACGATTCAATGTAACGAAATAGAGGTAAATATGACAATAGAAAGTGCTTTGGAACGGGCAGTCGGATTTCATAAAAACTGCGAATTAGCTCAAGCTGAAGATATCTATCGTAAGATTATTTCTGTTCAGCCTGATAATGTGGTGGCCGGGTTCTTGTTAAGTCAGTTGGATGGAGTTTCATCACTTCTTGATAACAAATATACGTCAGCAAATATTTTATTTGATTCATTTCGCAGGTTTCAATGCCACTACAGCGCGGTACTTCCATACAATCTGAATTGGATGCTTTCTGATGTGTCGCCGGTGCATGATTTTCTGTCCTTCAATCCGATTGTAGTCGCAGATATCGGTGCACGGGGCAGCCATCTGGGTGAACTTGCCGCCCTCAAGGAGTATCTAGTTTATTACGGATTTGACGCAGACCGGGAGGAGTGCAGGAATTTGATGGCAAATCAGTCAATAGGATTCAGCGACTACAGAGTCTTTCCTTATTATGTAGGAAAAGAAAACGGTCTAACCGAGTTCAATATCTATCGAGATGCCGGTGAAAGTTCCCGTCTGAAACCGGGAAAGCGATTCCAAAGGTTGTTTAATCAAAATCTTGTCGTGGAGCGTGTGGAACGCGTCGAATCGGCTACACTCGACACAATTATTAAGAAGGAAGGCCTGGCTTTTCCTGAATTCATCAAACTTGACACTCAGGGAACCGAACTGGAAATCTTGCAGTCAAGTCCTTGTGCCGTCTCACAGACATTGCTGATCGAGGTAGAAGTTGAATTTACCGAGATGTACGACGGACAGCCATTGTTTCATGATGTCGCACGATTCATGAATGAAAGGGGGTTTGATCTGTTGTATCTGAATCGTGTTTTTCAGACCCGTCCACAGTACGATGGGGAAGCTAGGGGGCAGTTGACATTCGGTGATGCCTTGTTCGGCAGACGGGATCATGAACTGGGCGGGTTTGAGCCGAATCGTGTTGCAAAATATGCAATATTGCTAGCTAATTATGGTCACCTCGATATTGCCGAAGAGATATGGAGAACCAATGAGGGGGTACGTTCGATTGTTCCCGACCTCTGTAAATACTTCGTGCCCTACCAGAGCGCTTCTTGTCGGATCAATTCAATGACCCAGGACAAATTGTTGTGCTGGCAACTATATCGACGCCGAACTAATCAAATTGGTTTTGATACAGATAGGAGCTGGCCTTTCAGGTAGTACCTGGTATTCCTGACTTCGTAATGCCTGAGCTTCAAGCCAAATCGTCATGTCAGGGATTATTATATCTAGAACCAACGCCAGGAGCGCGGCCATGTAAGTTGGCTATGCCGGTTCCGGATAGGCATGGCCTAAAGTGCCGGGGGGCCAAAATATAGATCAAAGACTGGAGCTTCTGATCCCATGAATTCATATAAAGTTTGGCTGGCATACGTATCCTATCCGGTAACCACCGCCGTCTATTTTGAGCGGGCGCTGAGGCGCATCTGCCCGACCACCACCATCGGCCCGGTTCTTCCGCCGGAACTCATCGAGAAATGGCAGCTTCAGAGTATGAAGCTGCCGTTTACGGAACAGGATATCCCTACGTCCTTCGAGCCTGATATGGCTGAAATCCTGGCGAGGACCGATCCGGCCCGTCATCCCGATCTTTATCTCTGGATAGAGTCCGTAGGCGGTCATTATCCGCGGGGGCTGGACGCCCTCCGTTGCCCCAGGGCGTGCTATCTCATCGACAGCCATCTGAATCTGCCCCTTCATCTGGAGTGGGCGCGCCGCTTCGATTACGTCTTCATCGCCCAGAGGGAATACCTGGATGATTTCCGAAAGGCAGGCTGCGCGGTCCACTGGCTTCCCCTTGCCTGCGATCCGGAAGTACACGCGAAGAAGACCGATGCGAAGCTTCACGATATCGGTTTCGTAGGGAGCATCGCCCTCAATCCCCGCAGGGCGAGACTCCTGGAACATATCTCAAGCAGTCTGGATGTGCATGTGGAGCGCTGTTTCTGGGACGACATGGCGAGAGTCTTTTCCGAGTCCAGGATCGTCTTCAACAACGCGGTGCGAAACGACCTCAACATGCGGGTCTTCGAGGTCATGTCCACCGGCTCGCTCCTCCTGACGGACATGGCGCGCAACAGCGGCCAGGATGAACTCTTCACCGACGGAGAGGACTACGCGGTCTACGAGGACGAGACAATACTGGACATCGCCGCCTTCTATCTCGACAATCCGGCGCTTTGCGAACAGATTGCATCACGGGGCATGAAGCTCGTCCACAACGCCCATACCTACGTCCACAGGGTCACGGACATGCTTGACGTGATCCGCGGGGAAAAGGCGGCTACCTTCAGCGCGCGTGAACTGCGTGAACGTTCCCTGATGGGGGTCCCGGACCCCTGGGAAACCTCAAGGGAGGCAGCCATAACGGTCCATGGCGCAACGAGGAGTTTCGTGATCCCGGTGCTGGACTATTCTCCGGCCAGCGAGTACAACATCACCGGTCTGCTGGATGATCTGGAAGGGATTGCCGGGGAAGTCATTGTCGTATTCAATTCCCTGGAGGTGGCGGAGCAGCTCCGTCATCACCCGCGCATAAACCACTATGCCATCATGAAAAAGAATGTCGGCGTCGCCAGGGCGTGGAATATCGGCCTTAATATCGCCGCAACACCCGTTGTCTTCATCGTCAACTCGGACGTTCACCTGAGGGAAGAGGCCGTGGATGCTCTGGAAAAAGCCCTGTACAGTCTGGACAAGGCAGCCTGCGTGGGACCTCAAGGATCATTTCTCAATTTTCACTATACCCGTCCCTTCTACTATTTCGACAAGGGATCGTTCGGCGTCCCCATAAATGTTGATGACATTTCCGGTTTTCTGTTCGCGGTAAAACTGGAGCATTTTGACCAAAAGCTTCTCAAGTTCGAAAACGAATTCACTCCCTGTTATTTCGAGGAATGGGACCTGGGGCTCCAAATCAAAAAGGCTGGGCTGAAGAGCTATGTGGCGCCCACCACGGCGTATGAACATCACTGGAGTGGTTCCATCAGGGCGCTGAGGACCATCGACTTTTATGACAGGTCTGAAACCGCGGGCGATATTCTCCGGAGAAACCGGATCCTGTTCCTTAACAAGTGGAGGTCCATCGCCAGGCGGGAGAACTGCTCTCATATCCTGGAAAGCCGGTTCAGGGAATACGGCAAGGAAAAGAGCCTGGAACTGATAGCCTCCGGAAGTTACCGGGAGGCGGAAGGGCTGCTGGATGCTCTGTTAACGGGTTTCCGGGACGACGCGGAGATCCTGGCCTGCAAGGGTTTTACGGCATTTCAACTGGACAAGGTCGTGGACGCTTCAAACTGTTTCAGGAAGATTGCGGCGCTGAAGCCGGGATTCGATGTGTCAGGGTTTTGCGAATCCCTGAAAAAACAATAACAACGGGAAAAGGAATACGCTATGCACGTGTCTATGCCCACAGGCCGAACCCATGGATGGGGAGTGGCGGGAGAATATCTTGCGAGAGAGATCGGAAAACTTGAATTGATAGACTCCGTTACCCTCCATTGCATGCGCGGATACGGGTTCCAGCCGTTCGACCCGGCCAGATGGAACCGGATCAATATCGGGTACTGTTTTTTTGAGGACAACATCGAGATCCTCCGTTATACCAGGGAGGTGGCCCGGTTATGGGATTTCGTGGTGGCGGGCTCCACCTGGTGCGAGTACAACCTCAAAATAGGGGGGGTGCGAAATACCTCCACCATCCTTCAGGGCATCGACCCGACCATCTTTTTCCCGGTGGAAGACACCAGAAGCGATGAAGCCTTCGTGGTCTTTTCCGGGGGCAAATTCGAGTTGCGCAAATCGCAGGACATCGTCATTGCGGCCATGAAGGTATTCATGGAACGCCATCGGGATGTGGTGCTTTCGTGCGCCTGGTACAACCAGTGGCCCTTCTCCCTGGAGACCATGACCCTGTCGAAATTAATTACCTACAGCCATGAGGAGATCGATTGCATGGAGCTCCTGGCGAAAACCCTGGCCGCGAACGGCATCCCTCTGGAAAGGGTCCGTCTGTATCCGGCCGTGGACAACCGGGTGATGCGTTCCGTCTATCTCCAGACCGACGTGGGACTCTTTCCCAACCGGTGCGAGGGGGGTAACAACATGGTGATGTGCGAGTACATGGCCTGCGGCAAGACGGTCATCGCCTCGGACATGACCGGCCACGCCGACGTAATAACCGCGGAAAACGCCTTTCCCCTGACCCGCTACAATCCCTATTACTACAAGTTACACGGCTCCGGGGTATGGCTGGAGCCGGATGTGGAAGAGGTGATAGAGCTGCTGGAGGCGGCCTACCGTCATCGCGCCCTTCTGCCGGAAAAGGGGAGGCGCGCGGCGGAGGACATGAAAAAGCTTTCCTGGGAGGCCGCGGCGCGGGGGTTTTATCGCATAGCCGTTGATTTGACCGCTGGCTGATGAACCAATCTTGTCTGAATCTATGAAACTATGAAAGGGTGGTATCTAAAGGGGATGTGGCAACAATGATTGAAATAGCCGAAAAACTCTTTAATGATGGGCGTCTGGACGAAGCGAAAGATATCTGTCTCAGGGAGATAGCGAGGAACGGCCGGAATCTTGAAGCGCTTTTCATGCTTGGCAATATTGCCTATGCTGAAGAAAGTTACACGGCAGCGATATCCTTTTATCAGGAAGCCTGCGACATCGAACGGGATATCCCGATTCTTCTGAACAATATGGGCCTCGCGCTTAAGGATGGTGAAAGGCCGGCCGAAGCGCTGCTGGCACTGGACAGGGCGCTTTCGCTGTCGCCTGATTATGCCGTGGCCCATTATAATCGTGCTCTGGTGCTGGAAAAGATGGGCCGGGATGATGACGCAATAGAAGCTTATCTGAAGGCGATTGATTCCAGGCCAAGTTACAGTGAGGCTTTCAAGAATCTTGGCGCCATCCACTTCCGGAACGACAGGCATGAGGAAGCGCTTCGCTGTTTCGAGCAGGGTCTGGCTCTGGAGCCGGATAATGCTGATTTTCTCTTTAACATGGGGTCGGTATTTGCTGCTCAACTGAACTATGAGGAAGCATTACGCTGTTTCAAGCGCTGCATGGACATCAATCCCGGAATGACTAATATTTATGGCAAAATCGGCAATATTTTCGCATATCTGGGCATGCCGGAACTCGGCGTGGCATATCTGAGAAAATCAATTGATAATACAAATGACTTGAATGAGCAAAGGGCTGTTCACAGTTGCATTCTTTTTTTCATGCACTACTCATCTTCGTATAAGGCGGAGCAGATAGCAGCCGAGCATTTTCATTGGGCGGAGCGGTATCTGGGCCATGTACGAGCGGTTTTCACGGGAAAACCGGAAAAACTTTTGACAGAACGGCCCCTTCGTATCGGTTATGTGTCGCCGGATTTTAGAATCCACGCCGTTGTCTTCTTTATCCAGCCGGTGCTTGCGTCGCACAACGCCGACAAGTTCAAAATCTATTGTTATTCGGATGTGAAAAAGCCGGACAAGATTACTGAGCAGCTTCAGCGGCACCCGGTTGTCTGGCGTGATATTTCAGGCAGGACCGACGAGGAGGTCTGTAATCTTGTCGGAAATGACCGAATCGACATCCTTGTGGATTTGGCGGGCCATTCGGCTAACAACCGTCTTTCCATGTTTGTGAGAAAGCCCGCCCCTATTCAGGTTACTTGGATAGGATATCCCGATACTACCGGACTGAAGGCAATGGATTACAGAATCACCGATGCTCAGGCTGATCCTCCCGGCATGACGGAAAAATACCACTCGGAAGAATTGCTGAGGCTTCCGGAATCTTTTCTCTGTTACCGGCCGGGCGGTGATTTTCCGGAAAAAGGCCTGCTCCCCGCTGAGAGGAACGGCTTCATCACCTTTGGTTCTTTCAACAATTTCGCCAAGGTTACACCGGAGATAATATCCCTGTGGGCGAAGATTCTCCTTGCCGCGCCTCATAGCAGGCTCCTTCTAAAGGCGCACGGCACTTCAATCGGCGTGGTGAACAATCGTTTCCTGAAGACCTTTCGTGACGCCGGTGTCGCCGAGGAGCGGATTCGCCTTCTCGAAAGATCACCTTCTGTAACCTCGCACCTGGAAGTGTACAACCAGGTCGATATTTCCCTCGACACCTATCCGTATAACGGGACTACGACCACCTTTGAGTCGCTTTGGATGGGTGTTCCCGTCGTTACATTAGCCGGCGGCGCTCACGTTTCCCGTGTTGGATGCAGCATCCTTCACAATGTCGGGCTTGGAGTTTGTATCGGCCGGGGACCGGACGATTACGTGGCCAAGGCGGTTGCTCTGGCATCTGATACCGTGGCTCTAGCTTCGATGAGGCGGGGGTTACGTGAAAGGATGCAGTCTTCGCCCATCATGAATGCGGAAAGGTTCACCAGGAATCTTGAAGCCGCGTACCGCGACATATGGACAAAATGGTGTCTTTCCCGAAATATGCTGAAAGGATAACGGATACGGATCCGTCAGGCGGTGCGCGCATGCAAAATAAACCAAACCCCATCATATTCATTCATAGCGGAGACAGTGATTACCTGGGGTACACGCTATCTCAGGCAAAAAGGAGAAACCCCGGAGTTCCGCTTTATCTTATCGGCGATGGTTCAAACGATAGGTATAAAGATGTAAATCATGTACACATCTCTCTATATTGTTTGAGCGCCCAAAAATTCGCGGATATTTATCGGCATATGAGCTCAAATACTTATTCGTTCGAACTGTTTTGTTTCATGAGGTGGTTTGTTCTCAGGGACTTCATGGTCTTGAACGGCATAAGTATGGCGCTCTATGCCGATTCCGACGTGATGTTATATACCGATGTGCAAGGTGAATGGGATAAGTTTTCCAACTATGATGTTTCCATATGCGGCGTCGCTCCGCCTGTTTATGTTAACAACATTCATTTTTTAGACGATTTTTGCGGTTTTCTGGAGAATAGTTATTCAGAGAGTCAAGTGTTGAACGAGCTGAATGATTTATATGCCATGCGCAATAATGAAGGTTTGCCGGGAGGGGTATGTGATATGACTCTTCTCCGCCGTTTTGTGGAGAGTAGCGGCTATTCCGTTTATGACCTCTTGAAAATACACGAAGGCTCTGTTTATGACCGGAATATCAATGAAGCGGACGGCTTTGTAATGGAAAGGGGCAGAAAGAAAATTACGTGGAAAGATGGGGAACCGCATGGAACGCTTGTATCCACGGGCAAATCGGTGCGCTTCAGTTCACTCCATTTCCAGGGATACGCCAAGGATGATCTTGAAATGTTCATAAGCGGAAACGGCGTGGCGGAGTGTTTAAAGGCTGTCTCCCCTCAGCGTAACTCATCGGAATTGGACAATATTATTCCTCCTGAAATCATGGATGACGAATTCCATGCTTTGCTCATGGAGCTCGCGGCATCGGAAAAGGTTAAAACAATACTGGAAATCGGTTCTTCGGCCGGAACCGGCAGCACCGACGCGTTTGTCAAAGGCCTCCTGAGAAATCCGTCAAAGCCGAAGCTTTTTTGCGTCGAGGTTTCTACAGCCAGGTTCGCGACGCTGAACAGTCTTTATGAAAGTGTTCCCGAGGTTTGCTGTTACAATGTGTCGTCAATTCCGGTCGCGCAATTCCCGGATTCATGGGAAATTGAAAATTTTTACAGAACTGTTCCGTCCGGACTGAATCAGTATCCCCTGGAAACGGTGCTCGGATGGCTGGACCAGGATGTGGAATATATCAAATCATCCGGTGTGCGTGAAGACGGCATTGACCTGATAAAACAGGAAAACGGCGTCAGGAATTTTGATCTGGTGCTGATTGACGGGTCCGAGTTCAGCGGCGGCGCGGAACTCGACAAGGTTTACGGCGCATCGTTCATCCTCCTCGATGATGTAAACAGCTTCAAGAATCATCATAACTACATGAGATTGATGCAGGATCCGAACTATGAGCTTTTGCGGGAGAATCTGCGTTTGCGTAACGGGTATGCTGCATTCAGAAAAAATGAATCCTCCTTGCCAATCCATTTTTTCACCATCGTCCTGAACGGTGAGCCCTTTATCCGTTACCATATCGACGTGTTCAAACATCTCCCCTTTGCCTGGCGCTGGCATATCGTCGAGGGAGTCGCCGAGCACAGCCATGACACTTCCTGGTGTATGAGGAATGGCGGTGTCATTGACGATGTAATTCACAGTAACGGGCTGAGCAACGACGGGACAACAGAGTATCTGAATCAGCTCAAAAGGGATTTCCCGGACAACGTATTTATCTATCGAAAACCCTCAGGCGGGTTCTGGGATGGAAAGCTGGAGATGGTGAACGCTCCGCTGAGAGAGATAAAGGAAGAATGCCTTCTCTGGCAGATCGACGTTGATGAATTATGGACATTCGACCAGATTTGCACGTGCAGGGAGATGTTCATCGACAATCCCGAAAGAACCGCGGCATTTTTCTGGTGCCGTTTTTTTGTAGGGAGGGACCGGATTGTCAGCAGCCGGAATTGTTACAGCCAGAACCCGCAAATGGAGTGGTTCAGGACATGGAGGGTCTCTCCCGGATGCAAGTGGAATGCCCATGAGCCGCCAATCCTGGAAATGCCCATGCCTGACGGCTCATGGAGCAATGCCGCTGGAGATAACCCGTTCAGGCACGTCGAGACGGAGAAAAGGGGGCTGGTGTTTCAGCATTATGCTTATGTTTTTTTGCATCAACTCCGCTTCAAGGAAAGATATTATGGATATGACGGCGCTGTCTTCAATTGGCTGAATCTGCAGAAGGAGTCGTCGCTGCCGGTGCGTCTGGGCGATTTTTTCCCTTGGGTTCAAGACGACACGGTTGTCGATTCGGTTGTTTCGCAAGGAGTGGTTCCAATCCCTCTGCCCATTAGCGTAAATTCGATTTCACCGTTAAAGAATGATTTCCGCATTGTAATAGACGGTGTTTTCTTTCAGTATTACATCACGGGGATTTCACGGGTATGGGAGACTCTGCTTGGAGTCTGGGGCGATAAGCGGTTTTCCAGCCATATCCTGCTTCTTGACAGGGGCAATTCCATGCCGCGAGTGGATGGATATCGTTACAGGTCAGTTCCGAAGCACGATTACGAGAATCTGGACGTGGATCGAGCAACGATTCAAAAGATTTGTGATGAGGAAGGCGCGGATCTATTTGTTTCCACCTACTACACGACCCCAGTTACCACTCCGACAATCCTTATTGTGCATGACATGTTGCCGGAAATTATCAAGGTGACACTGAAAGAGTTGCAGTGGGTTGAAAAGGAGCATGCAATTGAATACGCTTCGGCATATGTCGCTGTTTCAGAAAATACGGCTGTGGATTTGTGCAGATTCTTTCCATATGTTCTTGAAAGAGGCGTTAGAGTTTCTCATAACGGTGTTTCCGATAAGTTCTATCCATCCAATAATGAAGAAATAAAATTGTTCAGGTTGCAATATAACATAACCAAGCCTTACTATCTCTTCGTCGGTCCCCGCAACCTATATAAAAACGCCATACAGCTCTTCAATGCATTTGCCATCCTCCCCGACAAAGAAGAATATTGCGTAGTATGCACAAGGGGAACGCATCTTGAGGATGAATTTGCCATATTGGCGCCAGGTGATTCGGTGGTTATGACGGACAGGCTTTCCGATGACCAATTGAGAGCGGCCTATTCCGGCGCCACGGCATTGGTTTATCCATCCTTGTACGAAGGGTTCGGATTGCCTTTACTGGAAGCCATGTCCTGCGGTTGTCCGGTCATAACCGCGAGAAATTCGTCTCTGGAGGAAGTCGGTGGCGACGCCGTGCTGTATGTGAACACCGATGACGATATGCAGATGCTCGCGGCCCTAGTTGCCGTGAGGGACCCGTGCCTGAGAAATCTGCTGCAAGAGCGCGGCAGGCGAAAGGCAACGCATTTTTCCTGGGACAAGATGTCCGACGAGGTAATGGATGCGATGCTTTCGGTTATCGGTATCAACGATTACGAGGCAAAGCGGCGTCTGAAACAAAGGAAGTAAAATTTTTTCTAAAGTTTTTTCGTCATCACACGATAAGTAAAGTAAATGCCGGAAGTAAGTCAGGATGACGAAGAAATGCCGATGATACCGTCAGAATGATGGTTGAAGGCGATTCGAACCTTGGTCTTCCGGTAAACCCAAGAACGGCAAGAATGCCGTATAAACCCTAGAAAGGAGAAGTACCATGGCTATCAACCAAATCTCTCTTACCAGCGGCATGAGGAGCAACCTGTTGTCCCTGCAGGAAACAGCAACCCTCACTAATCAGACTCAAACCAGACTTTCATCCGGCAAAAAGGTCAACACCCCCCTCGACAACCCGACCAACTATTTTGCCGCGCAGAACCACATGCAGAGGGCCAATGACCTGAGCGCCCGCAAAGACGGCATGGCTGAAGCAGTGCAGCAGGTAAAAGCGGCGGACGCAGGCATCAAGGCGATCAGCACCCTCATCGAATCCGCGAAAGGTGTCGCCCAGGCCGCTCTGGCCACCAGCGTAGCAACCGATCGTTCCGCTTACACCACGACATTTAACGAGTTGCTTTCCCAGATATCCCAGCTTGCGAGCGATTCCGGATATCGTGGTACCAACTTCCTGACCGCCGGTTCTACTACGGTTGAGTTTGGCCAGACCACCAACAGCGCCACACTGCAGATTTCCGGCTTCAACGCTACGGCAGGCGGTATGTCTATCGCCTCTTCAGTGGCGCTGGCTTGGTCCGGCGCTACCGGCACGGCTGCCATCAACTCTTCATCCGGCCAGCTGGAGTCGGCCCTGAACGTGCTTCGAGCCGAATCTTCCAAGCTGTCCTCCAATCTGAGTGTCGTTACAACCCGTCAGGACTTCACCAGCAACATGATCAGCACCCTCCAGACGGGGGCAGACAATCTGACCTTGGCGGATATGAACGAAGAAGGCGCCAACATGCTGATGCTGCAGACCCGGCAGAACCTCGGTGTTACCTCTCTGAGCATGGCTTCACAGGCGGCTCAGGCGGTAATGAGACTCTTCTAACAGCCTCTGGCTTTGTAGAGAAAATGGACGGGGAGGGGGGAGAACTCTCCTCCCCGTTTCCATTATGAAAAAGGGGTGATGAAATGGGTGTGGAACCGATATCCGGAGTTGATAACCTTGCCGCCGTCCACGATTATACCGGGCGAAAGGCTTACCAGGCCGCGGAGCGGGAACAGGAGACCAGGCGTACCGACACATTGAAGGAGAGTTCCGTAAAGGTGTCCGTTCAGCCCAATGCCGCTGCCATGGGCAAGTTCGGCGGCCTTTCAGAGGAAAAGAACGATTTCGCGAAAAGTATCAGGGCAACGGATACCGCTTTGGGCAAGGTTTCGGATCTGCTGGACAGGATGAGAACCCCGCTCAAAACGATAGTGAAAAACTTTCCCCCGTTTCCCGCGGACAGCCAGGATCGCAAAAATCTGCTGATGGAATATGTTTCGTTGCGCAAGGAGATTGAAAAACTCATGGTCCCCCCGCCGCCGAAGCCGGTTTATGAAAACAACGTCCGGCTCTGGGAGAAACTGGGGTACGCGGACGCCGAAACTCTCCGGACCGGCTTTCCCGAAGTGGCTTCTTCCTCGTCTGACATGGAAGTCGCCGGGGCGCTGGATGGTCTGGATGAATTGCTGGCCGTGGTGTCCGACGGCAGGAGCGAACTTGTCCGGTCGGTGACGGGATAGGAAGGACGGGGAATATGTCTCTCAAGCTTCGACTGAAACCGGAAGAGAAGGTGCTGATCGGCAGGGCGGTAATCCGTAACGGACCCAAGGCCTCCGAGTTCACCGTGGAGAACAGTGTTCCGATTCTGAGGCAAAAGGACATAATGAGCGAGTCCGAGGCCGATTCCCCGGCGAGACGCTTGTATTTCGCGGTTCAGTTGATGTACATCGATCAGGAGAATCTGGTCGCTTATCATGAAAAGTTCTGGGAAATGGCCAGGGAGATTCTCGCGGCCGCGCCCAGCACCAAGCCTCACATGGAAAAGATCAGCGAACGGATACTTGCAGGCGATTACTATCAGGCCTTGAAATTCACGAAAAAACTAATAGAGTACGAAGAGGAGCTAATTGCCCATGTCAAACAATCCTTATAATGTCTATCAGGATGTGCACAAGGAAGGGATGTCCCAGCGCGAACTGGAAGCTTCGGTTCTGATGAAGGCGGCGGTCAAGCTGAAGAGCTGCCAGGACAACTGGAATACTCCCGCACGGGAAACGCTCCTCGAAGAGGCGGTAAAGTACAACCAGAAGGTCTGGAGCTTCTTCCAGAGCGAATTGACCATGCCGGACAATCCGCTTCCCAGAAAACTGCGGGAAGACATATTGAACCTGAGCGTATTCATCGACAAGAGGCTCTTTGAGGTTCTTGCCTACCCCGAACCCCAGAAACTCAATATCGTCATCGATATAAACATGAATCTGGCGGCGGGTCTCAGGACAAAGCCTGAAAGCCAGGAAGAGTATACGGCAAAGGCGGTGTGACACGAATCGCCTGGAAGCGGCCGGCCGTTTCTCCAACCGTGGGAGGCGGCCAGCCGTCATGAAATGCGTGAACGTCTTGCCCGCTATCCGGACAGCCCTTTCAGAATCTCGCCCGTATCTTCATTGACATTCCCCGAAGATACGGCGATTTTCAGAAGTTTCGAAATCAACTCCAGCCTGTTTTCTCCCGCCAGTTTCCGTATGGTTCCATTCACGAAGCCGATTACGTCCACCCCGCTTTTCCGGAGACGCGAGAACAGATCCATGCCCCTGGATTCATCTCCAAGGCATGAATACGCCACCGCCAGAAAAGCGAGGAAGTGAACTTGTTTACCGTCTGCTTCAAGGCGCTCCTCCACCAGCCTTATCCCCTTTTCCGGTTCTCCCGCGCACAGTTCGCAGAGCGCATAGTTGGTTACCGCTTCGGGGTAGTCCGGTTTCAGGGCCAGGGCTTGGCCGGTTGCATTCATTGCTTCTCTGTAGCGACCCATCTGGAGATAGGCGTATCCCATGTTGAAATAGGCCTCGGGGATCGCCCTGCCCCCGGCAATCACCTTTTGCCATAGCTCGATTGCTTCCCGGTATCTTTCCAGTTCGGCGGACTGAACCGCCAGTTCGTACAATGCCTGCGCGTCGCCTCCGCATTCTTCCAGCTTCTTTTTTCCCAGTTCGTAGTAGTGGCGGCGCTTTTTCTCCAGCGCCTCTTCATCCAGATATCCATAGTGATGCACGGGGATATCCGCTCTTACAACCGGTATTCCGAGTGCCCGGATGGAGTTTTCCACCATTTCGTGGACGGGATTTTCGAAGCGTATTCCGGGATGGTTGGGAAACAGCCTGACTTTGTTGCTGGGTGTCCATCCCGTTCCCGCTTCTTCACCCGGATAGCTTCCGTCGTTGGGGGTCCAGTCCGTCAGGTTTGCCTTTATGGTGTAGTTCCTGGTGACTATTTCGAATGCGGCGCCTTCGTTTCCGGCGAGGAGTTTTTTGAACGGGGCGAGGTCCATGGGAGAAATTACCTCGTCAGGATCAAGAGCCAGTATCCATTCCCCCCGCGCTTGGTCCAACACACTGTTTCTGGCGGCGGCGAAATCATCGCTCCAGGCGAAATCCGTGACACGGGCGCCGTAGAGCGAGGCGATTTCCCGGCTTGAGTCCCCGGAACCGGTGTCGGCTATCAGTATCTCGTCCACAAAGGGTTTGACCCCTTGAAGGAGTCGCGGCAGGTTCTTTTCTTCGTTCTTCATGATCATGCAGAGGGAAACGCTCTGCTCCGAACCTTCACGCTCGGGAGTAATTTGAAGCGGCCCAGCGGCGGCCCGCAGTCTCAGACCCTTTGACAGGGTTTCCTTTTCGGGGCCGCAAATGGCGAACAGGATTTCGATCTCCTCCAGGGCTTCCATGTCGCGACCCGCCTGGATCAAGAGGTCAATAAGGAGGTTGCGCAGCATCCTGTTTTCCTGGAAAAAGTGTAATACCCGGCGCACCGTTTCCACCCCTTGCTCCGCCAGTGAAGGTGTCCTGATGGCGCCTTGGAAAGCGGGAGCCGTGCCGTGGCCAAGGGGGGAGAGGAGAAAACCTCTTTCCAGCAGTTCCAGCGCATTTAAGTCATTCCCTGTTGATTTATCAAGAAGTCCCAACTGCGTGAAAGGTTCTCCGAAGCCGGGGTCTGACTCCATGGCCTTCAGAAAAAGAACGCGGGCTTCTTCCGTACTTCCGTTCAGCAGCGCCAGTTCACCTTTCAGAGAGAGGGCGGGCGGGTATCTTTCGTCTATTGTCAGGGCTCGTTCCAGCAGTGCGGCGGTATCCCGGTTCCTGCCCTGGTGCAAGGCCGCCCTTGCTCCGAGGGTGAACCATCCGGTGCCCCGTTCGGCTTCTCTGACCTCGGAGAGGAGCCCCTCTGCGTCCCCGTAGCGTTTTTCCCTGATGAGCAACTCGCTGACGCCGGCGCACAGGCGGGCGCGGGAGGCTGGTTCAATAAAGTCATTCTTGAGAGGTAATTGCTCAAGGGGGATCGGCATCCCCCTGTGGAACATCCTTTCCGCGTCTTCAAGGGTTCTCAGGACCAGGATCTTCTCTGCGAGTGCGCTGTCTTCCACGGGGCGGCTCCATTTTTCCCTGAACAGCCGGTTGTTGGCCGCCATGCGGGCGCCAAAGTCGATTCCCTCCCCCCTGAAGGTTGCGCTGCCGAAATGGTGGATGAACACATCTGCGGCAATGACGTTCTTGAAACCTTCGATAGCCGCCCTGAGGCAGAAGTCGTCATCCTCGAAATTGCCGGAGCCGAAGCTTTCGTCCAGCAGCCCGATCCTGTCGATGAGTTCACGCCTGAAGAGCATGCAGAAACCCACGATCCTTCGGTTGGGACGCCTTGTATTCCTGTTTATCCGGCGAAATTCCGCCGCGAAACCGTCAAGCCCGTCCAGGTTCGAGTATCCTGTCTCGGGCGCCTGCTGGACTCCGCTGATGTTGTTGGTCATGGGGCCGGCTACGCCGGCGCCGGGAGTCCGCCGCAGGCACTCGATCATCCCCTCCAGCCAGCAGGGAGTCACCACCACGTCATTATTCAGCAATAGTATCAAGTCGCCCCGGGAAGCCCTGATTCCCTGGTTGCATCCGGCCGAGAATCCCAGGTTTTTCCGGTTTTCCATAAGGCGGATATTATGATGGCTCGCTTCCTCCTTTCTCAGGAACTCGGGCGTTCCATCGCTGGAGCCGTTGTCTACGAAGATTATTTCGTAAGGCGAAAGGGTGTGTTTCCGGATGCTGTCCAGGCAGAGGCGGGTAAGCTCAAGCTGATTGAGAGTGAGGATGACGATGGAGGTAAGGGGCGCCGGTTTTTCATTGTCCTCAGCGGGAACCCATGGGGCGCCGGGCAACCGCAAGAGGTCCGTCAGCCGCGCGCGGGGGTTGAATCGGGCGTTGTCCGGGCAGAACCAGTCGATACCCCATAACTCCGCCGGAGTCGGGACATTTCCGTCGCCGTAGTGGGAGAGAAGTTTCGCATACAGCGCGTTGGAACTGTCCCGAACGAGAGCGTCCGTCTTTGACGAAGCCTCGGTGGCGAAACTCTTCTGTCCGATATGGTAGACAAAGGTGTCGGCGGCTATTTTAAGGGAAAATCCGTTTGCGCGCAGACGCCAGCTTAACTCCAGGTCATCGTTTCCCAGGAAAAGGGCCTCATCCAGAAGCCCTGTTTGCAAAAGGACTTCGCGCCGGAGCATCACGCAAAACCCGATCAGTAACCTGGTGTCCACCGGGCGTCCAGGGTTCCAGGCGGCAAAGCGTTCGGCAATCCGCTGTATCTCCATATCCCCGGTGAGGGGTTGCGCCTGATACAATTCCATCTTCTGCAAGCCCGCGACATAGTTGGATATCGGGCCGACGGCCGCCGTTTCGGGAGTGAAGTGGAAGAGCAGCCTTTCGAGCCAACCGGCGGACACGATGGTGTCCGGATTCAGCAGCGCGATGAAGGGGTTTTTCGATGCGCTGATGCCGGTATTGGTGGCCGATGAGAAGCCGCGATTGGTCCGGTTGGAAAACATGGTGAATCTCTTGTCGCCGGATATGAACTCCGAAGTGACGGCAACTGTCCTGTCGCCGGAGGCGTTGTCGACGATTATTACCTCATCCCGTGCGCGGATTGTCCTTGAGAGGCTCCGCAGGCACGGAAGGATCGTATCGGCCGAGTTGTAGGTTACCACGACGATTGATACGGATTGCTCGGCACTGTTGTTCAAGGAGAGGCCGGTCTTAATATCGGCGGCTGCGTCGCTCTGGTGATAGATGTAGTCGTCGCGAAAGATGAAGTCTCGCCACTTGGAGAAGAAAAGCTCCCGGTTTTTTTTATATCTTTCATCCACTGACTTGAGGCCGTCCCTGGCCATTCCGGCGATGTCTTCAAGCTCCAGGTCCGGCAGGGAGGATTCCGGGATACCTGAAAGGAGCAGGAGTTCGCGCTTTTTCCTTACGCTCTGAAAGTACTTTTCCAGGTGTTCTATCTCCGAACTCAATGTCTTTCCCTGGAAATGGGTAATGCCGGTTTCGGCGCGGCAGTGAACCCTGAACCCGCGGGAGCGGTACGCATAACAGAGATCGTCGTCTTCCCAGCCGTTCAGATACCTTTCGTCAAAAGGTCCTATGCTCAGAAACTCTTTCCTCCGGACCAGCATGCATGCGCCCGTCACCATCTGAAAATCCCGGTTGCGGGTTGTCCGGACGTCATCCGCGGAGGCGCCATAGTAGAGGTGCTGGGGGTGCGAAAGCGGGCCGTCGGTGTCACTCCAGACCTTGCCGCAATGCTGGACAGTTCCGTCGGGGAAGAGGAGCCGGGGCGCGACGATCCCGATGGAAGGGTCGTTGGCCAGGGTTCCCAGCAATGGATCGAACCAGCCCGGAGCGAGTTCCACGTCATTGTTGAGGAAGAGGAGATATTCGCCCTTGGCTGCATTGGCTCCCTTGTTGCAACTGACGGCGAAGCCCCGGTTCGAGCCGTTTTTCAGGAAGCGGATCCGGGCGTCCTTTTTCGCGGCCTCCTCCAGAAATCCGGGGGTTGCGTCCGTTGAAGCGTCATCGACAACGATAACCTCGAAGCCGGCCGATGGAGGATTTTCCAGCAAGGACTTCAGGCAGGACGAGGTGTAATGGAGTTGATTGAAAACCGGGATGATAATGGAAACAACGGGGTCCGCGCCTGCCGGACCCCGTTCCGGAAAGGTGTGGGGAAAGGGGGGGGAAGCTGAAAACGTCATGGGCTCACTTTTTCAATTGTTCGATAAGGCGCCTGGGAGCTCCGTTCCACGGTTCCAGTTCCGCGACCTTGTTGAGGAAAATAAGGGCCTCTTCCGGACGGTTGTTTTCCATGCTGATGATGCCCAGGGCGCTCAGGGTGTCAACGTCTTCGGGATATTCCTTCAGCAAAGAGACGTACATTTCTATGGCGTCATCCGTCCTGCCCAGTTTCGCGTAATAAAGGCTCGCCAGGTTCTTGCGGAAGGTGGGATTCCGCGGGTTATTTTTAACCGCCAGTTCATGGTTTTCCTGTGATTTGGGCAGGTCGCCCCGCTGCATGTAAAGAACGCCGAGGTCGTTATGGGCCAGGGCGTTGGCGGGATGTTTCAGAAGCAGTCCTTCCAGTTCCCTTATGGCTTCTTCGGTATTGCCGTTGTTGGCCAGTTCCAGCGCCCGTTCGTAGCTGGGTTCGGGCAGTCCTTCGTCCTGTTTTTTTATGGCGTTCCTGAGGCTTGCGATGATGGCGTCCAGATCCGAAGGCGGTGTCTCCTGTATTCTCTCAGGCTTTTCAGTGGGGGGAGGCGATGGGACCTGAAGCTGGTTCAGGGAATCCAGCGCCTTGCGCACATTATCGTCCCAGGGTTCCAGTTCGGCTGCCCGGTTCCAGAATATCCGGGCCTGTTCGGTCTGCCCCAGGTCCCTGCTGATTATGCCGAGTGCAACCAGGGTTTCAACATCACCAGGTTCTGATCTGAGAATATCGGTATAGATAAATATGGCATCATCGACCCATCCCATTTCCACATAGTAGAAGCTGGCGAGGTTTTTGCGGTAGGAGCTGTTGAGAGGGGAAAGGCGCACCGCTTTTTCATAGTGTCCGAGGGTCTGAAGGAAATTGCCGGCGCGATAGTAGAGAACCCCGAGATCGTTGTGCGCCCGTGCGTTATCCGGGTGTTCGCGGATGAATTTTTCGATTGCATGGATGGCGGCATTCTCATTGCCTGAATTTATCAGCGATACGATATCGTCATAATGGTCGGGCATTTTTCCCGTATTCCGGATATTTGGCATATTTGGATTCCTTTTATATGATTTGGGCTAAATATACATGAATATCAATGACGTATCAACCAGTGCAACAGTGATTATAATAATATCAAGAGGTTTTAACTGTGTTGTTATCTGCAAGCTGTGTTTGGGTATTTAAAGTCTCTCCAGTTCCTTTGCCGCATCTTCATTCCAGGGCGCAAGTGATATCAGCCTGTTATAGAACGCGCGGGCCTCGGAAGTACGGCCTGATGCCGCGCACAGCCGACCCAGATTAAGCAAAACATCTGTGTCGTTCTGGTTTTTTTCAAGGATATTCAGGTATCCGATAATCGCTTCGTTCAGGGTTTTGTCTTCTTCACATGTGATTGTGTGTGAGGTAATAGGGCGATTTTCACTATCGATGGATAGAGTTTCCCGGTGGAACCTGTTGAGATGTCTTTGCTGGTACAGAGAATGAATTTCCGCTATTTCAGGATCAGCTATTTCTCTCTTGTTGCTGAGTCCATCCTCACTGTACCAGTACAGGCCCGTGAATTCGGGAATATGAAGCAGCCTGAATCTCTCGCCCATTCTCAGCCAGAACTCCTGATCACCAATAGCCATATATTTTTCGTCAAAATAACCGATTTCTTCATGAACAGAACGTCTCCACATGGGATGCGGACCCACAAGACAGGTTTTCAGCAGGTCTTCGAATGAGTAATCGGGCCATTGGAAAACGCCGGCCCTGGTGTGCCGCTCGAATGTTTCATGGGGTATCCGCGTCAGATAAGTATCACCGTAAACAAGCATGACATCCGGATTCAGGTCAAGGGCACGCTTCATGATTTCGTAGGCGTCCTTGCGGAGCCTGTCGTTGGTGCTGAATGGTGTAATATATTTCCCTTTTGCTAAGCGGATAGCCTGATTCCATGCGGCGTAGACGCCGATACGCTTGTTCGTGCGTATATAGGTTATATTGTCATATCGGTTCTGAAATTCCGCGACAACCGATCTTTCGTTTTGGGGAGACGCCGCGTCAACTACGATGATCTCCATTTCGGCCGCGATAGTCTGGTTTTCAAGATCTTCAAGGCATTCTCTTATGAATTCTAAGGAGTTATATGTGGATACTATCACTGAAAGTGAATAATTGAGTCTTGTGTTTTGCAAGCTATTTTCTCTTGGAGATTCTTGTGTTTTTGTCGATAAAACATTGTGGGACGGGGTAACAATCGGTATGGATGGAGAAGATGATTCTGTTTGTTTGTGTTTGATCAATGGCGTAGCAAATCTCTGTTTGTTTAGCAGAAGATCGGAGATAATATTTGTTAATGGACTGGCGGTAATATCCAAATCGAGGTGATTTAAAAAATAGTCGCTGCAATTTATTCTATGCTGATCGATTGTTTCTCTGTTAATAGTGCTAAGGAGTTTTCCGATGTCTGAAAAAGAGTTGATAACCCATCCAAGTTTATTAGCGCGGACAGCATTGCTCATTTCTCCCAGCTCGTTAATGAGTATCGGCAGGCAATGCTGAAGGTAGGCGGATATTTTTCCTGAGGCCATTCCAATGTTTACAAGATTCAAACGTTCCTGCGGTATTCGGCTGTTCATCTGCGGAATGTAAAAAGCTACGCCAAGATCAGCCGCATTTAGCAGGAGATGAAGGTCTTTAAAGGGAAGGGAGGGAAACGGGGATGTAAAACAGTTTTTTCTGTCCCGGAACATGTTGAGTTCATTTTTTGTTATTTCGGAGTATCGATGATGCAGAACAAGCGCCCATGAGTCATCCCACAAATCGGTACTTTCTATCAGTTCTTCAAATCCGGCCCATTTTGCGGTTGCCGAGCCGATATATACAGCGATCTTTTTGTCTCTGTTGATTCCCAGGGAATCATGAAGCGCATAGCTGCGCTCTCTGTTGACGATGGCGCGACCCGCAACGGGGATGTTGATTATTTTCTCCGGAGGGATTTCGTTCTCACGGGCAAGGCAAGCGGAGCGCACCCTGTCCTGGCAGACGGCGAACGAGAGATGACGACAAGCTGAGATTTCCGGGAGCTTATAGTCTATGCTTGTCTCTTCACGAAAATACAATTCATACGAGATAAGGCCGTAGGGAATACCCAGAATATCGGCTGCGAGAGCGGCTTCCATTATCCCGCGATCAACGCCGATTACCAAGCCGAAACCGCTGAAAGCGTTTTTGAACCTGTCTAGCGCATCCTGATTCAGATTGGAGCCTGGCTGGAAGAGCACGGCGTTATCCAGCGGGTCGGCTATGCGAGATGTTATCAGACGCGCACCGGGACAAGGATTTTCTTGGGTATGGTTTGATCTTTTTCGGGAAAAAATGTCAACGGAATAGCCTTTCTCGCAGAGAATTTCGACGATTCCTGTCAGGTTCGTGTTGTTGTTGATGTTTCCTTCGGGATGGATAATCAGGATACGACTCACTGTATATCATTCTCACTTTCTTTTGCGGCAGACGAAGACGACGTTCCAGGTGGAAAAACCGGGCTCAGTTCCCGATAGCCATTCTTCGCATGTTTCAACGGTAAATCCATTATCAGACAACAACCTCCTCACTTCCGGCTGGAAGAGGTATCTCATCCGGTGAGTTTCTCTAATTTCGTTAATATATCCTTGGGGCTTTTCCTTGACAAAGATCAGGTACTCGACGTCAACAACGTTTACATTGGGGCGCATAACCGGATGTGCAATGCGTGTTATGGCGAGATTTTCATCTTCCTGTTCCTTGATTCGCACAGCTGGTCTGTCAGTCAGCACGCCGGGTCCGTACCAGCAGTCGAAGATAAAAACTCCTCCTGGCTTAACATGCGCGCTTGCCGTGGCAAATGAAGCCAGGATATCTTCATCGGAAACCTGGTAGCTCATGACGTGAAACAATGAGAGGACTATGTCGAAAGTTTTGCCCAGGCGGACGGAGCGCACATCACCTTTCACATAGTCGAGAAAGCCGTTCTCTGAGGCCTCGTTTCTCGCCAAGGTCAGCATTTCCTCCGAAAAGTCGACCCCGGTGATTTTGTAGCCCTTTTCAGCCAGATAACGATCATGACGCCCTGACCCGCAACCGAGGTTGAGGACAGTATTGCCTGAGACCTCGTGTTTCCGGATCAGATTGTGCGTATATTCGGCTTCACCCCGGTAATCCTTGTCCCGGTAGATCAGGTCATAATAACGGGCATAATCGGCAAAGACCCTCATGAAAGCGCCTCTGTAATTGCGGAAACAACCGAGTTCATCTGATTTTCCGTAATGGTGAGGCCGCTCGGAATATAGAGTCCTCTGCGGGCGAGACGTTCAGCAACCGGGAAAATTTCACCGTCAAACAGACCAATATTGGTGAAAACAGGTTGTTCATGCATTCCCAGGAAAAAGGGGCGGGTTTCAACTCCCCTCTTCGCAAGTCGAGTCGCAAATTCTATCGCGTCAAACGGGACTGAATCGTCGAGAACCAGTCCATAGACCCAGAAGACATTCTTTGCCCATGCTTCTTCAGCGGGAAGCTGGAGACCTTTAAGGTTGTGAAGACGTTTTTGATAGAAGTATGCAATGGAACGTTTCATGTTAATGATCATTTCGATTCGCTCCATTTGGGAAACGCCTAATGCTGCTTGAATGTTTGTCAGCCTGAAGTTGTACCCCATTTCTTCATGAAGAAAACGGCGTTCTTTGCGAAAAGAGAGGTTGCGTAATGACCTTGCGCGCTCTGCCAGTTTAGTGTCACGTACAAGAACCATTCCTCCCTCACCTGTTGTTACAAGCTTGTTGGCATAAAAACTGAATGTACTGATGTCGCCGATTCCGCCGCATTTTCGTCCCTTGTATTCCGCCCCGTGTACTTCGGCTGCGTCCTCAATAACCGTCAAGTTATATTTCTTTGCCAGCGCCATGATATTATCCATATCGGCGGGGTGTCCGTAAATATGGACGACTAGAATCGCTTTGGTGCGGGAAGTAATTTTTTCCTCAATTTGTCTTGTATCCATCTGCCAAGTAATGGGATCGCTGTCTACCAGGACCGGAATCCCTCCCCCGCGGACTATTGATTGGGCAGGAGAGATTATCGTAAAGGTCGGCATTATCACTTCATCCCCTGTTTTCAGGTCGAGCAGGCATATGGCAATATCAAGGGCGGTGGAACCATTGGATACGGCAATGCCGTAGGGCATGCCGCAGTAGGCGGCCCATTTTTCTTCAAACAAGTCCAGATATTTTCCAGCCGAAGAAATCCAGCCTGAGGCCAGAACGTCATTAACCAGTTTTCTGTCACGTTCCGTTATCAGAGGTTCGCAGACGGATATCATCAAAAGGGCTCCTTTTCCACCAGTCCTGTATATGGTCCCTGCTTCAGTTCGAAAAACACCGTGTCTTCCAGGCATCTCAGGAAGTGCCCGCCGGCAACCAGGAGGATGATGTCTCCTTCATCCAGGGTCCAGACGCCGAGCAGGCTCTTGTCCAGGGCATAAAGCTCTACCTCGGCCTTTCCCTTGCGGATTATGAGCGTCTCAGGGGTTCCGATCAGGTGCCGTTGCAGGGGGAGGTGGGAATGGCGCGCCACTTCACCACCCTTGGGATAGACCACGAAGCCCGCCTGCTGGTAGTAGCTGTCGGGCGAAATGAAGGTGGTGGTGTCGGGCATGTAGTCCCTGCGGATGATGGTGGCGATGTGCTGATCGTCCCAGGTTATGTGTTCAATTACGTTGCTGCTCAGGGTGTTCATTTCGGGCTCCTTGTTCGTTCCCTTATGCTTGCTCCGCTCCGGTTGCGTAGCAGGGAAAGAGAGATTCCCTTACCGCCTCCAGGTAGCCATACCCGTAAAGGTTGTCCGGTTCGAGGTGGTTCCCTTCCGCCCACTCGTTCCATGCCTTGATAAAGATGATCCGTTCCGCCGGGTCCGGCTTCCGTTCGACCTTGACGACGGCGTCCGCCATCATCTCCCGGAAAAGCGCAGGGGTCGAACTGTGGAGGACGAGGCCGTTGGCGCCGCTTCTGGGCGTGTTGTCCCAGTTGGGGACGACCAGTGGATGTTCCTTGTCCGCGAGTGCATAGTTCTTCAGGAACCGCACCAGGTCACCATAGTGGTGGACGCGCGGGAGTTTGTCCGTCCCCACCGGGCTGACCGGCAAAGGGGCAGAGGGCATGGCAACGAAAGGGGCATTGTCGACACAAGTATGACAGCCATAGTCTTCGGGATTGCGCACGTTGTGGGCCACGAAATGAAAGCCGCCCAAGCCGTTCTCCTCGGCGAGATTCTGCCAATAGCCGGTAAAGACCCGAGTGTCGGGAAGATCGCGAGGCGCGTAAATCACGAAAAGGAGTCGGCCTTTCACCCGCAGGTAGCGGGGATCGCGGAAGGCTGGGAGAAGGGCATTGAAATGTGCTCTGAAGTCTTCCAGCCCCGGATAGGTTTGCTCGATCAGGATGCGGTCCGGAGCTCCGTGCCAGATCCCGGACCAAGTTTGGTTTGCCCATCCCAGGCAGAATGGAAAGTCGGGCTTGCCCGAACTTACTACTTCCTGGAAAGGCCGCTCCAGGAGGCGCTTTCCCGCAAACCAGTAATGCCAGTAGCAGAAGGCATCGATGCCGTATCTTCTTGCCAAATCGGCCTGCTGCTCTCGCACCTCTCCCAAGCGAAGATCGTAGAAGCCCAGGTCCGCGGGGAGGTGCGGCTGGTAGTGGCCCTGGAAAAGGGGCCCGGCTTTGGTCACGTTCGTCCATTCCGTAAAGCCTTTTCCCCACCAGGCATCATTTTCGGGTATGGGATGAAACTGGGGCAGATAGAAGGCAATGGCGAGGGCGCGTTTATCCCTCGGCAGAAGAGTTCCTTCGTGGATCAAATCCTGCACCGAAATCCCTGCCGACAAGCGGCTGACCAGGTTCCGGTGAAAGAGGTTCGTGAGGTTTCCCATGTCCACAATGGGATCCCTGAGCCTGGGGTCGAGGAGGGCCTGTCTGAATTCCTGGTGATGACGGGAATCCGCCTCATGCACGGCCAGGTTCCGGAAGGTTTCTTCGTCAAAGGTTCCCCAGTTGGAGATGGCGGAAAACACGACCCTTGCCGCCCCCAGTTCCTTGCCCAGGTCGACAAAGTCACCCATCTCTCCATAGTTTCCGGCCTGCACGATCATGCGGAGCACGAGTTGCGGGTCGTTTCTCCACGTCATCAGGCCGGACAGGTGTCTGAGGTTGGCGATTACCGTCGCAAAGTCTCCCCCTTTCCGTATGGCGGAATAGGTTTCCGGGGTTGCCGCGTCCAGTGACACGGCTATGAGATAGATGTTGTCCCTGATGCCGCCGAGAACACTGGAGCAGAGGCGCTCAGTCAGCAACATTCCGTTGGTATCGAGCCGAATCTTGAGGCCGGGATGTCTTTTCCAGTCGTGTTCGGTAAACAGTGTCCGGTATATGTTGCTGGCGAACGGGTCTCCGGCGCCGGAGAACCAGAGTTCCCGGATGCCCAGGTCTATGGCGTCCAGAATGGCGCAATCGTTACGGTATATCTGGGTCGCATCCTCACCCGTGACGGCTTGCAGCCCCCCGCGGCAGGAGGGGCAGGCCAGGTTGCAGGTGAGGTCATCGTCAAAGGAGATGATGAGCGGGACCTTCCTTTCGGGAGCGTCTTCGGCGAGATACCCGAGGCCCCTGGCTCCCAGCTCCGACTTGCGGAAGAGTTCATACGGAACCTGATATGGATTATTGGAGCGATATTCACTGAGAGCTGTCTTCTGCATTCCGGCGCACTTGCCTTTATCGCAGAACTTGAAGCTGCCGTCCCGGATGGACCGGCGCAAGGCAACCGCGGCGGGTGAATGCCATATCTCTTCCAATGACTGCCGCTGAATATTACCTATAGGGAAGGGAACATAGCAACATGGATACATGTCCCCGTTGGCGCGGAGTTCCAGGTAGAGGAATGGGTTTGGACAAATGACATCCTTGAATTCGTCTCCATGAGAGTATGTCGGCACATCTGACAGCGCTTCAGGTAGCTGCTGTTCCCCATGGGAAAGCACCGGGGCGATGCGCAGCCGTCGGGCCAGGTACTCCATCCAAGCCGGCGGGGCGTCGGCCTTGGAGAGATCCTCTGCCAGAGTTTGAAGGAATGCCAGTTCCATTCCCTCGGGGATTTCGTCACCAAAATCCTCTACCTGGTTGCCGGGTCGCAGGAGGCTTATTAGATTGCCGGCATGCTGCTTGATCCGGATCAGGTGCAGATGGTCTCCCGCCTTTTCAATGGCGTGTGCCATGTGGCTGGTCAGTATGGAAATGAGGTGTTCCGTATTCATGTCTTTCCTCGTTATTGCCGGGCAAGGCCGAGCATGAACCGGATTGATGTTCCGGGGTCGCCCAGGGCCGCGGCGAGAAACTCTTTCCTGGCAGTCTGTACGTCCGGGGACTGCCACCATGTTTCAGGGTCATCGCAGATTTGGGCCACGAACTCCGCGGCTCGTTTCGGGTTGGTCTGACAGATTCCCGTGTCCATGAGGGGAGCGAAAAAATCCCTGAACCTTGGGTCAACGTATTCAATGGACGCGGCAAACAGGATGACGGTCGGTATGTTCATATGCAGCGACTCCAGGTGTGTCGTTGCCAGGTATGAGACCAGAACGAGCCGCGATCTCGCCATGGTCTCCTTGCAGTTCCGGCTCAGATCGTCCCTGGTGGCTTCCGAGAAGAACTCTTCCAGAAACACCATATCGTCGCGGCAAGTCTTCCAGTTTCTCCCGTAACCGTCCCTCGGATAGCCGCGGTAATGAATGCGCGCAAGGATTTCCCTGGGAAGCCGGCTGAGGAACGCTCGCTTGAATTCCACGCATCTTTCGGCATGGGACCCGTTGCCCGCCAGAGCCGAGCTTCCGCTGAAAAGGGAGTCCCTGGTGAAGGCCAGGCTGCTGACGTAGAGAATGTCACAGGTCCGGTCCCGGCTGCTGCTCTGCTCCTCCCCGAAATCGAATAACGATCCGCCCACGACTCCGTTAGGGATGAGCGCGCCGTGGGATCCGTGGGCAAGGTAGATGTCGCAAAGTCTTGACCAGCGCCGTACCGCTGAAGCGACGTAGGGGTGCTCGCTGTAGTTGTGTTCGTGGTAGACGGTCCTGACCCCTTGCCGCATCAGGATTGCCAGGACTATGGGCTCCATGGCGTCGCCTATCCAGAGTTCGCTGACCACGTATTTCAGCCGGCGATACAGGGACATTTGGATGCTCAGGAATCGGTAGACCTGTTGCCAGTCTTCGATAAAGATACGCGGCATGAGGCTGGAGAGGGTGGAAAGGAAAAAATTACAGAAGCGGTCGCAGCCGGCCTCGGGCCGGGAAAGGAATTCACGCTTTTCCCTTTCCAGCGTTGGAGCGGAATGGTAGGTCCGGTCGAAACCGATGCACTGGATGTCATTCCCCGATTCCAGGATCAGCCGGTCCAGCCAGAGGTCCTTGAACCACGAACCGAGAATTCCCACCACCGGTTGATGAGGTGTGGGGGGCGTGGTGTCGCGGTTAAGTGCGTAATCGGACCGGTAATGGCGCTCGCGGCTCGGGAACCGCTCGGGATGAAAGTGGGAGCAGTAGAGGCTGAATAGCTGTTCCTGCCCGAATTCACGATCCGAGAGGAACCAGTGGAGGTCGTCATAATCAGCCGGGACGTGGAAACATTTCCGGTCAAGGGTGACTGCCGCAACTTCGTTATTAGCCAGAGCCGCTTCCGCCATCAGGAAATGATCGTAGGCGAGGACCAGGTGGCGGTCCAGGCCCATGCCGAGGGCCCGGCGCCAAAATTCCGTTCCGAAAGCGGAGCAGTGGACTGCGTCCAGGCGCTCCGAAATAACGGGGAGAAGCAATTCCGTGACCGAGGCTAGATAGCGGTCGGATCGGACCAGCAGTTCCGGGGAACATACGTTCGTATCAGGCGGGAAGACTCGTCCCTCCTGGATTTTGTTGTCTTCCATCTCCTCCCACCCGAGAGACCGCAGGTTGTCTGCCGCCTCCCGGTTTCCCAGACGGGCTGCTTCCTGGAAAAGCGCTCGGGCCCTGGCCATGCGCCTGTCCCGGATCATAAGGCACGCCAAGGTGTTGAGCAGCTTCGGATCGGAAGGAGATGTCCCATCCCATGAAGCCATGGCCGTAGCCATGGCTTCGGACCAGCTCCCTCCCGCTATTTTTTGATACAGGTTGTCAATCATCTCGTTTCCTATCCAGACTTAACCAGTTAGCTGATAAGGCTGAAGGCGCTCAAAAACCATACTATCTTGGCAATCAGTCACTAGGAGATGTTTGGTTTCAAAAAGATCGATTTGTATTTGCTCGATCAGGTTTTTCTTCCAGTCTTCAGCCTTCAGTCTGATTACCTGAATAGATGCTTCCGACGTAACTTCAGTGCGACAGTAGCTCGCTCCAGTCCCGGCGCTCAGGGACGGCGCTTGAGACCAGCCGCTCCCCGAGCGCCCGGGAGAGCGCAGGGTCCTGGCGACAGCGCGCAAGGTTGATCGCAAAGGCGAGGCAATCGTTGTGGTCAGGCATCCTCTTTACCACCTCCACGGCCGCGCTCGAGATCCCGGTCGATGGAGGTAGCGAAGCCAGGATCTGCAGCAGCAGACAGGCGATGGCAGGGGATGGGGCGGAATCCAGGAGTCGATACGCCCTTTCCAGGACCCGCGGACCGTTGCCGGTGCGCCAGGCAAGCCGACAGAGGAGCAGTTCTTCACTTGCCGACCGAGGCTGCGCCCGCTGCACCAGTTCGAGAGCTTCCCGCCACCTCCCCTGGTCATGGAGAACGGCCGCCAAGGTCCAGAGGAGGTCGAGAACGCGCCGTTCATACTCGTCCTTCCGCCCCAGCCGTGCCTGCAATTTCCACGGAATGCTTCCCGCGGCAAGGGGGTCGAGGGGCAGGACGGCGATTGCCTTCCGGAGCCGTTCCAGCTCGTCCGGGGTGAATTGATTCGCGCTCCTCGACCAGAGTCCGAGCAGCCTCGGCGTTAGTTGTTCCCTTAGCCAATTTTCGGCTCCCGTTTCGGCGATCAGCCGGTCGCACTCCTCCCCTCCGGTTCGGAAGAATGCGGCCAGGTATTCGGTTGCGAGCAGCCAAGGATCAGGAGTGAACTCGGCCGGGTAGATGTGTACGAAAACGCTCCAGGCCGCATAGAGCTGAAAGAGGGGCGCATCCGGGTAGGCATCGGCGGCCGCCGTGGCCAGCATGGGGACCAGGTCCTGTTGCCCCAGGGCCTTGGCGACCGCAAACTCGACTGCGTAGCGGCCGGTGAGTTCCCGGTCGGAATGGAGCGGAAGGGTGCGCCACTCAGGCTGCCGGACCCCTTCGGTCAGCAGGCAGTGGAGGTGATCCAGAAAAGCGGGCAGGGAACGGCCCGCGGTCGGATAGCGGTCGTCACGGCGCCGTCGGAGGCGCTCACTGCACGCTCGGGGCTTGGCAAGAAGCGCCCCGATCAAGTCTACAAGCTGCTCCAGGGTGTAGACGTCGAAACCGATGTCATTCTCCGCCGGAGGTTGGGGCGTGTTGAGCTCGACGAAATGGAGGGAAGGTTGCAGGGTTGCCATGGAGAATATCTCCGCGGAACTTCCCCGGTGGTGGATTAGTACGGCGCCGTTGCGGTAGTCTTCGATGTAGGAATTGCCCCTGCTGAGATGGAAGCGGGGATGACGAGCGAATCTCTCGATCAGGGGACGGTGGTCTTCCTCGTCGCCGGGGAAGGGGCGGAAGACCAGGCGCCGGTCGGGAAAGGCCTCCAGGAGCCTTGCCACGGTGCGGATCGAGTTGGCGCGGGCCGCCCCGCTCTCCAGTTTCCAGTAGGAAAAGTTGTAGATGATGTCGGTCGGTTCGGCGTCCGCGCAGCGGTTGATGAAGCTGTCCAGCTTCATGTTGCCGAAGGGGATCAGTGTCAGTTCCTTTGCTCCGTGGTCCACGAATTCTCTCGGAAAGAGATCGATTAGCAGCTCTCCAAGGTTGGGGGGGACGATTTCCGGGGAGAAACTCGGGCAGAGAAGGTAGTCGAACATGAGCCCGGCGCCGTAGAACATGTAGCTGTAGCGGCAGAGGATATCGGCG
The DNA here is from genome assembly GCA_964389825.1 of uncultured Geobacter sp. Lineage (GTDB taxonomy): Bacteria > Desulfobacterota > Desulfuromonadia > Geobacterales > Geobacteraceae > RPRC01. The sequence goes on along the minus strand of CAYMFO010000017.1, from coordinate 17,786 downwards.
CCGTGGGGTTGAAGAATCCTCAGTGAGCCGGCCGGGAGGCGGCGCATCTTCTCGGCTGCATAGTCGAGGGCGACAAAGACGTCGATGAAATCGAGCCGCGTCAGCTGATCTCCCGGGGGCGCCCAGAGGCACGGGATCCCCCCGAACTCTTCGGCCAGGAATGAAGCCGGAGGCGAGAGATGGGTGTCACTGATGACCAGGAACAGCTGGAACCTGGGGTCGTCCCTGAGGGCTTCGGCCCACTGGGTCTGCATCTGGTTGAACATCGGCCCGCTGTATTCGTGAATGAGGAGCCCCAGGGTCTTTTTCTCCAACGCCAGTTTCCGTGCCGCGACCGTTTGCAGGCCATAGGCCCTTTCGACCAGGGCGGAGCAATCGCCGGACTCCCCTCCAAGCTCTTGCCACGCCTTGACCGGTTCCATGCCGAGGGTCTCCAGACATGACAGATAAGGGCCAAGGGGGGTTAGGTCCGTCCTGCCGAACAGGACTCCTCCTGCCAGAACAGGGTCGGTGGCATAGATGGCCGTGTAATTGCGGGAGGTCTTCACGGCTCAGTCCCTTCGGTAAGTTTCGTGGAGCCGGGATGAGATGTTCCCTCGGTCCGGGCCGGCGTCTGGCCGATGATACTCAGCAATATACGTTCCGCTGCTTCAAGCGGGGAAGCCTTGCCAGTGGATACATCGATACAGACCTCGGGAGCGGCGGGTTCCTCAGCCGGTATATCCAGTCCGAGGACGTTATCTATTTCTCCCCGGTCGTAGCGCTCATAGAGCCGTTTTCCCTGATCCCTGCCGCGCCGGGTTGCCTCGTCGGATTTGAGGTAGACCTCGAAATACCCCGGCAAATTGAGGCGGTGATAGTCCTGAACTTCCCTGATGACGGTGTTTGCCGCAACAATAACCACGAGATCCTGCTCGGACAGCATGCGGGCAAGCCGACCGATTCGCAGAGCATTGCCTGTTCTGCTTTTCAGGTCGTAATGGGATGATTCCATTTCCATCACGACCCGCATGGCGTCGCCGTCGAGAATGACGGTCGGGCGGCCCATGGGGCGCAGTAGTTCCCTGAGTGACCGGGCGACCGTTGTTTTGCCTGCATTTGGCAGGCCGATAATCCAGATGATGAGAGGACTGGTCATGGCTGACGATGGGCGGCGTTGACTGAGGGATCAGCACCCCCGAAACCGACGTGGGTTCGAACAAACTCCTCCAGAAGCATCCAGCCGCTGTTTCTGCCATGGACGTCGTCCAGGATTACGTCTGCCCCTTCCAGGCCCCGCAGGGCGCCGCGGAGCGCGGCGCGAACGGAACCGTCGAGAGCCATGAACTCGCGGCATGTCTGCTCATCGGAATAAAGGCAATCGACCACCACGCGGTCGCTCTGTTTGTCATGAAAGGAATTGCCGCGTTTCACGTAGAAGCTGCCGGGGAGTTCTTTCAGCTTCAGGAGGAAGTCGGCCATTCTGATGTATTTCACGGTCTTGCCCGAACCGATAATCACTTCATGTTCCTTGTCCGCCGCGAATGAATAATCGAATATACAAGTCCGTGCGCTGTTCAGTATATTGACAAGCTGGTCAATATTTCGTATGGCGTACAGCATGGTGACACCTTTGGCGAAAAAGACATCCATGATGCCTGGCAGTTCTTTTAGGTCGTCACAGGCCCGCACCCGTTGTCGCGGATGCATCAGAACAGCCAGCTTATTAAAAAAGTTGGAAATATCGACGCCGTACCAGTGCACTTCGTTAAGGTTCACCGGTTTGGAATCCACCTTCAGATGCGCCATTAATAGCTGGCAAAAATCCATTCCGTCGATGCAGCCGAAAAGCGTCTGACCGAGCTCGAAGAAAGTCAGCGGCTGATTCCTTGACTGTGTATCCCGCACTGCCGCCAGGGCGCAAAGCTTGCCGAGATTCATCGAGAAATCGTCCTTGTGGTGGATCTCTTCCCGGTACATGGCGATTAGTTCTGTCAACTGCATGGCGTTTAATTGTTCGGACATTGCCATGTAGCACACAATATCATTGGAATAACGGGCGTGCATATACCAATCATAGGCTTTCTGGTGGAGCTTCAGGTCCCACACCAGTTTTTTGCTTGCACGCATGTCTATGGCGCCGAATTCCAGGAAACTGATAGATGATATGTCCTCGGTCCCGTAGAATTTATGATCTTGCATTAGAATTACCTCTCAGTTTGTCAGAGCCGTCGTTTTTCAGTGTTTCCCACAGAACCTTTGCTACAAGCTGATTGCCGATTCTGCTGAAATGACCGCCGTAAACCGTGTCGTCGGAATAATAGGCATCGACATTTTCCAGCGCCAGCAAAGCTGGAGCCAAATCTACCACCAAGGCCTCTTTCCTGACTCCTTCGATAAATGGTTGATAGAAATGGCCGTTCTTTTTTATGTGAATAAGGTCATCTTTCTGGGGCATCAAGGCGATGATCAGCCTGAAATCGTTTTCATTCGCAAAGTTCACTAATTTTGAAATAATCGACTGGAATAACTCGATTGCATCCGGGTTCTTGTACAGTATCAGTCTCCATTGCAAATTTATGTCCATAATTTTTTGCATGGCAAGTGAACGATACTTGTCCGGAGTTCCGGTTAAGGATGCCATTGAGTTGAAATATATAAGCTGCATGCTTCGTACAGGGTTTCTCAAGAAAGTGAACAGGTAAGGGAAGGAAAATATTTCTTTCAGGAATTTGTTGCGGTAGAAATAATCATTCTGTTTCACTTCATCGAGGTAGCTTTCCAGTCGCTGGAATTTATCCGCGGTGTCAATCGGGTTTTTCAGCAAGTGCAGTTCGCCATCGCGCGAAATGAATCTCGGCTTGAATCCGAAAGTGTTGCCATACTCGTAATAATGCTTCCAGATGCTGAGAATGCGGCTAATTGTGTCTGGCACGACGCCGACTATTACTGTCTCCGCGGGGTGTGTCCGGTGCTCGCGCTGTAATCTCAGAAACGATTGATCTATACCGTGATTTCCCACACCCCAATTTAGCACGTTTGTTCCTGAATGGATCGACAGGTAGTGCTCCCATGTTTCGTTGTCATTCACCTGTCGGCAGAAAGTGAAGGAATCTCCGTAGCACGCTATCCTGACAGGCAATTGTTCATGGCCTGGGTTGAAGCGCGCTCCGATATCGTTGGTGTGCCAGAACGTCTGGCCGAACCTGCCTGTTTCGGGGTGGCAGGTATTGGGTTTGCGAACCCATCCCAATTCTGCGTCATAGCCGTCGGCCAGGAATTTCTTCAGGCCGTGGGCATTGATTTCGGGGATATAATCCTTTTTTTTCGTGATGAGCCACTGGAATCTGAGCCTGATTCCGTCAACGACCAGTTCCAAGAATATTTCCAGAATAACTATAATCGCCGCTGCATAGGTGAAGAACTTGAGGGGTGTCATTGCCATCTCCAGTCGTGGCTCCAAGCTCCGCCGGAGGTATCAACCCGCCTTATCTTTTCCTCGTAGGCCGACCGGTCCTCCCCGCAATCCACTTCACACCAGCGCCCATCCACATAGAGTGCCCTGACCGCGACCCGGCGCTCAATGGCAAGGCTGAGCCATGAAGTCATGTCGAGCCGCGCCTGCCTTTCCGGGGGGAGTTGGCGGAAAATGCCGTGGAGCTCAGACCAGCCTTCCGGCCGGAACAGCAGCAGACCCATGTACTGCCCCGGGATCCCTGCTACGGTTTCCGGCTTTCCCCCGATTTCCAGCAGGTAGCCGTCCTGTTCGCGAAAGGTCTCGGCGTCCGCCAGTGGGTCCGGGGAGCGCAGGCGCCAGAGGTCGAGCCAGGAGCGGTCCGCGGTGATGGCGATCCGTGCGTCGCAAGCCGCAAGCGCCCTGACATGGTCCGGATGGTAGACAATGTCCGAATAGCTGACTATTGCCGGCGCCTCGGCCAGCCACCGGGCGGCGCAGACCAAGGAGCCAGCCATGTTTGTCCGTTCCCAGGAGGGGTTGTCGACGGTCAGGAAGTCGCCGACCAGCAGTTCCTTCCGGTAGCCGCGTACCACAACGATTTCGGAAATTCCGGCCTCGCGGAGGCTTGCTGTCTGCCATTCAAGGAGCGTTCTTCCCGCCAGCATCGCATGGCATTTGGGTTTGTCGGCCGTTTCAGCGCCCATCCTGGAGCCGCGCCCGGCAGCGAGAATTATCGCTCTCATGGATTTCCTCCGGACGGGGATAAGTGCCGCGCGAACAGAGCGAGGTCGAAGGCGTGATAGGGGCGTTCACGCTCCGGATGCCACATGATGCCGAGGAGGGACAGTTCCCGTGCGTAGACCGCTTCCACCGTCCCGTCCGCCGCGGTGGCCCAGGTTTCCAGGGGGCCGTGCGCGGGGGGCTTGGCTTGCCAGCCATGGAATGAATTGGTTTCTTCCGGCGCCCCGTGGCGCGTCAGGCCGTATGGCAACCGGGCCGCGAGGGTGATCCCGTGCCGCGCGCCCGTGTGGCTGGCCCGCGGGACCGGTTCCAGCCTGCCGCCAAGACGGTGAACCAGGAACTGCATGCCCCGGCATACGCCCAGCACCGGCCGCTTCCGTTCCAGCATCCAGGCCAATGCCGACGCCTCGCTCTCGTCCCGTTCGGGACAGGACCCCACGTCATTACCTCCGGTCAGGAGAAGTCCCGCCGGGTCCGTCCGGTCGAGCAGGGTCCGGACCGAAGCCACGTCGTTGGGGAGAAGCAGGGGGCACATTTCCGGGAGTGAGGCGCGGATGAAGGGCCACCAGTCATGGGCGAGGGCGTCGCGCGCCTCACTGTGGGGGTTGGCCGCATCGACACGCATGGATATAGCAAGGAGCTTGTTCATAGGGGGCGAAGGCTCTGCCTTTCCGCGTCAAGCTCGCAACAGCTTGCCGCTGCTATCCGATCGAAAAGCACCTGGCCGCAGCCGATGGCGGCCGGGATGTCGTTTTCGCTGCACCTGATGGTCATATGGGAATTGGCGCCGCCGTACTGGGTGACCAGACCGGCGATGCCGCGGGTAAAGAGCCAGTCGTAGCCGGGATCGGCGTTCTCGATGCAGACGATGCAGCCGTTCAGGTCCCGGTCTCCCCGGCTGACGCTGGTCAGGCGGACCACCGGGCCTTCCACCCGGCGCCGCGTCACCCAGTTAGGGGTGCTGCGTAGTTGGGGCACGACGTATACGTCGCGGCTGGAACGAATCAGGTAGCCGAGCTTCAGATCCTTGCCGGCATCCGAGATCCTTTTTCCTTGCGCGATTAGCGGGTCGAAGTGGTCCCTCGGCACCGTGAAGAGCGGATAGATGGAGATGTTCAGCAATTCGTCTATGGTCAGCCAGGAGAGGTCGTCGCGGGTGAGCCCGGTCAGTTCGCCCCAGATGGCCAGCACTTCCAGGGCATCGGAAAGGTTGCGGGTGAAGACGAATTTGGCGTATTCGCGCCCGGCGATGGCGTTGCCGGCGTAGGCGAGCAGTCCCGCCGCGTCCAGGTGAGACAGGCCTGCTTCGTGTAGGAGCCGGTCCAGGTCCCGCAGTTCTCCCGGAGCGGGTGCGAACGCTTTCCGCTGGTGGTGCGCAGAGGGGCGCAGACCTCCGGACAACACTTCGGGGCGATCCGCGTAACGCGGGCTGAGGATGTCGTAGGTGCCTGGCCGGAGATGACCGTAACGGGCCATGAATTCCTTCGGCTCCAGTTGCCCTTCGAATACCCGGAAGATGTCTTCGCTGAAATCGCTGGTGACGGTCCTGATGCCGCGCCGCAGCTCCCGCAGCCGTTCCGGAGAGAGAGCGCCCCGCTCGACCGCGGAGCGGAGCAGCGCCTCGGCCATGAAGGCATGGCGTGCTATGACTGAGAAGGGGAGTGTGCCGAAAGTCCTGCATTCCTCTAGCAATTTTCTTACCCAGGCCAGGAGTACGTAGGGCTGGCATCCGGTTGTGGCGGGGAGGCAGTTCTCTCTCTGGCGGGAAGCGAGATGCTCCACCTTGTGCAGCGCCTGACAGAGGGAAGATTCAGGATCGAAGCGGACATTGTTCCGGGTCAGGTTCAGATAGCCGGTCTTCATGTCGGCAAAGCGGGCTGCGTCCAGAAGGCCCGGGTACCGCTCGGCAAAAGTCTGGTCGAAGGTGAAATCGTGAACCGTGCTGACCACTCCGAATTCGACCTTGTCGTGCAGTTCCGGGTTGTCGTCCAGGCGGTCCAGCCAGGCGTTGACCATGATCTCAGCGGTTTCGTCGGCGATGCCGGCGGCTAGGAACGAATTGAAGCTGCACCGAACGTCGATATAGGGGCGTCCCGCCAGGATATACATCAGCTCCTCCGGCGGCAGCGCCCGGTAACCCATCTCTTCGCGGGCCAGGCTCCAGACCCGGTGGGTTATCAGATTACGGTAAAGGGAGGTTGCCAGGGGGCGAGGGGTGACCCCAATCATCTCCGCCGGGTTCCAGTCCGGCATGACCCCGAACAGGGTCCTTTTGCCGAACAGGCCGGGGCGGGGACTGTTCAGCCGTTCGATGTAGTCTTCCACGAAGGAGATGCGCTGGGAGGTCTGCTCGATGATGTCCGGCATCCACCTGTCCGGGGCGGCGATGGGGCGCACCTGGAGGATGTGGACCCTCCCGGCCCCATCGCGGCAGAATTCTATGTCCAAGGCGTCATTCCTGAAGAAGGACTCGAGTCGGCGAGCCAGGTAGACCAGTTCCAGCAGCCGCGGGGAGTCGAAATCGGAGTTCCTGAAACCACGATAGACATATACCGTTTTGCCTCCCTTGCCACCGGTGACGGTATCAGTCCTGCCGCTTTCGTCATCGTAATTGAGGACGAAATAGGGCGCCCCGTCATCGGTTGCCCGGGTCATGATCACGCCGCTCATGACCGGGTTTTCCACCATCTCCTGGATAAGCACCTGGTCGTCCGGAGAACAGTTCCCGTAGGACGCGACTACTTTGTCCACCGCCCGGACCAGGGAATCGGGCTCGGAGCAGGGAACGTTGAGAACGCTCTCAAAGGCCCCTGCGTTCGAGGCGCCAAGGGTGTCCTCCCGGCGGCAACTGCTTCTGACGGCGACCCTCGTGGAGCGTGCAAATGTATCGGTAATGCGTTGCAAGACCGTCTTCCGGCAGTCCGCCCATTCTCCTATGGTAAAGTAGAGAGGGGGCGGAACGCGGAAACCCGCATCGCGCAGCTGCACTAGAACCTCGGCCTTGGTGCGTGCGATCGGATCGAATTCATTCGCCGGCATTAATTCTCTGGATGTTGTCATGGGTTCCGTTTCCGCTCACGGTATGCTTGAGTTTCCATTCCCCGCCAACCCTGTCCCAGATGTGGGGGGAGCGCCAGCTGTCGATGACTTCCCAAAAATACTCCTCGCTAATGCCGCAGTAATCCAGGAAGACCCTGAAGTATCTTTTCGGGAACTCGCCGTCGAAGCGTTTCACCAGATTGACCCCTTCTTCACGGGTAAGGTGTCCGTCCCTGATCTCATGGGCAGTGTCCGAGGTCGCCCTGCCGATGCCGAATTTTATATAGGCCAGATAGTAATGGAAGCCGTCCAGTTGGTCGTCAATGGACGCGTACTTGGAATAGGTCCCCTCGTTCCGTTCCGCCTTGGCGGTAAAGCCCGTATTTTCCGAGGCGTAATAATAATTTTCCTGCGGGACCCACTTATGGTAGTAGGACAGGAAATGGATCTTGAGATTCAGCGCGTCCATCTCCTCCATGGGGGGGGGCAGGTAGGTCTGGAGATCGTCCAAGCTGATGCCGTAGTGCACCAGGTCTTCTGGCGGCAAATTGGAGAAATAGTGCTTTTTCTGGTCGCTGCCGTAATTGCGGTCGGGCCGGTAGGCGTTCTTCATGTCTCCGCCGTATTCCACCTCGCCGTTTTCCCCGTACATGATGAGCGGAATCTTGTGCTGAACCGCAATCTGGAGGGGAAAGTTATGCTGACCGAAGATGAACGGCTGAAACGGGTCGCCCAGGATCTCGAACGAGAGCCGGGTAAGCTTGCGGTGGGTCACCCCGTTCGGTGTGCCCAGGATATTGTCCAGACCACCCACATGGATCATGCTCTGGAAATTTTTCCAGCCGATCTCTGTGTACAGATGGGGCGACCAGGTGACGGTGAGCACCTTCATGCCGTATTTGTACTTCAGCAGATGGGCGACAAAGGCGCTGTCCTTGCCGCCGCTGGCCGGCACCAGCACCTCGAAGCCGCCATCCTTCCGCTTGTATTGCCGGCTGAGCTCTACCAGTTCTCTTTCGCGCTCCGCCCAGTCGAAAACATGGTTCTTCATATGGGCAAAATTGCAGGCCGAACAGACGCCGTTTTCATCGAATGTGATCCTGGGGCGCTGGTTCGACATCGTGCATTTCCCGCAGAACTTTACCTCGGCGGGGAGCCTGTATCGTTCAAGTACGTTCTTGTTTGGAATCATGCATCGGTCCCTCTTTTTATGTTTTCAAGTATGGCCAGTCCCTCGGGTCCGCTTTTTTCCGGATGAAACTGCATCCCGAAGATATTTTCCTTCCTTACGGCGGCGCAGAACCGGAAACCTTGGTACTCGGCAAAGGCGGCCACAGTCGCGGGGGCAGCCGGTTCAGCGTAGTAGGAATGGACGAAGTAGGCGTGGGAAAAATCGTTCCTGAGATGGGCAAGAAATGGCTCGGTGAAAAAGGGACCGGCGCTGCGTAAGGCGTTCCACCCTACATGGGGGATTCTCAGCCTTCTGTTTTCGACTTCGGTGGGAAACCGTTTCACCACGCCCTCGATAAGGTCCAACCCCCTGTTGCTGCCGAATTCCTCGCTGTGGGAGAACAGGAGCTGCATCCCGAGGCAGATACCGACAAGCGGTTTGCCCTTCCGGGCATGGTTCAGTACCGCATCAAAAAGACCCAGTTCCCTCAGGTTGCGGACCGCCCTGCCGAAGGCGCCCACCCCGGGCATGATCAGGAGATGGCAATCCCTGACCTCCGTCAGATCGGCTGAGATTGCAGCGGCGAGTCCGACCTTTTCGCAGGCGTTCCTGATGCTGAACAGGTTGCCCAGCCCGTAATCGATGATGATATTCTTTGCCATGTCAGCCGGCTATCCTGCAAGCGATTCCCCGGGCCGCGAGAAAGGACTTGAGGTCCTTGATGGTTGTTTCCGAGATCTTGGAGAAGCGCCTGCCGCTCTTGAGAAAATCCAGGTTACCCTCCTCGGGGGCAAATTCCCCCATGGAGCCCATGCAGCCGTAATGGAACATGGAGGCGACCGCCACGGCTTCGGCGCCGCTTGCGGTGAGTAGTTCCGCCACGTGTTCCGCCTTTCCGCCGCCCCCGTGGGCTATGACAGGGATGGAGACGGACGCGGCGACCCGCCTGACCAGGTCGACGTCGTAGCCGCTGCCGGCGCCTTCGCAGTTGATGGAGGTCAGCAGGATTTCACCCGCTCCCAGTTCCTCCACCCTTGAGGCCCAGGAAACAGCTTCGACGCCGGTGGTCTCCCTGCCGTTTTCCGTATAGACCATGAAGGCGCCGTCGTCCTGCCGGATTACCTCGATGGCGACTACGATGGTGGAGGAGCCGAAGACCCTGACTGCTTCGGCAATGAAAGCGGGATTGTTGACGGCGGCGGTGTTGATGCAGACCTTGTCGGCGCCTGCCTTGAGGACACCGCTCAGGTCCTCCAGCGTTCTCAGTCCGCCCCCCACTGTGATGGGGATGAACACGCTGCTGCTGGTCTCCCGCAACAAATCGGGAAGGCTGTTCCGCTGGTAGAGGCTTGCTACCGCATCCATGTAAATCAGCTCATCCGCCCCGGCTTCGTAATAGTATCGGGCGAAATCAATGGGGTTTCCCAGAACGCGCAGTCCCTCCAGGTGTATCCCCTTGACTAGATTGGGTCCCTTGATGTCGAGCCGGGGAATGATCCTCACCGGCTTCGCGCTGAACGGCACAGGCCCGGTTATAACCGGCTCCGGCCGGAGACATCGTCGCATTTCCGCCACTCCCATGACATTCACCTTTCACATCCAGCAACTTAAGCTCCGAGGGACAGAAGCGCTTCGCAGAGCTTCAGATCCAGCATGGTATCCACATCGACCGATTTTTCGCGCGGCATGATGTATGCGTAGATGTTGTCCCGCAGGAAAAGGGTCTTTTCCTCCAGCATTCTTTCGATCCGGCAGATATAGATGGCGCCGTTCAGCCGGTAATGGAGCGGCAGATCCTGGCTTCTCCTGTTCTTCACCCCGTCCGGGAGAAAGTTGGCCATGGAACGGTCATCGGGCAGGGTGTTGGCCCACAGGGGGCTGTGTTCGCATTCGCAGACGGAGATGACCGCGTCGGCCTTTCTGTCCCGGAGCAGGGCCACGGCGCCGTCGATGTCGGCGCTCCCCCGCAGGGGTGACGTGGGCTGCAGCATGACGACAAAGTCGAAGCGCCCGGCTCCTGTAGCGGCGAAGTATTCGACGGCGTGGCGCAGGACCTCGAAACTGGAAGTTTCGTCGGTTGCCAGCGAGGCCGGGCGCAGGAACGGAACCGGCGCTCTCCATGCAGCGGCGATTTGCGCTGTTTCCGGGTCATCGGTAGACACGGCCAGTTTGTCGATGTGACGGGACCCGAGGCCGGCCGCGATGGTGTAGCTGATCATGGGACGGCCGCCCAGTTGGATGACATTCTTGCGGGGCAGTCTTTTGCTTCCGCCGCGGGCGGGGATTATGGCCAGAAGCCGCTTGTCGTCAATCATTTCCTGAATTCCGAAACAGAGTTTTCGCGCCGTTTGCCGGCGCGGCGATATTTACCGAGCAAATAAGATGGTCATCGGCAATCTCCAGATCCAAGGCATCCCGGATCCGCTTCAGGTGATTGATTGTGTGGGACTGCAACCGGTCATCCGATAGCGCCGACATGTTGATCTTCAGGTACTGCTGCTCGCCGATGTTGAAGATGTAATCCTTTTCGTCCTCGATGTATCCCTTTTCTAGCGCGTAATCGTACATTTCCGAGCCAGGTATGGGCAGGAGGAAGCAAACACTCGGCATGATCCCGTTGCGGAGGCAGGCCTCAAAGGTTAAATCGATATCTTCGGCGGTCTCCGTGGGATAACCGACGATAACGTTTGTTCCGGAGGAGATTCCGGCCATGTCCAGGACCTTTTTCTGCCTGAAAAAATCCTCGACGGAGATATTCTTGTTCATAAGTTTGAGGATCTTCGGACTGCCTGACTCCAGAGAATAAAAAAGGCGTTCAAAACCGAGGGATCTCATCCGGCGGGTCAAGGCCAGGTCGTCCTCAGTAAACAATCCCACCCGGCAGATGGCCTCATAGGTCACACCGAGTTTCAACGGCTCCAGGGCGTCCAGAAGCCGGACCACGTCGTCCCTGGAGAGAAAGGAAAGCTCGTCGAGAAACTTGAAATGATTGATGGCGTAGCGGTCATGCAGTTCGCCGATCATGGCGGCGATATACTCCGGGGAGTGCCTCCGGTAGGGATTGTGGGCACGGATGGCGCTGTTGTTGCTGCAGAAGGTGCAGCTGTACGGACAACCCCTGGTGGTGATGACCGGGAAGAAGCGCCGGTCGCGATAGGTCCCCAAGTGATGGCTGCGCAGCCTGCTGCCCGACTGGACATAGGCCTCCACGTCGAACATATCCCAGTCGGGGAAATGGTCCTGATCCAGCGTGGTGTGCGGGGTCCGGATTGCCGCTCCATGTACGGTCCCATTTTCCCTGTAGGCGACACCCGGAATGCCTGCCAGGGTTTCTCCCCGTTCGATGCGCCGCAATACATCGACCAAGGCATATTCTCCTTCCCCCCTGATGGCGGCATCGGCGGAAGTCCAGTGCAAGGCCCGGTCGTTATCCAGCATGGTCGCATATCCGCCAATGATGACCAGGGTTGCGGGACTGACGGACTTGATCGCTTCGCTCAGTTCGGCCATTTGCCACAGGGTATGGACCATGCCGCCGAATGCGGCGACATCGTAGCCCCCCTTTGAGACGTATTGCAGGAAGGCGGCCTTTCCCATCGGTTCCACTGAAAAGTCGAGGAGATCGAACTGATAACCGCACCTTTTCACATGGGTCATTACCTGGCAGAGGCCGCTATTGAAATAGATGAGCGTCCTGTCGCGGGTCCATTCCGGACGAGGATTCAGATTAATGAACAGGATCCTGGGCTGTATGATGTGTTTGGCGCCCGCCATGAATCTATCTCCCATTGGCATAATATCCGGTTCGTTGCTCAGTCGTTGCTTTTCAGCTAGCCTTTCTGTCGTTGTATTTGCGAAAGAGGCTTTTGTTCCGGATGACCGAACTTATTACCGCGCAGACTTTGTCGATGTCCTCAATCTGGATATTGTTGGACGTCGGCAGGCTCATGCCCCGGTCCGACAACCAGACTGTGTTCGGATATGCCGCGTCCGGCTCCGGGCCGAACGGCGTCTGTTGGTGAAGGGGATAGAAAAGCGGTCTCGAATCGATACCATGTTCGGCGAGCCGGCCCATTAGAAAATCACGGTCAATTCCGCTCAGTTCCTTGTCGATGATGATAGAAAATAACCAGTATATGTTCTTAGCCCATGGTTCGCAAGGGGGAAGAATTATTCCTTCCACATTCTTCAGCCGGGTGCGGTAGCGGTTCACGATTTTTACACGGTATTCCAGGAAATCGTAGATTTTTTCCATCTGGGCCAAGCCTATGGCCGCCTGCAGGTTGGTAAGACGGTAGTTGAAACCGGCCACCTCATGCCAGTATCTTTTTTCCCGGGTCATTCCGTGGTCGCGAAGCAATTGCATCCGGTGATGCAGATTGGAATCGTCTGTCACCACCATGCCCCCCTCACCGGTGGTTATTACCTTGTTGGCAAAGAAGCTGAACGTTCCAACATGGCCGATGGAGCCGACCTTGTGGCCTCGGTATTCGGCGCCCAAGGCCTCGGCGCAGTCTTCGATGACATACAATCCGTGACGTGCCGCAATTTCCATGAGCGGGTCCATGTCGCAGGGGTGGCCGTAGAGGTGTACGGCTACGATTGCTTTGGTCCGGTTCGTGATGTTCGCCTCGACCTTGGCCGGGTCCATGGTCCAGTTGCCGCGATTCACATCCACGAAAACCGGTTTTGCGCCGCACAGTACCGCCATGCTCGCCGGGGCAGCGAAGGTCAGGTCCGGCAGGATGACCTCATCGTCTCTGCCTATACCCAGCGCCGCCATGGCGAGGTGGAGGGCCGCGGTGCCGTTGCAAACGCTCAGCGCATGGTTCGCGCCAAGGTAATCGCGGAACGACCCTTCGAATCGTTCCACATACTTCCCCTGGGACGAAATCCAGTTGGTGGCAATGCAGTCGAGAACATATTCCACCTCCCTTCCCTTGAGGACCGGTTCCATGACAGGGAGCCGCCACAGGTCCGCCAAGCGCAGCATATCCACCACCTGACCCTTTTCGTTGAGAATTGGCAGGGTGGAGATTTTCTCGTCCAGAAGGGCTATGTTTTCAGGTTTGTCCTTGGGTTCGGATCCGGAGACAAAATTGCGGTTCATGTGTAACTGGACCGAATCGGTAACCATACCCCCCTTCAGGAGGGCCCGCCGCACGTCGCTGTCAGCAAGCAGGCCGCGCATGATCCCGCATTGATCCACAACGAAGACGACTCCCCGTCCTGTCTTGTCCAAGGTGGAGAGCACGTCGAGGATAGTGGCGTCCATTGTGACGAGAAGACTGCTGAAATCCAAAGTCGTCATATGTGTGCTCCCTCTGAGTCGTATGTTTGATTCGAAAGGCGCCGAACCAATTGCCTCTGTTGTAAAATCTTCTCCATGGAAATCCGATATGCTTCGATTACCATTGGTACTGTTGCCAGCTTGGCCAGAAAGGGGGCAAACCATGCCTCCGCGGTGATGGGCAGGTTGGTATCCCGGCGCCCGTCGTTATCGCTGAGATGGAGGCACCTGATAAGGGGGGCCAATTCCTCTAAATAGCGTTCGGGGGAAATTCCGAGCGTGGCCGCGCTCACCTTTGCATGGCCAGTATCCAGCAAAAGGCCGACGTTGGGAAGAGAAAGGTCATTAAAGAAGGTCCGGATCTCGTCTGGGTCTGAAAGGAGTAACGGATTGGCGCCGTCGCGGGCAATGTTTTCGACCGCAACCACGTTGTTTTCCACCAACAGTTCCACGTTTTCATCGTCGGCAAATGATGACAGCTTCCTGATTGTGGCAAGGAAGGTCTCGTAGGCCCTTTCCCGCGGGATTCTCTCCTGTTCTGAGATATGACCCTGCGCCCGCGGATTTCCGAGATACAGGTGGTTCAGATGAAGCGCGAACCCTGCGTGAACACTGTAAAAGGGCGCCCCTATCTCTCCGCACAGCCTGATGGCGTACCGGCAGAGTTCGATGCTTGAACGATGGACCTCCGGGTCGGTGGATGCAAGGTTCAGCACGAAAGGAACTGATGGCGGAGGAAAGTAGTTGTGGACCAGCAGACGCAGGTTCTCTTTCGCCTTTTTCACCAGGCAGACATTGTCGGGTGAAAAGGGGACGGAAGAGCTCATTTCCAGGTCGAGTCCATTTTGGATGCAAAGGGCGATGATTTCGTGAAGGCTCTCGGCGGTGAAGCACCCTGTCGAGACAAAACAAGTCATGTGACTTCACCCCATTGTTTTTCCATAATGGCATGCCCGGTTTGCTCACACCTGCCGACGATCGTGAAACCCGCTTTTTCATAGGCATGACGGGCATAGCGGTTATCGGGATGGACCTTGAGTATCATTGTGGAGATGCCGTTCAACCGGCACCAGCCCATGCAGTATCGAAGAGCGAGAGTGGACAGGCCCAGCCCCGAACATTTGTCGGCAATATACACACCGAAAGAAGGGCGTTTGTATCCCTGGTCCAACCCCCGCATCATGAAGAATCCGATCAGGCGCGACCCGAACCAGAGACCCCAGTATCTGTCCTCCCTTGCCGCTGCCAGTTTTTCCTCAAGGCTTTTCGCATCGAAAGCGAAGGGTGTGAAGAATCGGCGGTAGCCGTGCTCATCATCTGTAAGTAGTTGGGACAGCGATGTGGCATCTGCCTGTGAAAGCCTTGTAATAACGAGGTCGGTCATTCATGATCTCCACACATGGACAAGGAAAAAAGCTCGTCCTTATCAATGTCATGAAGGGCCACTTGACCTAGCAATGTGGGCAACATTCCAGGTTGCAGTCCAGTGCCGGGTCGTTTAAAGGCCACCATGTCTTCCCGGATAATTTCTCCTGCCCTGATCTTCCGTGAGGCTACCAGGCTGCGACGCATATAACGCGCGTTGACCACTTCAGCTTCGCACGGCTCTTTTCGCCCTGAACCGAGCGTCTTTTCAGCCTCTCGAATTGCGACGCAAAGCCGTTTAAAATCCTCAGGTGTTGCTGATGCTTTATGGTCAGGCCCGGGAAGATTTCTGTCCAGCGTAAGATGCTTCTCGATTACCCTTGCTCCAAGTCCGATGGCTACCAGGCAAGCGGTGTGGGATTGCGTGTGATCAGAATAACCCATAATCGTTCCGAAAGCTTCAGCCATGACGGGAATAGCGAGAAGATTGGCATCTTCGGCCCGTGACGGGTAATTACTCGTGCACTGGAGAAGGACGATACGATCGTTACCCATGTCCCGAATTGCTTTTACTGCCTCCGCGACCTCGTTGAGGGTCGCCATGCCTGTTGAAAGATAAATCGGTTTATGAGTCCTTGCCACAGCATGCAGAAAGGGCGGCTCTACAAGCTGTCCTGATGCTATTTTGTATGAGTCGACTCCGAGTTTCTCAAGAAAATCAACATCATCCCTACTGTAAGGTGTGGAAAGAAAGTCGATATTAAGTTTCCGACAGTAACTGAGCAATTCTTCATGGGCGCTGAAATCAAGTTCCAGTTTTCTGAGCATTTGCAACTGCGATTCGGTACCGTCGGTCGTGGCCAGTTGGTACAGTGCCTTCGGGGCATCAGGTATCGCAAGGCTTTCCGCTCGAAAGGTCTGGAACTTGACACAATCCGCGCCGGCATCTTTTGCGGCTTCAATCAGCTTCTTTGCGGCAGAAACGTTTCCGTTGTGATTGACGCCTGCCTCGGCGATTATGAACACTGACTTGTCGGAAGGAATATGCCCGTCGCGGAAAATTCTGAACATGAGCTACTCCGTTTTTTTTCGTCTTTTAGGAAATGAATGGAAACATCCGTAATACTGTCTTTAAGGCGCGCTGCCACACTTAATATTGTTTTAGTGGTTGTTGGAATTGTGACCAATGTGTGAAAGTTTGTTACTAACCGGTCTCAGAAAAACCCGTTCACAAAGCCGTCATACTGATCCGCTGAAGAATCCATTGACTTGCCGTTTATATCCTTGCCCGAGAATTTGAAGACAAGATGTGACGGGTCTATGACACCCGTGCCGTCGGCGTTCTGGGCTATTGTAAACGTAAGGGTGGCCTGCCGTTTGTTCGGGTCGTAGACCACGAACTTGGGCAATGGCGACACGGTTGTCTGCTTTTGTGGATAAAGCGTGAGGCCGTTGTTGTAATAGCCTGCCTGACCTCCCGATGCCTTGGTGATGGACCAGTTGGCGATATTCATGACCGATGAGGCGTCCATTTCCGAGTCGAACTGGAATTGCATGGTAAAGTCTTTGGAGGTGTTCGGCTCCAGGAGGGAGGCGTCAAGAAAAGCAAGTGGAGTGCCGGAGCCCAGCAGGGGACTGAAGGAGCTGTTTGCCGAGTTGAATGCGAACATTTTCGGTGAAACCAGGTCCCTCTCCAGTTCATTTGCCAGGGAAGTGTTCAGATTTTTGAGAATGTCAATCTGGCTCTGCGCGTCGTCCTTGCGTTCGAGGCCTATAAAGGCCGCGCCGAGCTCGAAATGGGCGAGGGCGAAGTTCTTTTTCAACTCCAGCGCCTTCTCGAGTTGTGGAATGGCTTCGCTGAAACGGCCCATCTTGTTGAAGGCTTCCCCAAGCGCATAGTAGACGTTTCCGTCTTTCGGGGTCATGCGCATGACCTTCTGAAACTGGGCGGCGGCTTCGGAATATCGTTCGGTTTTCATGTACAGCTGCCCCAGGGTGTACGGCGCCAGGTTGTCTCCTGGATTGACGCTGATCGCCGCTTTGAATTCTTTTTCCGCCTCGCTGTATTTGTTCTGGGACATATAGATATTGCCCAGGTTGACATGGATTGAGTCCTGGCTTCTGTCGATGCTTATGGATATTTTATAGGCCTTGATGGCCTCTGTGTTGTTGCCCTGCTGAAGGTAGGCGCTCGCCATGTAATTATATGCGTCCACCATGTCCGGGCTGTAGGCAGTCGCCTGTTTGAACAGAGAAATGGCTTCGCTGTATTTCTTTTTCTGGAACAGGGCCATTCCGTTGGACAAGGCGGTGGTGGCCGCCTGGCTGCGCAGCGTCTGTTGCGACTGGATGGCGGAAAACATCTTGGTAGCCGATGATGTGGTATCCATTTTATTTCTCCCGCTTTTCAGATGGCGCTTCTGGTTTTCGCCCGCGAAAAAATGTCCGGGTTAAAAGCTGTCCTGATTCTCTTATCGGTTGCGCCTGTTTATTCTTTAGCCCTTTTTGAGGGGGTGTGTCAAAAATTTGAATCCGGGGTCACTGTGCTGGAATGCTTACTGTTTTTCAGGCTTTGCGGACCGCGCTATCGGGGTCTTGACGTTTCTCTTCGCGGAAATGCGTATTTGCCGTTAAAGCTTCTCCGTTCTTTGTCGATATGTTTCGTATATTGGTAAGGAGGAGGATTCTTCAATGCCTGACAGTGTTGCGAGAATAGGTGATCTGAGCCCCGTATCGGGAAGCGG
>CAYMFO010000016.1:0-49509 GCA_964389825.1 uncultured Geobacter sp. | reverse complement strand
GGCAAAGAGAAACCGCGAAATTCGGGATTGGTAACAAACCGGGATTGCTCCCTGTAATAATCATGTTTAAAGCATTTGTAACATCATCCATATTCATCACACTGTCGCATTATTTCATCTCATTCTTACATTTAAGCCAATTTTCAGGCATTTATGTGTTGTATAGATATTTTACAATAGATTATTTTCTTTACTCCCCGCCTGCAAGAGCCTGTAAAAAAAGGGGCGCCCACCTGACGGGGCGCCCAACACCGAAAAGGAGGATTTTCGGAATCTGATATTGAACTGTTATTTCCTGAGCGTCTCAGAAGAAATAGGCCCAGCGAGCGCCGAAGGTGTCGGCGGCGGCGCCGTTCTTGACGGCAAAATCATTCCTGTATTCAATCATGAGCTGATTGTTGGCGCCGATCATCCAGAACAGCGAAACACCCAGGCCGTGATTGTCCACTCTCGAATTCTCCACCTTTGCCCCGTTTACCTTCTGCTCCCCGCCGTGGTTGTAGAAATAATCGAGAGACAGATACCACTGCTTGGTGATGTCATAGCTCAGATGGGTTTCAACGCCCAGGACCGGATCCTGCGACAGCTTGCCTCCGGGGTGATCGTCGTTGTCCGTATAAAACTCTCCGTTGAAGATCAGGTCCGCGTAAAACCTTTCTCCTATACCCTTCACTATGCCCAGCTCAGGTTTGAACGCCCAGCGGTTTGCGCCCAGGTTTGCAACCTTATTCCTGTTGTAGTGGCCGATGGGCATGGTGATGTAGGGCGAAAATCCTACCCAGAACTTGTCCTTGGGGGCATTGACAAACCAGAATGTCGCCAGGATGGTGGAATCGGCGAAACCGGAATCATTGGAATCGGCCGAATCCAGTGACTGTTCGCCGAAAACAAGAAGGGCCTGGGGGTCAACAATCAGTCCACCATCGCCATAAAGGGCATTGCCGATGGAGGTGTAATAGACGGGCCTGAATATGCCCAGATTGGCGGTCAGGCCGATGTCGTCGGCCGCTTTTTTTCCGTTGGCGTAAAAGGTACTTGCTGAAATATGCTTGAAATAGGCGCAAAACAGCATGGTTCCGTCGGGGAGCGGAATATAGTCCCTTGCGTTGGCGGCCAGCGACAGATCCGGCTTGGCAAGCGCAGCCGCCAGCAGGGCGAATACTATCAATCTCCTCATTTCTCTTCCTCCGTCATTTCATATTGGTACAACACGCAAGACATGTGTTCCGTGCGCATCAATGGATATAACTATTCAGAATAGCTTCACAGTGGACTACAAATTGCTCTTCCTCCATTTCCCCTCACCCGGCCTTCGGCCCCCCTCCCACAGGAGGGGGTCGTTTTTTCCCTCGCCCTCCGGGAGAGGGGCAGGGGTGAGGGGAAAAAGCGCCGAATTGACTGCAAGATTATGAATCAAGCGATTCGTCACGGGGGCTTTTATCCGTCTTTTCATCATGCGCTGAACATATCCCAATGGATAAGGAAAGGGGGACGCCCCCCTTTCCTCTCCGGGACCAAAGACGTCTACATTGCTTCCCTGTAGAGCCTCGTAATGTCCTCAATCCTTATTTTGCGGGGGTTGAAGAGACAGCAGATATCCTTGATGGCGCTTTCGGAAAGGGTCTGGATATCGCTTTCCTTGACCCCAATCTCCGATAGACCGGCCGGGATTCCGACAGCCGCGGACAGCTTGCGTATGGCGTCAACACCACGCTCCGCGACTTCCATGACGGTCAGACCCTCGGGATTGACGCCCAGTGCAACGGCTATATCAGCGAATCTTCCCGGACAGGCAATGAGGTTGAACGCGCAACCGTGGGGCAGAAGGATGGCGTTGCAGACCCCGTGGGGCTTGTTGAGCAGCGCTCCCGGCTGGTGGGCCATGGCGTGGACGATGCCGATTCCGGCGTTGTTGAAGGCCATTCCCGCCAGATACTCGGCGTATGCCATCTTGTCTCGGGCCTCCAGATTGTCACCGTTGGCAACGGCCTGGGGCAGATATTCGGCCACCAGCTTGACGGCCGCCAGTGCGCACGCGTCGGTAACGGGATTGGCCAGCGCCGCCACATAGGCCTCTATGGCGTGGGTAAGCGCATCCATGCCTGTTGAAGCGGTCAGAGCAGGCGGCATTCCCACCATGAGAACGGGATCGTTGATAGCCACGGTCGGAGTGATTCTGGGCGTGGCGAAGATCATCTTTACATGGATATCCGTATTGGTAATGACGGCAAAGCGGGTCATCTCGCTGGCGGTGCCGGCGGTGGTGTTGATGGCGATAAAGGGCGGCAGCGGCTTGGGAACCGCGTCGACCCCGGAGAAATCGCGGATGTCTCCGTCATTGGTAGCCATAATGCCGATACCCTTGGCGCAGTCATGGGAGCTTCCGCCTCCAAGGCTGACCAGCATGTCGCTCTTGTTTTCCCTGTACACCTTCAGGCCTTCGCGCACATTCAGATCGGTGGGGTTTGGCTCGGCGCCGCCATATATAACCGTAGTCACACCCGCGTCTTCCAGAAGCTGCTTCATCTGATCCGCGACACCGAGGGCAACCATCCCTTTGTCGGTAACCAGCAGGGCCTTGGTCCCGCCAAGGAATTTCGCCGTAGCGCCCAACTGCTTGACCGCGCCAATACCCATTTTCGTAACCGACGGAATAAAGAAATCAAAAACCTGTTCCGCTAATGCCATTTCCTGCCTCCTCATAAGATGTTTTGATTAATGCCGGTGCTTTTCCGCCCCATGCAATCCAATCCAGAATCCCTCGACTTTCCTTTCGCGCCATCACCTCCGTTCTCCGCGAATCTCCCGGTTAATTGCGGTAACTCCTCTCAGGCGGGGTAGCGGGGGATTATGATGCCGGATACACGGGCGGTTTCACGACATCGCATGCGTTCATCAATAGCAGGGCCCGTGCCAGCGCGACTTGATTTTAAAAAGACGTTTGATTTTGAAAGGTTACGTATTTGCTTGGATTTTCGTCGGATTAAGCGGCTGTAAACGTATTTGCCGGGGGGAATCTTCGAGAGGGGAAAAGCGTCTGTAAATAAATGATATGCGCCTTGTGTAAACAATATTTACAAAAGACTGATTTTTCTCACCCGTTCTCGCGGGGAATGGAGCAGGGGCACGGGGCACGGCGCGCCGTGCCCCTACATCAGGTTTGCGATGTTTTCTTGGAGGAGAGGTGTTCTTGGTCCATGAGTAAGAGGAACAAAAAATTTAGCCTTTTCCATAATCTTCGCTTACGGCGTTGCGTACAATTTCCGCAAATGCGCCTTCATGGCCGGGCTCAACTGCTTGAAGAGTCGAGCATTGTAGGAGGCGTTGTACGGTATCCCTTGCGCGGCCAGATCCACAAACCGGATCGACGGATCAGTATCTCCGGTCCCGAGGGTCTGCACTCCGGCCTGCCGCCGGGTCGGGTCCATGGTCGGCAAAGGGACCCCCGGGCTTAATTCAGCATAATTGATGGGATTTGCCTTCAGCTGATTATGGAGTATCTGCTGCGTAGCAATGGCATACTTGCGCGATGTCGCCGCTGGCGTACCCTCTTTCACCGCGACATCCACGTTCACCGCCTCGATTGAAACCGTATAGTCGCTATTGAGATAGATTTCAAAGGTGCGGAACTGCTGCGGGAAATCACGCAGCGACGAGCTCAGGACCTGCCAGAATCCTTTTTCCGGCGCGTTGACCGGATCCGGCGAGACAAAGGCCTTGACCGTATTTACGTGCAGGTGCCCGGCGATCCACATCAGCAGGTTGGTGGAGTTCTGTAGTTTCCTGACCAGTGTCGTCAGATCCACTGCGTTAGCCATTGTGGCATTGGAGTCACCAAGCCACCATTCCATTTCGGTTCCAATATTTGTAACGGCAATGGGGATATGGCACGCGATGATCATCAACTGATTCGCGGCCTGACCATCATCAAGTTCAGCCTGGAGCCAGGCCCAGCGTGTTACGTCAAGAAAACCGTGGCCATGGATATCCAATGAACCATCGTCTTCACGCTGGGTGTTATCCAGCACTATCACCTTTAACGGCACGTTTGATTTGGGCACAAAGCTGTAGCAGGCGAAACCGGCCCGTTCGCCGGCCGGAACCAGGTGGAAATTCGGGTTGGATGAAACCAGGTTGAAACCATGGCCCTTCGGGCTGGTGGTTGTTTTGAAGAATTCCTGGATCCACTCCGCTCTATGCAAAGAGCGGCGGTCGGGATCGGCCGCAACCTTTGGGGGCGCGCTGTAACCTTGAACATCCCCTGAGTAGATGATATTGCCGTAAGGTGTCGTCCCATCAATAACGCCCTGATAATAGCGATGATAATTGGAGTTTTTAATATTGTTGATATTGAACAGGGCCGGAAAACTGGTGGTGTCGGGAGTGAGGAGCTCGTTCGGCGCCGACCAGACCGTGTCGCTGATGTATGACTGGTCCAGGCCGTTCTCATAGACCGGGAATGAGCCGATCATGAAGTGGTCATGGTTGCCGAGGGCCTGGTAGAAGGGAATCGACCGGTCCAGGCCCGCCGCCTTGAACGGCTTCTGATAATCAATGGTCTCCGCGCCGCGATGGGCGCCGGAACTGGGGGTAATGACCTTGCCGTCAATGATATCGATGTACCACCTGATCTCGTTGTACATGCTGGTATTGCAGCAGTCACCCAGTGAGATGAAAAAATCAAAGGGATCTTTCCGGTGAAAGGCGTTTGCCGTCTGAATGGCCGCGTCAAAGACCTGGGGGGTGTACAGCATGACCCCCGAGTAGATGGAGCTGTTCTGCCCGGCGTAGTCCTTATTGGTTTTCTGAAGGTCTATCAGCTGGTTTGGCGCTTCCTTGTCGGTGAGGTGGATATCGCTCATGGCAAAGAAGTTCAGCAACCTCGTTTTAGTGTTTACGCCTTCCTCATTGTAATCAGGAGGCATGATATCGGTCCGCCTCACAATCGGCAGAGGGCGGTCCACATATGCCCACTCGCCATAGCCCAGCCGATCATAGTCCTGAATCTGACGCAACTGATCCCAGTTTAGCGCTGGCCCGCCATTGGGGCTATAGGGAGGGTTTGGCTGAGGAGGCATACCTGAAGGAAGGCCTGGAGCCGGCGCGGTATAAGGAAAAGAGATCATCCGCTGCGTGGTTTTCAGAACTTTTGAGTCAATGGGGTAACCTGAAACCTGAGGAGACCCGCCGTTTCCACCGCATGCCGTAGTTAACGAACCCAGGTAAAGGGATGCGATCATTCCAACGGAACATTTGATAAAATCCCGCCGGTTCAGGCCGCGAACAAGTTGTAAATCATCGCCGTCCCGGACCATTCGCGGATCATCCGAGGCAAGAATCCTGAGGTCCTTTGTTGATTTTTCCTTACCCATGAAACCCTCCCGTGAGCTGAGATATTTTCTTACATTCTACCCGGACACCGGCGCGAAGACGTCATGTCCGGCGAACTGAAAAAGAGGGTAGACCCTATCCGCCCTTCTCTTTCCTGGCCTTGAGCCTCTTGTTGAGGGTCTGGCGGGTGAAACCGAGCAGCGAAGCCGCGATCCCCTGGTTTCCCTTGGCCAGCTTCATGGCCTCATCGATGAGAAGTTCTTCCACCTCCCGCACCTTGGGGAAACGTCCTCCGGATTCCAGCAGCCATTCATTCAGGCGGCGGGACAGGATCGGCTCTCCTCCGGAAGGGGGCGGCATGCCGCCGATAACCTCGTGAAAACGTTCCAGGGAAAGGACCCCGGAGACGTGCCTGGCCACGGCGTCGAACACCATTGCCTTCAATTCCCGGATATTCCCCGGAAAATCGTAGCTGGAAAGGAGTGTCACCAGCTCGGGTGGATAGGTGGGACTGTTCTTCCTGAAGATCTGGGCGGCCGCCTTGAAGAAGAAGTCCATGAGAAGCGGGATATCTTCCCTGCGTTCCCGAAGGGGTGGAATAATCACCTGATGGGAGCAGAGACGAAAGTAGAGATCGTTGCGGAAGGCCTTGGACATGGTCATCCCGCGCAGGTCCCTGTTGGTCGCCGCGACTATGCGCGCATCGCTCACGAGAGGGATATCGGACCCCACCGGGTAGTATTCCTGCTCCTGCAGAAGCCTGAGCAGTTTCACCTGGGAAGCCTCGGAAAGGTCGCCAATTTCATCCAGGAAAAGGGTGCCTCCGGCGGCCTGGGCGATCAGCCCTCCCCTGGCCTTTTCCGCTCCGGTAAAGGCCCCCTTCTTGTGGCCGAAGAGGGTATCGGAAAACATGTTATCATCCAGACCGGCGATGTTCACCGGGACGAATCTCCCTTCCACTCCGCTAAGGTCATGGATGGCCCGCGCAACCAGCTCCTTGCCTACCCCGGTCTCCCCGATAATGATCACCGGCTGCTGGGATTCCGCTATGACCTCGCAATACTGGAACACCGCGGACATCTTGGGACTGGCGGTGACAATGGAAGAAAACGCCTCCGGATTTTTCAGCCGGTTGCTGAGCAGGTGGTCGCGAAGCTGCGTCACCTGATTCTTCAGGCTGCATACCTCAAGCGCCCTCTTCACGCTGGAGATCAGCCGCGCGTTCTCCACCGGCTTCACGAGATAATCAAAGGCGCCGTCCTTCATGCAGCCTACCGCGGTATCCACCTCGTCCGCCGCCGTCATGACGATAACGGGGATGTGCGGGTAGTCCCTGCTCATGGTTTCAAGAAGCTCCCGGCCGGAGACGTAGGGCATGAAAAGATCGAGCACGACGACTCCGACACCTCCCTCTTCCAGAAGAGGCAGGACACGGCGGCTGTCGTCAACGCTGCGTACCTCCCTTATACCGGCAAAACGGAGCACTGATTCCGACGCAACCAGGATATGTCGCTCGTCATCCACGAGCAGCACCGGAAACGTTTGGGTCTTTGTCATGGACGTCCGGGCCCCCTCTTCCCGTGGTTCTGAACCGGCAGCCTGACGAGAAAGGTCGACCCCTTCCCCGGCTCCGATTCGCATTCGATTATGCCGCCATGTTCCTTTACTATGCTGAAACAGATGGAAAGGCCCAGGCCGGTCCCGCCGCTGTCGAGCCTCGTGGTGAAAAACGGGTCGAAAATGGCCTGCCTGACATCTTCCGACATCCCTTCTCCCTCGTCCCTTACCGTTATGACGTTCTGCCCGATGGAGCGGATATAGCTGGTTGTGATAAAAACCCCTGCCCCTCTGTCTTTCAGGGATTGAAGCGCGTTCATAATCAGGTTGACGATTACCTGCTCCAATTGCTGGAAGCTCCCCTTCACCGGCGGGAGGTTCTCCGCCAGTATGCACTGGAATCTGTCCGTGTGCTTCTGTATCTGATTCTGGAGCATGGTCAGGGCCGCCTCGATCACCCTGTTAACGTCCACCGTCTGGTCAAGACGGGTCTTTTCCTGGCGCGCGAAATCCTTCAACCCTGTAACAATGCGGTTAATCCGGTGCGAGCCCTCCACAAGGCCTTCCAGCATCTTCGGTATGTACGCGCTCGCTTCCGAGAATCGGAGTTTCCCGAGAAAAAACTCGCCGTTCTCCTCCGCATAGAGGGCAAGTATCCTGTTGATGTCGGGCCAGATATCCTCGATAAACTGTGCGTTGGAGAGGATGAAGTTGTTGGGATTGTTGATCTCGTGGGCAATCCCGGAGGAAAGGGTGCCGATGGCCGCCATCTTGTCCATCTGGCGGAGACGCTCCTGCATCCTGCGATTCTCTTCCTCCGCGGCCTTGCGTTCCCCGATGTCCCTGCACACGGCCAGGACGCGGTATTCACCTCCGATGACCGCGCCCTTCATGTTCACCTCTATCCAGAAGAGCCTCCCCGAGCTGTCCTTTGCCAGCCATTCGAACATGTGGGATTTGTCGTATCTCGTCTTCCATATCTTTCTGAGGACGTCGTCGTAGGTATAATCGGGCTTGCCGGCGCTCAGGTCTCCCACATTCAGCCGCAGCACCTGCTCTCGTGTATATCCGTACATCTCGCACATCTTCAGGTTGACGTCGAGCATGTCGCCGTTTTCCGGGTCAAAGACAAAGGTGGCGTCATTGGCCGCGTCAAAGATGGTCCGGTAATTGGCCTCCGACTCACGCAGCGCCTCCTGCGCCCTTTTCCGCTCCCGGATATCGGCGAACATGGCCATATAGGCGATGGTGATTCCTTCGCTGTCCGATACGGGCGCGGTGGAGAGACTCACATCGATGAGGGTCCCGTCCCTGTGCATGCGCTGCGTCTCCATGAATCGCCGTGAAGCCCCCTCGTGGAGATCACGCACATTGTCCATAAGCTCTTCCCGGCGGTCTTCGGAGACGATGGGATAAGGCTTTCCCAGAATCTCCTCCTTGGTCCAACCGAACATCTTTTCCGCCTCGGGATTCCACAGGGTGACGTTGAGGCGGGAATTCAGGACGATAATCGCCAGGGGCGAGGAGTTGATGATGGACTCCAGCATCTGGTTTTTTTCACAAAGGGCATCCTCCGCCCGCCGCCGCTGCGATGGAGACAAGGCCCGGTTCTTTAAACGATCCTTTCCGGTCGCGCCTTTCATCTTCGCATCCTTCCTGTCCCGCCTACTTCACCACCAGAACCTGGCATTCCGCCCCGAGAAGGACGTGCCTCGCCACGCTTCCCATGAGGTGTTTCGAAAAACTGGTCACTCCGTGGGGAGCAATTATTATCAGGTCCACGCCCTTTTCTCCGGCTGCTTTCAGGATTGTCTCGTGGGGAACCCCGATTCTCACCTCGGTGGTCACTTTAACGCTCCCCATGCTTACAAACCTTCCCACCTGGTTACGCACGGCCGCCCGCGCCTGTTCCAGGAGGTGTGATCTGAACTGGCCGAGGATTTCCTCGCTGACGCAGAAATCCAGGGTGCACAACCGCACTGGGTCGCTCACTACGTGCAGTATCTCCACCTCAGCCATGAACTGTCTCGCGATATCAAAGGCCCTTCGAATGGCTCTGTCCGAATGCTCGGACATATCGGTGGGGACAAGGATACGTGTCGGATTGAACATCTTTCCGCTCCTCTCAAACAATTTCAGGGAATAGCCGCTGAAGAAACCGTACCAAAAAAAGAAAGCCGCGCCATCTGAACATGCAGACGGAAACGGCTTTCACGAAAAAAACATCCAATTGGCCAATAGATAACATAACTTCCCTGAGATTCATCCGGGTAACAAGAATATCCCTCTCCTTCAAGCGGCCTGGGCCGAACCGGCCAGCAACAGCACAAACCCCCATAAAATAAGCAGGATGGAAACCACGACATTGAAGGTAATATACCTCCATGGCTTAATCATCTCCTCGTCTCCTCTCTTTGGCCGGTATCCCCGCCATCTCCCTTTTTACCCTTCAGAAATACCACAAAAGCCCCCGCGCCTCCCAGTCGGGGCGGCGCGGGGGCGAATTCGGAAACCATTTTCCTGCCCGCCTCCCGGAGCCAGGACGCCACCGCCAGCAGAAGAACCGGTTCCGCCGGAGAATTGTTACCCCTGCCCGTTATGACCAGAACCGCCTTCTGGCCGCGATTATAGGCGCCGGCAATAAACCTTTCCAGAGATTTCAGCGCTTCGTCCCGGGTCTGCCCATGGAGATCAAGCTCCAGGTCTACGCGGATGGCCCCTGACTTCAGCTGCCGCATGCGGTTGACCGCGACCGGACGAAGCGGCTTCACATCCGGAATCTCGTCCCTGAACGACACGTCCATACCAGACAGGGCGGAAAGAAACAGTTTTCTCTCTGCCTCATTCACTCCGGGTTCTGATTCGACGGGCGGCTTCGGCGCCTGGACCTTGCGCGGTTTCTCTCCATGCAGGCGTTTGATGCCTTCCATTTCCCGGAGAAAAAGGGCGCTGTCGTCCTCATCCGGCCGCGCCGGCGGAGGAGGAGCGGTTTTTGCCGAGAGCGGCTCTTCAGGCGGACCTTCGGATCGAACGTTAAAGGATTTCAGACCCTTGAACGGCACATTCGAAAATTCCCTGTTTTTCTGTTTTTTTTCTCTGCCTTTTTTCATTTCCGGTTATGGGTGAAGTTTTATCCTGGAAACGGCATTTTATCACGCGAATACGCAAAGAAATTCAAATAGCCGCGGAACAAGCTGGTATCACCGGTCAGGTGAATGGCCTCATTTGACAAGTTCTTGATTTTCCTTCGCGTTCTTTGCGGCTTGCGTGAGACTGCCTTTTTCAGGTTTATTTGTCCTGTAAAAAGGGTCCGGCAAGGACAAGCAGCTAAAGTCAAACAAGTATGATTTTTCAATATTGAGTTCATGGGATTTCCGGGGTCCGGAAAATGACATCATTCCTTTTCAAGGATTACAATCCCCAGTGAACGGAAAGGATCGCCGCTTGATGAGGTCAGGGAATCCCCGGCAGGAGCGAATCCTCCACAAGCGGAAACGGAGAGAATTCCCGGATCAACGCCCGAGCGACCGAGGAGTCCGGCAAGGGCGGCAGCCCGGACAATGGGAGAATCCGGAGGGATACATTGGGAGGGAACCTTGCCTCCCTTGGCGCCCATATCAAGGGAGGTCTGGATGCGCGCCTCCCTGTCCCGGGCGCCCTTGAGAAAGGAGGCTATCTTCTTGACGATACTCTCGCCTTCATGGGAAAACTCACTGGTTTTCCCGGAAAACAGGACGTCTTCCCGGACGGTTACCGAGACCTTTCCTCGCAGCTCGGCAATGGATACCCGTCCATGGGCCACATCATCCTTCATCCTTTCCAGGAGGTTCTCGTAAAGAATGCTCACTGTTCGCGCCTTTTCCTCACGACCTCTCTGGAGGTTCGCCAGGTCATCCTTGAGACGCTCGATTTCGCGTCCTTGGGAGACAATCTTCCTGGCCGGGGTCTCCTCTTTCATTGCGATCAATCCCCGCAGCTCCACATTCCCGGCTTCCAGTTTTCCTATTTTTTCAAGATGGGTGGATATTTCCCCGCGAAGTCTCTCGTTTTCCCGGGCAAGATCAAGATTTCTGTTCCTGATATCGGTCAGATCCGTGTTCAGGTTCGCGGCTTCATCAAGCTTCTTCTGATAAACATTCCGGCCTACGCATCCGGCGGATATCGCCAGGAAGACGCAACAATAGAGTAGACGTATGAATTGGCGCATTAATGCAATCCTTGTAAGGGCATGCCTCAATGGATCTTTCGCGGAGACGGCCGTACTTCCACCATAAAGCCCGCGCATTCTAGCAACCGTACAGAGTAAAGTCAACGGCCATACAGGGAAAGAAAAAAGGGCCGTTTCCACCGCGTAACAGCGGCGCAAACGGCCCTTGGAATTATGTTACGGCTTGAACTTGTCTTATTCCAGCAACCAGGCGCCAAAGGGAACCCAGTTTTCATCCGTATCCTGTCCGATGACATCCATCAGCTCCCTTACGGTCCTGGGGTCGTTAGGAAGCTGGAAATATTCACGGAAATGGCCTGTTTCGTTCTCCTGGGGAGTCAGCAGGAGATATTCGTCGTTGCCGGTGGTTACCGAATCGAAACCAGGCATGATAACCGCGAAACGGGGGAAACTGCTGCTTTCCCAGGAAAGAGGTAACTGGTATGGCTGTGTTTCATCAAACATGTTGCCTCCGATAGTAAACTGCTCATCGTTTTTGGCCGCGGATAAAACGCGGCCTGTTCACAACCGGCGCGGCTTTCGCTCACCGGGCGCCGAGACGGGCGCGGGCGAGGATGCCGACCGCCTCTATTGTGTAGTCATAACGCCTGTAAATTCTGCCTCCCTTGCCTGGATTGAAATCACGGGAACCACCCATTATCCTTCGCAGGTAGGCCGAGGCCACATAGTCACGCCAGCGGGCAGTGGATCTTTTCTCGGATTGTGCCATGATCGCCACCTCCTTAATTAAACGTATCGGCAAAACCCGCTGAAAGTTTAGCTCCTTTCTTGCTATTCAACTTGCAGCCCGTCCAGAAGGCTAATGAATAGCGTTATCTCCATGGGAGAAGGGGGTTTTATCCATTTTCTCTCTTTCAGGAAAAAAGGGCGGGCAGTGGGACTGATATCACGATTTTTTTATATGCTCGTGGTTGAAGATATGGTCACGGCAATAGCCGTACTGCCCATCGCACTGGGGACAGTAACGGAAATCCATATCCGGATGGGTCTTGTCGGTAATACCGCAGACCGTGCATCGGTGAAACGGCTGATCATTACTTCGCGCGGAGGCGGAAACCCTTTTGGAGAGCTGTTTTCGTCCATACCTCAGATTCACGATTATGTCACGGGCGAAGAAGAGGAGAAAGTTTCCAATAGAGGCAAGCGCCAAAAGGCGGCTCGCCCATCCGCCGGTAAGGATAATGTATCCGTAACCGAGCCATGTGATAAGAGCAAGCCACTTGATCCTGACGGGAAGCACGAAAAACAGGAGCAACTGGAAATCCGGAAACAGGAACGCAAAGGCAAGGAAAACCGAGCCGGCCAGAAAGGCATTGGTGACAAAATACCCCGGAATCAGGAAGGAAACCGCGACAGTCAACAGGTAACCCGTCAACAGGAACAGATTATACCGGAAAGCGCCCCAGTGCTCCTCCAGGGCCGAACCCATGAGATAGAAGAGGTACCACGCGAAAAAGGCGAACAGAAGGTTACGCACCGGCGGATCAAAGGGAAAGGTTAAGAGACGCCACCATTCACCCCGTAAAACGCTGTCAGCGGAATATGCTACCTGTGAAGGATCAAGCCTCCCCATCATAAACAGGACATACACAAAGGTCTGTCCCGCGATAAGGTAAAGGGTGATATTCGCCGGCGCATATCTGCCCAGCTTCTTTTCCAGTAGATCGATGATCCCCATTCTCTCCGCTTTTCGTGCCCGGCCGGAACCGCGACATGCCCCTGTCGTCCATTCCGGCGCCCTGTTATCCTGAAAAAAAGCCACGGATAAATCCGTGGCAGTGGTTACTGTATATCATTATTGGCACCCCCACCGCAACCCGTTTTTGGTAAATGCTTCATGAACAAGGCGTTCCGGGTAGGATGTCAGAGAGAAAAGACAAAAAAAGCGGCGCCCGTCAACCATAACATCCTCCTGATTCGACTCAACGAATAATCCGGTGGTTTCCCGGCTTGGTAAATGGCGGCAATGGCCGTCATGAGACCTCCGCCGCGGCGACCGCCGCCTCCCGCTCCCGGTCACGGCAGTGGTCGCGGGCTATCAGCATGTATATGGACGGGATGATGAAGAGAGTAAACATGGTGCCGACGAACATCCCGCCCACGAGCACCAGGCCGATGGAGTTACGGGCCGCCGCTCCGGCCCCGCTCACCAGGGTCAGGGGGAAATGACCGGCAATGGTTGCGGCCGTGGTCATAAGAACCGGGCGGAGGCGGATCATGGACGCCCCGCGGATTGCATCGAGCTTGGACACGCCTTCCATCTGCAGCTTGTTGGCGAACTCAACGATAAGGATGCCGTTTTTGGACACCAGACCCACCAGGGTTACGAGACCAACCTGGGAATAGATGTTGAGGGTGGTGGTCCAGCCGTTGGTAAGGAACGGGACGCTCGGGTCCGGCATCTTGAGGAAGGTGAACAGCAGGGAGCCGAACATGGCCAGGGGCACCGAACCGGCCAGGATGACGAAGGGGTCGCGGAAGCTGTTGAACTGGGCCGCCAGAACCAGGAAGATGAGAACGATCGCCAGGGTGAAGGCGGGCAGGAAACGGTTTCCTTCCGTGCGAAGCTGACGGGACTCTCCGGTGTAATCCATCACGTATCCCTTGGGAAGAATCCTCTTCGCCTCCTTCTCCAGGAAACCGAGGGCCTCATCCAGGGGACGGATGGGAACGCCGCTCAGCTTGACGGAGTTCAGCTGCTGGAAACGGTTCAGGGACCGTGGCGCTACCGTATCCCGTTGCGTGGCGATGGAGCTGAGCTGGATCAGCTTGCCGTCTGGTCCGGTGACATATACATCCTGCAACTGACCGGGATTGAGCCGGCCGGAGCGCTCGATCTGGGGGATGACCTTGTAGCTTCTCCCCGAGATATCGAAGCGGTTGACGTAGTTTCCACCCACCATGCCGCCCAGGTCGCCTCCGACCTGTCCGAGATTGAGCCCCAGGGATGCCACCTTGTCCCTGTCGATGACGAACTCGGATTGTGGCTGGTCGATCTTTACATCTATGAGGGGCGGAAACGCGAACATGCCGCTTTTCATGGCCGCAAGCCTGAGCTGGTCGGCGAACTCCAGTATCTGACGGGTGTCGGCCGTGGACGCTATGACAAACTCCACGGGGAAGTCGCCCCCTCCCGGCAGCGCCGGCGGCGTCACCGCGAATGCCTGGATGCCCGGAATCGCGGAGAGCTTGCCCTGCACCTCAGGCATGATCTGGAATACGGTTCTCTTCCGGTCATCCCAGGGCTTCAGGACCATGCCCGCGAAACCGGAACTGGGATAGGTGGCCTGGAATGTAAACTCATTCTCCGGCGTACCGGTATAGACACGGTTGACGGCGTCCGCGTAGAAACGGTTCTGATCAAGGGTCGAGTTGGCGGAAGAGTCGAGAATGGCGAAGATAATTCCCTCGTCCTCGGTGGGCGCCAGCTCTTTGGCCGACATGGTGAACATGGGAATGGTCAGGATCGAGATGACCACCCATACGCCGTAGACGGCCGGGCGCGCGGCCAGGGTCCTGTCCAGACACCGGCCGTAGAGGTTTCGCAGGCGATTAAAGCCGCGGGCGATGAGACCGGGGAGGCCGCGCTCTTCCAGTCCAGGCTTCAGCAGCCGGGAAGACATGAGGGGAGAGAGGGTCAGGGCCACGATTCCCGAGATGGTTACCGTTCCGGCAAGGGTAAAGGCGAACTCCCGGAACAGGGAGCCGGTCAGCCCACCTTGGAGCCCTATGGGGAGATACACGGCTGCCAGGGTGATGGTCATGGCGATGATCGGCCCCACCAGTTCGCGGGCGCCGATCAGGGCCGCCTGCAACGGTGTTTTCCCTTCGCTCAGGTGCCTTTCCACGTTTTCCACCACCACAATGGCGTCGTCCACCACCAGGCCGACGGACAACACGATGGCCAGCAGGGTCAGGAGGTTCAGGGAAAAACCGAACACCTGCATCAGGAACACCCCTCCGATGAGCGACAGGGGGATGGCCACCACCGGGATGAGGACCGAACGGAAGGAGCCGAGGAAGAGAAAGATCACCACCATCACGATCAGAAGGGTATCGCCCAGGGTCTTCAAAACCTCGGTTATGGCGTTGGAGATGTAATCGGTGGCGTCATACGCAAGATAGGCGGAAAGGCCGGCGGGGAGATCCTGCTTCACCGATTCGAGCTCCGCGCGGGCCTTTTTGATGACGTCAAGGGAGTTGGCGTTGGGAAGCGCCCATATCCCGATAAATACGGCTGTCTGCCCGTTGAAGCGGACCTCCTCGTCATATGACTCCGCGCCCAGGACAACGTCCGCCACATCCATGAGACGCACGATGGCGCCATTCTTTCGCATGAGCGCCAGGCGCTTGAATTCCTCGACCGTGTTCAGGTTGGTGTCCGCGGTAAGGTTGACCTGGATGAGAGCCCCTTTGCTCTGCCCCACGGCCGCCAGGAAATTGTTTGCCGTCAGGGCGTCCCGAACCTGCGTGGGGGTGAGATTGAAGGCGGCCATGCGATCGGGCTTCAGCCAGACCCGCATGGCAAAGGTCCGGGCGCCCAGCACATCGGCCCTCTGCACGCCCGGCACGGCCGACAGGCGGGGCTGGACCACGCGCACCAGATAATCGGTGATCTCGTTCTGCTTCAGGACATCGGAACTGAAACTGAGATAGGCCGAGGCGAACTGACTGTCCGCCGACTCGATATTGATAATCGGAACCTCGGCCTCGGGGGGCAGATCGGAGCGCACCTGGTCCACCTTGGAACTGATCTCGGCCAGGGCCTTCGTGGAATCGTAGTTCAGTTTCAGTCTTACCGTGATGGTGGAGAGGCCGAGCGTGCTTTTGGACTCCATGTACTCGATACCGTCCGCGGCGGCGATGGCCCTTTCAAGCGGAGTGGTGATGAAACCGCGCACCAGTTCGGCGTCGGCGCCCACATAAACCGTTTTCACGGTTACGGACGCATTCTCGTTGCGGGGGTACTGCCGCACGTTTATGGAGCGTACGGCCTGGAGTCCGGCAATGATGATGATCAGGTTCACCACCAGGGCCAGGACCGGGCGGCGCAGAAAGAGGTCGGTGATTTTCATGGGTCAGTTATTCTCCGGCGCCGGCGACTGGCTGAACTCGGGCGCAAGCTTGTTGTCTATGGTCACGGCCTGGCCGTTACGCAGCTTGAAGACGCCGGTGGTGACAACGCTCTCGCCGGGTTTCAGGCCGCTGGTCACGGCAATGAAGTCACCCCGCTTCTCACCCAGGCGAACGAACTGCTGGCGGAGGGTCTTGCGCCCCTTCCCTTCCCTGGAATCCTCCACGATAAATACGGAATCTCCAAAGGGGGCGTAAAGCACGGCCGTCGCCGGAATGGAAAGGACCTGACTCCGCACCGGAAGCCCTACCGCAACATTGACGAACATTCCGGGGCGGAGTTTTTCAACCTGGTTTTCCACGGTCGCCTGCGCCTGGAGATTGCGCGACTCCGGGTCGACCAGGGGATTGACGGCGGTGACCCGCCCTGGCACGGAAAGGCCCGGCATGGCGTCGCACGTCACTCTGACGGCCAGGCCGCGACGGAGCTGGGCCATATTCTTCTGGGGCAGCGAGAAGTTGACGTAGATGGGATTCAGCGCCTGCAAGGTGACCACTTCGTCCCCTTCACGAAGCATCTGCCCAAGGTTTACCCGGCGGATACCGAGCCGCCCGCTGAAGGGGGCTCGTATCACTTTCTTGGCGATGGCGGCTCTCACCATCCGCGCCTGCGACAGCGCCTGCTCATGGGTGGCCAGCGCCCTGTCGTAATCGGCCTGGGAGACAATCCGCCCCTTGAGCATCTTCTCCGCGCGCCTGAGATCCGCGAGGGCAAGCTTTGCCTGGGCTTCCAGTCCGGGCAACTGGGCCTCTTCCGAGGATGTGTCCTGACGGATCAGGACATCTCCCTTCTTCACCGGAGCGCCCGCGGTAAAGGAGATGGCGGTTACCTTCCCTGACATCTCCGCGGAGACCGTTACCCCCTGGACAGCCTCCAGGGAACCTACGGAGGAAAGAGACGTCTCCCAGGTCTCGGAGCGTACCGGCGCAGCGGTGACCGCCTGGGGCGGGGGGACGGCCTTCTTTCCCTGATCGATCATGGCCTTTATCTGAAGGGCCTTGATACCGGCCAGCAGACCGGCGAGGAGGACGAGTCCCAGGAGAGCGAGGATTATTTTTTTCTTCATATATTCATGGCTCCTGAAAGGATGTAGAGATACCGTGAATCAACGTCGGGTTACCTGAAAGAGTAATAACTTTTCAGCACCGTTTCACAGCGGACCACAACTTATGGTTCCGCCATCCCCCCCTCACCCGGCCTTCGGCCACCCTCTCCCGCAGGGAGAGGGTTCTCATGTTTTCCCTCGCCCTCCGGGAGAGGGGCAGGGGTGAGGGGAAAAAGCGCTGAGTTTACTGCAAATTATGAATCAAGCGATTCGGCGCGGGGGATTCAATCCGCATTTTCATAATGTGCTGAAAGAGTTTTACATAACGGGAAACAGGCTGCGCCTATCCGCCGTTCCGCTTCTCCCCGGCGTCCTTGTTCCACCACCCTCCGCCCAGCGCCTGGAACAGCGCGGCGGTATCGGCGAAGCGGGCCGCCCTTGCCCGTACCAGGCTGGTATACGCTATCTGGTACTGGCGTTGCGCAATCAGCAGGGAGATGTAATTGACCGCGCCGATCCGGTACTGGCTCTCAACCGAGGAGAGGGTCTCCCTTGCCGAGGCCTCCGCGTCAGCCTGGGCGCGCAGAGTCTCCGCGTCCAGGTCCAGGGCCCGCAGGGTATCCGCCACGTCCCGGAAGGCACTCAGAACGGTCTCCCGGTACTGGGCCAGGGCCTGATCATGGGCGGCTATGGCCGCCCGCCTCCTGGCGGTCAGCTCTCCACCCCTAAAAAGAGGTTGCAGCAGCCCGGCGCCCAGGGACCAGATGGAAGACCCGGAAGAAAACAGGTCCTCTATCTTCACGGCGTTGCTCCCCAGGCTTCCGGAAAGGGTGATCCTGGGATAGAGGTTTGCCGTGGCGACCCCCACCTGGGCGCACGCGGCGTGCAGCAGTTCCTCCGCCGCGCGGATGTCGGGCCTCTGGCGGACCAGCGCCGAAGGAACACTGACCGGCAGATCCGTGGGAAGGTCCAGGGATTCAAGATGGAATTCCGGAATTCCCCCTTCTCCCGGAAAAGCGCCGGCATACACGGCCAGTTGATGGCGGGTCTTCGCCAGTTCCTTTTCCAGGGGGGGAAGGGTCGCCTCGGTCTGGGCCAGAAGGGTTCGCTGTTCGAGCACGTCCGGCCGTGACGCGCCCCCCATCTCGAATTTGGCGCTGACCAGCTGGAACTGTTTCCGGAGCATGTCCACAATCTCCCTGGTGGCCTGCATCTGCGCCCGGAGTGACGCCTCCATCACGGCGGAGGTGACGATGTTGGAGGTCAGGGCCAGGTGCGAGGCTTCCAGCCGGAAGCTCTCATAGTCAACCCGCGCCCTGAGCGCCTCCATCTCCCGGCGGTTACCGCCGAAGATGTCCAGGGTATAGGAAACACTCACCGAGGCATTGAAGAGGGTAAAGGTATCGGACCCGGCCCCTGTCCGGCCATAGGAGGCCCCGGTGGCTTTCTGTCTGATTGCGGAAAAACTCCCGTCCACGCTCGGAAAATAGACCGTCCCTCCCCTGGCGCGCAGGTTTTCCTCCGCCTCCCGCAGTCTCGCCTCCGCCACCGCTATGGTGGGACTCCGGCTCAGGGCCTTCCGGATCAGGGCGTCCAGGGCCTCCGAACGGAACAGGGTCCACCACTGGCCGGGAATATCCTTTCCCATGACGAAGCGCTGGGCCGCCCCGCCCGCGCCGGCGGCGGAAACGGTCGTTTCGGCAAGGGGGTCCGTTGTGTACACCTTCACGGAAGGCGCCTCCGGCGGCCGGAAATCCGGTCCCACGGCGCATCCCGCGGCAAGAGCGCAGAGGATCAATATGAATGTCGGCTTTGTTATTTTCATGCGGTTATCACCTTGGCGCCATCCATGGCCGCCGGATGGAATCGATTCATTTCCGCGACTACACCCTGAACCCGCTCAGCAACGCATCCACCATCGTCCCCGCCAGCGTCACGGGTGCAACGAGCGGGAAATCCCGGGCAAAGATGGCCGCCGCGATAACGCCGTGCATGGCGGCCCAGAGAGCCTGGGCCAGCAGGTCCGCTTCCATGGGACGCAAGCAACCGGAATCACGGCATTCCGCCACCAGGTCGCGAAACTGGAAGTAGGCGCGCCGGCTCATGGTATCCCTGTCCAGGTACTCCTGGGGAGAACCGTACACCACCGGGCTGCTGAAAAAAGCGACCCGGTAATGCTCCGGATTCTCAAGACCGTATTCAACATAGGTAAGAAGGACCCTTCGCAGGATATCCAGGGGCGCGCCGCCCTCTTCCATGAGGCGCGCGATGGCTGACCCCATCTCGGTGAACAGTTCCTCGCAGAGACAGAACAGAAGGTCGTCCTTGTCACGGAAATAGAGATAGATGGTCGTGGGAGAATAGCCGATACGCCGGGCAAGTTTGCGCATGGAAAAATTTTCATAGCCGTCGCGGGAAAACAGCTCCCGCGCGGCCGACAGAATATCGCGGCGAAACTCTTCTTTGTTACTGTGACCGGGCTTTCGCATCTCCACCTGCTTAACAGTGTTAAGTGAAACGCCGTGAAGACTACTCGAACCTGCGCCGTACTGTCAAGTGGTTATTTGATGCTGGTCATGGAGGAAATTTCGGGAGACTTTTTCAACTGGTGGGGTAATCCGGAAAAAAGCCGCGGGGGATTCCCGCGGCCGGAAAAGGTTTGGCGGTTCATTGGAGCAAACGCCCCTCAGTAGGCATAAAGGACCGAGATATTGGCCCTTTCCCTCGGATTGGCCTCCTGCTCCGCCTGGACTTCCAGGCGGTAGGTTGTGGGGATGGTGACACCGGTGCTTTCAGTCTCCGCGGATTCGATGACGTTTTCGGCCTTGCGCAGGTTGGGCAGGTCCGCCTTGTCGGTGTTTCCCTTCACCGGAGTGGCCACGATCTTCGTGAAGACCCTGAAGCCCGGATTGGTCTGGAAATGGCTGATATCGGCTTTCAGGACAAATGTCATGTCCGGATTATCCTTGGGATTCAGGGTCTTGCTGCATGAGGAACTCCAGTTCTCGGTGGCATTGTCCAGTTTTTCCCTCAGACAACCGGGGGAAGGTATATCGAGACTGATGTTCGAGGTTGACGCATATTCCGTCAATAACTGTTGAAGGCCGCTGTCCGGTCCCGAGGAATAGTTGCCGAAGATGGCGCTATTGAGACGCGGTATAAACTCGTTCACCGAAAGGGAAACCCCGCCGTAGGCGGCCTGCACGACGTTCTTGTAGCGCTTGTTAACCGCCGAGGTTTTGATGCCGGTTATAACCGTCGTCATCAGCATCATGATGATGCCGACGGCAATCAGCGTCAGCAACAGAGATGTTACCAGTGCAATCCCTTTTTCGTTTCCTATGGTTTTCATGGCCCACCTATTCAGCAATGTTCGGTTAGCTTTTTGCGTGACGTCAAGATCCCCCTCATCCGCCCCTTCGGGGCACCTTCTCCCACAGGGAGAAGGGATAATGACCAATCCCTCTCCCAGCGGGAGAGGGTGGCCGAAGGCCGGGTGAGGGGTTAAGGCAGGGTTTTAGGGCCTGTGCAATTACCTAACCGGACACTGCTGCCACCTATTGGATTGTCTCTCCGAAGTTAGCGGGTTTAACAATAACCCTGTATGTCTTCCAGCGATACTGCCGCCACTCGGTTCCTATTGCTGTTTCCAGATCAAATGTTCTACCGGTTCCGGAGGTTATCCCCCCATCGGCGCTGGGTCCAACCGCTACTGTCTTGTTGGGGTATGTGAACAATCGTTCCCTCCCGCCTTCGTGAGTGAGGATGTATACCTGGATGACCTTCAACTGTTCACGAATTTCACGGGCCGTCAGGGCGGAAATGTCCCCGGTTTCCGTGGTGACTCCATTGTTAAGCGAGTCCAGGACATACACCACCTGCATATCCGCGACGCAATCGAGAACGGGCGACTCGGTGGCGGTGACGGTTCCATCGGAATGGTCGATGACCGCCTTGTAAAGGATCCCGGTATTGGGCGCGCAGCGTTGGGGAAGCTTATCCTCGTCCCCTGCCGCCGGAACCCGGACATAATAGTCGGAGCGGTTGAAGGGCATCCTCGGCTGTCCTGCATTACTCAATCCATAGACATAGTGGG
Source organism: uncultured Geobacter sp. (assembly GCA_964389825.1). Lineage (GTDB taxonomy): Bacteria > Desulfobacterota > Desulfuromonadia > Geobacterales > Geobacteraceae > RPRC01. The sequence goes on along the minus strand of CAYMFO010000016.1, from coordinate 28,118 downwards.
TGACCTTGGATTCATCGGGTTCAAAGGCGCCCAGATTGCCGTAAGCGGCGGTAAAAGAGGCGCCGTTCATCACCAGTTCCTTGGTGAATGACCCGCTGAGTCCGACCCTGATCACGGACACCCAGTCCGTACTCGCCAGGTTATCCCTGGTCCAGGATTGCGGGAGAACAGGTGACGGCCTCACTTGTCCCGTGTAATTCATGAAGCTCCACCGTTGGGCCGTCGCCGATTCACCCAGGCTGGTCGCCCTGATGACCAGATAGTCGGAACCCTCTATCAGACGCTCAGGATCGCCCGGCGTAACATTATCACCACCCCATACAGCCCTGGGGACTTCAGTCTGCGCCTCTGTGTCCGGGGCGCCGTTGTATGCGGCCGCGATTGCTTCACGGACACCTTCCGCTGGATTCACCTCGTTATAGGCGATGACCGTCTGAAAAGACCAGGGGAGGCCGAACCCGGCCGACGAGATATCCTTTCTCATCATTTCCAGCCCCACAACCCCTTCGATGTTGCTCTCCGCCATACCGGATTCCTGGGCGGAATAGCGCATGATCCTGCTGAAGGTATTGCCCGCCGCGGCAATGACTATGACAAACATAGCCATGACCACTATCATTTCTACGAGTGTAAAACCTCTGCTGGAGTATATCATCGTCCTTCCCTTCATCCCTTTTATCCAGATACGCGCGGCGTCTAGCGGTCAGTGGAAGATGTCACAACGGATACCAGATGTTCCTCGTACTGGTTGCCCCGGTGCCGCCACCTGACACCCACATCAATCTGCTTGGCCGTAGCGGAAACCGAATCGATTTTCCGCCAGACCGAGTAATTTACGAACGTGCCGCGCATACGCGTGGGCGCCACGACATTTTCTACTCCATCAACCAGGCTGTCGAATGGCCGGCTCTTGATGCTCGCCAAATGTTCCTCTCCGATCATGGTCCCCTGGGTTCTCATCGCCGTCTGCTGGTTGGTAACGATGGAGAGGTTGATGGACTGCAACAAGGCCAGAAGCCCCACCATCAGTATGATAATGGCAACCATTACCTCGATAAGGGTGAAACCGCCGCTATTTGAGATCAATATTGTTTTTGGTGCATGCCGTGGCATCTTGACTCCCCTGAACTCGTATTTTTCCCATGCTTATCCTGGCCGGGGTTATTACCAGCGCATCCCTGGAAGGGTTTTCGTTGGTAAAGACACATATCAGCGTGCTTCCGACGGTCAGCCCCCTGTGATTAAACTCAACCGGATTCGCCGGACTTGCCACAACGGGAAATTGCAGGTTCTTTTGAAACAGCGCCGGCGTCCCGCCGCCGCGGCTCTCGTCGGATGTGTAGCGCCGGAAGGCCATATTGAGGCCTCCGGTGAAACGGAAGTCATGATTGTTTCCGGTCACCATCGCCTGCTGCCGGATTGACATGATATCAGCGTACATCTCCCGGACCTGACGTTCCACGCGCTGGCGCGCCGACCAGTTCCTGAAGTTGATGGTCGCCATCGCCAGGAGTATGGACATGACGGCGATAACCGCTAACAGCTCAATCAGTGTAATCCCGCGCCTGTTCATAATCCTATCTCTCCTGGATATGGAGTATCTTCTTCACGGGCTTCTTCAGGGTATCCGCCGGAGGAGCGGGCGCCGGGGGCTTTCCTACGCCGACGTCTATCTGCCTGCCACCCCTGGAGAATGAACCGGATGTCAGTTTCGAAAGGTCGACCACCACGATGGCGCCCGTGGAGAGCTGGATGGTTATCTTGCCCTTGAGGACACCGGCGGAAGGCGCGGCCCCGGTCGCGTAATTCAAGAGCCAGAACAAGGTCTCTCCGTTGAAGCCGCAGATATCGGCGGTAGGCTTGAAAGTTGTGAATTCCAGAAGACCGTTGGTCCTGACGCTTGGCGTAGTGATAACCCGCTCCGCATTGAATTCCTTGCCGCCGAATGTGCCGGTCTGATCAAGTTGGATATGCCAGCCGTCCGTCTTGCCGTCCAACAGGGAAGAATTAGGGGTGTCGGAGGACTGGTTTGTGAGGTCCGACAGGGATAGAGATGTCGTGCATGTCTGATCCATGTCCTTTAGCGGTCCGGTCGCGGTGGAATAGCAGGGATCCTTGATACCGAAAAGGGCCATCCGGTCATCGGCGCTGTCTATTCCGTCGGTGTTGTTCTTGAAGAAATAACGCCCGGCGCCGAAATAGAGCCAGAGCACCGGCTTGCCGCTCAGTTTGTCCTTGTCATCGTAGAGCTTCTCGATGGAAGCGGTAACAGGACCCACGCCGTCGATAACCTTGCTCAACACCCACTTTGACGGGTCCGGGTCTTCCTTGGTCATCAACCGCAGGAGCCCGCCATCAGTCCAGGTGGTAACTCCCGCGACCGTCTTCGGCTTGACATACCCCGCGTACACCACATCGGTGCTGTAGAAGCCGCTAGAGAAACGGTTTCCCTTGTCGCTGTCGATGGCGTTGGTCGCCAGGGAACCGCCAAAGGCGTTAGCGATCTGGGAACCGTCGTTCAGGGTCTCGATGATCCAGTAGTTGGTGTTCTGCACAAATGGCGGAGTGGCGTTGACGTCCACCACGAAAAATTTCAATGTCTTGTCGGACCTTCCCATGAACTGATGGGATGCCGTGTCAATGGGCCCGGTGGGACCTGACGCCAACACGGCGAACCATCTGCCGTTCGTGTTGGGATCCGGATTCCCGGTCGCGGAATCAGTACCGTTGATGCGCACAATGGCCGGTTCCGAGGTTGTGTAACCCAGGTCGGGATGGGTGAATTCCCACAACAGTTTGGGGTCTTTCGGATCGGTCACGTTCAGGGCGAAGACCGAAGAGAGGCCGTGCTCCGTAAATCCCGAGACGTTTATAGGCGCCTTGACGCAGTTGGTGCAGGAGTCTCCCGCCCCCCTGCTGGCCCCACCCAGCCCCATGCCGCCGATGAGCAGGGTACTCCAGCTTGATGAGCTCCTTTTACAATCCCAGTAATGGGATGAGACGCATGTGCTCACGCTGGCGTCGAACAAGAGGGTCGTGTTGTCCACGTAGTAGAGATGGGTATAGTCGGAATCGGTGAAGTACTTCAGGTAGGGAAGCGCGTTTTTAGGCACAAAGGCCCATTCCTCGGTTCCCACGCCGGTTCCGGTCAACTGCGCCTTTGCGTATCCGTCGGTCCTTCTCACCACCTTGCCGAGATTGATGGCATGCAGAGCGCCGTCATTGGCGCCCACGTAAACCATCCCGCGGTTCTTGTAGCCATTGGAGTTGATGAACTCTTCGTAAGTCGAATCTCCGTAATCCAGATTGTAGCCGCTCAACTGCCTGTCCGACTGAACCTTGGGCGTGGATGTGATGATATCCCCCAGCTTCCAGACGCCGACCCCGGTATCCGGGTCCGCCGTAGTCACGCCGGCGTAGCCGCTGACGGTCCGCTTGCGGAAACCTGAGATATCATAACCATATATGTATTTCATGATCTTCACGGCCGTTGTGTCGTCGTTCGCATGGAGATAGTCCTTCAGGTCCGTCCAGTGGCTGGAGGTGAGAGAAGCGAATTTGTCATTGGTCAGTTCGAACAGCGTGCCGCCCTTGTTAATCAGTAGCTTGCGTGGCGATGCCGTTAGGTCGCGCTTGTACAGCTCGACGCCTGCCTTCCACAGCGCCTTCAGGGCGTCGGGGTCAACCTGTCCCACAAGGGTGTAGGTCCCCGAACCGCTGTCCTGGTATTTCTTCACAACCGTCTTGTTGGTCGAATCATCGAAGATGAAATCGATTTTGTAGTCATCCCGCAGGTCCAGGACCTTGTCGCCGTTGGTATCTTCCCGGATGGTGCTGTTGTTGATATATGGATCGAAATAGTACCAGTAGTTCTGAAGGTCTCCTATCCAGTTGCGTTTCTGCTCCGCACCGGCCGCGTCCTTGCCGAAATCCTTTTCCGGATAGAAGATGGCGGTGATGAGGTTCGCGCCGCTCTGCCCCCGGTTGCTGACGATGGACGCCGCCGTTCCTGAAGCGGTGCCCGCCGCGATCTCCTTCAGCGCGGCGGCGATGCTGTCCGCCAGTGAAGCGGGGTCCTCGGCCTTGTAAATCGTGGTCCCGCCGTTGGTGGCGGTATTGGTCATCAGGGTCTCGGAATTGCACTCCCCGCTCAAACCGTTGGAGGCGCCGTTGAAGACGACATATGTCTTTATATACTCGTTCTTCTGCCGGGGGGTCTCGGTGGAGGCGGTGGATGCGCTGAAGGTGTTGATATTGCGGTTCCTGGCAATCCAGGCAAGGTTATCCAGGTTGACGCTGCCGCCGTACTGAGGACAGGTCGAGGTCCAGCTTGTGGAACCGCCGGCCGCTGTATACAATTTCGCCAGGTTGTCTACGGAGATGTTCCGGTCCGCGGTGGACATGCCGTCGGAGATCAGGAGAATGTTGTTGTTCTGACAGTAATACTCGGACGGATTCAGAGTGTCGCTGAAATCCGTGGCGTTTATGCGCAGATCCGTCCTGCTGGTCTTGCCGGTGGTGTCCGCCGGAGACTGCGCGAAATAGCCTATGGAGTTGTAGAAGGCCTCGGCAAAAGGTGTCCAGGACATGGCCTTCAGATCATCGATGGCCTTTACCATACCCGTCGCATGGTCGCCTACGCCGTCGCTGAGGCACTTTTCCCCCGCCGGGCAATTGGCTTTCGTGGCGCACACGGTGTCAGTAGTGGTTGAGCAGCGCCCATATCCGATATAATGGAGAATCGCTCCCCCATCCTTGTTCTGAGTTCCGCTGGTTGCGGCGGCGCAGGTCCCGCCCGTCGGGCAGTCAATGGAGGACGTGCATACCTTGGAGGTATCGTTGGAACAAATCTTTGTGGTCGGCAGGCTGACACCGGACTCGCTGTCTGAACCATTGAAGTTGAAGCTCATCAGACCCATGCGGATCAGACCGTCGAAGTTCTGCACCAGACCCAGGGGCGGCGTTGCCTTATAGGCCTTCGCCGTCAATGTCGCTATGGGCTGGTTCAACTGGGCCTGGACCCCAATGCCGCTGATGATCGCCGGAAGGTTGTCGTAAAACGCGGTGTCGGACGGCGCATCGGTAGGATCGACCACGTTCGGAACCATCAGGTTGTTGCAGAACTCCCGGTGGGTCTGGATCATCTGATCAGTAGTTACCCCGGGACGGAGGAACCAGCCGGTCACCACGCTGCCCGTAGCGCAGGTATTGCTGACCGCCCTGCATTTGGAGCCGCTCGCAGTGCATTGGGTGTCAGAGGTACAGATATTGTATGGCGCCTTGCTGCATTTCATGATTGCGGCACAGTCGGCGTCGCTGCTACACGCGTTTCCCGACTGGGTGCAGGTGCCCGCCGCCGCGGCGCCCTGATAGTAATAGTACTGTCCCTCATAGTCGTTGCCGCAGAGGAGAGCCGGATTTCCCGGAACAATGGCCGGAGGGCCGTATTCGCATGTACCGCCCCCACATTCCGAGCTGGCCGTGCACACCTGGGCCGGGTTGTTGGAACAAGTGGCGTAACCGGCGTAGATATCGGTGCACTGATTCTTCACTGTGTTGATATCGTCAATACCTATGTCTGTTCCTTTACGTAATGCTCAGCAGGCCTGCATGCTCTGCTGGAAGGCTACCTTGGTTTTCACGGCGGCGGTCTGGGTACCTCCGGAAGTGAAGTTGAGACATGCCTCCACGGACTTCTTGATATCCGCGTTGCCTCCGTACTGGAGCTGGTAAATGGCGTCCTGGCAGTCGGCCTGGTTGTAATTGCCCTTGTAGATATCTATATAGGTCTGCCCGCCGGGGGACGGCGCGGACTGGTTATAAGGGTCGTACGGCCCCCGAACACCGAAGGTTATCCCCAGCGGCGTATTGGTGTTGTTGGTTTCAGGGGAGTTGTAATTCTGGAAGTCGCCGGTGTTGGCCTCCTTGATGAAGGACTGGCCCACGCAGCCACGCGACTCGGAGACGAGCTGGGTTCCGACGTATTTCCCGCCGGTGAGAATCCTCTTCTCCACGTCGAACTTGGATGCGGTGATCCAGTTCAGGTAGTTGCCGGAGGCGAGGAATTTGCTGACGCTGTATGGCGCCGTGCTGGAATATATGACGCAGAGAGCGCCGGAAATGCTTTTCGCTTCCTCACCCGATCCGGCCGTACAACTGAACGCTGAACCTTCTTCCTCGAACTGGCCATTGGTGGCGCTGTAGCGGTAAAGCTTGGCGGAGTCGAAATTTCCAACGTAGGTATTGGAGCTTCGGTAGGATTGATCATAACAGTAATAGGGCCTGCGAAGAAAAGTAGAGCAGGTTTCGCCGCCGGGGCAATCGGAGTCTTTAGTACATGACGTTCCTGAAGAGGAGCACGTCTTTCTTCCTTCATCTACATTTGACAGATCGTACATGCTGGCGGAATTGTCGATCATGAAGAGCATGTTCGGCTTTATGGTTTCCTGGATGAACGGCGGGGTAATGGAATAGTCGTTCATGGAAACAACTGTCGCAAATACCGGCAGGGGAACCAACAAACCCGCCATGACTGTCAAAAAAGCGCAAACAGCGGCAAATCTCGTTTTCATCTTCCACCTCTCTCTTCCACTGCGGCCCGGTAATTGCCAATGAGCCATTCCGTCGGCATCGATAAGTAAGCTTCACAAGTGTCTCTTATGTTACTTTATTATTACTATTCAGTATTATTTCTAGCACGGAATATGCCATTCGCAATCGGTTAATATATTTAATTTCCATTAAATATCATATGGTTGTAACTACATTAAAACGATGAATTATAAACATCATCATTATAATCAAAGCCCATTTTCAAATGATCTTTTTTAGTGTTTAAACGCTATAATGTTGTAACTATCTACTATTACATGTAATTGCGTTTTTGTTACCATTTTGTAGCCTACATGGGATTTTCAAGCGCCTGTTTCCATCATTTATCCGGGCAAGAAACAGCTAATAATCAACACAAATCACCCATGGGATATTTTTATTCCGAAAAAAACCGTGCGGACGCATCTGTGCAAGATTTGCAATTGGGAAGGCGAATACTGGCTAATTTTTGCATAGTGGAGAGAAAGAAGGGGAGGTGAAGAAGGAGGTCGCCGGACGGGAATCATGGCCCTTTCCGGGTTGAATGAAAAACGCCTGAGGGCAATCATACATCATGCGTCCTCAAGCGTTTGGTGTTGCGGTCGGTAAACAGCTCACTACTCCGGGTTTTATCCCGGGCCGGGTGAAGGTCTCACGTCATCTCCGGTAATAAGCCGCACCTGCTGGGCCCGGAAATAGTAATAGTACGCCCAGTTGAGAAGCACCAGGAGCCGGTTCCGGAACCCGGCCAGAAACATGAGATGGACCGCCAGCCAGACGACCCAGGCGAAAAAACCGGTCATATTGATCCCGAATATCCTGGCGACCGCGCTGTTCCGGCCGATGATGGCCATGGCGCCCTTGTCGTAATAGCGAAACGGCGGGATATCGCCTCCCCTGATGCGGCCGAGGATGGCGCGGGCCGCGTACTCGCCCTGCTGCATGGCAACCGACGCGACCATGGGAAGGGGCTTTCCATCCTGCTCCAGAAAGGCCGTGTCGCCGATGACGAAGACCTCTCCATGCCCGTTTACGCTCAGGTCCGGCAGGACGGAAATACGGCCGTTGGCGACTCTGGAAACGCCGGGGACATCGGCCAGAGGCGACGCCTGGACCCCCGCCGACCAAACCATGGTATGCGAATGCATGACCGAATCATCCGCCAGGAGGACCTTGCCGTCCTCAGCACCTTTCACCTGGGTGTTCAACCGGACCTCTACGCCCATGGCTTCCAGTCTCTTGAGTGAATACAGCCGCAGCTTCGGGGGAACCTGGGGGAGTATGGCGTCCCGCGCCTCCAGCAGGATAATCCTGCTTTCCTTCATGTCCAGTCCGGGGAAATCCCTGGAAAGCTCGTGGTGAATCAGCTCTTCCAGTGCGCCCGCGAACTCCACCCCCGTCGGTCCTCCTCCGACGATGACAAAGGTCATGAGCGCCCGTCGCCGCTCCGGGTCGTTTTCCCGATCCGCCTGTTCGAAGACATTCAGGATGTGGTTCCGCAGACAGACGGCCTGACTGAGTCCTTTTAACTGGAACGCCCGCTGCCGGACGCTTTGCATACCGAAGAAGCTCGTGGCGCCTCCAGGCGCCATGATGAGGTAGTCGTATTCCACCTCACCGTCGGAGAGCCTCACCAGGCGGCTGTCGAAATCCACACCCGTTACCTCCGCCATGCGGAACCGGACCCCCTTCCAACCACGGATGAGGGCCCTGACGGGATAGGCGATGGACTCCTCCTCCAGCGAGGAGGTCGCGACCTGGTACAGAAGAGGCTGGAACAGGTGATAGTTCCGGCGGTCGATAATCAGGACATCCAAACCTTTACCGGCCAGGGCCCGCGCCGCCCGGACACCTCCGAACCCCATGCCGATTATTACTACTTTCGTCACGTAAACCTCCTTCAAATATGCTAAAGCGCGGCAGCAGTGTCCGGTCAGGTAATTGCACAGGCCCTAAAACCCTGCCTTAACCCCTCACCCGGCCTTCGGCCACCCTCTCCCGCTGGGAGAGGGATTGGTCATTATCCCTTCTCCCTGTGGGAGAAGGTGCCCCGAAGGGGCGGATGAGGGGGATCTTGACGTACTGCAAAAAACTAACCTGACATTGCTACAGCGCGGCCTCAATCTTATCGCACAAGGTCTTCAGCACCTTGATACGCGCGAACTGCTTGTCATCCGATTCCACCAGGGTCCACGGCGCTATCCCCGTGCCGGTGCGATCTATCATGTCGCACACGGCCGCCTCGTATTCGTCCCACTTTTCCCGGTTGCGCCAGTCTTCAGGAGTAATCTTGTAGCGCTTGAAAGAGACCTGCTCCCGCTCCTTGAAGCGCCGCAACTGCTCTTCCTTGCTGATTTGGAGCCAGAATTTTATCACCAGGGTGCGGTTCCGGACCAGTTGCTCCTCAAAATCATTGATCTCGCCGTAGGCCCTCTTCCAGTCGGCCCCGGAGCAGAAACCCTCAACCCTCTCCACCAGGACCCGCCCGTACCAGGACCGGTCAAATACGACCAGATGCCCGCGCCGGGGCACGTGGCGCCAGAAACGCCACAGATAGGGCTGAGCCCTCTCCTCTTCCGTAGGCGCAGCGGTTGGAACCACCCGGTAGTAGCGCGCGTCCATGGCGCCGGTAATGCGCCGGATGGCGCTTCCCTTGCCGGCGGCGTCGAATCCTTCGAAAACGACCACAACCGACATCTTCCTGAAATTCTTGTGACGGGTCAGAAGATTCAGCTTTCCCTGGTATTTTTCCAGATCCTTTTCATAGGTCTTTTTCGGGACCTTGAGCGACAGATCAAGGCGGTTCAGGAGAGAAACCTCGTCAATGCGGGGAATGACGGGAGGCACGATGGCCGCGGCCTTGCATGGTTCTCCGGCGTCCAGCCGGGCTCTCACCGCCTGCAGGATCGCCTTGCCCACCGCCAGGTATCGATAGCGCGGGTCCGCGCCTTCAATGATGGTCCAGGGGGCCTCCGCCGTACTGGTCTGACGCAGGGTATGCTCCGCGACCCCGCGGAAGCGGTCGTAGATCTTGAAGTTCTGCCAGTCCCGCTCCGTGACCCTCCAGCGGGTGGCCGGGTCCTTTTCCAGTGACTTCAGGCGCTTCTTCTGGCTGTCCTTTGAGAGATGGAGCCAGAACTTCAGGATAAGCGCCCCCTCGTCGGCCAGCATCTTTTCAAAACGGACAATCCGGTCCATCTGCAGATCCAGATCCGAGCTTTTGGCCGTGCCATGGAGCATGGCGCTGATGGGGCCGGAATACCAGGAGCGGAAGAAGACACCGATCTTCCCCTTGGGAGGCAGAAGCCGCCAGTAGCGCCACATGGGGGGACGCTCCCGTTCCTCATCCGTCGGATCGCTGACCGCGTTGGTCTGGATATGGCGGGGATCCATCCACTCATTCAGGATGTTTACCGTCTCCCCCTTGCCCGCGCCGTCTACCCCAGAAACGAGGATTATCACGGGAAATTCCGCCTTCTGCAGCAGATCATACTGAGCGTCCAGAAGCGCCTCCCTCAGCGACGGCGCCTCCCCGCGCCAGGTTTCCTTGTCGATGGCATGTCCAAGTTCCGCGGATTCAAACATATGGTCTCCTTTGCTGGCAAACGTCCCGGCGCCTGAAACACGTAGGGTCTTGCGAGGCTCGTCTCAAGGCGATGGTTGAAATACAAGTCACACCCTCTCGTACGGCTCGAAGAGCCGCTTGAACTCATCCAGGGCGAAACGGTCCGTCATCCCGGCGATGTAGTCGCAGATCACCCGCTCCCTGCCGCACTCTTCCATCTTGCGCTGATACTTCCGGGGAAGAAGTGTCGGGTACCGCAGATAGGTGTCGAACAACTGGGTCAGGCAGCGTTCGGCCTTTACCCGCATCCTCTCCACCTTGTAATGACGGTATAGATTGCACATCAGAAACTGCTTCAGCCTCCGGTTGTTTTCAGCCACCCCCGGACTGAAGGAGACCACCTGGCGGTTCACCCGGCGCAGGTCTTCCAGTGTCTCTATGCCGAAGCGCCGGATGTTTTCCATGGTGGTGGAGCACAGATCCCTGATGAGGATCCCGATGAGGGCGCTGATCGTCTGGTGGCGCGCGCGGTCGGCGTCTATATCCGGGTAGCGGGCGGCGATACCTTCATGGGCCTCGCGCCACAAATCAACCTCTGACAGCATTTCAACGGTTATCAGTTTCGATTTAAGGCCGTCGTCAATGTCATGGTTGTTGTAGGCGATCTCATCGGCGAAATTGATTATCTGCGCCTCGATGGTCGGAACCGTACCAGGCAGCATATTCGCCATTATCTCTTCCGGGGTATCGTAAGGAGACTTGTGCTTGATAATCCCCTCCCTGGTTTCAAAGGAAAGATTCAGGCCGTTGAATCCCGGATAACGCTCCTCCAGTTCGTCCACCACCCGCAGGGATTGACGGTTGTGCTCAAAGCCCCCGTGTTCGGCCATGAGGCGGTCCAGCACTTCCTCCCCGGTATGGCCGAAAGGGGTGTGGCCCAGATCGTGGGCAAGGGCGACGGCCTCGGTCAGTTCTTCGTTCAGGCGCAGACGCCGCGCGCACGCCTTGCCGATCTGGGCTACCTCCAGGGAATGGGTCAGGCGGGTGCGGTAATAGTCCCCCTCATGGTTTACGAATACCTGCGTCTTGTATTCCAGCCTGCGAAAGGCGGCGCAGTGGATGATACGGTCCCGATCCCGTTCAAAGGCGGGACGGTCGTCGCGAAAAACCTCCTGATAGCGTCTGCCGAGGGAAAGGCCGCTGCGGGCGGCGAATCCGGCGAGATCAGGCCGTTCCGTGGATTCGTTGCTTAACATAAACATGTATCCTCCATGAAATTTTTATTAAAACCCCGGCCCAGTCCTCTGTCAACCGGAAAGTTGCCCTTGACTCAGTAAACGGTAGCTGATAAATTTCCTCAATATTTTTGAGCAATTTTACTATTCCAAAATGGAATTCAGTATGAGCGAACACCTTCTGGACTTTGTTCCGGATCACATCAGGAAAAAGCTGGGTGAGCAGTCCCCAATCTGCCTGCTGAGCGGAAAGGACGTTTTTTCCGCCCTGAAAGACAAGAATCTGATCGTCATGGCATGCAATCCACGCATCAGACATGCCATTCCCGGAATAATGAAGGCCGCCCAGGAACTGGAAGCGGTTGTCGCCTTTGAACTGACCCGCACCGAAGGGGGACTCGACGGCGGCTACACGGGCCAGACACCGGAGATATTCTTCAACACCGTAATTGAATACGCCGAACGGTTTCGCTTTTCCCAACCGTTTATTATCCACGCGGATCACATCACCATCCGGGACACCAGCGCCGACGAGCTGGAAGAAGCGCGGTTACTCATATCATCACAGATCGAGGCCGGGTACACCTCCTTCGCCCTCGACGCATCGTTTAATCCACTCCCCGAAAACATACAGATAGTCGCCAAACTGGCGGAACCGGTAACCCGGCGCGGTTACGGACTGGAACTGGAACTGGGCGAGACGGCGCACCCTCCCGGACGCTCCGCGCTTACCACCGTTTCGGAGGCCAAGGCATTTCTCGCCGGCGTTTCCATGCACGGAGTATCGCCCGACCTCCTGGCCATCAACAATGGCTCGAAACGCGGCAACTACCTGGAAGGTGAAGTGGTGAAAATCGATCTGGCGAGGACGCAACGTATCCACCAGGCGGCTGTTTCCTTTGGCCTGTCCGGTCTGGTGCAGCACGGCATAACCGGAACACCTCTGCACCTGGTGGGAAAACTGGCCGACTTCGGCATTCGCAAAGGAAACATCGGCACACTGTGGCAGAATGTAGCCCACGCCGGCCTCCCTCTCGATCTGATGGACGCCATGCGCGACTGGGCAAGGGAAAACGACCGTGACATAAAATACGCCACAAAGGTGTTCAAGGACGAGATCAACGCCATTCCAGAGGATAACATAGCCCAGATCAGGGAACTTGCCTACCGGGAGGCGCGGGAATTCCTGACCGCCTTCCGCGCCAAAGGAAGTTCCGTAATGCTGGCGGAAGCCCTCGCGGCGCGGAAACAGTGCGGGTCATAGCCGGAACGGCCCGGGGACGGCGCCTTACAGCGCCCCGCGGGCCGCGGACCAGACCCACCGCGGACAGGGTCAGGGAGGCATTGTTCGCCATTCTGTCCTCCATGTCAGGCCCCCTGGAAGGCCGGGCCGTCCTGGATGTCTTCGCTGGAACCGGCGCCCTGGGGATCGAGGCCATGAGCAGGGGCGCGGATTGCGCGGTCTTCGTCGATTCAAGCCGGGAAGCAGTTGCCGTTGTCAACCTTAACCTGGCGGCAACCGGATTTTCAGACCGGGGCATAGTGATCCCCAGGGACTTCAACGCGGCCTTTTCCCAACTTGAACGCGAAGGGAAAAGATTCCGTCTCATCTTCCTCGACCCACCGTACCGGAAAGGGTTGCTGGAAAAATGCCTTGACCGGCTCCAGGGGTCGGCGCTGCTTGAGCGGGACTGCGTGGTTGTCGCCGAACTTTCCTCACGGGAACGGTTAGACGAGACCTTCGGCGCCCTGGAACTGACGGACAGAAGGGTTTACGGCGACACAGCCCTCGCCTTTTTCACCATGACAAGGAAAGGTCAGCCATGACGAAAAAAATCGCCGTCTACCCCGGCTCCTTTGATCCTATTACCTTCGGCCACCTGGATATCATAAACCGGGCCTTGAAGATCTTCGACGAGGTGGTTATCGCCGTCGCCCGCAACGAGAGGAAAAGTCCCCTCTTCTCCGTTGATGAAAGGGTCGAGCTGATCAAAGCGGTCCTCAAACAGAACGAACGGGCGAAAGTTGACACCTTTGAAGGCCTTCTGGTAGACTACGTCCGTTCGCAAAAGGCGCAGGCCATCATCAGAGGGTTACGCGCCATTTCCGACTTCGAGTACGAGCTGCAGATGGCCCAGATCAACCGGGGTATTTCCAAGGAAGTGGAAACGGTATTCCTGATGACCTCTGTTTTTTACAGCTTTCTCTCGTCGTCGATGGTAAAGGAAGTACACTCCCTTAAAGGCCCCATCGACGGTCTGGTCCCTCCTCTGGTCAAGAAAGCCCTTGACGCAAAATTCAACAGGTAACAGAAGGACGCGCTTCAAGCGCGTTTTTTCACGATGGAGACACAGTACATGAAACTAGCGGAACGTGTTCACAGGATACAACCATCCCCCACCCTCGTCATTGACGCCAAGGCAAAGGCCCTCAGGGCGGAGGGGATTGACGTTATCGGGTTCGGCGCGGGCGAACCCGACTTCGATACCCCGGAAAATATCAGGGAAGCAGGGAAAAGCGCCATTAACTTGGGCTTCACCCGTTACACGCCGGTAGGGGGAACCGACGAACTGAAAGACGCCATCATCGCAAAACTCCTCCGGGACAACGGACTGACATACGCCCGGGATCAGATATCCGTAGCCTGCGGCGCCAAGCATTCCCTTTACAACCTGTCCCAGGCCCTTATCCAGGAAGGGGACGAGGTAATCATCCCGGCGCCATACTGGGTATCCTACCCGGAGCAGGTGCTCCTGGCCGGAGGTACGCCCGTGTTCATCCGGACCGACGAACGGACAGCCTTCAAGATCACCCCCGAACTGCTGGAAAAGGCCATCACGCCGCGGACCAAGGCCCTGATCCTCAATTCGCCCTGCAATCCCACAGGCTCTTCCTACAGCGCCGATGAACTGCGGGAACTGGGGCGTGTCTGCCTCCGCCATGACTTTCTCATCATCTCCGATGACATCTATGAAAGCCTCCTCTATGATGGTCTCGCCTTTTCCAACATCGCGTCAGCGGTCCCGGAACTGGCGTCCAGAACCATAGTCGTGAACGGCGTTTCCAAGACATACGCCATGACAGGCTGGCGCATCGGTTACGCCGCCGGGCCGAAAGAGATCATCGCCGCGATAACGAAGCTTCAGTCCCAATCCACCTCAAACCCTTCCTCGGTGGCCCAGAAGGCGGCTGTGGAAGCCCTCAACGGTCCCAGGGACGCCATCGTCATGATGATTGCGGAATTCGAGAAACGCCGCACCTATATCATTGATCGTCTTAACGCCATTCCGGGGATTACCTGCTTTCGCTCCACGGGGGCATTCTATGCCTTCCCCAACATCTCCGGGATTCTCGGCAAGAGCTTCAACGGAAAGCCGATCACGGGTTCCACGGAACTGGCGGCCTATTTCCTGGAGCAGGCAAGGGTGGCGGTGGTGCCGGGCATAGCGTTCGGCGCGGAGAACTATATCAGGCTCTCCTATGCCACCGGCATGGACAACATCCGTAAAGGGATTGACCGTATCCAGGAGGCCATAGCGAGACTTGACTGACCATGACACCCAACCGGGAACGGAGGACATCTATGATCACGAAAGACATGAAGATTGGCGAGATATGCCGGCTTTACCCCCAGGCGGCGCCGGTCCTGAAGCGCTTCGGCCTCGACTGCCTGGAATGCCAGATTGCCGACCTGGCGGACCTGGAACACGGCGCCGATGTCCACAAGGTTGACATCGAAAAGCTGCTGGAGGAGTTGAACAAGGTCATAGGAGATTGACAGACCATATGTGACACGAGGAGGAGTGAAGGATCGATGAATCACCGTCTATCCTTCACTCCCCTTTTCCGTTCCGGGCGGTTCACAATAACGCCGATTCGGCATTCCGTTTCTGAACTGGAAACATTTTAGCTATTATATCTGAGCTTCGTCCGGTTAAGTTTTTGCATCATGCGATAATCCCCCTCATCCGCCCCGCGGGGCACCTTCTCCCTTGGGGAGAAGGGACATTTTTGAAACCCTCGCCCCGCGGGAGAGGGTGGCCGAAGGCCGGGTGAGGGGTTAAGCCGGGATTTTAGCGATTGCCGCAATTAGATAACCGGACATTGCTGATTATATCTCTGTGTTCTCCGTGACCTCTGTGGCTGAAATGCCGTTTTCAGGGTAATTTACGCACCCCCCTGTCATCTCCAACCGGGAGGATGCGGCGCGAAGCCGTCCTCATCCCACATCCGGTTCCGGCCCGTGCTTTCCTTGCCGCAATAGACAATCCCTTTCCGGCACAGGGTGGAACGCCACTCGTACTTCAGAAATATCTTTTCCACGGCCGACGATTCCGGCTTAAAGGCGACCACCCGGGCCGGCGAGTACTCCTCCCTCCCGAAACCGGTCCCAGCCGACTCCGACCGCGACTTCACGGAAGGAGCGGCCGCGGGCCTGCCCCCGGCCTTGTAACGCGACATCTCCTGGGATTCCAGGTATCCGCGAACCTCCGGATAAACCGCGACGGCAATCACCCCCATAGCGGACCTGTCATTGAATGCCGCGGCATAGGAATCGCCGGCGCTGGTGAAGTAGAAGCGGTTGATGGTGTCCATGCCGGTCCGCCATCCCGTATATTCCCCTGTACCGTATGGTTCCAGGATATACATCCGCTCGCTGTTGCGCAGCCACGATTTCTTTCCGGAAATGATGTTCCTGCCGTCCACCGCCACCACTACGCCGACTCTCCGATCAAGCCTGTTGCGCACGATGATGGAATAGTTCTCCCCTTTCACCGCCTCGAGATAGGCCCTCCTGTTGGGGAAACGCCACCCCGCCGGGTACAGCGGCATGCTCCTCCCGCCGTCGGACCTCACCTCCACCTCCACCGCATCGCCTATACTCCCTGCCCATGCCCCTCCGGCAAACACCAGAAAAGCCGCCACAACCGCTATCGTTCTCATAATCTCCTCCCTGTCCCGTTGGCTCAATTTCTTTCCCTGATTCATCAGACAGGCCGGAAGCGGAAATGGTTCCGAAAAACCTACACGTGATTGCGCAGCATGAGTTCCATTGGGTGAGGACTCAGAAATGACTGAGCCTTCAGATAGTCCTGCCCGTATTTGTTGACATAGTGCTTCAGAAGGGTTACCGGCACGATGAGCGGAACAAGCTGGTCATGATAATGGTCAATAATGAGGAGCAATTCCTCCTTTTCCGAAGGGGTCAGGTTTTTTTTGAAGTAGCCCATGATGTGCAAGAGGACGTTGGTATTCTTCTTCACCGTGGCGTGAAGGGAAAGCGCCCGCAGAAAAAGCTCCTGATAGCGGGAGAGCAGAAGCTCCCGCTCCATCCCTTTCCCATCGGCCACCAGTTTTCCCATCTCCCGGTAGATTTCGGGCGAATGGGCCATTATCTGTAATTTGCGCGCGGAATGGAAAGCCACCAGATCACCCATGCTCCTGGGTCCGGGAAGGAAGTCCTTCCAGCACCGAAAGGCGAAGACCCTCTCTATGAAGTTTTCCCGGAGGTTCATATCAGAGAGACGCCCCTCTTCCTCCACCGGCAGCAGGGGGAAATGCTTCACCAGGGCATCGGCGAAAAGCCCCCGACCGGTTCTGGTCGGCACACCCGCGCCATATACCTTTACCCGGAAAAGACCAGAGCTGGGCGAGTCCTTCTTGAAGATGAACCCGCACAGGTCCTCATGTTCCAGCTCCACGACCTTTTTCCGGCAGAAGTCGAGCATCCGCTCCGTCAGATCGATGCCGGTCCTGTTTGTCATGAGACGCGGGAAGGCCGGGTCGCCTTCCAGGCGCATGGCCTCCCGGGGTACGGGCAACCCGCACCCCACCTCGGGACAGACCGGGACAAACCGGAAAAACCGCCCCAGGGTGCCGGTGATGTAGCGGTCATGCTTATGACCTCCGTCGTATCTGACCTTTTCGCCGAGCAGACAGGAGCTGACGCCTATCGAAATCTGGTTTCCCACGGGATTCTCCTTCAATGTCCGTCAAGCGCGTCGCGAACCGATTTTAGCAGTTCAGATGCCTTGTACGGCTTGCTGAGGTAGCGAAAACCATCACCCAGGATGCCTCTTTCCACAAAGATGTCCTTGGTGTAGCCGCTCACGAAAAGAACCTTCATGTCAGGGCGGAATTTCCTGATCTCATCGCACAATCTCTTTCCGTCGATCTTCGGCATGATCACATCGGTCACGATAATATCCGATTCGGTCTTGTCGCCCATAAACTTCTCGAGGGCTTTTTCGCCGTCAGCCGCCTCGATTACCCTGTAGCCGGCCTCCTCAAGTATCATGCGGTGAAGTTCCCTTATCGTCGATTCATCCTCTACCAGGAGAACCGTTTCCGTTCCGCCAGGCGGCGGCTGCTCCTCCACCCTGGCCCCATTCGCGTCAGGGATCCCTTCCTTTGCCAGCGGCAGGTATATCCTGAAGGTAGTCCCCTTCCCTGTTTCAGAGCTCACGGTGATGCAGCCGTTGTGCTGCTTGACGATCCCGAATACTATGGCCATTCCGAGCCCAGTCCCGTTGCCGGTTTCCTTCGTGGTAAAGAACGGATCGAATATCATTTTCATCGTCTCCTCGTCCATACCGCGGCCGGTGTCTGAAACAGAGATGCAGGCATAATAACCCGGATCTCCGAAACCGTGCGCATGAGCGAAACTCCCGGTCATAACCTCTGGAAATACCTTGATAACAATGACGCCCCCCTTCGTCACGGCGTCCCTGGCATTGGTAACCAGGTTCATTATTACCTGTTCGATCCGCCCCTTGTCCGCCATGACGACCAGCTCCTCCTCGGCAACAGTTGTTCTGAAGTCAATATCCTCGGGAAGCAGCCTGCGAAGCATCTTCCGCAAGTCGCGGATGACGCCGCATAGTTCTATCGGTTTTAAATGAAGGTTCTGCTTCCTGCTGAAGGCGAGAAGCCCGTTGGTAAGCTCAGCGGCGCGATCGGCCGAGGCAAGAATCTGCTCGGCGAAATGTCGAAGTTTGCCGTCTTTCTCCATCCGCGTCTGGATGATCTCGGCATAGCCGATAATGGCGGTAAGGATGTTGTTGAAATCGTGAGCAATCCCGCCGGCAAGCTGGCCGATCGCCTCCATCTTCTGTGCCTGGTGAAGCTGCGCTTCGAGAAGCTTTCGCTCTTCCTCGGCCTTGCGTCGTTCCGTGATGTCGAGGAGTGTCCCGACAAGCCCGCCGGCGCCCCCATCATCGCCGGTAAAAACCGCCTTGTTGAAAATGACGTCGCACAATAGTCCTTCACTGTTCCTGACCTTGCGTTCGTATTGCTGGACCCCGCCTTTCTCGAACAGTTCTTTATCCTTGGCATGGCCGATCTTCGCCAGTTCCAGCGAACTGATATCAAATACAGTCTTCCCGGCCAGTTGATCCCTTTTCAGACCCAAAAACGTTTCGTAGGCTCTGTTG
The DNA here is from genome assembly GCA_964389825.1 of uncultured Geobacter sp. Classification (GTDB taxonomy): domain Bacteria; phylum Desulfobacterota; class Desulfuromonadia; order Geobacterales; family Geobacteraceae; genus RPRC01. The sequence goes on along the minus strand of CAYMFO010000016.1, from coordinate 9,294 downwards.
CACCCCAGATATCTTCCAGTTCCGTCCTTGTAGTAAACCGGGATCGGGATCGCGTCAAGCAAGGTATTCAAAAAATTCCTGCTTTCGAGAAGCTCATTAGTCCGCTCCTGAACAAACTCCTCCAGATGTTCCTTATAGAGACGGTTTTCCCTTAGAAGCCGCGCCTTCTCAAGCGCCCGTTTGATTGAAATATCCAGGTCTTCCTGAGTCGTTATCTGCTTCAGCACATAGTCCCATGCGCCAAGACGAAGCGAAGCCACGGCGTCACGCACCGTACCGGTGCCAGAGATGACCACCACGGGTGTCTCGGGGCTTTTCTCCCGAAGCGTGGAAACCATGGAGAGCCCGTCCATCACGGGCATGGTGAGATCGGCCAGCACAAGGTCGGGTCGTTCGCTGTCAAAGACTTCCAGCGCCTCACGACCATCGGCCGCTTCCGCGGCCAGGTAACCCAGGTCCTCCAGCATCGCCCGCAGGTTCAACCGGAACAATTTCTCATCGTCCACGATCAGTATTTTTACCGGACGGCTCATGTGTCGGCTCCCGTGCATTCTCCGATGAGCGACACTGTGCGCGCTTTATTCATGAATATTCTCCTTTGACAGCGGCAACCTGACACTGAAACGCGCCCCCTTGCCCGGTTTCGATTCCACCTCCATCAGCCCCTTATGGTTCTGGGTGACGATCATGTATGATACCGAGAGACCAAGCCCTGTCCCCACGCCCGGCTCCTTGGTGGTGAAAAAAGGCTCGAACACCCTCCGCCGCACCTCCTCCTTCATGCCGGGCCCGTTGTCCTCCACCTCGATGAGCGCATACCTCTCTTCACGGCGAAGCCTGAGCGTGATTCTCGGCCTGCGTTCAGGCGGATTTACAATCATCGCCTGGGCCGCGTTTTTCAACAGGTTCAGCATCACCTGCTCCGTCTCCACTGCCACCATCGGAACCGCGGGCATGTCCGGCGCGTAGTCGCGGATAATCTCTATGGTCCTGAAGTCGTACTTCTTTTTCAGATCGTAGTCGCTGGCCGCCAGTTCCAGCGCCTGGCCGATGATCTCTTCCGGAGAAACAGGCTGCATGTCCGTCCCCGCGCACCGGCTGAACTGGAGCATATTTGCGATTATGCGCGCGGCCCTGAGTGACGCTTCACGGATGCTGTCGATGAACTCGTTTATCTGGCGCTTCCCGAAGTAGGCGTGGATTGCCTCCATGCTGATCCCCAGTTCCTCGGCCGCCCGCCGGTTGGCCGGGAGTCCGGGCGATACCCGGCGTTCGATATTCTGGAGCGCCTGGATGATGATCCCGAGAGGGTTGTTGATCTCATGGGCCATCCCCGCGGCCAGACCACCTACCGACATCATCTTTTCGGTCTGGATCATCAGCTCCTGGATACGGGCCCGCTCCGTTGAGTCTTCAATGCGGACCACCGCCCCTTCCACACCGTTGCCGACGAGGGGATAGAGCATCAGGTCATAGAAATAGCGCTCACCATCCTTCTCGATGAGAAGCTTCTCCATCGACGCTGAGCGATGCAGTTCGATCTCGCTCCGCATCGCCTCGATCCAGGGTGAAAAGTCGGGAAGCAGCTCGGTGATGGGCCGGCCAACGGCTTCCGCAACGGATATCCCCGATATTTTTTCCGCCTCTCTGTTCCACTGGGTTACGGTTTCGTCATGGTCCATCCCCACCAGGATTGACGGCATGGAATCGATGATATTGGAGAGGTAGTTCTTGAGCCGCCGGATCTCCTCTTCGGCCCGCTTGCGCTCGGTGCTGTTGCGGACAACAATTACAACCGCGTCTTCGGACATGGGGGAAGCAGTGGCGTTGAACCAGAAATCGTTGTCTCCGATTCGCATTTCAAACTCAATGTTGACCGGCCGACGTGTTGCAAGGGTCTGTGAAACATAACCCTGAAATATATCGGCCTGGGCACAGGAAAAGACTTCATGGAGAGTTTTACCCAGCAATTCCTCTTTACGCTTATACAAGAGAGATGGATTCGTTTCAGGAATCTTCAGGTAGCGCCCCTCACTGTTAATTACGAATACGACATCGTTCATGGCGGCGAATAATGCGCGCAATTCCTGTTCGGACGCACGTATTGCTTCTTCCGTCCGTTTGCGTTCGGTGATGTCGGTAAACATCGCGAAAGAGCCGTTGAAATGATTGTCGTCATCGAAGATGGGGGTTGCGGAAACATGGGTCCACACTGTACGGCCGTCTTTATGACGGAATCGGCGTTCGTAGGATTCCGATATTCCCCGGCGGCGGTTATTCAGCTTTCGCGGATAATCAGGCGCATCTTCCTCGAACATGAAGTCGCTCAGAGGCCGGCCGAGCATCTCCTCGCCGGACCGGCCGAGCATTTCGGACATGCGGGAGTTTACAAACGTGGTCATGGCGTCCGGCCCGACCACCCAGATGCCCTCGGAAGCGGTGTCCACGATCCGGCGATACCTGGCCTCGCTCTTAACCAGAGCCTCTTCGGCCCGCTTGCGCTCGATGAGCCGCCACATCCCTTGCATCAAGAGTGACAGATGGTTTATGTCGCCTTCGTCGTAGTCTTCCTCTTTGTTTCCCACACCCGCCACGAGCACGATCTTGCCGCCGGCGATCACCGGCAGGTTCAGATGGCGAGTAATCCGGATATGGCCTTCCGGCGTGCCTTTCTTCCAGGGATTTGGGGCATGGTAGTCGTTGGTGATGATGGGCCGGCGCTGGCGCGCGGCTTCGCCCCACAATCCGGTCTTCCCCACCGGAATAATCCTCGGGACGTCCCGCAGCCCGCATCCGGCCGCGGCTTCGCGGGAGCAGAAACGCATGTCCAGGAGGGTTTCGTCTTCGTTCATGAACGCCAGGTAGCCTATCCTGCTCCTGGTCACCCGCACCGCTGCTTCGAAGGCGAAACTCGTTATTTCATCCAGCGTCGCATCCGTCATCTGGTTCAGACGGAGCAGCGCCTCCATGCGTTCGGCGTTGAGGCGCAGCGCCTGATCCGCCTTCTTGCGCTCGGCGACTTCCCGCTTCAGCCGTTCATTGGCGATCAGCAGCTCTTCGGTCCGCTCGGCGACCTTCTGTTCCAACTGCCCGGCAAACTCCCGCAAACTCAAGTGGGTTTGAATCCTGGCCAAAACCTCTTCCGGCTGGAAAGGCTTGGTTATGTAGTCCACGGCGCCTTCCCGGAATCCTTGCACCTTGTCGCGTTCGTCCTCCAGGACGCTGATGAAGATTACGGGAATGGAGCCCGTCCTTTCATTCGCCTTGAGCCGCCGGCAGACCTCGTATCCGTCCATGCCCGGCATCCGGATGTCCAGCAGGATGAGGTCGGGGAGGGTTGAACGGACGAAGGTCAGCGCCAGTTCGCCATCGGAGGCGGGGAACACGGCATAGCCATGTTCCGTCAGCATTTTCATCAGAATCTGAAGGTTGCCGGCGCTATCGTCCACTACCAGTATTTTCCGGCGCTGTTCAGCGCCCTGTTCGTTGTTCATGTTTCATCCCTGACACCGGTTTCGGCGTGAACGTCTTGAACCAACCGCAAGATGCGGCCGAACTGAAGCTCTCCGGCCAAGGCGGCCAGACCATCCGCCAGAGATGGATTGTAACCGCGTATCTCCGCGATAACCCGGTTGATGGCGTCGATGTCAATGAATGCCAGCGCGCTTTCCAGCTTAGCGAGAACCTCACCGGGCAGTCCGGCCATATCCGAAGCATTCGGAGGCGCGGCGACAGCGGCTGGATTCGTCTCTTCCTCGTACACATATCGCGCGCCGAGATGTTTCGATAAGGCGTCCAATATCTCCACATTGCGATAGGGCTTGCGGATGAAGTCATCACAACCGGCTGATAAAATCTCTTTCCGCTCCTCTTCAAAGGCGTGGGCGGTAATGGCGACTACTCTGGTCTCCGCGCCCGCAACGGACGCCTTGATGCGGCGGGTCGCTTCCAGCCCGTCCATCTCCGGCATCCGGATATCCATCAAGATCAGGTGTGGACGCCACTCTTCGAATACGGCGACCGCCTCACGGCCGTTGATCGCCTCCCGGATATCGAAACCCAGGGGTTCGAGCAGCTCTCGAAGCAGAAGCCGGTTTTCCGGCTGGTCTTCGGCGATGAGGAGACGGTAGCCGGGTTGTCCTTCGGCCAGGCCCTTGATCCTGCCCGGCCTCGGGAGGTCAGGCATTTCATCGGCCGGCAGCGCTGAAACCGGTATCTCGAAATGAAAGACCGCCCCTTTGCCCGGTTCGCCGGCAACGCCGATGCGGCCTCCCATGAGATCGACATACTGCCTTGTTATGGCAAGTCCCAGGCCCGTTCCCGCTGCCATGGAACAACGGTCGCCCAACTGCACGAAGGGAAAGAATATCCGCTCCCTGTCTTCTTCGCGGATGCCGGGGCCGGTGTCGGCAACCTCGAACCGCAGCCAAACCCGCTCTGGAGTTTCACGGCGCGCCACCATGACCCGCAGCGTAACGCTCCCCTCCCGGGTAAACTTTATCGCGTTGCCAATCAGGTTGAGCAGCGCCTGGCGCAGCTTCATCCCATCCGCTACGATGTTTCTGGGGAGGTCAGGCGGTTGCTCGACGGCGAAAATCATATCTTTCTCCGTTGCCCGCGCGTACATCAACGATTTCAGTTCCACGAGCAAGTGGTGAAGATCAAAGGGCGCCTCCTCTATATCTACCCGACCGGACTCGATCTTCGCGATATCCAGCACGTTATTGATCAGGCGCAGCAGGTGTTCGCCGCTGCGGGTGATGATGTCCAGGTTCTCCCGCTGCCCGGCGGGAAAATCCGCGGCATTTTTCATAAGTTGCGAGAAACCAAGCACTGCGTTCAACGGGGTGCGCAACTCATGGCTCATGCTCGCCAGGAAAACGCTTTTGGCTTTGTTGGCGGCTTCCGCGACCTCCTTGGCCAGGCGCAGTTCCTCGGCTGTCCGCTTTTGCGCCGTAATATCTTCGAGGATGATAATAACGCCGCCAAACGCCTCTCTCATGTCCAGTATTCTCGAAAATTTGATATTGAAATATCTGGTTTCCTCCAGGTTCCGGATTTCCTTTTCAAGGCCGGACGAGGAATCGGCGCCCGCGATAAAAGCGTCAAGATCGTCCGTAAGCCACGGAAAAATATCGCTGATCGGCCTCCCCATGACAACTACCTGATTCTCACCCGCGGCATCCTTGTCCACCGGTGAACCCGAAGGCAGTGTCACTGTCTTCAGGTAGTATTGCGAGCCCCGGCTCCCTGAAATGTCCAGTATGAACGACGCCGCCAGATTCAGGTCAACGATCCGGTTTTGGTCGTCTATGATAAACACGGGATTCGGAACGCCTTCAAAGATGGTCAGGTATCTATCCTTTTCCCTGGATAAGGTCCGATTGCGGACCTGGAGTTCCCCTATCACCTTGCTTTGGTCAGTTTCCGCCCATTCCGCGCAGAACGCGACCATCATGCGATCGAACATGCGGGTGACATATTCCAGGCATAATTTTTCATAATCCGCTTCCAAGCCGCCATGCCTCACGAGATCCAGCCATGCCTGCTTGTAATAGACCGTCAGCGCATGAAACATCTCCAGACTGACACCCCTCTCTCTGTGCCGGATCGCGGTATTCACGATAAAGGCGCAAAGCGGATCATGCCTGAAATCTTCTCCCCGGCTGAACTCGAAATCCGGATACCTGGTGTGAAGTCCCTTTATCAACGCCCCTGAAAGGCCTCTGACGCATCTGCGCCACGCTTCTTCAAGAGAGGCGCCGTCTCCTATGTCGATAACTCTCCTGGCATAGAAAATTAATCTTTGTATCAACCACTCCTCATTACTCCTCAGGAGATCTTCAAGTCGCGACATATGATTCATCCTGATACCTTCCTTCTCTCAATCAATCCGTTTCCCGGCCGCATCATGATTATGCGTTCCCGGACCTGAGTCGTAAGCGGCGGCCTGCCCCTGAAGCACTCGCCCTTGCCGCGTTTTGGTACGGTCGATTCAGGTAGAAAACGGCTTCATGCCCCCATCATCTCCCTCACTTTCCGCAGCAAGACGTTCTTATCGAAAGGTTTCCGGACAAAATCCGTCCCTTCTTCAAGCAAGCCGAGATCTTTTATCACGCCTGCCGCATAACCACTTATAAACACCATCTTGATGCCGGGTTTCATCTTTCTGATCTCATCCAGCACCTCCCTGCCATTCTTCCCAGGCATCACCACATCCGAAAGCACGAGACATATGTCGTCATGTTTCCTGAATTGAGCCACCGCTTCTTCTCCATCTTCAGCGGCAATGACCTTGTAACCCTCCCTTTCCAGGATCCTCTTAAGAAAGCACCTGACAATCGCTTCATCCTCCGCCACAAGCACTGTTTTCGCTCCGGCGGCAAGCGGCGCGGGGGTGGCCAGCTTTTCCTCGCGCACATCACCCGTAGTCAAGGGCAGGTAGATAGTGAATGTAGTTCCCTTGCCTCGTTCGCTGCCGACCGTTACGGCGCCGTTGTGCTGCTTGATGATGCCGTAGACGATGGAGAGTCCGAGTCCCGCCCCTTCTCCCACCTTCTTTGTGGAATAAAACGGATCGAAGATTTTCTCCAGGTCCCCGTCAATCCCTACACCGGTATCGGAAACGGATATCACCGCGTATTCACCCGGCGCCACCAGATCCTTCATCGTTTCCGAGCTCTCCCTGACAAGCTCTTTCCCCGCTGATATCAGAAAGCGGCCTCCGTGGGGCATGGCATCGCGGGCATTAGTCGCCAGATGAACCAGAACCTGCGCCATCTGCCCCATGTCGGCCTTGATCAGGACGCCCGCATCGGAAGAGGTCATCCGGAACTCGATATTATCCCCGAGAATACCCTGGATAAGCTGACCGGCGCGGCTGAAAATGTCATCCAACGGAACCGGTTCCAGGTTGATTATCTGTTTGTGGCTGAAGGCGAGGAGACTCGCCGTCAAATCCGTGGCCCGTTCAGCCGCTTTCAGTATGCTCCCGACGCCTTCGCGCAAGAGGTCATCGTCCTGAGAGATGCTTTCACGGAGCATCTGCCCGTAGCCGGAAATCGCCGTAAGGAGATTGTTGAACTCGTGAGCAACACCGCCTGCAAGAATGGCGACTGATTCCATCTTCCGAGACAGAAGTAACTGCTGTTCGAGCTTCTTGCGCTCGGTTATGTCGGTCAGGGATCCCGCCATGCGGTACGGTCGACCCAGCGGGTTACGCGCGCAGGCGCCATGGCAGGCAAGCCACCGGTAGCCACCGTCTTTGTGACGTAGCCTGAACTCAACCTCGAAAACAGGTACCCGACCTTCCAGATATGAATTACAGGCTTCGATAACCCTTTGATAGTCATTGGGATAAAACCGTTCCCGCCATTCATCCGCGTTGATATTAGAGGGGATTTCATGTTCCTCATAGCCGACTATGCTTTTAATCCGGTGTGAATGATAGATCTCGCCGGTAGCGAGATCCACATCCCATATGACATCGTTTACCCCCTCGACAGCCAGAGCATATCTTTCATCGCTTATGCGCAGAGCTTCAGCGCTTTTCTCCAGGTTCTCCCGGTAGAGACTGTTTTCTCGCCGCAGCCTCGCTTTCTCAAGCGCACGCCTGATAGTAATGTCAAGCCCCTCCGCATCCGGGACCGGCTTCATAACATAGTCCCATGCGCCGAGACGGATAGAATCCACGGCTTCACGGACCGTCCCGGCGCCGGAGATTACGATAACCGGTGTTTCAGGGCTTCTCTCCCGAAGCGCGGCAATCATCGAAAGCCCATCCATCACGGGCATTCGCAGATCGGCCAGGACCAGGTCGGGAGACTCGCGGTCAAAGATATCCAGACCCTCTCTTCCATCAGCGGCTTCCGAGACCAGATATCCAAGGTCTTCCAGCATGGCCCTCAGATTCAGTCGGACCAACTCCTCATCGTCCGCAAGCAATATTTTATCAGGGTAGTTCATTTCCAGTCCCCGTGCCTGCACAATAAAAAACATATAACCTGAAAACAGCGGTCTCACGCAAAGCCGCAAAGAACGCGAAGGAAAATCAAGAACTTGTCAATAAGGCCATTCAGCTGACCGGTGATACCAGCTTGTTCCGCATGTATTTGAATTTCTTTGCGTCTTTGCGTCTTCGCGGGATCAAATGCCGTTTTTGGGTATAACGACATCGCAAAAGGCATTCCCCAGGTGGTTTTGGTCGGGAACCCAACCTCCAAGTCTTGTCAACGAAGTGTAGCGCATGAATTATTCGAGCGCAAATATCATCCCACGAAAGACACAAGATAGCGAAACAGGTGCCTGTCCGGACAAATTCTGATTGATACGGGAATAGCAATGAAACTCTTCTCTCTTATCATTCGATACACGTTGTTAATGTTTAATATTAATTATGTATTGACATTGCATTATTTATTTCTTATTTTATGAAAAAAATCTACCAGGGGGTTTCGCATGAGACGAGAACTGATTCACCTTTTTCTTCTTACGGCGGCGCTGCTGCTCGCGGTATCGGTATCATACGCCGCTTCGGACACAGGCACAACGGCCGCGCAACCGGTAAAGACAGCGACAAAGAAACACAAAACCAAAAAATCAGCGTCCGCGGCGGATCTGCTGGACATCAACACCGCTACGGCGGATCAGCTGAAATCGCTTCCCGGTCTCACCGACGAAGATGCTAAAAAAATCATCGCCGGCCGTCCCTACACCCGCAAGAACGAACTGAAACGGAAAAACATAATCACCACCGCGCAGTATGACGGAATCAAAAAGAAGATCATTGCCAAAAAGACCGCCAAGTAAAAGAAAAAGGCCGCCCGCATCCCCTTTCCGGACGTGGGCGGCCTTTATTGCCGTACCGTGATATTATCCTCCCTCAAACCTGCTTCTTTATGATTACCAGCCCTTCGCCATTCATGGACAGGTCCACGAAGACCGTGTCTCCCTCCATGAACTTTCCTTCCAGAAGCATCAGCGCCAGAGGGTCCTGGACCGTGCGCTGCAAAGTCCGCTTGAGGGGGCGCGCGCCATAAGCGGGGTCATACCCCTCACGGGCGATGTATTCCCGGGCCTTGTCGGATATCTCCAGTAAAATCCGGCGTTCGGCAAGCCTTGCCTGCAATGCCCTCACCTGGATAGCCACTATCATCTTGATCTGCTCCAGCGGCAGGGAATGATAGATGACGATCTCATCGACGCGATTGAGAAACTCGGGCTTGAAACCCTCCTTGAGGGTCTCCATCACCATGCTCCGCATGCGGGCGTAATCGGTTGCCCCGTACTGCTGGA
>CAYMFO010000015.1:0-52259 GCA_964389825.1 uncultured Geobacter sp. | reverse complement strand
TAATAGCCGCCTAGCGGCAAGCGTTAGTGAAAAGGTCCCTGTGAAAATCGGTGATCAATCCTTGGGAGATGCAAGGAAAAAGGCAAGGGTGAGGGGTTGCTATTAGCAAAAACGTATCCTTTCTTTTCTTTTGCAGCGGACAGCAAAAACAAAGACTTTCCGATTCTCATCGATATTGAGGCACGTTTCGCTCCACTAGACAAAGAGAAAACAATCTATGAATCTGACAAAATCGATTTGGTCTTCCTATTTCCACAAACCCGCGAGCTTCTTTTTGTTGAAGGAAAGCGTCGCACAGATAGCCGCATACGAAGTAAAGCAGGTAAACCAGAAGTTGTGGGACAAGTAGATGGTTATCGAGAGCAGCTAGAAAAACGTGAGTCAGAGATTCTTGATGCTTACAAAAATGCAAAAAAAATAATGGAAGATGTCTTTGGGTTCTCCTTCCCCGAACCTACTACGGTTCTCAAACAAGTGCCGATCTTGGTGGTTGAAGACAACAATTCCGACAAGGATTTGTTCGCAACTGGCCGTGCTCATGACGCATGGCTTGAGGACGAACTGGGAAAAACTGAGAAAGATAGTTATCGGAAGTGGAGCAAGGACGGGGCGCTACTCCTTGATGGTCGTTCGATTTTTTTAGACCCGGAAAACAGAATGGGCGACTTGGCTGCTGGTCTTAACGAGCTTGCAGACACAATTAGGAAGTTTTAGTTCATAGGGTTAGAAGTTGGATCTGGTTTTATTTTCACGCTTGATTTTTAGAAAATATTGTTCCGCGATTGCTCTGTTGGAACGACAAAATAATTATCTTAAGGGGGAAGGAATGGGAAAAGGCAACAATATTGAGTTCACGAGGCTGCCAGAGAACCATGCGCTTACAGACAAGCTCTTATCGGAAGCATGGTGGACGAAGCTTGTCAGCCTTTCACACACCGATCCGGATATCAACATCCAACTCCGCTCAGACTACATCAATGTTTACTCAAAAATGGGAAATCTGCTCAGGATTGCCCTTCAGGGTAATAAAATCAGCTGCGAAATCCACTACAAGTATCTGATATCGAATGTGGCACAGCCATATGTAAGGATACACCCTGAGAATGGGCAACTGAAGGTAACTGGCAATGTCTGCCCCAATGTTGAAGACATTCTTGATCCACAGAACTTAAAGGTTATCAAGCAGAACATCGCTACGTACTCTGGGGAAGAAAAAGCGATCCAATCCAGGCTTGTTGAAAAAAACAAAGACACCATCATCGATGTCGAGGTAGCTTTTTCGGAGAATGGCCAGACGGAATCTGGTAGCGGTGAAAACACGCGCATTGATTTGGTCAATTTCGACAAAAAACACCACAAGCTGGTTTTCGTGGAATTGAAGCAGGTTTTTGACGCACGGCTCTATAACGGAGAAATCAACAAGCAAATTGAAAGATACTCCAATTTCGCCAGGAAAAACGAGGAGCAAATTATCAATGCTTACCAAAATGCCTTGGCCACGAAGAAGAAGCTGGGGATTATAGATGAATCATCATTCCTGGCTGATGCTACTGTCGAAAAACTGGAGCCGAAGCCGATTCTCGCCATCGCGGCATACAATCAGAATGTCATAAAGGGTCTCAGAGACAGAATAGAAGATAATCTGGACACAGCGAATCTTTCAGGCCTGTATTATTTTGGCCAGGTAGTTGACCTAAACTTGGGTAACAGCTCCAAAAACAAGTCAATATTTATCTGATTTCAGTGTCGTTCTTGAAAAGGGGGTACATGATAGGAATGGTCATCTCTGACGTCATAAAAGGTCAGACTGCGCTTGCTTGGCATTATCTGGAAAATGCCAAACCACTGATTACTTATCAGAAACTGGTGCCCGTGTCGGAAGCTCAGATTGCCCAGTATGAGCTTACGTGGAATAAAATAGTCCCGCCAGATTTACGTTACTGGCTGACTACTTATGGTTCAGGTCGCATTGAGTTTCTTGAAGGCGAACTGGAAATCCTTTCCATATATGAACTTATGAATAGTGATGGCCGCGATGTGTCTGTTGGCGATCCACAAAATTGCTGGAAAAGGATCTATATCGGTTATGCAGGAGCACCGGTTACCCTTTGTCTGGATTCAACAATAATTGATGAAAATGGTTGCGCTCCAATAATTCTTACTGAGGAATACAGTAATAAGGTCGAACTGGTACTCGCTTCTTCCTGGCCGATGTTTGTCGTCAAAGGAATAATTGATATTGCGTTGGCTTTAAAGAATCGGCATCAAAACAAGTCGTTCACGTCGGAACAGATTTCTGCTATCGATGAACTGACATCCCGGAACATAGAAGTGATCGACGTTTCCTTAGGGAAAGCATCTGAACGAGCAGACGTGCACAACAAAACAATAATCGAAGAGTCAGACGGTCCGGTTGAAAACATGGAGATGATAAATTCCATGCTTGATTTTCTCGGGAAGTGCCGTGTCGAGATGGAATCGAGCAAGTTGATGCCTAGACTGTTGTCAAGCGTTTCATGTCTATACGGCAAGGACGATATGTTCACCAAGAAGGTCCTGGAAATCGAAGAGCAAATCGATAAGGGATATGCCTCGTTATCATTGGACCTCGGCTACTTTTTCCGTAATGAGGTTGAGACACGCCATGCAGAGGGGTTAAAAGCATTGCGTGGCCATGACCGCCGTGAACTTCGCAAGCTTGCCGAACTGGGCTGGTTACGTATCAATCCTGGAGAGGCTGAGAAATAGACTGAAGTCAACGTTAATTTAATACTGACAGGCTCGGGTTATTACTTTTTTCCACGCACAATGGAAATAACCTTGCGAGAATCACTATGCACGATATTCAATAGTTTCCGCTCCCATGCCACAAGGGCTTGCTGTTTTTCGGCATCGTACTTGTGCAGGTTGTAAACCTTGATGATACCTTGTTTTTTGTGGCCGGTCACGGCATCAATAATCTCGTCATGAAAACCAAGCTTTGCCAGGCCAGTTGAAAATGTCCGGCGCAGGTCGTGTGGAGTGAAGTGTGCCAGTTCCATTTTCTTTTCTTCAGGTACCTCTACCATGCTAATCTTCTCACCCTTTAAGGGTCGGCGTGGCTGATAATCTTTCAAGTTTTTGCGAATTGCATAAGCAACGGCGTTTTCGTCAATATGTTTATAGATAGGTTTGCCGTCATCATCGTTTTTCGTTACGGGTGAGGGAAAGAAATAACTATTGCGTGGCGTGCCAAGCAATTCGATTGCCGTATTTGTCAGGTATACCCTGTGGGTCTGTCGGTTTTTAGTACGTTCCGGCGGCAGCGTCCACCAGTGACCATCAATTTCGTCGGCATTAATGCCGCACACTTCGCCGACACGCTGCCCAGTCAACAGAAGAAGTTTGATAATCCGCTTGACCTCATCGCTCATTGCAGCCTTTGGGAGTTCCGTTGTCCAAAGCTTGATGATTTCTTTTTCGGACAAGATGCGTTTCCTTTCCGGTAGTTCTACTGGAGCTTTTACCCCGGTGAAAGGGGTTTGCTCAAGGATGTCTTTTTCTACGGCAAAGTTAAACATTTTGCGAGTGAGTTTCATTACATTGTGGCAAAGTGCCGGACGGTCAGCATATAAGTCAAGCAGGGCTATGCAATCCTTCTTTTTTATGTCTCTGGCTTTGCGCTTGCCCCATACCGGCTCCACGTTTACCTTGAAAAGCCTTTCGTCTTCTCGCCATGAAGATTCGCGCTTGTTCAGCCTTGCATGCCGGGTCATGTAGTCAGCAAAAAGTTCGGAAACGGTAGGCGCTTTGCGACGTTCTTCCTTGGCATTTTCGGCTACCTCCAGTGGGTCTACCCCGTTCTTTACCAGCTTTCTGGCGGCTTCAAATTTGTCTCGGGCGGTTTCCAGGGTCACTTCTGGATATTGCCCAAGATTCATACAGCGGCGTTTGCCGTCGATTGTATAGAGGTATAGCCAACTCTTGAAACCTGACGGCATGATGCGAATAGTAAATCCGTTCCCTTCGCTCTTCCGATATTCCAGTGCATTGGGCTTGAGCTTCTTTATCATGGTGTCAGTAAAAACAATTTTTGCTCGGCTCATGGTGTCACCCGTGTTGTAATAATGTTGTAATAACTTGCTGGGCTTGGATGCAATCGTGTGGTATCGACTGAAACAATGGTATGGTTAATGCCTTTAAAAGTCAAGTAGTTATAAAGTATAATGGGGAGTGGGTGAAACGTGGTGAAACAGCTGATTGACATATTCCCAAGCTGAAGGTCGGGGGTTCGAATCCCCTTTCCCGCTCCAATAAAATCAAGGGGTTAGGTCAGGCGGCCTGGCCCCTTTTTGCTTCATTTTCCGTTCGCGTGGCTTCTTTTCTAAAGACGAGACAGGAGTGAGAGAAGCTCCGCCGCGCTCAACCTGTTTGAAGGGTTTTTCCATGAACCTTACCGTCTCCATCGCCCAGATGAAGGTCGCCGTATCCAGGCCGGAAGAAAACCTGGAAAAGACCGAAACGCTCATTGCCGAAGCCGCGAAGCGGGGAAGCGATCTCATATGTTTCCCGGAGATGTGGACCACCGGATTCGACTGGAACTACCTGCGCCGGGCCTCCTCGGAACATGAAACATACATTGAGCGGGTGGCGGGCCTGGCGCGGCGCTACGGCATCTGGATCAACGGTTCACTGCCTGAGTCCACGATTACTGGAAAAGTGGCCAACACATCCATCCTGTTCGACCCATCCGGGGCGCGGGCCGGGGTCTACCGCAAGACCCACCTCTTCAGCCTTCTCCACGAGACTGAGCATCTTTGCGCCGGAAATTCCCTGACGACGCTAGAGACCCCCTGGGGAACCGTGGGGCTCTCCATCTGCTACGACATCCGTTTTCCCGAAGTATTCCGCTCCTATGCCCTGCGGGGCGCCCGCATGGTACTATCCCCCATAGCCTTTCCCCATCCGCGCCTGGACCACTGGCGAATCCTGTCCCGCGCCCGCGCCATCGAAAACCAGATGTTCCTGGTGGGAGTCAACCGGGTAGGCAGCGAGGATTTCGGGGCAGACGGCCCGGTAACATATTTCGGGAACTCGGCCGTTATCGACCCATGGGGAAGAGCGGTGGTAGAGGCGGGGGATGCGGAAGAGATACTGCTGACAGCCGCCATCGACCTCCGCCAGGCGGACGAAGCACATTCACGCATGCGTGTGCTGGAAGATCGCCGGCCGGAAGTGTATCAGTTGGACTGAGACAAGCGACCTACGGAAGAGGCATATAAATCCAGCCGAAAGGAAGAGATAATGAGGATAGTTATGGCGGCAATCTGCCTGGCGCTTGCTTCAGGATGCGCGGGCATGGAAAGGAAAGAGACCGGCCTGGTGCAACATGACAGGCTGCCCGGATACCTGTCCATGGAGAGACTTCCGGACAGTGCGGCGTTGATCCCGCCGCCGCCGGTCCCCGGCTCAACGGCCTTCGCCCTGGACGAGGAGGTAAAACGCTCCGCGCTTCCCCTTCGTGATACACCAATCTGGGATATGGCGGCCCACGACTCCGACCTCTCCATACAATCAGTGGCGGACGGTTTTTCCTGCGCCCTGAAGATCGTTCTCACAAAACGGGAGACGCCGGCTCTGTTCCGCCTCCTGGAACGCACCCTGAGCGACGTGAAAAGCGCCGTTTCCATTGCCAAGAAGAAGTACGGCCGTCCAAGGCCGTTCGTTGCCGGCAATGAACGGACCTGTACCCCGGAATATGAACGGCGCATGCGCAATAGCGGATCGTATCCCTCGGCCCATACCGCGGCAGGGTGGGCCTGGGCGCTTATCCTCAGCGAACTGGCGCCGGAAAGGGGAGACGAGGCGCTGGCGCATGGCATCTCGCTTGGCGACAGCCGGATCGTATGCAACGTACACTGGCTGAGTGATGTACAAGAGGCGCGCATTGTCGCGGCGGCGGTAGTGGCGCGCCTGCATTCTGACCCCGCCTTCCGCGCCGACCTGGAACTGGCCCGCGTCGAACTGGCGGAGTCACGGGCAAAGGGCGCCCCGCCGGCCGGCCCGTGCTCCAAACCCTATCGGTTGAATCTCATTTCGAGGTAACGGGGGAGTCATTTCATGGCTGTGTGTCTGATTGAAGGAGGCGCTTGCCACAAAAAACCATACCCCCAAAGAACCATATCTTCATATTTACCTTGGCGGCCGGACCTGCTCAAATCCCTCGGCAGGTCCGATGTGCCACTCCAACATCACCTTTATCCTGCTTCTGTTTTCCTCCAGTTGTCATCGGCCTTATTGATATTGCCGTTGGTATCTTCTTCGAATTTCTTCTTGAATTCCTGGCTGAATTGCAGGACGAGACGTACATCCATTATCTCCCACCTATCAATCTCAACCGGACACAATACACCGAGTTAAACTCCGAAGGCGCGGTAACCGCCGTAAGCGGGCAGGCATTTCTCCGGGTCCTCTTCAAACAGCAAGCTTTATTTCACACTCATAAATGGAAATATTTTGAATACCGGGTAAACTCCACGGAAAAGGAGGCTGCCATGACCAGGATCGTTGTTGTTATCTACAGTATGTACGGGCACATATATCAGATGTCTGAAGCGATTGCCGCCGGTGTTCGTGAAGTGCCGGGCTGCGAGGCCATCATTAAAAGAGTCCCTGAAACCCTTCCTGAAGAAGTGCTTGAGAAGATGGGTGCCCTTGACGCGCAGAGGAGCATGGCGCACATCTCCCTGGTGGAAGCGGAGGACCTGGCTTCCGCCGATGCGATAATCTTTGGAACGCCCACACGCTTCGGCAACATGTGCGGACAGATGCGTCAGTTTCTCGATTCAACCGGTCAGTTATGGTTGAAGGGCGCCCTTGTGGGCAAGGTCGGAAGCGTCTTTACCAGTTCCGCGACCCAGCATGGCGGCCAGGAATCCACCATCCTGAGCTTTCATATAAACCTGCTTCACCAGGGAATGGTAGTAGTGGGTCTGCCTTACGCCTTTGCCGGACAAATGGATAACAGTCAGGTGACCGGTGGATCACCCTATGGCGCTTCTACCATAACCGGTTCCGACGGTTCACGGATGCCGAGCGAAAACGAGCTCTCAGGCGCCCGTTTCCAGGGCGCCCATGTAGCGAGGATTGCCCGGAAGCTTTCGCAAGACATCTGAATATGGCAAGTCCACCCGTGAGGGTCTCGACAACAGCCCGAAATAATACCCAAGCAGAAGAAGGGCGCCGGTTGCCGATTCTTTTTTCCATTTTGCCTCTATCGTCTCATGTGTCTTCCCGAGTAATATAGGAAAGAATATCAGCCAAGAGACGGTTGTTTTCGGCCAATATACAGCGATTAACGGAGCGCATCTCAGGCCCGGTCTGGACGAAGGCTGCTTCGTCAGTCAGTTCGTGGCGGCAATTGTAAATGATCGAGTCAATGCTTTCCGGTGTCATCTCCAGATGAAACTGCAATCCGATCACTCTATCTCCGAACTGGAATGCCTGGTTTGCGCATGCGGCGCTTCGCGCCAGCCGGACTGACCCGGGAGGCAGGTCGAATGTCTCGCCATGCCAATGGAATACCGTTGCTTTTGGCGGAAAACGGAACAGATCATTGTCGCTCGGGGTCGACTCTATCTCAAACCAGCCGATCTCCTTTTCACGGTTCGGATAGACCCGTGACCCGAGCGCATTGGCTATGAGCTGCGCCCCGAGGCAGATTCCGAGAACCGGGACATTAAGCTGTATTGCGTCACGGATGAACTGCTTTTCAGCTTTCATCCAGGGCAAAGTGTCCTCGTCGTTGACGCTCATCGGGCCGCCCATGGCTATTATCAGATCCAGACCCTTAAGATCGGGCAACACCGCCGACTCGAAAAAAGAAGTGCGTGTGACTTGGGCGTCACGGTCGGACAGCCATGCCGAGATACTCCCTGTTCCCTCGAAAGGAACATGCTGCAATACATGTACTTTCAGGAAAGCTCCTTTCCCAGGGCGCTGATTTCCCGTCGTGCCGTGCAGGCGCGATGGATTCGATAAAATATCAACCCTGAAGCAGAATTATTCCAATGTTGTCAGAGCCCTTCACACTGACAAGCCGCGCAAAACCTCTTTATGCACGCTTTCGCGGGTTTAACGGCTTTTAGCGAAGGCATCAGTGCTCAGATCCGGTATCCCCGCGAAGAGTATAGGAAAGCCAATCGGTAGCCGGCACCCCCGCCGGGATGAAGGCAACCCTGTCCCCCGGCATAATGATTCGATCCGGCGGATAGGCGGTGTGATTGATGAATACCCCCACGATCTTGTCGAGCGGCAACAGGATTTCCCGTGCGACATCAAGGCAGTGCCGCCCTTCAGGCGGGATGAAAACCTCCGCGCTGGACGGAAGCCCTGATCTCTGTCTGACAGTATGGAGCACGCCGAACATGCGGATGGTTGTGTTGCTGGTTGCGCTCATACCATGAACCTCCCTGATTATTATTGAAAAACTCCATTTTGAGGATCGCTTGATTTTTCAGGTGGAACTCTATCAGTTCATGCAGGGAAGTAAATTGACGAAGATCAAAATAACCGGAAAATTACGGAGACACCATCTTCAACAGGCAATTCTTCGCGGAAGCGGAAGGCAAGGTCGTTCCTGTCGGAGTGGGAGGCCATGCGGCGGTCCCGGCAGGTGAAGGTGCGCCATTATTCATTATTATTTCCACGGAATTCCCGCGTCACGGATTAAGGGATCAGCCTGAAATCCGTATAAGCATACCTCTCCATTGCTGAACGGGAAGCAAGGGGGCAAGGCTCCGGATATCATATTCAACGGCCTTTTGTATCGGATTTTTTCAAATGAACTTATATTTTACGAAATATTGGGTAAAATTCATAATGGACGTGGTTTTAAGTTGAGTTTGCATGAGAAATGACCCGAGATTCCGTCTCTCTCCGGGGCGGTCCGAGACAAGACCGAGGAGGAAAATGCCGTTCCGTTGATATCCGCAACTTCTATTGTGACCGTCAAAACCGTTGGGGAAAAAATTAATACAGGGGGTACGAAGCCATGAAATGTTACGTGCGAGTATTTTGGGATAACATGCCTCAAAATCGAGCCATCATCCTCTTTGAGGATGGCGGGGAGAGGCGACGTCGCTGGTCTGTTTTCGCCGCCATTCCGACATTTCCCTTGCTCCGCTCCGGCAGCGGAGGGTACTGGAGAAGGGGGCCGGTAGATATGGCGAGCGATATAACCCTGTATGAAGGCCAGGAAGCAACCCTGGGCCAGGGCGGCACGGTTATCTCCATTGCCACCCTTCATCAGATCGATAGTTTCCCGCTCAGAATCGGCGACCGCGGCCCGATTGAATTTGGAATGAGTGTTTCCCCGTCTCAACCGCTCCCAACATGGGAAGCAACCCAATATCCGATTTGAGGCGGGGAGTTTGAAAATATTCGCGCGCGAACAGGGTGGGCAAATCAGCCAACTTCGGCAGTCGATTCAGTGGTATGGAGAAGGCTGGAACCACCATGCCCAATCAGTAGCCATCCGCAAACTCCGGATGGAAACCAATTAATCGAGTTGCGATGAGATGTTATAGGGTGTAATATCCATTGCCGGGCGTCTGAGGTCAGAAGATACTTCACATCGGATCCTTCAGGCGGCTTGTATTGAACGGTATTCCGTTGCGTGTAAAAGTATCTCTTCATCAGCCAAGGGGAGGGTGGAGCTGATGGCGGTTGATTATCTCGGTTTTTTTAACAAAATTGGCGTGGAAGTAATCGTTGAATTGCTCCCTGAGCAAGACTCTCTTCCGGTCCCGGTCTATGGGGTTACTTTGAATAGGGATAGTCGTGAAGAGACCTTTGTCATCAAGGGCGATCCCTCATACGAAAACCCGTTCAGCCGGGAAGACGCATCCAGAGCGCTTAACATCTGCATGAAACTCCATGAACTCGAGGCATACCTTTCACCATCGACTGCTTCAGACTTCAGGGATAAAGCGGAAAGATTGAAGCATCTGCTCGGTCACACCCACTATAAGGACTTCTTCCGCCTTGCCAACGAGCAGCCTCCCGTCTTGCCAAAGGAAGAACTCGTCCTGGATGATGGCGCGGAAGAGGTGCTTGGTCGTTATGGGCGCTAAACCGAGGACGCGCCTGCCCCAATAAAACCTGAAAGGGCAGCCCCTAAGAGGCTGCCCTTTTTTCACAAATAATCCAAACAGTTACGACACTTCTCTTCGGGAGCGCCAGAAAGCGTTCTCCCGCCGCCCTTCTCAACCGCTACTTGCTCCCAAGCAGTTCCGTCATCTCCACCAGCCGGATGAACTCCGCGCGGTATCCCATATTATCCGCCCCCTTGGCCTTTCGGGCCATTTCCAGAACCTGAGAGTAGTTAGCCTTCCCCTTATATTCCGACTTGCGGAGGAGCATCCCCCACTGGGCTACCGCCGAAGCAAATCGGATATTCTCACTCGCCTTCCCGATTTCCATCACATTCGCCGGAATCTTACGAACCAGCTCTCCGCTGATGTCACCGTCGGGTTTTTTGTAACGGAAACGGATGGTGGCAAGCTCAGGGCTCTTCCTGGCGCTCTCTTTCACCCGCACGTCCTGGTAGGTAAGCTCCTGTTTCACATCGGCCTCGCCCGTGACCGGAACGATCTCGTAGAGGGCGGTGACGGTATGGCCGGACCCAAGCTCGCCGGCGTCCTTCCTGTCGTCGGCGAAGTCTTCGGCCCGAAGCATCCGCTTTTCATATCCGATGAGGCGGTAGGACTTCACCTTGGCCGGATTGAATTCCACCTGCATCTTCACGTCCTTGGCGATGGTCAGCATGGTCCCTCCAAACTGGGAAACCAGCACCTTCTTCGCCTCCAGCAGGTTGTCGATGTATGCGTAGTTGCCGTTTCCCCTGTCAGCCAGCTTCTGCATCCTGGAATCCTTGTAGTTCCCCATGCCGTAGCCCAGCACGCTCAGGAAGATCCCGTCTTTGCGCTTCTCCTCGATGAGCCGCTCCATTTCCGCGTCGCTGGAGGCGCCCACGTTGAAGTCGCCGTCCGTGGCCAGGATCACGCGGTTGTTCCCCCCCTTGATGAAGTTCTCTTTGGCGACCCGGTAGGCGAGCTGGATCCCCGCGCCGCCCGCGGTGCTGCCGCCTGCCTGGAGGCTCTCCAGCGCCGCCAGTATCTTGTGCTTCTCATCACCGCCGGTGGAGGGAAGCACAAGACCCGCCTGACCGGCGTAGACGACGATGGCGACCCGATCCCGGGGCCGGAGCTGGCCCGTAAGCAGCTTGAAGGACTTGACCAGGAGCGGCAGCTTGTTTTCGTCGGACATGGAACCCGACACATCGATGAGAAATACCAGATTGGCGGGAGGGAGGTCGTCCATGGGAATCTTGACCCCCTGGAGCCCGATGAGGAGGAGTTTATTTCCCGGCTGCCATGGCGCGACGGTCAGTTCCGTGGTAAAGGAAAAGGGTTCACCTTTTCCTGGCTGGGGATAGTCATAGACAAAGTAGTTCACCATCTCCTCGATCCTGACGGCGTCAGGCGGCGGAAGCCTGCCATTGGTAATGAAACGCCTGACGTTGGTGTACGACGCGGTATCCACGTCGATGGAAAAGGTGGAGAGGGGGTTCTTCAGTGTCTCCAGGAAGGGGTTTTCGGTGACCCGGTCATATCCCTCGGTATTGAACTCGGACGGAGAAGCGGGCTGTCGAGGCGGCATGGCGGCCGCCATGCCGGGGGCGGTCATCAGGGCGCGCTTGTGCATGGCCGGCAATGGAACAGGGGGAGGAAGGGGCTCTATGGCCTCGGCCAGATACGCCTCCTTGTCGGCCCTTGTTTCCGTATGCATGCACCCAGGAACAAACAACGCCGCGAAAAGAATCCAGACAATGAACCTCGTATTTCCAGTTATTCCCATTCCATCCTCCTTCCATTCGGGGTTGATATGACTCGCCGGCGGCCGTCCGCTTTTTCCCTTCCCGCGACAGCCAATCAGCGCGGCCGTTCCGGAAGAATAGAATGCGGGAGGGAAGGCGTCAAGGGCTTAGTCATGCCAAACATGCTTTGCTGGAAGATTCCTTTTCGGTTACGGCAACCTTAACCAGGCATTCTTGCCGCCATCGCAAAAAGACGTCGCGGCCGCGAAAGCGGGTATCCCGCTCTCCAGCGGTAGCCCGTTTCCGGGGGATAAAAAATACGCATATACGGTGACCATGAAAGACGGCAAGGTCTTTTTATCCGCCTCCGGACCCATGAATCGGCCTGGCGGAAGAGTTGCATGCCCGGATATGGCGGTTCAGGGGTCCGCGATAATCGGGAACCATGTTGTTACTTGAAAGATGGAGGAAATGAACATGAAGGGATTCCCATGGGGGGGAGTGCCGCTTCTGGCGCTGTTTCTTTTTCCCTGCGCCATCCACGCGGCAACGGAAGAAACGGTTTCCGGCATACCGGAAAGCGTTGCGGCGGACCACTGGTCATGCCGGGACCTGACCGAACTGGCGGAAAGGTTCGAGGTGCCGGAAAGGTTTCCCGCTTCCGCCGCCGCGGGTGGGAGGCATTACTCAAGAGACGAACTGGCCAGGGCGCTGTATGCGCTTCTGGAAAAGACGCTGCACAAGGCGGAAAAGGAAGGGGCGGACGCCATCCCCAGGGAAGACCTGGACAAAATGGCCAGGCTCCACGAGGAATTGCGCGAATATCTCCTTTCCCTTGAGAGCTACAGGACCCGCCGCGAGGCCATCGAGAAGATCCTCGCTCCTTCCGAAGAACCTCCCTATGTGATCAAGGCGGGGGTGATGGGCTTCTTGCGCGGCGAAGGCGCGGGCAACTACCGCCTGCCGGACCTGGACTATAATCCGGGACGCTCCGAAGCGAGGCTTCTGTACAGGGTAATGCCTTATGTCTACTGGCATCCAACCGACTTCCTGGATGTTCACGTGGAGGGTCAGGGGTACGGCTACACCGGCGGCAGCCAGTATCTGGGCCGGGTCTCCCTCTATCAGGGATTCGTGGAGGCGCGGCTGCCGGGCTCGGACCTCCTGGCGCTGAAGGTCGGCCGTCAGGATTTCGCTTACGGCGGCGTCTTCATCCTGGGGAACGATTCCTGGTTCAAGGGGCTCTCCTTTGACGCGGCCCGGCTGCGCATCAAGCCGGTGGCGCCGCTGACCGTGGACATCCTC
Source organism: uncultured Geobacter sp. (assembly GCA_964389825.1). Taxonomy (GTDB): domain Bacteria; phylum Desulfobacterota; class Desulfuromonadia; order Geobacterales; family Geobacteraceae; genus RPRC01. The sequence continues at coordinate 39,097 of CAYMFO010000015.1, read as the reverse complement.
GGCGGCTGGTACGCCTCACCCTGGGCCGATGGCGTGAAAGGTAATCTGGCGGGAGGGTATGCCAGCTACAGGATTAAGGAAGGCATGGTCATCGAGGCTTACGGCTTCAACGATACCGGCGCCGAAGAGCGCCATTCGGGCGAACACCTGAATATCTTCGGCCTGCGCGCCACTGCGTCGCTGGGACCGGTTTCCCTGGAATTCGAGCCGGTTTTCGAGAGCGGCGGGACCTATAACGGCGAAACCGGGCTTAACGACCGCATCAGCGCCTGGGGCGGGCACGCGGACATGACCATCGAGACCCGGATCCTTGACCTAAAGAACACCTTTTTCCTCAGCTACGCCTATGGTTCAGGCGGAAAGGACGCGGCCAACGGCGTCTCGGCCAGGAGGGAATTCCGCATGCCGAACAACGACACGGCCCTTACCGGCGATCTGTGCATCATCGGCGATCTCTCCGGGGTAGACGCTAACGGCCACCACGCGAGCGGTCTCCAGGTATTCAACCTGGGGTGGGGGATCGACATCACCGACAAGCTGAATTTTTCCGCCACCGGCCGCTACTTCTACGCCAACGCCGTTGAGGACGGTTTCAGCCGACGGATAGGCCTGGAAACCGACTTTACCCTGACCTACACGGTAAACGAGCGTTTCTCTCTCATTATCGGGTATGACCGTCTCTTCACCGGCGCATTCTTCCGTGAAGCCACCGGCAGCGGCGGGGACATTGACTGCGGCTATGTCCAGGCCCAGTTCGATCTGTCGTGGTCAAAGCCAGGGATAGCCGCGACGAAGTAGCTTTCCCCCTGGATTTGCCACGGCATAGGTCATTTTCTTACTCCTCGACAATCCCGACAATGGTCGTACAATTTCTATTGTTTTGTGCATTCAACGTCGAAGGCATCAGAAAGGGGACGATAATGAATATCTCACCTGTTCCAGCGGCCCTTTCCGGCCCTTGATTCCCATACATGGCGGACTTCCGCCGCCGGAAAGGGCTGACAGCAATTATACAAACTGCTGTGTATCCGCTGAAAAAGGAGGATTTCAATGGGCTTTATATCCTGGATCGTAATGGGTTTGATTGTAGGCGTTCTCGCAAAATGGATAATGCCCGGAAAGGATCCCGGGGGATTCTTCATTACCATTCTGATAGGGATAGCGGGCGCTTTCGTGGGGGGATTTATCGGTTCACTGCTCGGACTGGGCAAGGTGACGGGATTCAACCTGGGAAGCCTGTTGCTGGCCGTCGGAGGCGCCGTTCTTCTGCTTTTTATTTACAGGAAGGTGAAGAAACCGCCCACATCGACACCCGCTGCCTGACAACCCAATCCCCCCCGAGTGTCCGGGACGACTTTCCGGAACCTGTGCGAGGGGGGGTGTCGCGGCTATCGCCTACCCCATGGAAGCATATTCCTTATGAATGGGGATTTCACGACCTTAGTGAAGATAAGATAGAAGATCCATACTACGATCACAAGGCCGAGGATTATGTGATTTAAGGAGCGGCAAAGATGGCCTGAAGATGAGATGTAAAACGGTATATCTGTTTGTTCCGAGTCCCTCTGAACGGAAATGCCTCTTGCAAGGACCACCGCGACTAACCCAGTTGAACCGCCTTGATGGGGTCTTCCGCGGTCGCCATTCTGAGAAACTTGTCGGCCTTTTCCAGCAATATCTCCATGGTAACGCCCATTTTCTCCTGTTGCGCTATGAATCCGGAAATCCCGAAGGCGGCCGTCAGTTTCAGCTCTTGCCGGTGAATCGGTATTGTTATGGAGCTGATTCTGAGCCTGAGACGTCTGGCGACGATGAGAGCCTCCTGTACCCCGGTTTCAGGCAGCGCAATCAAAAACTCACTCTCTCCGTAACGCGTCACCCAATCGATATCCTTCCTGATCGCCTCCCCAATGCAGTCCGCGGCCTTCTTGATAACAAGGTCGCCGGCGTAATGTCCATGCTCTGCCTTTATTTGCGTGATATTGCGGACCGTTGCAATCATCAGTGAAAGCGGTCGCTCATAACGATAGGAGCGCACTATCTCCTTGGGGAGGCGATCTTCCATGAAACGGCGATTGAAGACCCCTGTAACCGGATCTACGAGCGACAGGTTTTTGATCTCTTCCACGTACCGCGCCCTGATAGCCTCCAACTCAAGTATCCTGCGCGCCGTTTTCAGCCGCGCATGCAACTCCGGCTTATGAATGGGTTTGATGAGATACTCGTCCGCTCCAGATTCAAGCCCGACAATGATATCGTTCTTGGATTCCTGCATGGTGAGAATAATAATATATGTGTAGCCGGCGGATGATGCGTCGCCTCGGATGGCTTTACACAGTTCAAGGCCGCTCATTTCAGGCATGACCCAATCGGTAATGACAATCGGAAAATAGCCGGTTCGATAGATCTCGATAGCCTCTTTTCCGTTTTCGGCGGTTGTTACCGGATACCCGGCCAGTTTCAAGGTGTCTTCCAGGATGTTCCTCAAAAGCATAGAGTCGTCGACAACAAGGACATGCGGAAGATTTAACCTGTTTTCAGCTGTTTCAGCCATGAACCCTCCAATATCGCGGATTCCCGCTCCCATTTTGGCGGATAGCCTCGTCCGTCCCTCGTAGAGCGCGGGCTTGATATGCCGCATAGATTATTAAAGCAGGGTCTTGTCCAAGTCAATATTCAAAAGGGCATGCGGTGCAAGGCTCGCTTTTTCGCCATTCAATAACATTGCCTCTCCTGGGGCTGTATCCTTATAAAATGTATATATTGTGAGGCATTACGGCTCTGGGCACAACATCTTGTGCCGATCCCCGATTATTTCGTTGACACGCCAGGCGCCTCGGTGCTAGAAGTAACGCATCAAACCTAAAAAAAGCAATTACCACGGAGAACACAGAGGGCGCGGAGGATTTTCGTATAACTATCAAGTAGTTACTCCAAAACAAAGATATTACGATCGTCATCTCCATGGTGAGTCTGGCAGTTCATTTTTTCGCTTTTATATCTCCGTGACCTCTGTGGTTGAAATGCCGTTTTCAGGTTAAATCTTAACGGATGGAAGCGAGGAAGAGGGGTGAGACACCCCCGCTGCCCCGCAGCCGTGATGGGAACGAAAGCCCGTTCGCGTAAAGCGCGATCCATGCCACTGGGAAATCTCCCGGGAAGGCGGGCGAGTAGGCCATGGCAGGACGCCCTCAGCCGGAATACCGCTCCATTCGCACGCTTCGCGGGAGGCCACCATGCCGGGGATCATATCCGTTTCTCCGTTTCATTCTTTTCCGTTATCCGTCAAACACACCAGTGATCATTTTCCGTTCCATTGTTTGCCCCGGTATTGCGCGGGAGATCTCCCACGCCTGCTTCTTTAGCGTTTTTCATTATTTTTTACGGACAGGAGTGAGGAAGAGGGGTGCAAGACCCCCGCTGCCCCGCAGCCGTGATGGGAACGAAAGCCCGTTCGCGAAAGACGCGAACCAAGCCACTGGGAAATGCCCCGGGAAGGCGGGCGAGTAGGCAATAGCAGAATGCCCTCAGCCGGAATACAGCTCCGTCCGATCACTTCGAGGGAGGTATTTGTATGTCTGGTGTAGCAAAATGGTTTGGCGTCATTCCTTGCTGGATGGCGCTGTCGTGCCCGGTCCATGCCCTGGAGATGGAATCTCTGAGCCTGGATGAGGTTGTGGTGACGGCCAACCGGAGCGAAACGTCGCTTGCCCAGGTGGGGAGCTCCGTTACCGTAATCACCCGGGAAGAGATCGAACAGAAACAGAAGACCCTTCTCCTGGACCTCTTGAGGAGCGTCCCGGGCCTTGACGTCGCCAGGAGCGGCGCCGCCGGCGGTACGGCCTCCGTCTATATCCGCGGAGCGGCCTCCGAGCACACTCTCGTCCTGATGGACGGGGTGCGCATGAATGACCCGTCCACGCCGGGGAGCTCCTACGACTTCGGCAACCTGACCACGGACAATATCGAACGCATCGAGATCCTGCGCGGACCTCAGAGCACTCTCTACGGTTCAGACGCCATGGGCGGGGTGATCAATATCATCACCCGGCGGGGAAAGGGGAAGCCGAACGGCTTTGTATCGGCCGAAGGCGGTTCCTTTTCCACGGCGCGGGAACAGGCCTCCTTCAGTGGAGGGACCGGCCCGTTCAACCTTTCACTGGGCCTTTCCCGGGATGATACCAGCGGCATTTCATCCGCCGCGAAACAGTACGGCAACCATGAGACCGACGGCTATCACGCCACCTCGGTTTCCACCAGGGTGGGGATATCGCCACACAGGAATCTGGATCTGGATTTTATTGTCAGATACATGAACACCAAGGCCGACATGGACAACGGCGGCGGGGCCGGACAGGATGATCCCAATTCAATAGCCCGCACGGAACAGGTATTCGCGCGCGGCCAGGGCCGCTTCTCCCTGTTCGGCGGCCTGTGGGAGCAGAAACTGGGAGTCTCCTTCACCAACCTTGATCGCAACTACCGCAACGACACCGACTCCTCCCGGCCCGTCGACCGGGACCTCAGCGCATATCACGGCGAGACCCTGTCCTTTGACTGGCAGAACAACCTCTATCTCCACAAGACGAACACCCTGACCGCGGGAGTGGAAACCAGGGAGGAAAAGGCCCATTCCGATTACTATTCGGAGAGCTCCTACGGCCCATTCAGCAGCCTTTTCCCCAAAGAATCGGATCGTATCACCGGCTACTATCTTCAGGACCGGATCAGCCTTTGGGATTCGTGGTTCACAACCCTTGGCGCGCGCCTGGATGACCACAGCCGGTTCGGCGCGGAAGCCACCTACCGCTTCACCACTTCCTATCTGCTGAAACAGACCTCTACCAGATTCAAGGGGAGTTACGGAACCGGATTCAAGGCGCCGTCCCTGTACCAGTTGTATGACCCGGCCTACGGCAACAGGTCTCTCAGTCCGGAAAAGAGCCGGGGGTGGGATGCCGGGGTCGAGCAGGCGCTCATGGACGGGCGCATGGAACTGGGCGCAACCTGGTTTTCCAATGACTTCGAGGATTTGATTGATTTTGATAGCAGCGCTTCCACATACAGGAACATCGCGAAGGCCGAGACTTACGGTGTCGAGCTTTCCGCCACGGCGCGGCCGGTTGACGGTCTCACCCTGCGGGCCGGATATACCTGGACCAAGACCGAGGACAGGTCAACGGGTGAAAAGCTGTTGCGCAGACCGGAAAACAAGTTCTCCCTTGACGCGGATTACCGTTTCAGCGGCAAGGGCAACGTAAATCTGGGCATGGTCTATGTGGGCGAACGGACCGACAACGACTATGCTTCCTGGCCCGCCACGCGGGTGGAGATGGGAGGCTACCTGCTGCTCAATCTGGCCGCTTCCTATGACATCAACAAGTGGCTCAGGCTGTTCGCCCGGGTGGAAAACCTCCTGGATCGCCAGTACGAGGAGGTCAAAGGGTACGGCGCGCCAGGCATCGGCGGCTTTGGCGGGGTGAGAGTCTCCTTTTAACATCTGGCGTTTTGCCGGCAACCGGACCTGCCTGGTTCCGATATCCCGGCAGGTCCGGTTGCCGGATAATCCCGCCGCGGGTCATACATGAAAGCCATTTTATTCTGTTTCATGCTTCTCATTGCGTGGGGCGACGTCTGCAACGCCGCTCCTCCCGGCCGGATCATCTCCCTGGCGCCCAGCGTCACGGAGATAATCTGCGCCCTGGGCCTGGAACGGAACCTGGCGGGGGTCACTACCTATTGCGACCAGCCGCCTTCGGTGCGGGCTAAAGCCAAGGTGGGAGGTCCGGCCAATCCCTCGCTGGAAAGGATAATCGCCCTCAGGCCCGACGTGGTTGTGCTGGATGAAGAAGGGCTTGGCCCCCGCCTCGCGGGACGACTGGCCCGCCTGGGGATCAGGACCGTTGTGTTTCGCGGCGCCCGGCTGTCCGGTCTGGCCGGGGGAATAAGGCAGCTGGGGTCTGATCTCGGCGCGCCGACCGAGGGAAAGCGGCTGGCGGCCCGGATCGAGCGATCCCTCCTTCCGGCAAAAGGGAAAAAGCCTCTGCCAAGGGCGCTCTTCATCATCTGGCCCGATCCTCTTATTACAGCCGGTTCGGGAACGGTCATCGACGATGCGCTCCGCCTGGCGGGATACGAAAACATCGCGGCCGGCGGACGGGAGGCCTACCCCCGTCTTTCCCTGGAGGCCGTGATGTCCAGAAGGCCCGGCATCATCATCGTGGGCCAGGGGCATGTCATGGGACCGCCGCTGGACAAACTGCTCCGGCGGCTGGCCCCGCTGGAAGCGGTGCGCGCCGGGCGGATCTGTCTTGTGGATGACGCCCTGTACCGTTCCGGCCCCAGGATTCCGGAGGGAATCGCCCAACTGCGCAGGTGCGCCCGGGAGTATTTACCCTAAAAAAAAGCAATTACCACGGAGAAGATAGAGGGCACGGAGAGTTTTCGTGGAAATTTCAAGCGGTTACTCCAAAACAAAGATATTGCGATCGTCACCTTTATGGCGAGTCTGGTAGTTCATTGTTTCGCAATCATATCTCTGTGTCCTCTATGACCTCTGTGGCTGAAATGCCGTTTTCAGGTTTAACGGTTGAAATATTATGAGGGAGGAAAAAGATCATGAATAATGCGGCATGCGTTGAAGAGGCCCGGATATTTCCCTTGCGGAGCGTGGTGAAGCGTGACGGCGCCACTGTCCCGTTTGAGGACGGCAAGATCCGCTCCGCCGTCAGGCGGGCCGGTGAGGCCACGGGAGAGTTCGATGGAGACGAGGCGGTTCTCCTGACCACGCAGGTGCTGAAGGTCTTGCGCCACAAGTTCGGCGAGACCCCGCCGCATATAGAGAATATCCAGGATGTGGTGGAACAGGTCCTCATTTCGGCGAATCACCTCAAGACCGCCCGCGCCTATATCGTCTACCGCGAGCAGCGCCACAAGCTGCGCCGGGACCGAAAGACCCTGGTGGATGTGGCCTCGTCGGTGAACGAGTACCTGGAGCAGTCCGACTGGCGGGTGAACGCCAACGCGAACCAGGGTTATTCCCTGGGCGGGTTGATCCTGAACGTGTCCGGAAAGGTGATTGCCAACTACTGGCTCAATCATGTCTATCCGCCCGAGGTGGGGGAGGCCCATCGCGACGGGAGCATCCACATCCACGACCTGGACATGCTCTCCGGCTACTGCGCCGGGTGGTCGTTGCGCACTCTCCTGGCCGAAGGCTTCAACGGCGTGGCCGGCAAGGTGGAGGCCGGTCCGCCCCGGCATATGTCAAGCGCCGTCGGCCAGATCGTAAACTTTCTCGGCACCCTGCAGAACGAGTGGGCGGGCGCCCAGGCCTTCAGCTCCTTTGATACCTACATGGCCCCGTTTGTCCGGATAGATCGCCTTTCCTATGAAGAGGTGCGGCAGCATATCCAGGAGCTGGTGTTCAACCTGAACGTGCCCTCCCGCTGGGGCACCCAGACACCCTTCACCAACCTGACCTTTGACTGGGTCTGCCCGGAAGACCTGCGCAACGAGGTCCCGGTGATTGACGGGGAAGAGGCGCCTTTCAGGTATGGAGAGCTTCAGGCGGAAATGGACATGATCAACCGAGCCTATATCGAGGTTATGACCGCCGGAGACGACAAGGGACGGGTCTTCACCTTCCCCATCCCCACCTACAACATCACCCCGGACTTCCCCTGGGAGAGCGATAACGCGGAGCTGCTGTTCGCCATGACCGCCCGCTACGGACTCCCCTATTTCCAGAATTTTCTCAACTCGGAGCTGTCGCCCAACATGGTCCGATCCATGTGCTGCCGTCTGCAACTGGACCTGCGGGAGCTGCTGAAGCGGGGCAATGGTCTCTTCGGTTCCGCCGAGCAGACCGGTTCCATCGGCGTGGTGACCATCAACTGCGCCCGGCTCGGCCATCTCCACCGGGGAGACGAAGCGGCCCTGTTCAACCGTCTGGATCAGCTTCTGGACCTGGCGCGGACCAGCCTAGAGATCAAACGCAAGGAGATTCAGCGCCATATGGATGCCGGCCTGTTTCCCTATACCCGGCGCTACCTGGGCACCCTCCGCAACCACTTTTCCACCATCGGCGTGAACGGCGTCAACGAGATGGTCCGCAACTTCACCGGCGGCGGCCATGATATCGTAACGGATGAAGGGAGGGCCCTGGCGTCCCGCTGCCTGGATCACGTCAGGGAAAGACTGCTGGCCTTTCAGGAGGAAACCGGGAACATGTACAACCTGGAGGCGACCCCGGCGGAGGGGACCACCTACCGCTTCGCCCGGGAGGACCGGAAAAGGTTTCCGGATATCATTCAGGCCGGAACCCCGGAGGCGCCATATTACACAAACTCCTCCCAGCTTCCGGTGGGCTTTACGGACGACCCTTTCCAGGCCCTGGATCTTCAGGAGGATCTTCAGCGCAAGTATACCGGGGGCACGGTTTTTCACCTCTACCTGGGCGAGCCCCTGTCCAGCGCATCGGCCTGCCGTCGCCTGGTGCGAAGGGTGCTGGAAAACTACCGCATACCCTACCTTACCGTAACCCCGACCTTTTCCATCTGCCCGAAACACGGCTATCTGGCCGGGGAACATCCGTTGTGCCCGCTGTGCGACCCTGATCCCCAACCATGCGAGGTCTGGACACGAGTCATGGGCTACCACCGGCCGGTGGAATCCTTCAACACGGGCAAGAAGGCCGAGCACCGTCAGCGCCGCTTCTTCCGCGAAACGCCGCGGACGGATACGTCATGCTGAAGATCGGCGGCTTTATCCCCTTCACCACCATCGACTACCCTGATCACATGGCGGCGGTGGTCTTCCTCCAGGGGTGCCCCTGGAGGTGCGCCTACTGCCACAACAGGGAATTGCTGGACGCCGGGGCGGCCGGAACATACTCATGGAAAGAGATCGCGGCCTTTCTCCATGGGCGAAGGGGACTGCTGGATGCCGTGGTGTTCAGCGGCGGCGAGCCGACCATGCAGCCCGGGTTGCTCCAGGCTGTAAAAGAGGCGAAAAGTATGGGATTCCTGGTGGGGCTCCACACCGGCGGCGCGTTCCCCGACGCGCTGCCGCCTCTCTTTCCCTATCTGGACTGGATCGGCATGGATATCAAGGCGCATTTCTCCTACTACCAACGGATTACGGGCGTAGCCGGAAGCGGCGAGGCCGCGCAGCAGAGCGCGGCCCTGGTGCGGGCGAGCGGGGTCCGGCGGCGTTTCCGCACCACGGTGGATCCAGGCCTGTTGAGTCCCTCGCAGGTTTCAGGGCTGCGGCGCATGGTCGAGGATGAGTGGGGAAGCGAATATGATCTCCAGGAGGTTGTCATCCGGATGCCGTAGACAATCAATGAACGGATCTTTCTTTTACAGTGTGATGAAGCGCCAAGCCTGACATACTGGTGGATTTAACCAGCTATGAACAGGTTTGGGTAGGTCTTCAGGAACGGTTGGTATACGCCTTGACCCGGTCGACGGCATTCTGCTCAAGATTACGATAGAAGAAGGAATAGTCGTAACCGTGATACCAGCCTGGCCGGGTGTTGTATGGGGATAGAAGGTTTAACCAGGTAGCCGGCGAAGGGAGATTGTCCGGGTTGATCACCAGCGCGCCGTTGTTGCTTTGCGCGCCAATGAAGCTATTCATCTCGTAGGTATAGTTGCCTGTCTGGTCGAGCTTGAAGATACTTTGATCCGGAGCGCCCGGCAGCATCCCCTTATAGAATAGCGCGCCAAGGTTTGCAGATGCCGGGGCGGCAGGGCCCACTTCGCCGGGAGATGTGGCAATCCACGTCAAAGGATTCACGCTCCATGCGTTCTTCCTTGTGACCTCCATCTTTCCGCGGGAACTTCCTGAAACCTGCGACCAGTCCCCGGGTGTCTCCTGGGTGTTGTACGTGACAATGCAGCCGGTCTGCGTTTTGTCGGTGCAAATACCTATTGCCTGCAGCGATTCTGGATAACTGGCCATATCGTCAGAGGTTACCGACCATCCAATGACATAGGCCGCAACCAGCAGTTTCCTGAGCGCCGGGTCGCTGAACTTCCGTTCCAGCAGATAGAGCATCAGGTTCGAACCCTGGCTGTGGCCAGCCAGGATGAATGGACGTGGTTTGCCCTGCGCGTCTTTGTTGTAATGCTCAAGGTAGTAGTCAAATGCGTCGGATACATCCTTGTAGGCCACCTCCATTGCCTGGTTCGCGACCTCTGTGTTGCCGGGCGTGTTTTGCCAAAGCAGCGCATTCAGCACATCAAGGCCTGAGCACTGTTGGTAATATGGTGCATAGACATTGACACCGGCCTTTGTGAACACACTGACCTTTGAGGTTGTCTGGGGGATGATGACCTGATCCGAGAGCGCCTGATCAAGCGTCTGGTTCCATCCCCGGGACCACGTTGAGGTCAGGGGCTGCGTCGAATTGTAGGTTGTTGGATAAAGGAAGAAGAGGTCGACTGGTTGCGCTGCCTCTTCGGGCAACATGACCCAGCTTTGGGGTCGCGAATAGTCGATTGGCGCCGCGGGTTGGGTCGCGGTACTGCTGCCGCAACCGGTAAATAGTATAAACGCAAAAATAGACACAACAGAAACTCTCAATAGCCCACAAACACCCATCTTTTCATCATTTCCGCTCAACATGGATACCTCCTTGAAAAGTCTTTAAGCGACTGGAACTGTTCGGATTTGTCATCACTGATTTAAGAAATATGTATGTCTTTTCCTTTCTGCTGCTTCAAGTATTGAAAAAAAGTCCGTCTGACGATCCCGATTGATATACAAATTCCGCGGCTGTTGAACCGATGTTTTCATATACCTGAATCAGTGACGTTCCATAGCTGAGGATGAAAAGGACAAACAAGTGTTAATGATGGGCTAGTACAAATCGCAATTCTCCATCCGCATCATCTCTTCCGCGATAGATTCCAGCTCTTTTTCCGTAACGCCCATCTGCCTCGCAAGCGTTGCGAGGGTAAAGAAACCATGCCCGTTTTCGTCGAAGAAATCGGGTTCAGGGTACGGTGTTTCAAGCGGACTTTTATCATCCATGCTTTGCGGCCTCCCGCGCCTTGCTCCGGGTTTTCTCATCCATGTCCGGCGACATTGGATTGATGCGCCCCACGGTACCGGACTCAACAAACACAAACCCCCGTCATCGAGCCGAAGACAGGGGCAATATGCACGGTCAGTTCTTCGGCAACCCGGCTGTCCATAGGATGGACCCATAGGCTTTGCGTCACCGGGTTACCCCGGGTTTGCTCTTATCGTAACTGTAATATTAATCTTTGGTAAATTTAGACGCAGGAACAAGCGGTGTCAAGTGAAATAGCTTCCGCCGGCCCTACTTTCACGGGCATGGCGCCCCTTCCGGGACACCAGCGAAAGAAGGGCTTCCCGGGGAATTAGCCCATCAACCAATCGCCGGCCACCCATATTGAGCCTTGCGCCCCCATACCGGGAATGGCATAGTACACCCTGAAACCGTGATGAACGCGAGGGCGGTTGCCGCACGTCACCGCCCATCTCCCACTGCCCCCCCACGGAGGTTTCATGAGGCCCATCTCCGGCGAAATTGCCTATATAGCGGGTGTCTCAGCCCGCAAGCACCTGAAGACCCTTATTGCATACTGCGCCTTCCTCGTTTGCATGGTACTGGTCTACGCAAAGCTGTTCCAGTATCTGATGCTTAATCTGGAAGGGCGCGAATTTTCCTTCATTGCCGGTGTCTACTGGGTGATAACCGTCATGACTACACTCGGCTTCGGAGACATCACCTTCCACTCCGACGCCGGTTACATCTTTGCCGGAATCGTAACCCTGTCCGGCGTGATGTTCCTTCTCATCCTCCTGCCATTCGGAGTCATCAGCCTGTTTCTTGCCCCCTTGATAGAAGACATGCTCCGCTATCACCCGCTTCTGGAAGTGCCTGTCGGAACCAGGGGCCATGTAGTCATCTGCGGCCTTGACCCGATAACCAGGGAGCTGGTCCGCAAGCTCCAGGTCCGTGGAATACCTTTCTTTCTGGTGATTTCCAGCTACGAGGAAGTCCGGCGGCTGGAGGAAGACGAGGGTATCAGGGCGGTGTATGGCGACCCGTCCGACGCCAGGGTGCTGCGTAAACTGAAGGTTGAGCAGGCGCGCCACATCATCCTGAACCTGGGCGACAAGGAGAATGTCAACATTACCCTTACGGTCCGCTCCCTCTGCTCCACTCCCATCGCGACATTGCTGGACGAGCCTTACCACGCGGAACTTCTCCGGCTGGCCGGAGCGAACCAGGTGGTCCCCCTGAAGAAGATCCTGGGCCGCTACCTGGCCACCAGGGCTACAACCAAGGGGGCGTTCGCCCACGTTCTGGATTCCCTTGGCAAGCTGCGTATCGCAGAAATTCCGGTACACGGCACGCCGTTCGCCAACAAGACCCCGCTGGAAGCGCGCATTCGCGAACAGACGGGACTCGCCGTTGTCGGGGTCTGGGAGAGAGGAAGGATCGTCATACCGACCCGCGATACTCTCCTCTCCGAACAATCGGTTATCGTGGTGGTGGGAACCCGCGAGAACCTGGAAGCTCTGGAAGAACTTACCGGAGAGATGCCGGAGCAGGACCTGGTGATGATCATCGGCCACGGACGCATTGGATGTTCATCCGCCAGTTTCCTGGGGCACTGGTCGGTGCCGTTCGTTCTCATCGACAGGGAAGCCAATCCTGGCTGTACGGAACACGAGGTCGTCATCGGAGACGCAACCAGCCGGACCATCCTGAAGAACGCCGCCATAGACCGGGCAAAGGGGCTCATCGCCACCACCAACGACGACAGCGCCAATATCCTGTTTACCCTGGCAAGCCGCCACCTCAACAGGCATATCCGCATCGTAGCCCGGGCAAACCGTGAGGAAAACGTGGCCCAGCTCTACGCGGCAGGCGCCGACTTCGTGGTGTCCAACACGTCGGTTGGCGCCAATATCCTGATGAACATACTGGAAAACAAGGATTCCATCTTTCTCTCGGAAGGAATGCACATCTACCGCCATCCCGTCCCCGACTCCATGCACGGTAAAACGATCCGCTCATGCCGCATCAGGGAGACAAGCGGTGGAACCGTCATTGCGCTGGAACAGGGCAAAGGGGAGGAGCCTGTGGTAAATCCTTCCCCGGATACGGTCATCACCCGCGACATGACGCTGATATTCATCGGCAGCCCCGAACAGGAGGCCTGTTGCCGGGAACGGCTGCATTGACCAGGGGATCGTCATCCGCCGGCGCTCTCTGCCAGGGAAGTCCGGGCGCAAGGTGTCGAAAAGGCGCGACTACCGCCGGTTGATAAGCTTTCGGATCTGCTCTTCAAAGGTCTTTTCGATTTTCCCCTTTCTTCCTGAGCTGTAATAACCGGCAAGGGCAAAGACAATCCAGGCAAGGAGCGCAACCGAAAAAGCGGCGCAGAGCGTGAGCATAACCCTTTTGCGGCGGGAAAACCCGCTCCAGCCCGTTATGTCCGGTTCATCGGCCGGATGCGGTGAAGAATGCTCCCTCATCCTTCTCAACTGCTCCAGCTGCATACCGTGGATAAACTTTACCAGGCTGTCGCTTTGCTGTTCTTCCACATCCACGAAACGAATGGCGGTATCGAATATCCGGCGGGTATCGCCGGGACGACCCATCAGCATGACATATACCACCTGGCCCGTAAGGGTTATGGCGCCTCCGAACTCCGCCGGGAGGAACAGTGTCAGTTCCAGCAACTGGTCGATGTGGAAACGATCGGGAATATGGATCCTCACCCCGGCGCCGCTCAGATTGGCGGCCACCGGGAGCGGCGTCTTCCGTCGCGTTTCCGATTGGGATTCGTCATTCTCCCCTTGCCGCGGGCCTGAAAGGCCTTCCGCTTCCCCGTGAGCCTCTCCGGCGCGAGCCCGGTATCCGAGAGGGATGTAAACGTCGATGCGGAAGTATTCGCGATCGTTGCAGGAAAGGATTTCTCCGGCAAGGCGGATGAGCAGGCCGGACATCCGGCCATATTCAAGCACAATGCCCCGGCACCTGAAGCCGACACCTTTTTGCCCGGTCCGGACGTACAGGGGCGTTCCGATACCCAGAAGGGCCGATTCGGGAAGAATTGTCCTGGACAGCCGCAGTTGAAGGAGATCATGATGCAGGGAGACGACTTCGGCGTCGTCCCGGAAGACCTTTTCACCGGGCAGCGGGATCTCCACCTGGATGCGCGTCCCGGCGAAAAAATAATCTTCATATCTCAGGATATCGTTTGCCATAGGCCCAATGAAGTTCGAGAGCGTGGTTTCAGCGCTGATCCGGGTCGCCCATCTGGTTTGCTGGAACACAAAATCCCCGTCCGCGGTTACATATCCCGGCGCATCGGAGCCAACGAAGGATGCCTCCAGCCGCCGAATCCAGGATAAATGTCTCAAGAATAGCATTGCCTGGAACCGACGTCAAAAATCCCATTATCCTGAGCCTCTTGCAAAAGTTCAAGATACAGGTCATTCCGGCAGGCTTCAGGCTGGAATCCCAGATTCTGACTGCCTAACAACCTGGATCCCCGATTACGGCATTCGGGGATGACAATCTATTTTGCGGGCGCCTCTCCAGAAACGGCATTTGAACCAGCTTTGTCCGGTTAAGTTTTTGCGTTATGCGATAATCCCCTCATCCGCCCCCGCTGGGCGCCTTCTCCCTTGGGGAGAAGGGACATTTTTGAAACCCTCGCCCCGCGGGAGAGGGTGGCCGAAGGCCGGGTGAGGGGTTAAGCCGGGATTTTAGCGATTGCTGCAATTAGCTAACCGGACATTGCTGCATTTGAACACGCAAAAGACCAGAGAAATTCAAACAGCCACGGAACAAGCTGGAAACACCGGCCTGGTGAATGGCCTCATTTGTCAGGTTATTGATTTTCCTGCGCGTCCTTTGCGGCTTTGCGTGAGACTGTCTTTTTCAGTATTATTCCTTTCCGAAGATCCGCAAAACCCGTTGCGCTTCTGCGGAATAACTGTAAGGTATTAACTGCCGGATGCGATCGCCGGGACGTCGGCCTTTCCGGGTTGCGCGATGTGGATAAAGGTAATGGATAAAGCTGAGTCGCGGACCCTGGAGCGCAAATACTGATTCAGCTGGAGGTGGATGATGGGGAAGAAACTGCACAAGGCCCCGACCCCGGTGTACCAGACCTACACCGACACATGTTGGGCCGCCGTAATGGAAGCTTTCTGCTCCGTGGCCGTTGGACGGCCGAAGGTAACGGAAGAACAGATTATAAACCAGTATTCCAGTTACTGCTATGCGGACGGCACCATGAAGATGAATGGCTTATGGGCGATCCTGGGCGATGTGAGGTTCGGCCTGAAACGCAATTATATCGCATCAAGCGGATTCACCGGCAGCTACCTGTATCAGAAGCTCTGCTCAGGGTACGTCGTCATCGGCTACTACGAGGTGGCTATCGGCGGCAAGCATGTCGCCCTAATTTATGGCGTGGATGGAAACTACGTTTACTTCATGAACCCCGACAGCATGATCGGTGGGAATAAAGTGATGTCCATCAATCACTTCTCCGGTTCGGGAATGAATCTGGTAATAGGCTGGCAACGCTGGTAAAAATGCGCCGGCCTGCCGGCCGCCGGCTGTTCAGGTCACCCTGAGCGCCTCCACGATATTCATTCCGGCGGCCCGGATCGCCGGCAGCACCCCTCCCACGAAGCCCATGATCAGGGAAAAGGCGAGCCCCTTGCAGAAGATATCGAAGGTAAGGGTGAAGGAAAACGCCAGCTCGGAAAAGGTCTGGAAGTTCATGGTGGAGATGGTGAAGAGCTGGAGAAAGGATGCCAGCAGGAGCCCGGCGCACCCTCCGACAAACCCCAGCAGCAGGGATTCCAGGATGAACGCCCCGATGATGCTCCTCCTCCGGAAGCCAAGGGCGCGCAGGGTCCCGATCTCATTGGTCCGGTTGGCCACGGCCGCGTACATGGTGATCATGGCGCCGATGACCGCTCCCAGGGAAAAGATCACCGTCAGGGAGATGCCGAGGACGCGCAGGAACCTGGCCATCATCTCCGACTGGTCCGCATAGTATCTGGTCTCGCGCCGCGCCTCCAGGGTCAGGCGCGGATCCCCCTCGATGCGCGCCTTGACCTTTTCAAAGGCCGTGGTGTCGGCGAGCCGGAAGATCACCAGGGAATAGACCGGCCTGCGGAAGGCCTGCATCAACTGGTCCGCGTCCCCCCAGATCTCCGAACTGAACCCGCTGTTCCCCGCGTCGAATATCCCCACCACCGTCCAGTCCCGCATGCCGAAACGGAGCGTCTCTCCCACTCCACCACCCTTGAAACGCCTGGCGATGCTGGCGCCGGCAATGATCTCCGATGATCCGAAGCGGGGCATGCGCCCTTCCGTGATGCGCGCCTGGGGCCTCAGCCTCGGCGAGCTTGGCTGTATCCCCCGAATGACCACGTGGGCCGGTTTGTTGCTTCCCCGCTTTGGAAGGTTGATGAGCACCACCAGCTCCTTGGCCAGCAGGCGGCGCCCGTCTCCGGAGAAGGCCACCTCGGGCTGGGTCTCCACAATGGAGGCCTGGATCCGTTCCACGCCGCTCTGCACGTCGGTCCCGGCGCCCTTGCGGATCACCACCACGTTATCGGGCGAACCGGTATCCACCAGTGTCTTGCGCAGCCCCTCGGCCAGCATCAGGATGGCAGCGAACACAAACACCACCAGGGCCATGCCGCCCGCTGTCAGGAAGGTGGTAAGGCGACGGGTCCAGAGGTTCCGCAGGCTGTAGGAAAAGGGTATGGACATTTTCAATACTTTCCCGGACCCGCCAGGTTTTGAAAACCCGGCGGGTCTTTTAAAACCTCACCCGATCCGTCGCAGCCCATCCGCGATGCGGATGTTTACGGCCCGCCACGTGGGGAAAATCGCGGCCACTATCCCCACCAGGAGAGCGGCGGCCACGTCCATGACAATCGTTGCGGACGACACATTGAAAAAGGGGAAATAGTTGGACAGGTATGACGCGAACGCGCGGGCCGCGGGAAAGGTGAGGGCAACGCCCAGGGCGCAGCCGGTCATGCTGATGACCAGGGATTCCCCGAAGATCAGGCCCGCGATATGGAAAGCGCCGAAGCCCAGGGTCTTGAACACCGCGTACTCGCCGATGCGCTCCCGCGCGGTCATGGCCATGGTGTTGGCCACCACCGCCATGATGATGACGATCACCACGAAAGAGACGAGCTTTATGGCGATGAGGATTGCCTCGGTCATGGAGATGAAGCCCATGGCAAAGGCCTTTTCCGACTCGGTCATGGTCTCGGCAAGGGAATTGCGGAAGGTCCCGTCAATGGCCGAGGCCACATCCGCGGACACGGACGGGCCGGTTATCCCGATCATGTAGAATCCGGCCTGGTCCGCGCGGCGGGGCACGGTCCTCTTGACGATCTCGTTCAGGTAGTCCCAATGGAAGAACATCTGGGTCTCGTCGGTGCTCTTGTCCCTGCCGCTGTAGACGCCGCGCAGCACGAATTGCCACGTGCCCGGAAAGATGGTTCCCTTCAGGGGGATGGTGTCGCCGAGCTTCCAGCCGAAGCGATCCGCCAGCTTGCGTCCCACAACGCACGCCTTGCGGTCCCGCTTCACCGCGGCCGCCTGGTCCGGCGACAGGATGAACTCGGGATAGAGTTTCAGGTAGCTTTCGATGTCGACCGCGAAATTGGCGAAGAGGTTCTTCTCGTCGATATAGACACCGCCGAACCAGTTTCCCCAGGAAACAATCTTCACCCCGTCGATCTGGCGGATCCTGTCCTTGTAGGAGATGGGGAGGGGAAAGATCAGGGACACGGCGTTTCGGGTAACGAGGCGGGTCGCCGACGACGCCTCCACGCCGGAGTACCAGATATCGACCAGCGTGCGCAGCATGCCGAAGGCGAGGATGGCCACGGTAATCCCCAGCACGGTGAGGAAGGTGCGCAGGCGGTGGCGGAAGGCGTTTCTCCAGAGAAGTTTAAGGATGTACATCGGTCAGGATCCCTTTGTCCAGGTAGCGGATGACATGGGCCTTTTCCGCGGCCCTGGGATCGTGGGTCACCATGATGATGGTCTTGCCCGATTCGTGATTGAGACGGTCGATGAGATCGAGGATCTCGGCCGCGGACTGGCGGTCCAGGTCGCCGGTGGGCTCGTCGGCCACCAGGATGGTCGGGTCGGTGACCACGGCCCGGGCGATGGCCACCCGCTGCTGCTGGCCGCCGGAGAGCTGGGACGGGAAGTGGTCCATGCGGTCGGCCAGTCCCACCACCCTCAGGGCGGTCTCCACGTGGTCGCGCCGCTCCGCCCTGGAGAGACGGGTCAGGAGCAGGGGCAGTTCCACGTTTTCGAAGGCGGTCAGCACCGGGATCAGGTTGTAGAACTGGAAGATGAAGCCCACGTTCAGGGCGCGCCAGGCCGCCAGGTCGGTCTCTCCCAGGGAGGTGATGTCGACGCCCCCGATCTCTATGGTCCCCGTGTCCGCGGTGTCGATGCCCGCCAGGAGGTTGAGGAGCGTGCTCTTGCCCGAGCCGGATGGGCCCATGAGGGCCAGGAATTCTCCGTCCGGGATATCGAAGGTGATACCCTCCAGCACCGGGATGGTCTGGCTTCCCCGGCTGTAGGACTTGGACAGATCCCGTATCCGGACTATGGGGGGCCTGATCCCATCCATCTACTTCTCCGAAATCCTTATCCGGGACCCGTCCCGAAGTTTTTCAGGGGGAGCGGAAACCACCCTGTCTCCCGCCTTCACGCCGCTCATTACCTCCAACAGATCACCCTCCTTGGCGCCGAGGGTAACCGGGGTCTCTGTAACGCGGTCATCCTTCACCAGGAAGACCACCTTCTTTCCCCGCCTTTCCACCACGGCCGCCGGATTCACCGTTGTCCTGGGTTGACGGTCAGCGGCGCCCACCGGACGGGAGAGGATCGCCACCTTGGCGCTCATCTCCGGCAGGATGCGGCGGTCCGTATCCAGAAAGCGCACCTTCACCATCACCGTGGCCTTGCTGCGATCGGCTGTGGGCACGATCATGTGTACAACGCCTCGAAACCGGATATCCGGGATGGCGTCCAGCTGGATCTCGCACGGTCCAGCTTCCCTGACCTGGCCCAGGTTCGACTCCGACACGTCCACTTCCACCAGGAGAGAACCCATGTCGGCGATGGTGACCACCGCGGCCTTGGCATTGGCCGCCGCGCCCAAGGGGGTGACGATGTCACCCACGTCCGCGTCCTTGGTCAGAACCACTGCGTCGAAGGGGGCGCGGATCATGGTGTATTCCACCGCGACACGGGCCGCTTGCAGGGCGGCGGATGACGAGCCGATGCCGGCCTCCGCCCCGGCGACCGCGGCCACGGCCTTGCGATAACGCGCCTCGGCGGAATCAAAATCCGCCAGCGCGACGATCCCTTCCGAAAGCAGGGATTGTGCGCGGCGGTAAGAAAGCTCCGCGTCCCTCAGCTCGGCCCGCGCCTGCTCGCGCACCGTGCGCGCGTTGCGCAGGTTCGCCTCGGCCTGGGCCTGCTGGGCAAGGACGTCCTCGTTTTCCAGCCGGGCGAGAACATCCCCCTTGCGCACCCGGCTCCCCTCCTCCACCCCCAGCCACACAAGCCGGCCAGTGGCCTTGGACGCCACCGCGGCCTTGCGCTGGGCCACCACGTAGCCGCTGGCGTTGAGCAGGGTAAAGGACTGGGACGAATAGGTCCGCTGCACGCTCACCACCCGCACCTCCGCGGCCGGCTTCAGGACTCCGCTGAGATAGAGGATCAGCAGCAGGCCGGCAAGGGCCGATCCGGCGATCCAGTAGAGCCGGCGCCGGCGGCGCGCCGGACGTGAGGCGCCCGGTGTCTTGTCGATCTTCAATCGGGAAAGGTCTTCCTGTGCCATAGGCCTTCGCCTCTTGTTCCCATCAGTATTCTTCCCGGACGTCCACAGTATACCCGAAAATAACACCATTCAAATACTTATCAGTTCAGATAAGCGGAAAGAGGGGCGTGATGATTGACGGCGCGCGGAACGATTGCTATAACCATCAGGCAGCCTGAAGGTCATCTCCTCCAATTGAATTGGGAAATGCTGAACATGTGCAGACCATTCGTTAAATGGGCCGGTGGAAAACGCCAGCTTGTAGAAGAGTTAAAACGCAGCAAGCCCCCAAGATACCGGCGCTTCATCGAGCCGTTCATCGGCGGCGGCGCCTTGTTCTTCGCGCTGAAGCCGAAAAACGCTTACATCTCCGACATCAACGAAGAACTAATCAATATCTACCAGGTGGTCAGGGATGACGTGGAAGCCCTGATTAACGGGCTCAAGGCTCACGAACAGCGTTATTTCGAGGGCAACACCCAGGAATACTTCTATACTGTCCGCAATGCCGACCGAGAGGCTGAATATGCGAACTGGAGCAAACCGGAAAAGGCGGCCCGCCTGATATTTCTCAACAAAACCTGCTTCAACGGTCTCTTCCGGATGAACTCCAGAAAGCAGTTCAACACCCCGTTCGGATTCTACGCCAATCCCGCCATAGTTGATGAACCCAACCTGCGTTCGTGCTCCAAGGTCCTGGCGAAGACCGGGATTGCCGCCGCCGGATTCGAACATGTGGTGGAGATCTCCCGAAAGGGGGATTTCGTATATCTTGACCCCCCCTACGCGCCACTCTCGGCAACAGCCGGTTTTACAGCTTACAGTGGCGAGGAATTCAGCCTCCATATGCAAAGGAAGCTCAGGGACGTCTGCGATCAACTGGACGGCAAGGGTGTCAAGTGGATGCTGTCCAACTCCCATACCGGTTTTATCCTTGACCTCTACAAGGACAGATATCATATCCGCGAGGTTGAGGCGGCCCGGGCCATTAACTGCAAGGCTGAAAGACGGGGCAAGGTAGCGGAGGTCATTGTAACCAACTACCAGGTATCCCTTGAATGACCTCAGCGCCCGGGGTCAATATTGAAGAATACATATCCCGCGTCGATATCCTCTTCTGAATCAGCTTTGTCCGGTCAGCTGAGTGCGAAAATCGCTAAAATCCCGTCATAACCCCTCACCCGTTGGGAGGGGTTGATAAATATCCCTTCTCCCCAAGGGAGAAGGCGCCCCGGAGGGGCGGATGAGGGGGGCTGGCCTGGTGAAAAACTAACTGGACAGTACCGCCTCTGAATAGCGAAAGGGCGAGCCTGACACAGTTTTTGCTATTGACGCCCCTCACCCCTTCGGATACCCTGACCCCGATGCGAAAAATCGACGAAAAGACAAAGAAAACCGAACTCCTCTCCCCGGCCGGCTCCCTTGAGGCCTTCTTCGCGGCAATGGAAAAGGGGGCGGACGCCGTTTATGCCGGATTGACCGAGTTTTCGGCGCGGGCCAAGGCGCGCAACTTCACCCTTTCCCAGATGGAACGGATAGTAGCCTACGCCCACTCACTGGATCGGAAGGTCTACGTCACCATAAACACGCTGATCAAGGAACGGGAACTGCCGCGGGTTGTTGACGTTCTGGCGGCCCTTTCGGGCATGGGGGCCGACGGCGTGATCCTCCAGGACATGGGAGTCTTCCGCCTGATGCGGGACCATTTCCCCGAACTCCCGGCCCATGCCTCCACCCAGATGACCATCCACAACTCGCTCGGGGTCAGGGAGCTGGAAACCCTCGGCTTTTCACGGGTGGTGCTGGCCCGCGAGCTGCACATCGACGAGATCCGCTCCATCGCCAGCCATACGGACATGGAACTGGAATGCTTCATCCACGGCGCGCTCTGCTTTTCCTATTCCGGCCAGTGCTACTTCTCCTCCTTCCTCGGCGGCCACAGCGGCAACCGGGGAAGATGCGCCCAGCCGTGCCGCAGGCTTTACCGATACCGGGGCAAGGAAGGGTACTACTTTTCCACCAACGACTTTTCCTCAATCGACATGCTGCCGGACCTGATTGACGCCGGGGTGACCTCCTTCAAGATCGAGGGGAGGATGAAGTCGGCCGAGTACGTGGCGCGCGTGGTCGGCGCATACCGGAAGGCCCTTGACGCGCAGCCCGGACAACGGAGCGAGGCGGTGGCGGAGGCAAAGGAACAGCTGAAGCTCTCCTTCGGCCGTGTTCCGACCAGGGGTTTTCTCGCCTCCCGTCAGCCCACGGATATCGCGACTCCCAGTCTGCGCGGCGCAACGGGCCGCTTCCTTGGAGAGATACGGAGCATAAGCGGCGCCCGCATCACCTTTGAAACCCGCGATCGGCTCCATGTGGGAGACCGGGTGCGGGTACAGCCCAAAAGCGACATGGCGGGAAAGGCGTTCACCGTCAAGGACCTTTTTCTGGGAAAGGCCCCGGTCAAGGCCGCGCGGGAAAGGTCCCTGGTCGCCGTGACCGCCCCCTTCTCCTTCTCGGTAGGCGACGCCGTGTTCAAGGTCTCTTCGGAGACCGCCTTCACCATGAGCGAAAACGCCTGCCTGCGAAGGCTTTCCGGCGCAAAGGACGCCAGGGCGCGCTGCGACCTCCTCCTCGTCCTGGACGGAGAAATCCTGCGCGTCACCGGCCGCGCCGCCGGCACGGAGCTGGTGGAAGAGTTCCCCCTGGGGGACCTGGAACCATCCCGCACTCCTGACATGGAGGGGGTGCTGAGGGCCCAGTTCGGCAAGTGCGGGGACACCCCCTTCACCCTCGGCAAGCTGGAGGCGCCGGGGTTTCCGCCGGTTCTCATTCCATCGGCCAGGCTCAAGGATATCCGCCGCTCTTTTTACCGGACACTGGAGGAAAAGGCCCTCTCCGGACGGAAAGCGCGTCTGCGCGGCGCACGGGAGGCGGCCCTGTCCTCCCTCGCGCGAAACCTGCCCGCGACATCCACGGACAGGCGGGACGGACTCGCGGTTTCCGTTGAGAATATCAGGGATTTCCACCTTCTCCATCAGGAAGGGGTCGAAATCCTGATGTTGCCGGTTTCCCGGGCCAACCTGCACCAGCTTCCCGCTTTCATGGGTAAACTGAGAGGCCGCCTGGATCAGATTGTCTGGCGCCTCCCCTTTATCATCTTCGAAGAAGATATCCCCTTCTACCGGGATGCCCTGGACTACCTTTCCAGCCAGGGATTCTCCTGTTTCGAGGCATCCAACCTTTCCCACTTCCCCTTGCTGGAAGGGCGGGCGCCGGAGATATCCACCGGCTATCGCCTCTTTTCCGTGAACAGCCAGGCCATGCTCATGTGGCGCGAGATGGGCGCTTCCGCCGCCACTCTCTATATCGAGGACGACAGGGAAAACCTGGGAGACCTGCTGGCGGCCGACCTGCCCATGGAGCGGCGCGTCATCATCTTCGCCCCGGTGCCGGTGATCACCTCCAAGATCGTCATCAAGGGAGTGCGGGGAGATTCCCCGGTCATGTCCGATCGGGGCGACGCATACACGGTCACCACCCGCGACGGCCTCACCACCGTCACCGCCGACCGCCGCTTTTCCATAACCGCCCACCGGCGGAGGCTGCGTGAGATGGGCTGCTGCTCCTTTGTCGCCGACCTGTCCGGGGAAACAGGCGAGGGAAGGAAGCGGATACTGGAGGCGTGCATCAGGGGGACCGCCATGGAAGGGACATCGGAATTCAATTTCACCATGGGGCTGGTATGACCGATTATCTGGTGCGTATCATCACGGAAACGGAAAACGTAAGGGCCCTGGCCTGTGTCACCACTGACCTGGCGGAAGAGGCGCGCCGCCGCCACGGCGCATGGCCCACGGCATCGGCTGCCCTGGGCAGGGCGCTTACCGCCGCCGCCACGGCGCATGGCCCACGGCATCGGCTGCCCTGGGCAGGGCGCTTACCGCCGCCGCCCTCATGGGCGCGCTCCTGAAGACCGGCCAGCGGGTTGCGCTTCGCTTTGAAGGAAACGGACCCCTGAAGAAGATCCTCGTTGAGGCGGACAGCAACGGGGCGGTGCGAGGGTGCGTCGGCGCGCCGGAGGTCCACCTGGAAACGCCGGAGGGGAAGCTGGACGTCGGGAACGCCCTGGGCAAGGCGGGATTTCTCACCGTCACCAAGGACCTGGGGATGAAGGAACCGTATCACGGCATGGTCCAGCTTATAAGCAGCGAGATTGCCGAGGACCTGGCCCTCTATCTCACCGAGTCGGAGCAGACCCCCTCGGCCGTCGGGCTGGGCGTGTTCGTTGAACCGGAAAACCGGGTATCAGCGGCGGGCGGCTTCCTGATCCAGGCTCTGCCCGGCGCCGACGGCGCCACCCTTGATCGGCTCATGGCCCATATCGAAGGACTTCCGCCTCTGACGACCCTGCTGCGCCAGGGAAAGACGCCGGAACAGCTCCTGGAAGAACTGTTCAAGGGCATCCCCTTCAAAACCCTGGAGAAGCGGGCACTGGCGTTCCGCTGCGGTTGCAGCCGGGAAAAGATCGAGAATGCGGTACTGTCCCTGGGCGCCGCTGAGATTGACGACATGATCCAGCGGGATGGCGGCGCGGAGGTCACCTGCGAATTCTGCCGCCAGGTCTGGCGCCTCGACCGGGACGACCTGGAGCGGTTGAAAGCAGCGGCCGTTTTGGAAGCATCTTCTTCCTGAAAGGAATCACTATGGCTTCACCCTTTTCCCTCATGTCCCTGGTTGAGCGTGGCCGGGTCCCTGACGCCCTGGTGCGCCAGGGTATCCGCACACTGCTGGACAAGAGACTTAGCGCCCGGGACAAAGGGAGCAGCGAGGCGAACCAGGCGGCCCTGGAGGAGTTCGCCGCATTACTGCGGGAAGGCCCCGTCGCCCTCGGGATCGGGGAGCGGAACCGCGGCCACTACGGCCTGCCGGCCTCTTTTTTCCGGGAGGTCCTGGGACCGCGCATGAAGTTCAGCTGCTGCCTCTTTCCTTCGGGGGAAGAAGACCTGGATCAGGCCGAGGAAGCGATGCTGGCGGAGACATGCGTCCGCGCGGGGATCGAGGACGGCATGGATGTCCTGGATCTGGGTTGCGGCTGGGGTTCCCTGACCTTCTGGATTGCGGAAAGATTCCCGCATTGCCGGGTAACCGCCCTTGCCGTCACGGAGCGGCAACGGGACTTCATCACGCAACGCCGCGCGGAACGGGGCATCTCCAACGTGCGGGCCGTGGCGAGCGATCTGAACGGGATCCGGGACCATGGGTCCTATGATCGTGTGGTTGCGGTGGAGTTCCTGGAATACCTGCGCAACTGGCGTGAGGCCCTGGCGAGGATCGCCTTGATGCTGAAGCCTGAAGGAAAGCTGTTCGCGCACATCTTCAGTCACCGCTGCTTCGCGTATCCCTATGAGAGCGAGGGTGAAGACAACTTCCTGGGGCGCTATTTCTTCGCCGGAGGGATAATGCCCTCCGACACCCTTCTTTCCTGTTTTCGGGACGACCTGGAGATAGAACAGCAGTGGCGCGTGTCGGGCAGCCACTACGGGAAAACCGCGGAAGCCTGGCTGTCCCGAATCGATGCGCGCAGGGACGCCTTGCTTCCCATCCTCCGGGAAAACCACGGGGCCAATGCGTCGGTCTGGTTTCAGCGCTGGCGGCTGTTCTTCATGGCCTGTCGTGAGATGTGGGGCTACCGTGACGGCCGGGAGTGGGGGGTCTCCCACTATCTGTTGGGACGGAAATAGTCCTGGATACCTCCAACCGCCGTTTTGGGATCATCAGTCTTTTTCCGCCGGGTTCCCCGTGGGAGAGGCCTCGCCCGCGCCGCCTTCCGCCTTCCGGCGGCGCCAGTGGATATATACCGCCAGGATAAGGGCGCAGCAGATGATCACAACCACCAGGGCCTGGTGTGAATAGCGCATGATCAGTTCCTGGTTTTCGCCTATGAAATAGCCTATCCAGGTGAGGACCGTGACCCAGATTCCCGCGCCCAGGAGGGTATAGAGGGTGAACCGGACATGGTTCATGCCCGCCAGTCCGGCGGGGATGGAGATGAGGTGGCGCACCACCGGCAGGAGACGGCCGATAAAGGTGGATATCTCACCGTGCCGCAGAAAAAATCCCTCGACCCTGGCGAACTTCTCTTCAGTAATCAGGACGTACTTGCCGTATTTCAGGATGAGCGGCCTACCCAGGTGGCGGGCGGCGAAGTAGTTGGCATAGGCCCCGGCCAGGCTGCCCACGGTTCCGCAGAGTATGGCCACGAAGATGTTCATCTCTCCCTTGTGGGCCAGGTATCCGGCCGGCGGCATGACCAGTTCGCTGGGAATCGGAAGTACCGAGCTTTCCATGGCCATGAGGAGAAATATGCCGGGATAGCCCATGGCGCCGATGGTGTTCAGAAGCCAGTCGATGAGTATGTGCATTCAAGGTCCTTTCCTGTATCGTTTTGACGAAACGGCATTCTAGCCGGATCCGGGGGAAAAGGCCATAGAAACCGTTGCCCGTGTCCGTACAAATACCTATGGACACGGACACGGACAACGGACAACGGACAACGACATGAATATTCTGGAAATACTGCGTGAACGCATCCTCGTGGGAGACGGCGCCATCGGAACCATGCTCCACGGGCGGGTCGGGGCGGGAGAGTCTTGCTTCGAGCGGCTCAACCTGACAAACCCGGACCTGGTCAGGGAACTGCACGCCGACTATGTGGCCGCGGGTTCTGAAGTTATCGAGACCAACACCTTCGGCGCCAACCGGCCGCGGCTGTCCGCCTTTGGAATGGAAGACAGGGCGCGTGACGTTAATCTGAGCGGAGCGCGCCTGGCCCGCGCCGCCGCGGCGGGTCGGAACGTGTTCGTGGCGGGCTCCATGGGTCCCCTTCCCCGGTTCAGGGGGGAAGGGGACCCACCCACGCCGGAGGAGACGCGCGCCCTGTTCCGGGAACAGGCCTTCGCCCTGGCCGAAGGGGGAGTCGACCTGCTGATCCTGGAGACCTTCTCCGACCTGGAGCAGATGAAGCTCGCCCTGGCCGCCGCCGGAGAAACCGGCCTGCCGCTGATAGCCAGCATGGCCTTTCTGGAGCGGGGCCGCATACCCGGGGGCATGACCGTGGAAAGGGTCGCCCTGGAACTGGCCGAGGCGGGCGCGGCCGTGGTCGGCGCCAACTGCGGCGCCGGGACCATGGAGATAACCCGCAATATCCGGCGCATGGCCTCGGTCACCAGACTGCCCCTTGCCGCCTATCCCAACAGCGGTTTCCCGGAATACGTGGACGGCCGTTTACTCTACCGCACCACCCCCGGTTATTTTGCCGACCGCTGCCTGGATACCGTGCGCGCCGGGGCGAACCTGGTGGGCGGGTGCTGCGGCACGACTCCGGAGCACATCCGCCGGCTGGCGGAAAAGGTAGGCGGCATGAAGCCGTCCACCCGCATCTTTACCGCGCCCGAGCCCCATGTCCCTCCCGCCTCGGCCCATGCGCCGGCCAGGACCGGATTCCTGGCCGAGTGGGGGGACAGGACCGTCATCACCGTGGAACTGGACCCGCCCAAGGGCCTCGACTGCTCCCGTGTACTGGAGGGATGCCGCGCGCTCAGGGACGCGGGCGCCGACGCCATCAATATCGCGGAGAATCCCCTCTCGCGGGTGCGCATGGGGAACATCGCCCTCGCCGAACTGATCCAGCGGGAGGTGGGCATCGAGGTCATCTGCCACATCACCTGCCGGGACCGGAATCTCATCGGCCTCCAGTCGGACCTGATGGGCGCGAGCCTCCTGGGTGTCCGCTCCATACTCGCCGTGACCGGCGACCCGGCCGGCATGGGGGAACAGAGCGAGGCGTCGTCCGTCTTTGACGTGAATTCCCTCGGCCTCATCGCCCTCCTCCGGGACCTCAACTCAGGACTGAACGGAGCGGGCAACTCCATTGACAGGGGCACGGGTTTCACCATCGGCGCGGCCTTCAACCCCAATGTCAGGGAGATGCGGGCCCAGGTGGCGCGCCTGGAGAAGAAGATCGCCAACGGCGCCCGATTCGTCCAGACACAGCCCCTGTTCGACCTGGAAAGGCTCGACGCCATGCTGCGGCTCACCGCCCATCTGGACATTCCCATCCTCCCTGGAATCCTCCCTCTGGTAAGCGAACGGAATACGGAGTTTCTTCACAACGAGGTGCCGGGGATATCCATACCCGACGGGATCAGGGCGAGGATGAGGGGAAAAGGAAAGGCGGAAGGGACACGCGAGGGACTGGCCATTGCCAGGGAATTCATCGACGCGGCCATGGGCCGGGTTGGCGGATTCTATATTATTCCACCGTTCGGCAATCACGGCGTCGCCGCCGAGCTGGTGGAACATATCAGAAGGCAGGGATAGCCTGCCGGGGAGGGAAGGCCCGATGTTTCTAAAAATCATGCTGTTGCTTTGCGTCATCGCCCTGACAGGGGGATGCGAGGCCATGACCAACAAAAAGATCTGCTGGCAGCTTGAACAGAGTTCCAAGAGCTACAACCACATGATGCGGTGGAACGAGATGGACAAGGCGGCGGTAACTCTTCCACCGGAGAACCTTCGCGAAGAGTTCCGGGAAAAGGTGCGAGCGTCGAAGGGAGTTAAGATTACCGATGTCAGGGTGAAGAGCCAGGAATGCTCCCCAAAGAGGGGCGAAGCAACGGTCTTGATCGACATCGAATACTACCGTGAACCGTCCGTCACGGTGAAGACCGTTGAGGACCCGCAGAAGTGGCGTTATGTGGAAGTAGAAAAGGATGAGCGGGTATGGAGGCTTATGACCCTGCCGCCCGATTTCAAGTAACGGATGCGCATCTTGCTAATCTCAAAGAAGTCCCCTCTCCCCTAGTGGGAGAGGGTTAGGGAGAGGGGGAAAGTTGCCGAAATATAGCATGTTACCCCTTTTCACCCTCCCCCCAACCCCCCATCAAGGGAGGGGGAGTATTTTTTTCCTGAACCGTCAGCGCAGCGGGGTCATGGTCATGATGCGCCGGGCAAGGTCCGGGTATTTCGCCACGAAGCGCAGCTCGTCGTCGGTGAGGGGCTTCTGGGTGTGGACGTTGGCGTACCTCACCAGCTCCAGGATGTCGTTGGCCTCCTTGTCGTTGCGGAACTCGACCTCCAGCTTGCCGTATACGTTGCGGAACCCCTTGATTCCGCTGTATTCGCCCGCCGTGATCTCCCGGCCGGTGTCGATGAACTCCGGCTCGCCCCTTCCCAGTTCCTCGAAGTCATAGAGCTCGTAATTGCGGCGGTCCTTCAGCGCGCCGTCGGCGTGGATGCCCGATTCGTGGGCAAAGGCGTTGCCTCCCACCCCCACCTGGTTGATGGGAATGGGGACGCCGAAGGCATAGGAGGCGTATTTGGCGATCTTCCATGCCTTGGTCAGGTCCACCCGTTCATCCAGCTGGTATTTGCCGGCCAGGCCGCTGGCCTTTTTCACCGCCAGGATCACGGACACCAGGTCGGCGTTTCCGGCCCTCTCTCCCATGCAGTTGATGGCCGTATTGATATATGCGTCCACTCCGCCGTCAATGGCGCCCTGGGCCCCGGCCACGGAACACGCGACCCCCAGGCCCAGGTCGTTGTGGCAATGGAGCTCGATGGGAATGTGGGTTTCCTCGGCCAGCATCCGCACCCTTCGGTAGATGGTAAACGGGTCATCATACCCCAGGGTATCGCAGTAGCGGAAACGGTCGGCGCCGGCATCCCTGGCGGCCCTGGCGAAACGGACGAGGAACTCGTCATCGGTGCGGGAGGCGTCCTCTGCGTTGACGCCGATGACCCGCGCCCCCAGTTTTCTGGCCAGTTGCACGTTGCTCGCCATGATATCCAGCAGGTTGGGAACATCCTTGTTTTCCTCGGGCGCCCGCACGATGCGTCCGCCGAATTTCCCTTCCGTCATCAGTTTGGAGGTGGAAATGGAAAGGTTCACGTGCTTCAGCTTGCCGGTTTCGAAGGAATTCTCGATCTCCTCCCTGCGCATGGGGCACCAGCCGCTCAGGTTGATGGGACTGAGAACCCCCATTTCCGCCAGTTCCAGATTCGCGGCGATGTAGTTTTTTTCATGGTGGGTGTAGGGAAAGCCAAACTCGCTCTGATGGATTCCCATCTCGTTCAGGTAGATATTGATGATGGTCTTTTCCAGTTTGGCCAGCCCGAGCCGGGATGTCTGTACCCCGTCCCGGTTTGTTACGTCAACGATATAGATCTTCGGCATTGCCTCTTCCTTTCTCGCTTGATATGAAATATCGGCCCGTTCGGCCGGGCCGATGGAGGCTGCGGCTGACGGGACTCGATTTGGTGAGATGCGGCTTTTTCAGTGCAATTCCTCTCCGGTGGTGGTCATCACCAGCTTGCCGTGCTTCACGCCTTTCACGCCGATGAGTTCATCGGCGATTTTTTTCACCTCCCGGGCCTTTCCCCGCACCACCAGCACCTCCAGGCAGTTATGGGCATCCAGATGCACATGGAGGCTCGAGACTATCTGATCGTGATGTCCGTGCTGCTGTTCGGTCAGCTTGTCGGAAAGGTCGCGGACGTGATGGTTGTAGACGAGGGTCACGGTCCCAACCGTTTCTTCCTCGCCCTTCTCCCATTTCAGCTCCACCAGCGACGCCCGGATCAGGTCGCGGATCGCCTCCGAGCGGTTGAGGTAACCCTTCTCTTCTATAAGGCAATCAAAGCTTTTCAGCAGTTTGTCATCAATGGAAATGCCGAACCGAACCGTTTCACCCATGCGGATTCTCCTGGAATATGATTGATCCTGAAAAAAGCAATTACCACGGATAACACAGAGGGCACAGAGGGTTTTCGTATAACTATCAAGTAGTTACTCCAAAACAAAGAGATTATGATCGTCACCTCTATGGTGAGCCTGGCAGCTCATTTTTTCGCTTTTATATCTCTGTGTTCTCTGTGATCTCTGTGGTTGAAATGCCGTTTTCAGGTTGATATGTTCATGAAATGATTCATTAATCCGCCCCCTGGCGCATGTCGGACCAGCTCTTCAGGCCGCAAAGGGGCGTCGCGTTTTTGACGGCGGCGACGACGGCCCTTTCCATGACCCGGGCCGCCAGGAGGCCCACCACGTTTACATCGGCCTCCACCTTGCCGGTGGCCAGGGAAAATATGGTGTCGCCGTCAAACATGGAATGGGCGGGCCGCAGGGTCCTGGCGTATCCGTTGTGGGCCATGGACGCCACCTTCGAGGCCTGGGGTTTGGTCAGGGCCGCATTGGTGGCCACCACGCCGATGGTGGTGTTGGAAACGAAGCGGTTCTTCATCCCGGC
Source organism: uncultured Geobacter sp. (assembly GCA_964389825.1). Lineage (GTDB taxonomy): Bacteria > Desulfobacterota > Desulfuromonadia > Geobacterales > Geobacteraceae > RPRC01. The sequence continues at coordinate 7,908 of CAYMFO010000015.1, read as the reverse complement.
CGACTGGCCAATCATTATCTCTTCCGAATCAAGGATGCCGCCATCCTCACCTAGGACGCCGGCAATCCTCTCTCCGGTCAGGGGGTCCACCACGTCTCCCAGGGAGTTGACCGCCACAAGGGCGCCGACCCGCAGTTCCCCGGCCTCCACGGCGTGATATCCCAGGCCGCTCTTCATGGCCCGTTCCATGCCCAGGACCTTGCCCACGGACGCCCCGGCGCCGGCGCCCACGCTTCCCTGGCCGCACTCCCCGGAGGAGGCGTTCAGGCAGGCCCGGTAGCCCATCTCCATGTCGGGCCTGATCCGGGGATCTCCCACGGTCAGGTCGAAGAGCACAGCGCCGCACACGATGGGAACCCTGGCGACCTGAACGTCGAAACCGATCCCCTTTTCCTCCAGAAAACGCATTACCCCGGTTCCAGCGGCCAGGCCGAAGGCGCTGCCACCCGCCAGAAACACGGCGTGGACCTTTTCCACCAGGTTTACCGGATTCAGCAGGTCCGTCTCCCGGGTACCCGGAGCGCCGCCCCGCACGTCCACCCCGGCAACGGCCCCCTCTCGGGCAATGACCACGGTGCAGCCGGTGGCCGCGCGCAGGTCCTGCTCGTGACCCACCTGAATCCCGTCGACCTCCGTGAAAGCTATCTCCCTCATTTTCACTCCTTGGAAGAGGGTAGTTATGTCATACGTCCCGGAACAGAAACTTATCGCATGGCCAATGAGCAAAGGTCCTGGCCCTTTAACCGGTAACATAATAATTAATGCCTTACGATAGCAAGCGCAAGGCCTTTTTCTTTATTATGGTCTAATTCTGTGCTACTTTCCCAGCCGGCTTACGCTCGCGCGCAGCCTCCCGCGACACGCCGCGGCCGCTTGCGCGTCCCTTTTGAGCCAGGCCGGGAAACCGGCATTCATCCAGGCGGCTTCGGGCGTTCATCCGCCCACCGCGCCGAAACTGAAAGGTTTTTTCATGGAATTACGAATCTACTACGAGGATACGGACGCAGGCGGTGTTGTGTACCACGCGCGCTATCTGGCCTTCTTCGAGAGGGGAAGGTCCGAATTTTTCCGGGAACGGGGTCTCGAGGTGGGCAGGCTGGCCGAGGAGGGACATCTCTTCCCGGTGGTGCGCATGGAGATCGACTACCGGGCGCCGGCGCGGCTGGACGAACTGGTAAGGATCGAAACCGTTGTGCTGGAAGTGGGAAAGACATCCTTTACCATGGAACAGCGCGCGGTCCGTTCCCTGGACAACAAGGTCCTGGTCGAGGGAAAGGTAACCCTGGTATGCGTCGCCCCTGGAATGAAGGCGAAACGCCTCCCGGAAAAACTGCTCGGGGCGCTGCGGGACCAGTCAACGAAAATGGAAGGCGGTTGAATTGCTTCCCGACGTGAATCGAGGCGGGATAGCCGCCGGGGAGGGGGGGAGCGTGGAACTTGATCACAATGCGCTCCGGACGGCCTGTTTCGAGGCCGCGCGAAAAACCATGGCCGACTCCAGGCCGACGGACCTGGAAAAGATTCAACGTCTCGCCGACATCTTCCTTCGCCTCGCCATGCAGCACATGGCGCGCATCACGGAGCAGGGACGCGACCCGCGCATACTCGTGCGCGCCGTATCCTATCTGGCGCGGACCCATGCCATTCCCCAGATGCACGACGGCACGGAGTGGTTTTTCTTCATGCTGAGAGCCCTGGTGGAGCTTTCGTGTCCGGAAAAAGAGCTGGACGGAGAGGCGACGGCGTTTCTGGAGGACCTGGCGGAAGGGATCAGACGGGCCGTGGAGAAGTCGGGGAAATACGGCCCGTCCCGGTAATCAATGGTGAAAACGGCCCATCCTCCCCTTGTGGGAGGGAGTGGGCGCCCGGTGGCACTCAAAGCAGTTTTCATCGGTTCCCTTGCGCACCTGCAGGGACGAAGAGGGTTTTTCCACGGCGGGCATATTGTACCCCTCCGTCTGGAAATACGGCCGGTTTTTCTCATCGCTGAGGACAGGCGCCTGGTAGGCGACATGCCAGTTGTTGTTTATGGGAACGGTATGACATTCATTACACCCGCCGGGCGGGGGAATCGCCTTCCAGGCGGTGAACATGGCGCAACCCACCATAAAAAGAAACGCCGCGGCGCATCCGGACAGAATCAGTTTTTTCATGCAAATCACCCCGTTTCATGAAGTTCGGTCGATATTCCGATATCCCGCCTTCGGAAGTCAGAAAAGCATACCACAAAGAACGTCAAATAAAAACCGGCCGGGAGGGTCATTGGAAAAGAGCGGACGGGGACAGCACGCAAAGGGAGAATAGCGCCTATGGAGACCAGAAACAGAAAGGACCTGTTCAGGGGTCTGGTGGTGAATCTGGAACAGATGGAGGTGAAGATCGGCGAAAAGGGGTGGCATCTCTTCCAGATTGTGCGCCATCCGGGCGGCGTAGGGGTTCTGCCGCTGCACGAAGATGGTACGGTGACCCTCATCCGCCAGCTTCGCCCCGCCGTTGATGAAACACTCCTGGAGATACCGGCCGGGCGGCTGGACCCTGGGGAAGACCCGGCGGCCTGTGGAAACCGGGAGCTGGCGGAGGAAACGGGGCTGGCCGCCGCGAAGCTGGAACCGCTGGGCGTCATGCTCTCGTCGCCGGGGGTTTTCGATGAAAAGATCCATCTGTTTCTCGCCACCGGTCTTGTCCAGAATGACGCCTCGCCGGAACACTACGAGGAGATCGAAACCGTCCGTCTCCCCCTGGAGAAAGCCCTGCAAATGGCCTCCGACGGCCGTATCGCCGACGCAAAGACATCCCTGGCGCTGTTCAGGGCCTCCGCCCTCCCGGCCGTCTCCCGCCGGCTCAACGCTTCTTGCCCGGAGAATTAGAGCTTCACGTTTTTTTTCCTATCTGCTAGGATACCCAAGTAGTAAATATTGCCCGATGCAACTCCACAACACGACCCGGCGTCTCTCTCCCCGCCCGAAAGCAGTTCAAAACATGCACGAATTATCCATAACCCAGGGTGTGGTCGACATCTGCGAAGACACGGCGGCCGGCCGGCGCGTGATTGCGGTTGTCCTTGAAATAGGCGAGCTCAGCGGGGTGATCCCCGAAGCGGTTGAGTTCTGTTTCGAGGTCTGCGCCAGGGGCACCGCCCTGGAAGGCGCGAAGCTCATCATCGAGCGTACCCCGGCACGGGGCGGATGCGAAGATTGCTCGGCGGAGTTCCCGCTGAAGGCCTATTACGAACCATGCCCCGGCTGCGGAAGCTACCGGGTAACCATCCTTTCCGGAGAAGAACTGCGCGTAAAAGAACTGGAGGTTGACTGAACCATGTGTACCACCTGCGGCTGCGGCGCCGACGACCATCATCACGACTACGACCATCATCACGACCATGACCATCATCACGACCATGACCATGACCACACCCATGGGCATAACCACGAGCACGGCCATACCGCTTCCTCCTCGTCCAAAACCATCTCCATCGAGACGGACATCCTGGCCAAGAACAACCGGCTGGCCCGCGAAAACCGCAATCTGTTTTTCCGCAAGGGGGTCTTTGTCCTGAATCTCGTTAGCTCTCCCGGATCCGGCAAGACAACCATCCTGGAGCGGACCCTCAGGGACATGAAGGAAAAAATGCGCTTCGCCGTCATCGAAGGGGATCAGCAGACCGACAACGACGCAGTGCGCATCGCGGCCACGGGAGTTCCGGTGAAGCAGGTAAACACCGGTTCGGGGTGCCACCTGGACGCCCACATGGTGGCCCATGCCCTGGAGGCCTTTGACATGGACCACCTGGACGCGCTTCTCATCGAAAACGTGGGCAACCTGGTATGCCCGGCCTCCTTTGACCTGGGAGAAAACCACAAGGTGGTCGTGCTGAGCGTAACCGAGGGCGAGGACAAGCCTCTCAAGTACCCCGCCATGTTCCACAACGCCGACGTGATGCTCCTCAACAAGGTCGATCTCCTCCCCCATGTGGATTTTGATATGGAAAAATGCAAGGAGATGGCCCGGCGGGTAAATCCCGACATCCAGATATTCGACGTCTCCAGCCGGACCGGGGAAGGGATGGACGGCTGGTACGGATGGCTGGCTTCCCACACCAGGGAAAGATGAGCGTCCCGGCGCCGTTTCCGGAGTGACGGTATCAGAAAGAGAATCAGGGTAACAATCGAGGGTATCGTCCAGGGTGTCGGATTCCGTCCCTTCGTCTTTCGCCTCGCCGGTGAAGGCGGGCTCTCGGGATGGGTCCGTAACACCCCGGCGGGCGTGATTCTGGAGGCCCAGGGCGCGGCGAGCGCGGTAAACGGTTTTCTCATCTCCCTGAGGGACAAGGCGCCTCCCCTGTCGCTCATCACTTCCTTGGGTGTCGATGGGATGCCGCTGGAAGACGGAGAAACCGGCTTCGCCATCCTGGAGAGCGGCGGCGGCGCCTCCAGCGTCCAGATAGCCCCCGACTGCGATGTGTGCGAGGACTGCCTGCGGGAGCTGTTTGACCCCGAAGACCGCCGCTTCCGCTATCCTTTCATCAACTGCGTCAATTGCGGTCCCCGCTACACCATAATCACCGGGATACCCTATGACCGGCCGCTCACCACCATGGCCGGCTTCCCCCTCTGCCCCGATTGCCGGGCCGAGTACGAAAACCCCCTTGACCGCCGCTTCCACGCCCAGCCGGTCGCCTGCCCGGCGTGCGGCCCGAGGCTTTCCCTTCTGGATGGCAGGGGGGGGGAACTGGAGGGCGATCCCCTCGAAAGCGCGGTGAGGCTGCTGCAAGAGGGGCGAATCCTCGCCGTAAAGGGGATAGGCGGCTACCACCTGGCCGTGGACGCCCGCAACCAGGACGCCGTGCGGGAACTGCGGCGCCGGAAAAGGAGGGACGAGAAGCCCTTCGCGGTAATGTCGCCTTCCCTTTCCGAGGTGGCGGAATATGCCTTCTTTACACCCACGGAGCAGCGTTTGCTGGAAGGTCCGGAACGCCCCATCGTCCTGCTGCGGAAAAGGGACGGCGCCCCCATCGCGGGGCTGGTAGCTCCATCCAATGGCTACATCGGCGTGATGCTTCCCTACGCGCCCCTCCAGCACCTGCTGCTCAGGGGAAACTTCACGGCCCTGGTGATGACCAGCGGAAACCTCTCCGACGAACCCATCGTCCATCTCGACGAAGAGGCGAAAAGGGTTCTGCCCGGGATTGCCGATTTCCTGCTGACCCACAACCGGGCCATCCACGTCCGCGCCGATGATTCGGTTATCAGGGTATTTCAGGGAAGTCCCCTCTTTCTGCGCCGCTCCAGGGGTTACGTGCCTCGCGCCGTAGCACTCCCCGGCGCCCAGGAGAGCATACTGGCCGTGGGAGCTGAGCTGAAAGGAACGGTTTGCCTGACGAGAGGAAACCGCGCCTTTCTCAGCCAGCACATCGGCGACCTGGGAAACGAGGCGGTGCTCCGCTCCCTGGAAGAAACGGTGGCTCACCTGGAGAATATTCTGGATATCAGTCCCCGGGCGGTGGCCCATGATCTGCACCCAGACTACCTTTCCACGGTCTATGCCCGTGAAAATACGCGCCTGCCGCTCATCGCCGTCCAGCACCACCATGCCCATATGGCCTCCTGCATGGCGGAACACGGCCTGGAGGGAGAGGTGATCGGCGTTATCTTCGACGGAACGGGCCTGGGAACGGACGGCGGCATATGGGGCGGGGAATTTCTCCTGGGCGGATACACCTCGTTCCGGCGGGCGGCCCATTTCCGGCCGGTACCCCTTCCCGGAGGCGATGCGGCGGTCCGGGAACCGTTTCGCATGGCCCTTTCCTATCTCCACGCGGCTTTCGGCCGGGAGCTCTTCACCCTGCCGTTCCCATTCCTGGCCGACATCCCGGAAGGCGAGCGGAAACTGTTTCTCGCCATGCTGGAACGGGGCATAAATTCTCCCCTGACCTCCAGCTGTGGACGCCTTTTCGACACGGTCGCGGCAATGCTTGGAGTGCGGGAGAAGGTGACCTACGAGGGACAGGCCGCCATCGAGCTGGAGGCCCTGGCCGAGTCCGCGGAAACGGACAGGGTCTATCCCTTTGCCGTCGAAGAAGGCGGGGAGAGTCTCATCGTGGATTTCCGCCCCATGATCCGCGCGTTGACGGAGGACGCGGCCGGGGGTAAAGAGCGCTCCCTGGCGGCCCGCGCTTTCCACAACACGGTGGCCGCCGCCGCCGGAGAGGTGTGCGAGAGGATTCGGTCGGAGACTGGAACAGGGCGCGTGGTCCTCTCCGGCGGGGTTTTTCAGAACAGACTGCTGAGCGAGGAGGTTTATTCCATCCTCGACGGCAAAGGCTTTCAGGTCTTTCCCCACAGGCTTGTGCCTCCCAACGACGGGGGGCTGGCCCTGGGGCAGGCCATCATAGCGGGAAGGAGCATGAAGGATGTGTCTTGCGGTACCGATGCGCATAACCAGTATTGAAGGGGACGTCATGGTCGCCGAGATGGACGGAGTCCGCCGGGAGGCGAGCCTGATGATGCTCGGCGACGAGGTGAAGGTGGGAGACTATGTGCTGATCCATGCCGGATTCGCCATCAGCCGTCTGGATGAGGAAGAGGCCGAGGAAACCCTTTCCATCATGCGGGATTGCCTGGACCTTTCCCGGGCGCCGGCATGAACAGCGCCATTTTCGAGGAATTCCGGGACCGGGACCTGGTTCGGGGACTCGCGGAAAGCGTCCGCGGGCTGACCGGCGGGCGAGGGAAGCCCATGACCTTCATGGAGGTGTGCGGCACCCACACCATGTCCATTTACCAGTACGGCATCAGGAGCCTCCTTCCACCAGAAGTCCGTCTCATCTCCGGTCCGGGCTGCCCCGTATGCGTTACACCGGTGGGATTCATGGACCGGGCCATTGCATGCGCCCGCCTGCCCGGGACCATCGTCGCCACCTTCGGCGACATGATGCGCGTTCCGGGCTCGTCCTCCAGCCTGCTGGAAGAGCGGGCCAGGGGGGCGGATATCCGCATTGTCTACTCGCCTCTCGACGCCCTTGCCCTTGCCGCGAAAAACCCCGGCAAACGGGTGGTCTTCCCCGGTGTCGGCTTCGAGACCACGGCCCCCGCCGTCGCGGCAACAATGATGTCCGCCCTTTCCAGGGGTATCGCGAACTTCTTCGTGCTGTGCGCCCACAAGACCATTCCCGTGCCCATGCGCATACTTTCCTCGGACCCTGAACTGGGTATCGACGGTTTTATCTGCCCCGCCCACGTGAGCGCGATCATTGGCGCGGGCGCCTTCCGTTTCCTGGCCCGGGAGCACGGCGTGCCTTGTGTCGTGACCGGTTTTGAACCCGCCGATATCCTGCGGGGAGTGGAGATGCTGGCGCGGCAGGTGTCGGAAGGCCGCGCTACCGTGGAAAACGAATACAGCCGCTTTGTCACCGAAGAAGGGAACGCCAGGGCGAAAGAGCTTCTTGCCAGGGTGTTCGCTCCGGCCGATACGCAGTGGCGGGGACTCGGGCCCATACCGGAGAGCGGGCTGGAAATCCGCGAGGAATTCAGGGACTTCGATGCGGAAAAGGCTCTGCCCCTTGAGGTGGAAGAACCCCGTGAGCCGGAGGGATGCCTCTGCGGAGAGGTGCTCAAAGGGAAGATAGCCCCATCGGCCTGTCCGCTTTTCGCTACGGCATGCACCCCGGAGCAGCCGGTGGGGGCCTGTATGGTTTCCTCGGAGGGAAGCTGCGCCGCGGCGTACAAGTATGGGCAATAGGTGAAAGGTTAAAGGTGAAAAGTGAAAGGTGAAAGGTGAAAAGTTAAAGGTGAGGGGTGCTTGGAAAGTGTAATTCTTCGTCTTTGGCCGTATGTTATTAACCCAAAAAAGCAATCGCCAGTTGAGTAGGAAGCAGGCTACTGCATCCCTAGGTTTGGCTTATCTGTTTCC
>CAYMFO010000014.1:0-53060 GCA_964389825.1 uncultured Geobacter sp. | reverse complement strand
CTGGTAACCGCCGGAGCGCCGGAGATACCGAACACGCTTGTGGCGCAACTGGCGGCGGGCGGACGCCTGGTTCTTCCCGTCGGGGACCAGTATTCCCAGACCCTGGCGCGCATCGTAAAGCAGCGGGATGGTTCATGTACCATCGAGGATTCCATAAGCTGCCGTTTTGTAAAGCTCATCGGCAGGCACGGATGGGAAGGCGAGTGATGGTTCCGGTTACGGAAGGGTTTTTTGGGTGATAATTCCATGTGAAGGGAAACGCCGTGAAAGATAAGCTTCTGGAGGATATTGAAGAGCCTGAACAGAACGAAGAGCCTGAACAGAACGAGGAAGCGGAACCCGGCGTGCTGGGTGAGGCCGAGGAGGATACGGCCGCTGACGCCGAGGTGGAGGAAGACCCGAAAACCGTCTATGAAGGTCATTATGATGACGCAATGAAGCATTATCTCCGGGAGATCCAGAAGACCACCCTTCTCACCGCGGAAGATGAAAAGGCGCTGGCCGCCAGGATCGACATGGGAGACAAGGCCGCGAGAGACCGGATGATTGAATCGAATCTCCGTCTGGTGGTCAAGATAGCCAAACGCTATATAAATCGAGGACTTCCTTTCATAGACCTCATCGAAGAGGGGAACATCGGTCTCATCAAGGCGGTTGAGCGTTTCAAGCTGTCCAAGGAATGCCGTTTCTCCACCTATGCCACATGGTGGATCCGCCAGTCCATCGAGCGGGCGCTGGTTAACCAGTCCCGTATAATCCGCCTGCCGGTTCACGTCTCGGATGATATCAATCGCATGCTGAAGGTTACGCGCATACTGGTGCAGCGCTTGAACCGCGAACCGAGCATCAAGGAGGTCTCCGCTGAAATGGGGGTGAACCCGGCCTACGTGAGGCGGCTTATGGTGCTCCTGAAAAAGACCTACTCCATCGAGATGCCCATGGGCGAGAACAACGACTACTTCCTCATCGATACCATCGAGGATACCTCGACCCTGTCCCCGGAGACGCTTCTGGAAGACATAAACAAATACGAACGGGTCTCCGAGTGGCTGGAAGAGCTTTCCGACAACGAGCGGAAGATTATCACGATGCGATTCGGTCTGGAGGACAAGGAGCCCCAGACCCTCGACACCATCGGCCGGAGCTTCGGCGTTACCAGGGAAAGGATACGCCAGATTGAGGCCAAATCCCTGGAGAAACTGCGAAAGATGCTCCAGGCGAGCGGCCCCAGGGCAGGCGCCAATATCAAGGAACCATAAGGGAGCGTAAATGGAAGACCTGAAGAATTTCATAAGGGATATCCCCGATTTTCCGAAAAAGGGGATTATATTCAAGGACATCACGACCCTGCTGTCTGACGCCACCTCATACCAGAGGATGGTGGACCTCATCGGCCACAGGTATGTAGGCAAGAAGATCGACAAGGTGGTGGGGGTGGAGGCCCGCGGTTTCGTCATCGGCGCGGCCCTGGCTTACAAGCTGGGAGCGGGTGTCGTCCTGGTGAGAAAGCCCGGCAAGCTCCCGGGCGAAACCATCAAGAAGACCTATGAACTGGAATACGGGACCGACACCCTGGAGATCCACGTGGGCGCCATTACCAAGGGGGAGAGGATACTCATCGCCGACGACCTCCTGGCCACCGGAGGGACTATTTCAGCGGTGGTGGAGATGGTGAACTCCATGGGCGGTGAGATAGTGGAGTGCTGTTTCATGGCGGAGCTTGCGTTCCTCAACGGCAGAAACCGTCTCCCTTCCGGCAAGGTCTTCTCCCTGCTCACCTTCTGACATAATGGAAACGCGCCGATAGTGCGGGATTTTGAGAAAAACCTTGCGAAATCCGGCGCGGTGATATATAAAAAATAACTCTTTTGTCCCCGTAGCTCAGCCGGATAGAGCACTTCCCTCCTAAGGAAGGGGCCGGACGTTCGAATCGTCTCGGGGACGCCAATAAAAACAAGGGATTAGCTGATTAGCTAATCCCTTTTGTTTTACCATGGAGCACGCATGGAGCACATTTTGAACAAGCGTTCTTGTGCCGAAACTTATCTCGCACCCCATCATAATCTCTGAATACACTGGATCTGTGTAAAGTCCGGGCAGCCTCGCTTCTCCCCCTGCTCTTCTTACATTCAGCTTGATTAATACCTACCTGAAAAATCGCCTTGACTTTTATCTGATAAATGATAAATTGTGTTTAACTTTATATGCCGGCAAGTTTGCCGGCGAGGTGGCAAAGTGAATAAATTTAGTCAAGTAAGCCTTTTTCCGTCGGCGGTTACAACCGATGATGCCCAAAATGCCGGCTTTCGGTTTGGTGCCAAAGGTACTCACACCAGCCGAACCATGATGTTTGAAGAACTGAGCGCTGTGCTTGCCGTTGCGGGTGTCCAGTCACGTCGTCAGGATTATCTTGCGGCAATTGTCGACGACAACTGCCTATCCAAGCCCACAGCATCAACACGGCGGCTGACAAATCAGCGACTGGGTGAATTATACGGCCTTGATCCGTCGATTTCTATTTTTCGGGTGTTCCGCAGGCTGTGGGACATTGACGGGTCTGGTCGCAGGTTGCTTGCACTTCTGTGTGCGGTTGCCCGAGATCCCCTTTTGGCCTCGACTGCATCGGCGATCATAAATCTTAACGATGGTGCTGAATACAATCGTGATCCGGTTAAAGAGGCATTGCGTGACATGGTTGGAGATCGTCTTAACGACGAAATTCTGGATAAGGTTGTGCGTAATATAGCCAGTTCCTGGAACCAGTCCGGACACCTGGAAGGCCGCACTTTCAAGAAACGACGGATTGTGCAGGCTACGCCGGCTGCAGTTGCATTTGCCCTTTATCTGGCTCACCTGGTGGGATTCCGCAGTTTGGAACTGTTCGCTTCCGGGTGGATGATGCTGCTTGATTGCCACGCATCACAGGCTCGTGACCTTGCAATGGAAGCCAAGCGACTCAACCTTATCGACCTCCGCATGTCTGGTGATGTTATCGAGATTAACCTCAATCGGCTTGATCCTGGTATGGAGGGTTTCTGAAATGTCCCGCATAGAAGATATCGCCGAACTGTATGGCCGGCACATCGCAACCCCCTGGCAGCGTACTGTTGCCGGGGCGCAACGGGTTATTACCGTTATCTACGATAAGGAATTGGAACGGACGTTACGGGCGAGAAAGTTGGCCTTTGAAACGGCGACAAGGCAAGCCGGCCATGACTGGTTTGAAGTCGATCTGAGCGACGCGTTCGCTGCTTGGATGGCTGAGGACGACTATCGTGAAGAATACTTTTCTTCTCCCGATGACCTGCAGTTGAAACTGGATGAAGAGTTTACGCAATTTGCTGCTGAACGGATACAGACAGTCCTTAGGCGGCCCGAAGTGGATGAAAACTCGGTGGTTGCTATATTCGGAGCCGGTTCATTATTCGGTTTTGCCAGTGTTTCCAACCTGCTCAAGGCTGTCGAGGGGGATATCCGCGGCAGGGTGGTCATGTTTTTCCCAGGCCACATCGAGCGGAATAACTACCGACTACTTGATGCCCGAGACGGCTGGAACTACCTCGCCGTACCTATTACCCTTCACGGTGAAGGAGGAGCTATATGAATATCCATGAAGTCCTATTGAGGGATCCGGCGGAAAACGCCCTTGCCAACCAGGGACAGGCCCGTATTTCCGACTTGGCTGATGACAAGACCATTCAGGAATTGAAATACGAGCTTTCCACCTTTGTCTGCGAAGGTCAATATGCAGATGGGCTCCAGAGAATTTACCGGTCATTTCTGGACAACATGAGCCGTACCAGCCAAAAAGGTGGCTGGGTCAGCGGTTTCTACGGCAGCGGCAAGTCGCATTTTGAAAAAATGCTGTGCCATCTTTTTCAGGATACAGAGTTCCCAGATGGCAGCACTGCAAGAAGCCTTGTCCCTGTCATTCCAGATGAATTGAAGGCGCTTTTTCGTGAACTCGACACTGCCGGCAAGCGCAGTGGCGGGCTCCTTGCCGCTTGTGGAGCTATGCCGAGTGGCACCATGGATGATGTGCGAGTAACCATTCTGAAATTCATTTTCCGGGCTGTCGGTTTGCCGGCAGAGTATGCCCAGGCGATGTTCTGCCTATGGCTCCACTCTCAGGGTTATTACAACACAGTCAAGTCTGCCATTCAGGATGCCGGTAAAGATTTCAACAAAGAGCTCCGTAATCTCTATGTAAGTGGGCCACTGGCGCAAGCTGTCATGAAGTGTGACCCCAATTTTGCCACCAGTGAAGCCGAAGCGAAACAGGCATTCCGTTCCCAGTTTTCCAAGCCGACCTCGGATATTTCCACAGATGAATTCATGCACGCCTGCAAGGATGCACTGAAACTGGCTGGACGCGATGGCCGTATCCCCTGCACCCTGCTGGTCCTTGACGAGGTTCAGGCGTACATCGGTACCTCCAATGAACGATCAGTTATTGTCACAGAGGTTGCCGAGGCCATATCCAAGCAGTTTGATAGCCAATTAATGATCATAGGCGCAGGCCAGAGCGCTCTTACCGATGTACAACTCCTCCATAAGCTGATGGATCGCTTTACGATCCCGGTGCAGCTCTCTGATGCCGAGGTGGAGACCGTAACCCGTAAAGTCCTTCTTCAGAAAAAGCCGACCGCAGTCGCTGATGTGAAGACTGTGGTTGAGACCAATGCCGGAGAAATATCGCGGCAGCTTCAAGGCACCAAGATCGGTGAGTGCGTTGAGGACAGGGACATCATTGTTGATGACTACCCGTTGTTGCCGGTTCGCCGGCGGTTCTGGGAGCATTGCTTCCGACAGATTGATGCAGCCGGCACTCACAGCCAGCTGCGTTCCCAGTTGCGGATCATACATGATGCCGTGGCCAAGATTTCACGCCGCCCCTTGGGGTCGGTTGTCCCTGCGGATGAGCTTTATGGTGCCCTGGCTCCAGAAATGCTCAATACAGGCGTACTGCTATTGGAAATCAGTGAACGGATCATCCAGGTTGGCAAAACCGAAGGAGAATTGGCGCAGAGAATTTGCGGGCTGGTGTTCCTGATTGGCAAGCTCAAGCGGGAATCAGGCGCAGATATCGGAGTTCGGGCCAGTAAGGATCATATTGCTGACCTGCTGGTAGACAATCTGGCTGTTGACAACGGGAAGCTTCGCTCTGAAGTCGAGACCATCCTCACCCGACTGGCTGACCAGGGCGTGTTGATGCCGGTAGGTGATGAATATCGTCTACAGACCCGTGAAGGGGTGGACTGGGATAGGGAATTCCGCAATCGCCAGACCAAGCTGACCAATGATGACGCTGCTATCCAGTTCCGCCGGGACCAGCTGCTTTATGCTGAAGCTGATAAGGCTGTTCGTGGCATAAAACTCATCCAGGGTCTGGCTAAAGAAACCCGGCAACTGGCAATTCACCGTGATCAAACACCCCCCACTCCGGACGGGGTCACCATCCCGGTCTGGATTCGCGATGGCTGGTCGTGCTCGGAGAAGGATATGGTGGAAGCTGCCCGTGCCGCCGGTGCTGACAGCCCTATCGTTTTTGTTTTCATTCCCCGGCAGGCCGCCGATGATCTGCGCCGGACGATTGTGGATGCTGATGCTGCCAAACAGACGCTGGATGCCAAGGGGAACCCGACCACCGACGAAGGGCGGGAGGCCAGGCAGAGCATGGAAAGCCGCCGGAACAAGGCCGATGGTGACCGTGATCGGCTGGTACGTGATATCGTTACCAATGCCAAGGTGTTTCAGGGTGGTGGTAGCGAACTGCTCAATCTGATGCTGGAAGAGCGGGTCAAATCAGCAGCATCTGATGCACTGGTACGGATGTTCCCTCGATTTAAGGATGCTGATTCCAATGCCTGGGAGACAGTCATCAAGCGGGCACGTGATGGTGCCGATCATCCGTTTCAACCCACCGGGCACGCTGATGCCACAGAAAAGCATCCAGTCTGCCTGCAGGTGTTGACCACCATTGGTGCGGGTAAAACCGGCACTGATATCCGCAAAGCATTGAGTGGTTCCCCATTTGGCTGGCCACGGGATGCGGTAGATGCCGCCATGATCGCCCTGCATCGTTCCCAGCATGTTACTGCCACCCTCAACGGTGCCCCGATCACGCTCGGCCAGATTGATCAGAACAAGATCCCCAAGGCTGAATTTCGGGTGGAAAAAACCACGCTATCTGTCTCGGACCGCCTTGTGTTGCGCAAACTGTTCAGCCAACTGGGGATTCCGTTCAAAGCTGGGGAAGAAGCGGTCAAAGCCCCCGAGTTCCTCACAACACTTATCACTCTTGGCCAGTCAGCCGGGGGGGCTCCGCCCTTGCCGGAGGCGCCATTACTCACCGATTTCGAAGATATCCAGCGGTTGGTGGGCAATGAACAGCTCGTGGCCATTAAGGACAAGGCTGCTGACATCGAATCCAGGATCAAGGGATGGCAGGCATTGCGTGACTTGGTCAGCCAGCGCAAGCCGGTATGGGATGTGGTCGTCAGTCTCAGCAGTCATGCGCAAGGTATTGCCGGCGCAGAGCCCTATCTTGAGCAGATAACTGCCATCTGCGACCAGCGGCTTCTGCTGGAGCCGTCCGACCCGATTGCCCCGATCAGAATCGCCATTGCCGGTCTGCTTCGTGAGGCAGTCAACGTCAATACAACCTTGTATGCTGCTGCACTAGAAGATGGGTTGAACAGCCTGAATGCCAACAATCTCTGGCAACAGTTAGCTGATTCCGACCAGCAGACCATCAAGGATGCAGTCGGCCTAGTTTTGCTTGCCAAGCCGGATATCACGTCGGATGAATCACTTGCAACCTACCTCAATGGGAAATCGCTCAACACTGCCCGGACCGAGATCGATGCCATTCCGGGACGGGTTCAGCAGGCCATTGAACGGGCCGCCAAGATACTAGAACCGAAAGTGCAGACACTTTCTGTAGAAAGAGCGACTCTTCGCAATGAATCTGATGTTAATGAGTGGCTCGATCGGCAGAAAGCACGGCTGGTAGAGGCCGTAAAGCAGGGACCGGTACTGATCAATTAAGGACGTGATGCTATGACTACACTTGCCCGAAATCTCCGTAAGGAGCTGGAAAATACCGTTACCAAGGCCCGTAAGGTTGCAGAGACTGGTGCCCGCAAGATTCTGGAGCAGTTGGCAGTTCACCACCACGAGCCGTGGGGGAGTATGACCCCGGAACAAAGGCAACTCCGCAATCGTTTGCGGGCACATGGCCGTCAGTTGGGCGATCAGCGTGACAGTGTGCGCGGTAATCAAGCGATCAACCGGCTGGTTACTGAATGTGCCTATGAACAGTGGCACCGGATGCTGTTTGCCCGCTTCCTGGCTGAATCCGACCTGCTTATTGAACCGGGCTCCGGGATGCCCTTGACACTGGACGAGTGTCAGGAATTGGCACTGGAACAGAGCACAGACTGGTTGGAACTGGCCAGCACCTTTGCTGAGCGGATGTTGCCGCAGATTTTCCGTACGGGTGATCCGGTGTTGGAGGTTGGCTTGCCGCCGGAAACTCGGTCAGACCTTGAGGATCTGCTGAAGGCCCTTCCGTCGGAGGTATTCCAGGCTGATGACAGCCTGGGGTGGGTATACCAGTTCTGGCAGGCGGACAGAAAAGAGGAGGTCAACAAGTCCGGGATTAAGATTGGTGCCGATGAGTTGCCAGCAGTGACCCAGTTATTTACTGAAGATTACATGGTCTATTTCCTTCTCCACAACACCTTGGGTGCGTGGTGGGCCGGGAAGGTGCTGGCACGGAATCTGGATTTAACGAAAACTGCAACCAGTGAGACTGAGCTTCGAGCGGCCTGTGCTGTCGGCAGGATTGACTGGGAATATCTTCGCTTTGTCCAAGGCGATGACGGTGTGTGGAAGCCGGCCGCTGGCACTTTTGACGGTTGGCCCAAAGCGGCTAAGGAGATCAAGCTGCTGGATCCGAGCATGGGGAGTGGACACTTTCTTGTCTTTTCCCTGCCTATTCTGGTTGCCTTCCGGATGGCGGAAGAAGGTCTTTCTTGCAAGGCTGCAGTTGAAGAAGTATTGCGGGATAACATCTACGGGCTTGAGATTGACCCCCGGTGTACCCAGATTGCGGCTTTCAACCTGGCCTTTGCTGCATGGCGGATGGTCGGTTTCCGAGCCCTTCCACCGTTGCATCTGGCCTGTTCCGGCTTATCGCTTGGTGTCAGCAAGGTCGACTGGCTGAAATTGGCCGAACGGGTGTCAGCTAATCTGCCGGTGCCGCCGGATCGTGATCTTTTTGGTAGCAAGGATAATCTCTTTTCTGCTCGGATGAAGGCAGGTCTGGAAGGCCTTTATGATCTGTTTGCCAAGGCTCCATCACTTGGTAGTTTGATCGATCCGAGTAAAGCTGGTGGTGATTTGTATAAGGCAGGCTTTTATGAACTTGAGCCACTGCTTGCTCCACTGCTTGTTAACCATGGTGGCGATGAGATTGAGGAGATGGCAGTTGCTGCACAGGGATTATCTAAGGCAGCTGAAATTTTAGCTGATAAGTTTACTCTCGTTGCAACTAATGTTCCTTATCTTGGCCGAGGAAAACAAGATGATATTCTGAAAGAATATTGCGAAGTTAACCATAAAAATGCCAAGGCTGACCTAGCTACATGTTTCGTTGAACGTTGTTTAAACCTTTGTAGCCAGGGATGTAGTACGATACTTGTAACTCCACAAAACTGGCTTTTTTTAGGCACCTACAAGGATATGCGAAATGATTTATTAATGCATTCTCAGTGGGACATCGTTTCTAGATTGGGGGCTAAATCATTCCAGACTCCGATGTGGGATTTCAATATAGTTCTTCTTTGTTTTAGCAAGAATATACCTACAAAAAGTCATTGTTTTTTAGGTTTTGACGTGAGCAATTTGACTACACCTTTACAAAAAGCTGCAAAACTTACAAAAACCGAGATGTATTTTGTTTCTCAGTCTAATCAGCGTAATAATCCTGACAGTGCAATTACTCTTGAAGAAGTTGATTGTACGTCTCTGCTAGGCCACTATGCGAAAGGTCTTGCTGGTGTGTTGAATGGTGATACTAATCGTTTTGAAGGAGTTTTCTGGGAAGTTCCATTCTTTGACGGAACGTGGGAATTTGAACAAAGCACTGTAAGTTCATCGTTGCATTATGGTGGTCGAGAAAAAATTATTCTCTGGGAAAATGGAAATGGACAGCTAAGAAGTTTTGCTGCAGAAGTGAAAGAAAGACTTCATGATGCGGATAGAAGAGGGAATGAAGCTTGGGGGAAAAAAGGCATCGTCATATCTCAGATGGGTAGTTTACCGGCAACACTATACAGTGGCGAAAAATTCGACACTAACGTTGCTGTTATATATCCCAAAAACCAAGATCATGTTCCCGCTATATGGGTTTACTGCAGTTCTAATGAATTTCGGAATGACGTAAGAAGAATTACTCAAAAATTGAACGTAACGAATGCTACATTAGCCAAAGTCCCATTTGACCTAGCTCACTGGCAGTATACTGCAGCCGAAAAATATCCGAACGGCCTTCCGAAACCATTTTCTAGCGACCCCACCCAGTGGCTCTTTGCCGGACACCCTAATAGCTCTGACAACCCACTTCAGGTGGCCGTTTCACGTCTGCTCTGTTTCCGTTGGCCCCGCCAGACGGGCAATAGCTTCCCCGATTGTCCTTCCCTTGAGCCCGATGGACTTGAAAAGCATGTCGATGATGACGGCATTGTTTGCCTGAATCCGTTGAAAGGCGAACCCCCAGCTGCAGAACGGCTCAATGCTCTCCTAGCAGATGCTTATGGCCAAGACTGGTCAGCTGCTAAGCAGGCCTCTCTTCTGACGGAAGTCGGTTATTCTGGTAAGACACTTGACGACTGGCTGAGAGACGGTTTCTTTGCCCAGCATTGCGAACTCTTCCACCAGCGTCCCTTCATCTGGCACATCTGGGATGGCCGGCGGGATGGCTTCCATGCACTGGTCAACTACCATCTGCTGGCTGCTCCCAATGGCGAATGCATGCGCACTCTGGACAAGCTGATCTACACCTACCTGGGACAAGGTTGGATCGACAGTCAGCGGCGAGACCAGGCTGCAGGGGTAGAAGGCGCCGACGCCCGGTTAGTTGCCGCAGAACACCTGAAAACTGAACTGGAAAAGATCCGCAACGGCGAACCACCCTATGACATCTTTGTCCGTTGGAAACCGCTCCAGCAGCAGCCGATTGGCTGGGAACCTGACATCAACGACGGAGTCCGTTTAAACATCCGCCCCTTTATGACCGCCAAACCATACGGCGCCAAGGCGGCAAATGCCTGCATCCTGCGCACGACACCCAAAAACATCAAGTGGGACAAGGATCGCGGCAAGGAACCGGAACGGAAGAAAGAAGAGTTTCCCTGGTTTTGGGGATGGGATGGACAGACAGAGAACTTCGCCGGCGGTAAGGAATTCGACGGCAACCGCTGGAACGACCTGCATTATACGAACGAACATAAAAGTGCCGCCCGCGAGCGGTGCCAAGGAGGAAAGTGATGAATATCAATGCCAGCATCATTGACCAGCAGGTAAGAGCTTTGGCCGAGCGGCAGAAGGATGCTATTGAAGAAAAAGCCAACTTCAAGAATGACGAGAATAAGCTCCTCTCGGCAGCATTTGTCGTCCTTGTGGTAAAGACACTTCTCGATCTCCCGGAGGATGAGGCAATCGAGTGTCTGACTGAAGGCGGTGGAGATTTTGGGGTTGATGCGATAGAGGTCGGGGAAGTCCTGGATGGTGAATTTACCGTCACCCTTTTCCAGGGGAAATACAAGGCCGATCTCGAAGGTACATCCAATTTTCCACAAACTGGCATAGAAAAGCTGATCCAGGCAGTAGGAACACTTTTCGACCCTTATAAACAGATCACGGTAAATCCTAACCTCAAGCCAAGAATTGAGGAAATCAGATCTCTCGTTGCGGACGGAATGCTTCCGCAGGTGAGAATAATTGCCTGTAACAATGGCCTTACCTGGAAGGGTGAAGCAGATGAGTTAATCAGGAATGCAGGGTTTGGGGATCAGGTAGTTTTCGAACACGCTAATCACGATCGGATGGTGGCTATTATTCAGTCCCTGAAGCCGGTGGACGACTCAATTCGGCTGACGGGCAAAGCCATCGTAGAAGACTACGATTTCCGTCGCGTTCTTGTTGGCAAGGTTGCAGTGTCGGAACTTGCAGCAATTTTTGACAGGCACGGAGACAGACTGCTTGAGAGAAACATCCGTCGATACCTTGGCCTCATGGGTAATCGCATCAACGAAGGAATTGCGCATACCTTAACAACACCTTCCGAACAGCCAAATTTCTACTTTTACAATAACGGGATTACGCTTACGTGTAACCAGTTCCAACATAATGCACTTCAGGGAGATAACTGGTCTGTGAAACTTTTCGGGATGCAGATCATCAATGGTGGCCAGACCTGCAAAACTATTCAGCGTATTCTATCTTCCGGCTCTGTTACAGCTCCGAAAGCATCGGTCCTTGTTCGGATTTATGAATTGCCAAAGGGAGAAGAAGAAGTCGTCCGTAACATAACGTATGCAACCAACAGTCAGAACCCTGTCGATCTGCGCGATTTGCGCTCTAACGACGACCGCCAGCGGAAACTTGCCTTGTCTATACAGGAGTTGGGTTACAACTACAGACGGCAAAGAAGCGAGGTTGCAACAAAACCTACCGACATTACCAGTGGTACTGCCGCTGAAGCGGTGCTTTCAATCTGGCGCCACAGACCACATCAGGGTAAGTATATGGCCGGAGGGCATTTCGGGAAACTGTATGACACCATTTTTACCGCGGATCTTACCGGGGCTCAGGTCATCATTGCAGTTCTCCTATTCAGAATCGCCGAGAATAAACGTAAAAGACCAGCAGCGGATGCTCCGGAATCTATCCGCTATTCTTCCTGTTTTGTTGCCATGCTCATGGGAGATTCTTTGTTAGCGGACATGGGAATTAAACTGAACCAGCTCGATCACCGTAAATTTGATGAAGCTCGTACCCTTATAGAGACAAAAGGTGATGAATATCATACCAAAGCAGTAGGTTTGATAGAGGCGGCGCTTAACATCTTATACAAGGATCATGATGTCAGTCTGCAAAGGTTGGCTGCCACATTCAGACGCGGAGACCTGATCGAAATACTTCACTTTTTACCTACATTTTTGCAGGAGCAGGTTAACGCATGAGCTCTCAGCTGAAAGCAGGAACACTTATAGATGCTCTTCATACATCTTTCGCCGCCTCACTGCGATCGCCTGAAGGGGTTGCAGAGCCGGCGGTGCTCCTCTGGACCGACACCGACGGGCAATGGCAAGGACTTTTACAGGCGCTTTCGGCTGTTATCCCGCAACTCTACACCTTGGGCAGCTATAACCCTGAAAAGCGTACCGGTCCGGTTATCTGGCTTAAATGCATTCTGGATCGGACTTTACCGGAAGTTTCACCGCCTGAAGGAGTTATCCCGATAATTTATCTGCCAGGAGTCAGCCGGCAGGAACTGCGGGCTGGTGGTGACTGCCCTCGCAACCTTCAACCGCTTATAGAGTTGCAGTACCGTGGCGCCGTCTGGCACCAGCGCAATGGCCGGGATTGGACGGTGGAAGCATTTCTCACCTCGGAACATGGGTTGGGCCTTGATATGGCAATGGACGCCAGGACCCGTGAAGCCATGCTGCGGGCTCTGCCTCGGCTGGCTACCCATCCAATTGAGACATTGCGTGGCCGGCGACTGGAAGCAGAGGATTTCGACCGGATTATCATCGGCGATCCAATCAGTGATCTTCTGACTTGGATGAGCGCACCCGAATTGTTCCAGCGTTCTGGTGAACAGTCAACCTGGCAGACCTTCCGGGATGTCTGCATCCGCGAATTTAACTTCGACCCTGACAAAGACGGCCCTCTTACCGCAGGTGATGCCCTGGTCCATGGCGGGGGTGTCTGGGATTCGGTCTGGCGACGTTTCTGTGAAGCCCCACGTCTTTATCCCGGAGTTTCGCAACAGCTGCGCGTGCCTGCGCGGGATTTGTTTGTCGATCCGTCACGACGCCCCACGGTAAATGAAGAGAAGGAGGCAAGTCTATGTCGTGCCCTTGAACAAATCCTGGCGCTCCCCCATCAGGAGGCATGCGATCAGGTTCTTGCGCTCAATGATCAGCATAAAGAACGGCGGGAATGGGTTTGGGCAAAGCTGGGTCATAGCCCGCTGGCTGTTGCTCTTGAGCCCTTGGCTATCCTCGGAAACGCAGCTCGCTCACCTCTTGGTGGTGTTACAGCTCAAGCGATGGCAGTTGATTATGCTGATAATGGCTGGCGCTGTGACCGGGCGGCGCTGGATGCATTGACTATCGCCAAAGCAACATCGGAAGGTCAGCTTGTCGCCAAGGTAGTTCGGGCGCTCTATGAGCCGTGGCTTGATAAATCAGCACGACAATTCCAATCACTGGTGGAAAAAGTGTTTTCTGAAGGGGGAAAGCTGACGGTAGGTGTATCTAAGGAACCTGGGACTTGCATTCTTTTTGTAGACGGTATCCGATTTGATATAGGCTGCATGATCCAGGAGCGGCTTGAGGGGCGAGGTTTCCGTGTCCAGATGGGTCATCGATTTGCACCACTGCCTACAGTGACGGCCACGGCCAAGCCTCTGGCAGCGCCGGTAAATGCCATCTACAGAGGAGGAGATGATGTCAGCGACTTCACACCAGTTTGGGAGACAAACAAACAACAGGTGACAGCCCAACGCCTTCGGGACGAAATGGCCCGTGACGGTTTGGACGTAATGGAACAGCAGGAAATTTACATGCCAACCGCCCCCGACAAATCTGGGTGGGCTGAAACCGGTATGCTGGATGAATTGGGGCATTCACTGGATTCCCGAATGGTTCAGCATATCGACGGAGAGGTTGAAGATGTGATCAGTCGAGTTGTCAGTCTGATCGGCGCTGGATGGCCCCGCGTGAGGATAGTTACTGACCATGGCTGGCTGCTACTCCCTGGTGGTCTGCCGAAAGTGGAGCTCCCGCAATACCTGGTTGCAAGCAAATGGGCACGCTGTGCCACCATACAGGGTGAATCGAAGCCAGATCTGCCAACATACACATGGCACTGGAACCCTCACGTCAGGATTACGTCGCCACCTGGAATCGGTTCATTTCGAGCCGGCATTGAGTATGCGCATGGTGGTGTAAGCGTCCAAGAGTGCGTGATACCCGACATGATTGTTGAAGCGGGGGCACAAACAGCCCGGGCAAGCATCACAAACATTCAGTGGCGGGGAATGCGGTGCAAAGTCGCAGTTGATACGAATGCGTCAGGGCTTAGTGTCGATCTTCGCCTCAACTGGCGGCAGTCAGATACCAGTATTGCAGCATCTGCAAAAGAGATAAGTGCCTCTGCTGAGGGGAGTCTGGCCGTAAAAGATGATAAATACGAAGGCTCGGCGGCAACGGTAGTCGTCTATGACAAGGACGGCCAAGTGCTTGATTACAAACCGACAACAGTTGGAGAAGACTTATGAACGCAATTCAGATGGATAATCTTGATAAGCAGGCAGCAGCAGTTTTTGACGGCTTTCTTGTCCGCAAAGATCTGGTCCGTCAGTATTCTCGTCAGTATCCGGTGCCGACCTATGTGGTCGAGTTTCTGTTGGGGCGATACTGCGCCAGCGTCGACGAGGATGAAATCGCCGAGGGGCTGCAGATCGTGGAGAAACAGCTCAAGGACAGAACTGTACGAACCGGCGAGGAAGAACTCTTCAAAGCCAGAGCTAAAGAGCAGGGTTCTGTCAAGTTGATAGATATTGTCAAAGCCCGATTGGACGCTAAAAACGACTGTTACCTGGCTGAACTTCCCAGCCTGACCTTGAAGGACGTCCGGATTGACGATCAGATGGTTACGGAAAACGAGCGGATGTTGACGGATGGCTTTTACGCCGAGGTGACACTCACCTATGATGGAATCATTGCCCAGCAGCAAGGGGGGCGTCCCTTCAAGATTGATGGATTACGCCCCATCCAGATGTCCAAGTCCGACCTGCTAGACATTTTTGCAAAAGGCCGCCGTTCTTTTACAACTGCCGAATGGATCGACTTTCTGATTCGCTCTATCGGTTTGGAACCGACGGCATTCAGCGATCGGGCGAAAAAGGTAATCCTTTTACGCATGGTGCCTTTTGTCGAGCGGAATTACAATCTGGTGGAACTTGGCCCTCGTGGTACCGGTAAGAGCCACCTGTACCAGCAGATTTCGCCAAATGCCCATCTTATTTCTGGCGGAAAGGCAACCGTCGCCAAGATGTTCGTGAACAACGCCAGCGGCCAACGCGGCCTTGTCTGCCAGTACGATGTGGTCTGCTTTGATGAGGTGTCCGGGATTTCCTTTGACCAGAAGGACGGTGTCAACATCATGAAAGGGTATATGGCCTCCGGTCAGTTCAGCCGTGGCAAGGAGAACATCCGTGCTGATGGGTGCCTCGTTATGGTGGGTAACTTTGATGTGGATGTCGAACAGCAGCAGAAAATTAGCCATCTACTCGGACCACTACCACCAGAGATGCGCAACGACACGGCTTTTATGGACCGTATTCATGCCTTTGTTCCGGGGTGGGACTTCCCGAAACTAAACCCGAACGACCATCTTTCCGATCATTTCGGACTTGTAAGTGACTTCATCAGCGAGTGCTGGAGCCGGTTGCGGATGAGTAATCGGGTGTCAGTAATGCAGGGGCGTGTTCACCTCGGCGGTGCCTTGAGTGGTAGGGATATCGAAGCAGTAAACAAAACCGTCAGTGGTCTGATTAAGCTGCTTTTTCCGGATCCGGAGTTGTCTGTGTCCGATGTGGACTTGGAATGGGTTGTCCGGTTGGCCCTAGAGTCTCGCCGGCGGGTTAAGGAACAGCAAAAACGAGTCTTCAAGAGTGAATTCCGCAATACCCACTTCAGCTATACCCTTGGGGCAGAGGGAATTGAGCAGTTCGTTTCGACTCCAGAATTGCACAGTGACGAAGCTATTGAAAGCGACCCACTGCCACCTGGGCAGGTATGGGCAGTGAGTCCAGGCTCACCGGAAACAGGGGCAGGTCTCTGCCGTATTGAAGTAACCTGCGGACCTGGCAGCGGGGTGAAGATTCTTAATCAACCGACGCCACCAGCGTTCCGCGAGAGTGTCCGGGTAGGTGAACAGAATCTCTATACCAGGGCAAAGGAACTTGTCGGCGATAGAAACCCACGTGAAGAGGAGTTTTCAATCCAGATCCGGGCCATGGATGCTGACAAGAGCGGAACCGGTCTTGGACTTCCCGTTCTTGTTGCTCTCTGTGGATCGTTGCTTGGCCGTAACACCCGCGGTGGTACGGTAATCGTTGGTGCGCTCAACCTCGGTGGTTCGACCGAGATGATTCCGAATGCAGTAAGTATCGCTGAATTGGCGATCGACAAGCAGGCCCAGACACTGTTGATGCCGGTGTCAGCCCGCCGGCAGCTGAATGACCTGCCGGACGATCTCTGGACGAAGATCAGTATCGAGTTTTACCGGGATTCCGCGGATGCCGTGTTCAAGGCGCTGGAGGAGTAATCTCTCAAACTACCACGAAATGCGTTTGTAGTGTCAGTCCAATCCAAATTGTTTACCAAAAAGGAGATTCAAAATGGCAGATCCCAGAACATTTATCAGCTTTGATTACGATCACAACGAAACTCAAAAAAAACTGTTCGTGGGTCAGGCCAAGAATTCCAAGACCCCTTTTTCAATCCAGGATTGGTCATCAAAATCTTCTTTGCCACAGTCGCAATGGGAGGCGACAGTCAAGGATAAGATAAACAAATGCAATTTGGTTATTGTCCTAGTTGGGAAAACTATGGCCAGCGCGACCGGTGTCGCCAAAGAAATTAAAATGGCGAAAGATCAGGATGTCCCAGTTTTTGGTGTCTATGTTGATGGTGCGGATAAAAACAGCAATCTTCCTGATGGGTTGAATAGAAACAGAACTATTTCATGGGACTGGGAGAATATCGCCTCGGCAATATCTCAAATGATGGGTGAAGGAAAAAACAAGGAGTGAGGATAATATGAAAAAAGCTCTCATAGTCGGCATAAATGACTACCCTTCATCTCCTCTGCGCGGATGTGTCAATGATGCAACTTCTTTAGCCGCAATACTTGAGTCTAATGGTGATGGCTCTCCTAATTTTGGAGTGCGCACGATTACATCGCCGGCCTCAGCAATTACAAGACCCGCCCTGCGTGAAGCGATTGAACAATTGTTCGCTGGTGATTCTGAAATGGTCCTTCTCTATTTTTCGGGGCATGGATATATTAAAAGCACAGGGGGGTACTTGGTAACCACTGATGCCAAGAAGTATGACGAGGGAGTGTCGATGGATGATGTTCTCTCATTAGCCAACCAGTCCAAGGCCAGGAATAAAGTGATTATTTTCGATTGCTGTCATTCCGGCGCTATGGGGACACCAACCATTGTGGGAAATAATATCGCGCAGTTAGCTGAAGGTATGTCTGTACTTACGGCCAGTCGAGACAGCGAGTCAGCTCTGGAAGTAAATGGAGCTGGTGTATTTACGTCATTGCTGATTGATGCGCTCAAGGGTGGCGCAGCCGATATCAGGGGTAATATCACCCCTGGATCATTGTATGCGTATGTAGATGAAGCTCTTGGTGCTTGGGATCAAAGGCCGATCTTCAAAACCAATGTAACGAGTTTTACGGCATTACGCCGAATACCTCCCAAGGTACCATTTGAAACGCTGCGCAAGATTACGCAATATTTTCCGACGCCAGAATCTGAGCACTATCTAAATCCCACATATGAGGATACTGAACCAGCTGCAATTTCTGAGAATGTCAAAATTTTTAAGGATTTGCAGAAGTTTCAAAGCGTTGGTCTTGTCGTGCCAGTTGATGCAGAATTTATGTATTTTGCGGCTATCAATTCAACGTCCTGCCGCTTAACTGCACTAGGCTATCAATATTGGCGTCTGGTCAATGAAAAGAAGCTTTGACACGCTGGTTTTCGTAAAGGAGAAACCTAATGTTCTCGTTCATCCATGCTGCTGACATTCATCTCGACAGCCCGTTAAAGGGACTTGAAGTTTACCAGGATGCACCGGTTGAGCAGATCCGTGGGGCAGCAAGACGTGCATTCGATAACCTCATCGACCTGGCCATCGACGAAGAAGTTGCCTTTGTTTTGCTGGCCGGTGATCTCTATGATGGAGAGTGGAAGGACTACAATACCGGCATCTATTTTATAAATCGCATGGGGCGCCTTAGAGATGCCGGAATTCCGGTCTTCATGGTCTCCGGTAACCATGACGCTGCCAGCCAAATCACCCGCGCCCTGAACCTGCCCGACAACGTTACCCTGTTTTCTCACAAGAAGGCTGAAACCCGCCTCTTGGAGAGCCTTGGGGTAGCGATCAATGGTCAGAGTTTTTCCTCGCGGATAGTTGCCGAGGATTTGACACAGAATTATCCGCAAGGCAAAGCAAATCACTTCAACATAGGGCTGCTACACTCCAGCCTGAATGGTCGTCCTGGCCATGAACCATATGCGCCATGTACTCTCGATGCACTCCGTTCAAAGGGATATCAATATTGGGCGCTCGGGCATGTTCACCAGCGGGAAGAAGTTGCCACTGATCCTTGGGTAGTTTTCCCAGGGAATATCCAGGGGAGACACATCCGCGAGACCGGCGCGAAAGGCTGTACACTGGTGACCGTCGAGGATAACCGGATTGTTTCGGTAGAGACGAGGGAGTTGGATGTCCTGCGTTGGTCCCGATGCCGAGTAGATCTTGCTAAATGTGATAAGCCCGAGTCTTTACTTGAGCTGGTTCGGGAAACCTTTGAATCTGAACGGGAGCAGTCAGATGGACGTCCGCTAGTAGTTCGTCTTACTCTGGAAGGGACTACCCCTCTGCACGGCAGGTTACATGATCATGCAGCTCATTGGCAGGAGGAGTTGCGAGCCGTGGCGGCCGATCTTGGTGATGTATGGCTCGAAAAAATTATTTACAACACGCACAAGGAGCAGGAAATCAACGAAGCGTTCGCCGATGACTCACCACTAGCCGCCCTCCAGAAGTCCGTTGAAGGAATTGAGTTTAACACGTCACGCCTGCTTGACCTGCTTCCTGATTTTGAGCAATTACGCAGTAAGCTACCACCTGATCTATTAATTGAGGATGATCCCTTTTCGCCAGATGAAGAGGAAATTGCTCTATTACGTGATGAGGTCAAAGATCTGCTTACAGCCAAGATTCAGCAGGGAGGTCGCCATGCGAATTAAACGTCTGGAGCTGAAGGCGTTTGGACATTTCACTGATCGAACTCTCGATTTTTCTTCCGACCTGCCGGGCCTGCATGTAGTTTTCGGACGCAATGAAGCCGGAAAGAGCAGCTCATTGAGGGCACTGCAAGCGCTATTCTTCGGGTTCCCTGCTCGCTCCGGAGATAATTTCCTGCATTCCTATGATCAACTCTTGGTGAAGGGGTGCCTCCAAGGATCTGACGGCAGTGAACTTGCTTTCGCCCGCCGCAAGAAGAACAAGAACAGCCTCTTTGACGAGCACGATAACCCCCTTGACCCCGCCCTTCTATATCCATTTCTCCATGGCATCGAACAGGATCTCTTCACGACTTTGTACGGCATTAACCATGAGACTTTGGTTAAGGGCGGACAAGGGATACTGGATCAACAAGGTGAAGTAGGACAAGCTCTTTTCGCTGCTGGAACCGGTCTGGCTTCTCTGAAAACCATTGTGGATGAATTGGAAGCGGAAGGAGATAACCTTTTCCGACCGCGGGGATCGAGTCAGGCAATAACATCGCTCATAACCCAGTACAAAGACTTACAGTCGCAATTGAAACAGGTGACGCTTTCGAGCCGCGAGTGGCAGGACCATCAGCGTGCACTCGACGATGCGGTGAAGAAGTTGGGGGTCGTCAATGAGTTGCGCATTAAGCTGACCAGGGAGAAAAGGCAACTAGAGCGCTTGAAGCAGGCATTGCCTTACCTTGGTCAACGTAGGAACATTCTTGATAAACTGACAGAGCTTGGTGATGTTGTTGTACTCCCTGCCGATTTTGGTGATCGCCGCAGGGAGTTGGAGCAGCAGGAGCGAGATACCAGAAACAATTTCGAAACTGATAACAGCCGGTTGCAAGATCTCGAAGATAAACGAAACGCGATCTCATTTAATCAGGGTCTTCTTGATCATATCGATGCTATTGAGGCGCTACACCAGGAACTCGGTCAGTACCGTAAAGCTAAAGCTGACCGTCCGCAGCTGGAAGGACGGAGAATTGGTTTCCGCACGGATGCAGCTAATCTGCTGAAACAGATCAGACCAGAGTTGTCGATTAACGATGTTGAGGCATTACGCCCAAGCCTGGCGAAAAGAAAAACCATTCAAACCTTGGGCACCAAACATGAGGCCCTTGTACTGAGCCTGCATAAGGCAGAGCGTCAGGTTCAGTCTACAACTAAAGAGCTCGAAAAGATTCAGACTGAGTGCCAGCAACTGGCTCAGGTTGCAGACATCAAAAAACTGTCCCAATCGGTAATTCTCGCACAGAAGGTCGGCGATCTGGATGGAGAGATAACTACGAAGCGTCAAAGTCTTGATCGTGCTCAAAAGGACTGTTACGAGGCTTTGCAGCGTCTCGGATTCTGGAGTGGGCCATTGGAAATGGTGGGGCAACTGGCGATCCCCTTACCTGAAACAGTTCACCGGTTTGAAGAAGAATTTCGTTCCTGTATTGATAATAACCGGCAATTACTATCTGATCGTGAGCAGCTGGAAATTGAACTGGCCCAGCTCGCTGAGCAGCTTCATGAAATTGAATTCGCTACTGAGGTTCCCACTGAAGAGGAGTTGAACCAGTTTCGGGGTAAGCGTGAGCATGGCTGGCAGTTATTGCGGAAACAATGGCTGCAGGGAGAGGATGTATCAACAGAAAGCCGTGACTACGATCCGGAGCAACCGCTGCCCGATGCTTATGAAAAGATGGTGGGTATCTCGGATCAGACGGCGGACCGTATGTATCGGGAGGCTGATCGGGTACAAAAACACGCATCACTTAAAGCACGAGCTAAAGCAATCGAAAATCGCCTGCATGAGTTGAACACACAACAGGAGAAGAACGACTCAGCATTGCGTGATGCCTCTCGTCGCTGGCAGGAACTGTGGACACCTTGCACCATAACCCCGCTACCCCCACGTGAAATGCAAGCATGGCTCAATAATTTTGAAAAACTCCGCTTCCAGGTAGAGGAAGCAGACAAGATTGCAAAGGATATTGCGGAACGTGGAACAAAACGTTCCGAGCTTCGTGCCATTCTCATTACTGAGTTAGCTGTAGTAGGAGAAAGGCGTGAATTTTCTGGAGAAGACCTCTCGTCACCCTTACTGTGTGCCGAAGAACTTTTACGTAGACTGCAAAGCGAACAGTCTCGCTGTGAGGCGTTGGAAGGAAAACGAAGCGATCTGGAAAGCGCTCTGGAAGCCGCCAGTCAAGACCGCGATGATGCTGCTGATGAGCTAAAACAGTGGCAGGCTCTGTGGGAAGATGCTGTGGCCCCTCTAGGAATTGAGAGCAAGACCATCCCTGCCGAGGCGATTGACTTCATCGAAACGCTGCAAAGTTGTTTTGATAAGCTTAAAGAGGCCGATGATTTCCGCAAGCGGATCGAAGGTATTGACCGGGACTCCCTAAAGTTTGAGGAGTCAGTACTGGCACTGGTCAAAGAGGTTGCACCAGATATCTCAGGCGCAGATGCCCCTCAGGCTGTCTCACAATTGAAAATCCTTTTGGTTAAGGCCAGTCAGGATCAGGCGTTAGTACAGCAGTATACAGCAGAGATCGACGCACTGAACATTTCTATCCTTGCAGCTCGAACCAGTTTGGCTGGGATTGATGAACAGATCGCAGCGCTACGAAAACTGGCCGGTAGCGAGACGGAAGAGCAACTCAATGAGGCGGAACGGCGTTCCAGTGAATTACTAAAATTCAGGGAAAAGCTGGAGGATATCGAAGAAACTCTCGCCAGTATAGCTGAAGGGCTTTCCTTCACTGACCTTGAAGCACAAGCCCACGAAATAGACCCGGATGATCTACCGGGGCGAATAGAAAACTTGGCTAACGAAATCGAAGTGAGAATTGACCCTGAAATTTTACAATTATCTGAAACTATCGGCCGGGAGAAAAACGAACTGGCGCGAATGGACGGCAGTGGCAAAGCGGCTGAGCTGGCTGATGCCTCACAACAGGCATTGGCAAAAGTTCGGCGGCTCACGGAGCGCTATATCCGAGTGAAACTGGCTACGAAGATACTTCGTGAAGAAATCGAACGTTATCGGGCTGAAAACCAGGACCCTGTCCTCAAAATTGCCTCCCGCTATTTCCACGAACTGACCCTCGGTTCATTTGCTGGTTTGCGCACGGACAGTGATGATCATGAGCAACCAATACTGATCGGTGTCCGTTCTAACGGTGCGTGGATCCAAGTCGAAGGCATGAGTTCCGGCACGCGTGACCAGCTCTACTTGGCCTTACGACTTGCAACCCTTGAATGGCGCGTTCAGTCCAGCGAACCGATGCCGTTTATCGTTGATGACATCCTGATCAATTTCGACGATGAACGATCACTCGCCACCCTACAGTCATTGGCAGCCCTTGCCGAGAAAACCCAGGTGATTCTTTTTACTCACCATACGCAGATAACTGCAGCGGCTCAGTCCCTGAAGCTGAAAGATAAGGTTTTTATTCATCAACTGTAATCGGGTGAATTCAGTCAGGTAAATGCTTTATTTATATATCAATGGAGGTTCTGTGGCAACAATGATACCGGCAATGCCGCTCGATTTTCACGGAAGTGATGGAGAGCAAGAGGCATATGATTCACTGGCGCAGCTTGATGATAGCTACATTGTCTTCCATTCGATACGGTGGGTAGGAAGACCCAGCTCGGACCGGTCTCCAGGGCAAGGGGAAGCTGACTTCGTGGTGTTCCAGCCCTCA
Source organism: uncultured Geobacter sp. (assembly GCA_964389825.1). Classification (GTDB taxonomy): domain Bacteria; phylum Desulfobacterota; class Desulfuromonadia; order Geobacterales; family Geobacteraceae; genus RPRC01. The sequence goes on along the minus strand of CAYMFO010000014.1, from coordinate 29,963 downwards.
AAAGGTATCTTGGTCATAGAAGTCAAAGCGGGAAATGTCACCCTTGAAAATGGTGTCTGGTATCAGCAGAATCGTCGAACAGGCCTTGTCACGAGGATGAAAGACCCCGAGGCCCAGGCTTCAAGATCAAAGTTTGAGATTATTGCCGCCCTCGACGGGAAACTTCATAGCGATGAAAGTTGCCTGGTCTGTCATGCGGTATGGTTTACTTCCGCGCCAGTAAACAAAAAGATCCTGCCAATGAATATGAATAGCGAGATGCTATTAGATTCAACTGATCTGCCAGATGCTAAATCCGCCATTGACCGAACGTTCACCTACTGGAGCAGCAAATTCAAACCGACTTCATTGAAAAAGGGGGGCACTGAACGCGTCATGAACGTCATATGCCCGTCCCTTTCTGTGATTCCATCCAACCGTTTCAAGATAGAAGAGCACGAGCGCAAACTATTGCGTCTCACCAACGAGCAGGCGCGTATCATTGAATTTTTGGATGATCAGGACAAAGCCGTTATTAGTGGTTATGCCGGCACAGGTAAGACGGTGATTGCACTGGAAAAAGCCCGGCGGCTGACAGCGAGGGGCGAGAATGTCCTCTTGCTTTGTTACAATGCGGCTCTTAAAAACTGGCTACGGAAAAACTTTGATGCACCCAAAATCACCATCGAAAACTTTCACAGTTTGGCTGCCAAGTATGTGAAGGGTGCGACGGAGGGAGATTTTGATAAATTGGCCGATAAATTCATTGAGTATCTGTCGAATGATGGAAAACACTGGGAATATACGTCCGTAATCATCGATGAAGGACAGGATTTTAGAAGTGACTGGATTGACTGGCTCTCGCTACGAACAAAAAGTAATTTCTACGTTTTCTATGACCCCAATCAATCAGTCCACATCGACGAGCCACCCGCTTGGGTTGCAAACGCTGCGTGCCGGCTCAGTTTGCGGAGAAACTGTAGAAATTCACAGCAAATTCATCGCAGCTCCCATCGATTCATGGGACTTAACGTGGATAAAAACCCGAATGCGTTGGAAGGTCCCAAGCCTGTTATCCGCGAAGTAAGCAGCCCTCAAGATCAAATCGCTGCCATCGAGCAGATCATCAAGGAACTGATAGCAAGAGAAGTAAAACCAGATGAAATCGCCGTGTTGTCCTGCACTGGGGCGGGTAAAACCTGCTTTAATGGATTGTACAAGATAGCTGGCAAGACGATTGTTGACGAGTTCTCCAAAGATTCAATCTTAGCGACAACAGCGCGTAAGTTCAAAGGGTTGGAAGCCGGGTTTGTGATCATGGTCGATTTCGACCTGATGGACCTGTGCAACGAAGATGACCGAAAGCTGCTCTATGTTGGAGGGTCACGGGCTAAGCAAGAACTCTATCTGATTGCTACTGGGGTAAACGACTCCTCGATTACTACCGTCGTTGAGACATTTGGCAAAGGTCGGAAAATTCCCAAGACCCGTGCAGGGCTTGAACGCGTTCTTGATGTCCGGTGGATTGAGTTACAAAAATAATCTCAGCTGATTTAAGGGGGCTTTATGCTGATCTCGTATGGTGATGAAAATCCGGAATATGGTCTGACCAAGCAAGATTCACACATCGCAAGTGTCTGGACTGAGATCGAGATGGCATTCCTCACGTATTGGGAAAGTATGATTACGCGGGAATCCCCTCAGTCAGTGGCAGCTCAACTATCCAATTCCGGATTCAAGGTAAAGCAGGCGCCGGTAGACAAGGCATCCATTCTGCGAAAAATATTTACCGAAGCGATAGTAGAATATGAGAAAGAAGCTGAGGCTTACCGTAAATTCTTTGATAGGGATGATCTCCAGGAATATGAGGATGTTGATCCCAAAGCTTTTAAAGCTGCTTTGAAAAAAGAATGCCCTGTTATCCGTAATTCAGTAAATTCCCAGCACGAGGTTATGGAAGAGTGGAAGCAGAAATTTATTCCAACCACTGGCTTGGAATTGCTGGATGTCTTTTTTAACCTCATAAAATTTGCTGAAGATTATTCGCTCAATACGCCGGATACCGAATTCTCCAAATTTGACAGTGTTGATGATTTTAAGGTTTCAGCTCTTGATGAGCAGGAATACGGTGTTGTGGGAGTTATAGGTTCCGGGATCAAGACTGTCGTGCTGTATTATCTGAATCCCCGTATTTTCCCATTGTTGACCAGGCTTTCCATGTACGGGCTCTATTTCTTGTCTGGCAAGGGTAGTTTTAGCTTGCCCAGTATGACGTCTGAATTCCTCATGATAAGTGATACCAAGAAAGTCAAAACCAGAAATATCCCCATGAACCATAACTACTGGTATCACTACAGCTTGGTGTTGCTCTACTCATTGAGGGTTTACCGTTTAATAGAGAAAGAGTGCAAGAAACATGGCGTCTCTTTGGACCGCAATTACAGGTTTGTGTATGTGATGCGTTTCTTTGACGAAATATACACCGTGAACTACGAGAACATCAAAACCATGACCGGTGGCGATGAAGACCTAACGGCCAGGTGGTATTCATGATTACAGCCGCTCTGAAAAAATATTTCCCAGAAGTCGAACAATTGCGTGATGTCCAGCAGCCCACTCTTGACAGCATTTCTGCCAAAAAGAATACGCTTTGCCTTATGTCAACGGGATCAGGTAAGTCTCTTATCTATCAACTAGCTGGACTGACTAATGGCAAAACGACAATCGTTTTTTCTCCGCTCGTTGCCCTTATGGGGCAGCAGGTTCAAACCCTCACTGAGAAAGGCATCAAGGCTATTTCGTTATCCGAGTATTCCGGAAAAGATGCTTATAACAAGCTTCGGGCCATGAAGTTTTCTCAGGAACCACAATTTTTATTTCTCACTCCAGAAAGAGTTGCTTTTGATGGTTATATCGAGTTTGTCCTCCGGCAAAACAAGGACAATATAGGCTTGGTGGTACTTGACGAGGCACACTGCGTTTCTCAGTGGGGCTATACATTTCGCCCCGCTTACGCCGGAGTGCCTCATTTCCTGGATCGTGTATTCGGTGCTACCAGCTGGCCAACGATCTTGGCTCTCACCGCTACTCTTAACCCCAAAGATCAGGATGAAATAACCTCTCTCTTCCGAATTTCCAAATCAGACAAGGTAGTGAGCAAAGATCTTATGAGAACCAACCTGGACCTTAAAGTTGAAAAGCTCGTCAATGAAACAGCGAAGCTGGATCGACTGGAGGAGTTACTGGAGGAGAATAAAGGCCAGAAAATCATCGTGTATGTGCATCGAAAAACCAATAAAAAGTACGGGACAAAGGCCCTGTCAGAGGATTTTAGCGCCAAGGGCTACTCTTGCATGCCGTTCGATGGTGACATGGATTCAGCTGAGCGGATGGAAGTAGTAAACGCTTTTAAGAATGGTGATGTAAATATCGTTTTCGCTACGAGCGCCTTCGGGATGGGTATCGACATCAAGGATGTAAGGGTTGTCATCCACTACCTGATGCCGGAATCCATAGAACAGTATTATCAGGAAGTCGGCAGAGCTGGCCGAGATGGCAAACAGGCCTACGGGTACTTACTCTATACGGAAAAAAATGCGGACTTCCATAAGGACCTGATCAATGCGTCTATACCAGACGAGTCGAATTTGGATGCGACTTTTGAAAACATGCAACCAACCGGGGACAACCTCATTGCTCGGATAAACCCCTGGGGGGATTTCTCTGAAGATAACCTTGACGCTGTCATTTGGAGTTACTTCGAACGGACTGGTGTCATCGATATCATTGCCAGGGGCACCGATCGGATAACATATTTCAAACCGGCTAAGGGGAAAGCATCCGCAGTATATCAAAAGTACGAAGGCGTAACCCGAACGGGTCTGATTTTGGGGGTATCAAAAAAGCTCAACTGCTCAATTTCTACTATAATGAATGATTTGTATTCCTCCTACCATAAAGGAGAATTATCCCTAGAGAAGACTCCCGAAAAGGATCTCTTCTATTCAATTGACAAGGTGTTTGACGCTGACACCAAGAAAACGATTTTGGATATGGTTCAGGAACGAAATGATTACCGGCTGAAGAGTCTTGAGCAATTGGTTTCTTTTATTGAATCTGGTAAGCAGCCTCAGGTTGCGATCAAGGAAGTCCTCGGTTTGTGATAGGTCACTTGTGGGTCTAACCACCAGTAATAACTGTATCTTCCAGTTTTAATGTAGTTTCGGATATCAATAATATTCTCTTGACAGAAGTTGCTGTCCACTGTCCACCTCGAACAGTGACTATTTTTTGTTTGTTGAGCAGTTTGGCGATTCCGCTTAAGCTATATCCAGCTGTCAAGTGTTGTTGAATCAACGGAATTACATTTACGGAATATTCCTTAGATTTCATTCTTCGTGTTGACAGGGCTTTTTCACGAATTGCTGAAGATATTGACGTCCCTCTGTAACCGCCAAGCGTCTTTCCTTTTGCTTTAGCAGCAACCAAAGCTTCACGAGTACGCCGACTAATCATCTCCCGTTCGTGCTCTGCAATCGCAGCAAGGATATGGATAGTCAACTTGTTGGCGTAAGGGTTGTCGCAGGCGATAAAATCGATTCCGGAGTCCATAAGGTTTGCGATAAATGCAAGATTTCTGGATAGCCGATCCAACTTTGCTATAATTAACGTCGCTCGGGACATCTTGCAGCGACTGATGGCCTGCAGAAGTGCCGGGCGCTCGTTCTTTTTGCCGCTCTCGACTTCGACATATTCTTCTAGGAGTTCGCCGCCGCATGTGATCAAGTAGTTTTCGATAGCCAGACGCTGGGCGCTCATTCCGTGACCTTGCTCACCCTGTTTGTCGGTGGATACCCGCAAGTATGCTATGTAATGTTTCACCTTTCACCCCTTGTCGTTTCAGGCAACGGACGTTGATTGATATGACACAATTATTGTTTTGGGATTCTTCCCATTTTTTGATTTTGAACGGCAAACCAAAATCGTTCCAGCGGGTGCAGTACAGTCCGTACTGAGTTGTACACAGTAAATAAAATTCCATGTTTCTGGTAGCTTTTCCGTGAAACGTGCAGCGGCTTGTTCCGTTCGAGTGTTTGTAGCGCCTTATCATAAATCAGCTGCCTAAATTCGGGCGGATGGATAACACGGAAATTTGGAATCCAGCGGGCAGATTGCAGAAAAAAATCCATCCGGTTGGACACCTCGACTGCTATAACAATGCTGCCGTCTTCATTTTCCTCAATAATCTTTTGGGTGGGAAAGAACTGCTTTCTTAGAAAAAAATGGGCAACTCTCTGATTAAATTCCACAATGACCTTCACCGGAGTAGCGTCAGTGAACCAGATGTTTTTAGCAGCAGCAAGCTTCATCGCCACAGTCTGGGGAATAATGTCATAGTTTCTGCCTGTCACCTCGAGTTCAGCAATGAAATCAAGGCAATACTTTTTCAGCCTCGTTCTGAATTTATCTTGCTGCCCGGCCACAAGATAATCGACGCCGCTGGCCTGCACAATCCTGTATGGCTCGACAGCGTGGTAGCCGCCATAACGGGTATAAACGAACGATACTATTCGTTTCTCCATTATGGCTGTTTCCAGTGTCAATCGTACGGATGCCCAACGCTGCATTGTGTCATCCTGGATGATGTGATAGAGCTCTGCCCGTCGCGACAGCTTCTGCCTGGCGTTAGCAATTGTCTCTGACTGCATTGAGCCGGGGATGTTTGCCGGATTATCAAGCAACTCTAACAATAGGGCTATTTCATCGGCGTTGAGGACGACATCGTCTTCAGTATTCATTGGCGATCCTGGTTAATATCCAAATATCGATGCATTTTGATGATTTGCGGGCGTAAGCAGGTTAATGGCTTTGGCAAGGGTGATGTCCAGCATGAGGGTTTCCTGGCCATCGATGTAGAGTTCGTTCAGCGTCTTTCCGGAGCGCTGCAGGCATATCTGCAGAAAATGTTTTTTGTTTTTCTGGCGGGCGACAAAATACAAGGATAGCCGTCCTAAAGTCGCGTCATCATGGTGTAGCTCCTTGGCAAGATCTATTTTACTACCCTCTTTACTGGTGCGTTTCCAGTAACCTTGGAGAAAGTACTGCAGGCACGATTTCACGAACGCTAATTCCTGAAGATTGTTCCAAATTACAAAATCCCAAAAATGCACCAATACCCTGACATCCTTTTGAAAGCGGGTGCGTTGGCGATTTCCTGCATCCTTGTAGTCAACTTGCTGATTGTCTGCGGTTACCTCAATACGAATGCCTTTGTAAACGAAATTAATCACCCCCCTCCACCTCCTTCCAGAGTCTGCTCAGGTATGTTGCTGACACCTTCAGTTTTCGCTTGTTGGTTAAATAGCTGGCAATAGGTCGGAACCCCATACCGTCGGTCTTAAGTTCCTTGACCTCCCCCCAGTGTGCCAATATTTTCCTGCGCAGCACCGGTGTCCTCCCATTTCTGATGAAAGTTGCGGCGTTTGCCTTGCGCAGGTGGGAGAAGTCGTCATACTGCTTCTGTGCTGCCACCCGGTAGCCTTTTCCTTTCAAAGTGTCCCACCCGAACTTGCGGGCCGCCATAACAAAGGCGCAGTACTTGGTGATCCTGCCGGAAAGGTCGGGGCGCTCACCTTTGATTTGGAACGATCTCTTCACCCCGTCCTGGAAGATCTCGATGATCTGTTCTTCCGGGAGTGACGCCACCCAGGAAAAGAGCTTTTTCCGTTCATGTTCCGTCAGTCCGGTTATCAGGTTCAGTTGCTCGGTCATGTCATCCTCTCGTGTAGGTCAGGGTCTCCCGCAGCCTGAAATGGGAGGTTTCCAGGGATGTTTGCTGCAGGGCCTGCTCGTGGCTTATGCCGTGGGCGATGCATTCCAGGTAGCGTTCCTGGGCAAAGTTGTGCTTGAGGCCGTGGCTGCCTCGGCCTGGGGCATATTGAGCGGTTTGCCGGGCTGCCGTGTTAATCGCCTCCACATAGGCGAAATAGTCGCTCTCCAGTTTGCCGTGTCTGGATACATAATCTTCCAGCCTGCGGTAGGTTCCCACCGAAACGAAGTGCTCCGTCTCTTTGCCCCCCTTTTCCTTCGCAGCCACGATGCCTGCTGGCTTGCCGGTTACCGCGTCGGTGCCGATACCTCGAAGTCCTGAGGCAGTCAGGGGATTCCTGAGCCGGCGGTTACTGGGAGAGCCGACACCTTCGGTGCGCAGGCCGCCCTCATACTGCAAGGACGCCTGGAGTTGAAACGTCGCGTCGCTGATGGCGGCGATCAGCCGGATCGGCTCAGGATAGGCCCGGTTGTCAAAAAGTTTGCTCGATTTGCGCAGGAGCTTACGGCTTCTGGCGTAAAATTCCATTCGCAGTTTTTCCGTATTCAACTGTGGGTACCCCGGAAAGTGCATATCGATATAGTGATTGATGGCATATTCGAATTTTCCTAATCCTGACAAAATAGTCTCCATGGTCTGCCTGGAACAATTCATTAAAATGTAGTGCGCCAGCCGCTCTTCTAGGTACGCCGCCATGTCGTAGTGAACAGACACAGTATCAAGAATGGTACTCCGTCCTTTTTCGACCATGAGCTTCACAAGACGATGGGCTTCGTACTTGTAGACCTTCCAAGAGCCGAAGGAGCGGATGCCCATGGCGCTATCCATCTTGGTCTCGCGGATGGAACGGACCAAATGGAAGACCGCTTCTGTCTGGGAATGCAATGATTTTGGCCAGCGATATTTCATCTGTTGTTTCCTCTGGCCGTATTTGGCCAATGTAGTTGAGATGACATGCTCTTTTTTGGCTTACCGAGCCGAAGGTAGCAGCTCCTTCTTTCTGCTCTTCGTAGTGTCCCTTGTATCTGGACCGGGCAGGGATACCTACCGTCTGTCCTGCTGTCTGTCGTGAACCGGGACTCTACCGGTGGTTCACGTCAAACAGGTCCTCGATTGTGCTGTTCCGGGAAACGCCTCGCCACTGCGTTCAGGACTCAGGGGCCGATACCTGGTCCGCCATCTAATGGTCTCCGTTCCAACGTCGATCATGCGAGGGGGAGGTGTATTGACCTCGACATGAGAGGGCTCTGATTAGGGTAGCCAATCCCGTGGGTGGTGTCCGGCCGGGCCAATTGGCTCGACGGCTCTGGGTACACCGGGCAGTGATGCTGTTATAAATTCTCAATATAAAAGGGCAGTAACTGTTTTGTTTGTTTTCTAATTCCAGACAACGTGCTGATTATTCATCACTTTCACCGTTATGGCTCAAATATGGAGCCGGTATTTGTGGTCATTTGTGAGCGGCGTTCCCAAGCCCTTGACTTGGCTAGCGCAACGACTCCTATTTCCGGAATCAACTTACTAAGTGGAGATGAATTCTTTTCATTTTCAATGAATATCTTTTGGTCATCTTCCGACAGGGAATGCCAGTAGTCATCACGTTTTTTTGACTCCTGTGCTTCCGCCTCCTTGAGCTTCTCATGCTTATCGTTCTCGGCACGTTTCCGTTCTGCGGCTGCCTCTGACTTGGCAGTGCGAACATGCGGAGGCTCATACCATTCCGGCAAGACAAGGTCCTCACAAAGTGTCTGGAGATACCCGCCGGGGTTCTTGATTTCCTTGCGCATACGTCGCGATTTTTCTGCGGCAATGTCAGCAGCCTGAATAACCCTATCCTTACCGTGGCGCTTGGCCAAGATCTTCAGCTCTTTTTCAGAGATTTTCTTTAACGGCGTGCCGGATAACAAGAACTTGATTTCTTCTGTTGTTTTTTCACTATCTGATTCTCTTGTATGATTCTCTTTGGGTGACATATCTGACACCAGGTGGTGTCGTTTATGACACCGGGGGGTAGTGACATTTGTGACACCACCCCTGGTGTCATTTTTGTCACCAGGGTCCGTAAGGCCGTCGTCTGAAAAAGTCTGGTGCCACAGAAAAGCATAAATATTGGAGGTGAAGCCGCCGTCACCCTTCCGCCGCCCGACCGGTTTGATCAAACCATAATCAACCAGCTCCTTCACGGCTCTTATGGCCTGACGACGTTCCACGCCGACATCGCCGGCGAGAGTTTTATAGCTCGGATACGCCTGCCCATTCTGGCCGGCATACTGGCAAAGCTTCCCGAAAACCAGTTTTGCTGTTGAAGACAATTCCGTACTCCTTGAAACAGCATTCGGAATAATGCATCCGATAAACAGGCGCCAGGGATTGTAGAATTCGCCTGCAGAATACATTTATCGGGAGGTCAGAATTATCAGCACAATGGCCAATGCAACCCGGTACATCTCCAGCCAGCGGTCAAGGTCGTCTTTCAAATAGATGACTTTCCGACCAAGTTTGATGTACGGCGGCGGAGGCATTCGATTTTCTCTGCGCCCTTCGCAACGTCCCTGGCGCAGTGATATCCGGGCAACACCGATATAGCGTGCCGCATCTTCTTCAGACATTCCCCTCGGGGTGATCAGCGCTTCTGCCTGAATCTTCTCCATGGATTTCTTCTCCCTTCAGTTCTCAGTAGAATTTTGAGGCACATCATGCTATGTTTTGTCATACCACACCATACAAATAACTCATATTGAGTTATTTGTCAATACATGTAATTCAATGTGAGGTAAATATGTTTGCCGTTCGATCTGCGAGTGAAATCCTCGACGAAATCCGACGGATAAAAGGACTTGGCTCCGATGCAGCACTTGGGGCTATATTCGGTGTCAGGCAGACAACCGTCTCTTCCTGGCGGGCTCGCAACTCGCTACCCTACGAAGAAATAATCGCTTTCTGTATCAGGGAGGGGATTTCAACCGATAGCCTGCTGCTGGTACAGGGGCCGATGAAGGTTTCAAAAGAGGGGATTGGGGAAGACGGTCGTCAGTTCTTCGTCACCATTGAGATTGACGACTTGTTCACCACCAGATTGCAAAGGGAACTTGGTGAGCGAAATGTTGAGTGGCTGGCGGCGGAAAGCGGAGTGGATGCGGCGCGGATCGAAGAAATTATCTCCGGTCAGAAACTGCCAACCATCGATGAACTGGAATCAATTGCCGATGCCCTGAAAGTCAGTATGATTTGGCTGGCACAACGAAGTACGGTTTCGAGCGAGAACTGGATGTTAGAATTTTTCAATAAAGGCGGCAAAGCGTTTATTCCAGCGGAAATTTTCAAGGTATATCTGCTGGCGGCAGAATATTACATCGAAAAGATGCAAGGGCTCGTCAAGTTATCACCGGAGCACAAGGCTGATGTCGTAACAACAGCATGCCGGGTACATATGAAAGAGACCCCGAACAGTACCGAGGTCAATCCTGAACTGATAAGATACCTTCTGATGCTGCCGAGGTAGCAGCTCGTGATAAATTCCACTTCAGTGATATTTAACGCGATCACCCCTGTTGTAACCCTTCAAATATCATCTGCGTAGTATTTTTGAAGTGCGATAAATTCCGAAAATGGCAATACTATAAAAAGTGCGCTAAATGTAAATTAATTATTTACAAATCGCGCATTATTTATATAATTGATGGCAGAGGGTCAAAATAACCGCTTTAAAAAAGTAATGAAATGTCAACTAAAGGTTTACATTCTGGTAATAAATTAAAAGAGGCGCTTTTCTCGCTTCCCATGGGAATACCGGTGACGACCGGCTTGATGGAAGCGTGGGGTATATCGCGCCAACTGGTGCACCAGTATGTAAAAAGCGGTTGGCTGGAACCGTTGGGTGGCAGCTATTACCGGCGGCCGGGTGACGAGATCACCCGCGACGGGGCTCTGGCAGCCTTGAACGCGCAGGGAATAAAGGCCCATATCGGGGGGAAATCCGCCCTGGAGGAGCATGGGGTTACCCACTACCTTGCGTTGGGAAGCCGGAAACTCTACTTATATTCCTCTCGAAGGCGGAATTTGCCGTCATGGTTCAAGGAACAGTTTCCGTGTGAGTTCCGGACAAACCGTCTCTTCAGTGAAGAAGGGGACACAGGGGGCCGGCTTCAGGTAAGACGGCGGGATGCTGATCCTGATTCTCCTTATGTCTCAGCGCCGGAACGGGCAGTGCTCGAAATGCTCGACGAAGTGCCGGATCGCCAGAGCCGTGACGAGGCTGCCAAGCTGATGGAGCCATTGTTCACTCTGCGTCCCGATACGCTTCAGGAGCTTCTGGAAGCCTGTACCCGCATCAAGGTGAAGCGGCTGTTTTTTGCTCTGGCGAAAGAACAGAATTTGCCGGTATTGAAGGAGCTGGATCGCTCCCGAATCGATTTTGGTGCCGATTCAGACTACATTCGCTCAATAAAGGGGAATTCCCTGATACTGAAACATCCAGGAAAGGAAGCTGATGCATAATCGCTACTTGGACATTGTGCGGCTGCTCATCGATGCGGCGCCATTTGTCTTTGCCGGGGATTGCTTCGCCCTGAAAGGGGGGACGGCAATCAATCTGTTCCTGGAGGAGATGCCTCGGCTGTCCGTTGATATCGACCTGGTCTTCACCGATCTGTCACACCCGGACAGGGAATCGGCTCTGACAGCAATCGAGAGTGAGTTGCACGCTGTCGCGCAACGACTGGAAACCAGATTGGGAGTCACAGTACGTCCCACACATTCGGGCAGCGATCATGAGTCCAAGTTGTTTGTTTCACGAGGGCCGGCACTGCTGAAAATCGAGGTCAACCACGTATTCCGGGGAACGGTATATCCGCCGGTACCCGGCAGCCTGTCGCCAGCTGCCAGAAGCAGATTCGAACGGGCGTTGTCCGTTCCAATGCTCGACCCGGATGAACTGTATGCCAGTAAACTGGCGGCCGCACTGGATCGTCAGCACCCTCGGGATCTGTTCGACGTGATGCTTCTGCTTGCCGGTCGGGGGATAACCCCTCGCATGCGTCGGGCTTTCACGGTGTATCTTGCCGGCCACAACCGGCCTATTCATGAGCTGCTGGCACCCAATGCAAAAGACATCCGGACAGAGTTCGAGAGCGACTTCGTCGGCCTGACTGCCCACGACGTGTCACTTGAACAACTTCTGGCGGTTCGGGATGAACTTTTCAGGCTTTTGCCTGCGACACTCGATGATGCTGAACGTGAATTCCTGCTGGCCGTCAATCGCTGCGAACCTGCCGGCGAGATGATAGGCCTGCCGAATATAGAAAATCTGCCGGCTATCAGGTGGAAACTGTTGAATCTTGGGAAGCTTGCCAGGTCGAATCCGAAGAAATACCGTGCGATGGGGGCTGCGCTGGAAGCGGTACTGCAATCATCATGATTGTTCGGGCGGACCCGTTGTTACCAGTAGATTGACGGCAGCGGCCTTGTGCTCGGGGGCAAGGTGAGCATAGCGCAGGGTCATCTTGAGATCGCTGTGCCCCAGCAGTTCCCGCACAGTATTCAGATCCACACCGGCCATGACAAGCTTGCTGGCAAAGTGATGTCGCATATCATGCCACCGGAACTGTTCGATCTTTGCCAACTTCAGCAGGGACTGCCATGATCTCTTCGTGTTGTTTAACTGCTCGTTCTTTTTGCCGGGGAAAACGACGTCGCCTTCGGTCTGCTTCCGCCAGCTCTTCAGGGCAGCATGGGCCAATGTGTTGAGTGGGATGTGTCTGGTAACGCTGCTTTTCGCCTCTTCTCCCCTGACCGTGGCGATCTTTCTTTTGAAGTCAATATCGCTCCAGCGCAGGCTGAACACCTCACCGCGCCTCATACCGGTATTAAGGGAAAGAATCACCATCGGTTTCAGATGGTCGACATACGTGACTTCTTTGAGATCGGGCAGTAGAGCGTAACCGCGAGCACGCCGCCATTCGTTGGCGCTGTCCCGCTCGCTGCGGAATGTCGCTTCCCTGGTATCCAGGGCGGCAAGCAGTCTTGGTTCTTCCTTGCCGTCGAGAAAACGGATGATGGGGTTTTTGTCGATCTTGAGAGGTTTCACCTTGTTGGCAAGCGGGTGAGTAGGGATATACTCCCATTCAACGGCGCGGGAGAGGGCGGCGCGCAAATTGGCCAGATCGCGGTTGATGCTGGCCGGCGAAAGCCCCGACTTCAGTTTGCCGGTGCGCCATTGCTCGATTACCCTGGGACTGATTTCATCAAGCTTCGATTCCAGCAAGTCGGGGAAACAGGTCTTGAGCCGGGCAGCCGTCTGCTCCCCGGTTTTCAGATTTTCAAGCAGCCAGGGTGAATATACTTTCTCCAGATATTCACTGAACGTATTCACCTGCTGCTTACTATCGTTGGGAACGGTGCCGTCCTTCACGGCCCGAAGAATCTTTTCTGCTTTATCTCTGGCTTGAGTTGGTGTAAATAACGTATGTCTGCCGATGACGGTTCTCGTCTGTCTGCCATCAGGCAGTCGATACCGAACAAGGTATGTTTTGGCACCTGGTATGATGTCGCCCTTTTTAGAAACCGTATCCGGGTATATTTTAAGGGTGAAGCCCTTCAGTTTCGTATCATAGATCTCGAAGGCCTTTTCCCTGGCGTTGACCTTGCCGCTGCGCAATAATTCGACGCCGATGTTCTCTTTCATCTCAATACCTCTGGTTCCATGGAGCACATATGGAGCACATTTTGAATATATCACGGGGTGTCGAGATGTACAACCCGATACATCAAAAAGCTTTTAAATAATTGAAATGATTGATTTAGATGTTTTCTGGTGTATGTGGAGATATGCCGGATTTTCTGCAAAAAACCCACTCCTAAGGAAGGGGCCGGACGTTCGAATCGTCTCGGGGACGCCAATAATAACAGGGACTCAGGCAAATTGCTTGAGTCCCTTTTTCTTTCGTGCCGTAGTCAGTGCCGTAATAAAATCTTGGACACCACTTTTTGATCCGGAATCAGCAATGTCCGGTTAGCTAATTGCGGCAATCGCTAAAATCCCGGCTTAACCCCTCACCCGGCCTTCGGTCACCCTCTCCCGCGGGGAGAGGGTTTCAAAAATGTCCCTTCTCCCCAAGGGAGAAGGCGCCCCGCGGGGGCGGATGAGGGGGATTTCAACAAATTTGAAATGCGATTAAAGCCTTCAACGGATAATCTGACAAAGTAGAACTAAGGAAGTATCGTTTGAATTCGCGGTTGCGGATGCGAAGAAAGGTCTGACTGAGGGCAACGAGGTCGCTGAACATGATAACCTCCATAATAGTAATTGAATACTATTCTATGGAATAATCATAGTATCTCAATACTATTTTTGGCGGGGTGATCAAACCTTGTAATATCACAAGCTGTATTCCTCGTGCTGAGAGGAAACAAAAAGAACATGGTATACGGGTTGAATAAGGTCAGGATTGTCATTCAGTGGTGAATTGACTCCCTTGACCCGGAGCGGGGAGTTGCAGGCAGCGAAGGCGAAGGATGACTATCGAATCGTGTCATTGATAGGAGAATCGAAACGGCGGATTGGAGAATGGCGAAAAGGCGAACCTGAACACCGATGTTGTGGTTGATTATAAGGGGAGAGTTGGTTATACTTCGGCGGCTCTTGTGTAGCGGAATTCACGGTTTTTTTTGAATAGAGGCATTTTGGTTATGATGAAAAACAGGGAGGCGATGCTGGAGGACCTTGAGGCGGCGCTGGGATACAGTTTCCGGAAACGGGAGCTGCTCGTCGAGGCCCTTACCCACCGTTCCCTGGTTAATGAGGCGCGTTCCCCCGGGATGCGCGACAACCAGCGCCTGGAGTTTTTCGGGGATGCGGTGCTGGGGTTTGTTGTGAGCTGCCGGCTTCTGGAGCTTCTGCCCGCCGGTTCTGAAGGGCGTCTTTCCAGGATCAGGGCTTCGCTGGTCGATGCGGAGACACTGGCGGGTCTTGCCGGAAGGATTGATCTCGGTAGGTATCTGCTGCTGGGACGGGGTGAGGAGAAAAGCGGCGGTCGCGGAAAGAAGTCGGTTCTTGCTGATGCGCTGGAATCTCTGGTCGCGGCGGTGTATCTGGACGGAGGTATTGCGGCGGCGGAGCGCGCGGTTGACGGGCTTTTCGGCGACCTCTTGTCCGCGGAAGGGATTGAAGACTCAGGCAGGGACTACAAGACGCGTCTCCAGGAGTTGTCCCATTCGCTTTTCGGCTCTCCGCCCCTGTATTCCATCAAGGAGGTCTTCGGCCCGGATCACGACCGGAGGTTTACCGTAGAGGTGGCCGTGCGCGGGGAATTTCTCGGCAGGGGAACGGGCCGGAGCAAGAAGGAGGCGGAGCAGGCCGCCGCGCGCTTTGCCTTGGAAAATATAGATTCCGCCAAGGAAGCGGATACCCTGTGAAGACGCCCGTGGCGCCTTTTTTTATCTCCCATCGCGGATGCCCGCACCGGTGCGTTTTCTGCGACCAGGAGAAGATCGCCGGCGCCATTACATCGCTTCCGTCGGCCGGAGAGATCCTGGCCAAGATTGAGGAATTCCGTCGCGTCAGCGGGTCGGGCGCCGTGGAGGTGGCTTTTTTCGGAGGGACCTTTACCGGTCTCGCGCAGCCGGATCAGGAGCGGCTTCTCCTTCCTCTGCAACCCCTTCTGGCCGCCGGGGAGGTGTCTTCGGTAAGGGTGTCCACGCGACCCGACGCCATTGAAGACGAGAGCGCTTTGCGGCTCGGATCGCTGGGGGTGAAGACCGTGGAGCTGGGAGTCCAGTCCATGGATGACGGTGTCCTGGATATGTCCGGACGTGGGCATGGCGCGCGGGATACGGAAAGGGCCGTCGCATGCCTGAAGGGTCACGGTTTCAAAGTCGGCGCCCAGCTCATGCCTGGTCTCCCCGGGGACACCTTCAGCAAGTCCCTCGCGTCGCTCTCCAGTGTCCTGGAGCTCGCCCCTGATTTTATCCGTATCTATCCCGCCGTGGTTATCAAGGGAACGCAATTGGCTGACGATTACGAGAACGGGAGGTATCGTCCCCTTTCCCTTCGGGAAGCGGTCGCCCTGTGCAAGGTGATGCTGCATGAATCCCTCCTTGCGGGTATTCCCGTGATCCGCGCCGGGCTCCAGCCTACAGCTGAACTGGAAAGGAGCGGCGTGGTTGTCGCCGGCCCTTTCCACCCGGCCTTCCGCCAGATGGTGGAGGCCGAGCTTTATTATGACCTTCTGTCTCTCCTTGCCGGAGACCTCGCCGGAGATAATCCGCTTATGGTCCGTTGCCACCCTTCACGGGTGTCTGATGTTATCGGCCAGAGACGGTCCAACCTGAGGCGCATGCTTGATGAAAATGGCGTGCGCATCGCGCGTGTCCTGGGTGATGAACTCCTTTCGTCCCGCGAAATCGCGGTAGAAGGGCGCGACGAAGCCAGGAGCGGAAATATCCTTACGGATCTGAACTATAAACATCTGAACTATAAATTGGAGGATGCGGCACATGCCTGAAACACCGTTCCGCTCGGGCTTCGTAGCAATCATCGGCCGTCCGAATGTGGGAAAGTCGACGCTTCTGAACCGGATTCTCGGAGAAAAGGTAGTCATTACCTCGGACAAGCCCCAGACGACGCGCAACAGGGTCCGGGGGATCCACAACATGCCGGGCGCCCAGATCGTCTTTATCGATACACCGGGAATTCACCAGGCCCGCTCCCGTCTCAACCGATTCATGATGGAGGAGGCCCTTTCCTCCGTAAAGGGAGTGGACGTGGTTCTTCTCCTGGTCGAGGCCGGCGGTCTCGGCCGGGGCGGTCACGAGCCGTTGCTGGATGTCCTGCGCGGTATCGGCGTCCCCGTGGTCCTGGTGATCAACAAGATAGATCTGGTACCTAAAGAGACCCTTCTGGGCGTGATTGCCGCCCAGTCGGCCCTTTTCCCGTTCAGGGAGGTCGTTCCCATCTCGGCCGCCAGTGGAGACGGGGTTGAACTGCTGGTAAGCCTGGTGGCGGGGATGCTTCCGGAAGGCGCCGCCTATTTTCCGGATGATATCCTGACCGATCTGCCGGAACGTTTTGTCGTGGCGGAGATGATCCGTGAAAAGGTCTTTCGACTGACCCGGGACGAGATCCCCTTTTCCACGGCGGTGGCCGTGGACTCTTTCACGGAACGTCCTGAAAAGGGTCTGGTCGCGATATCCGCGACCATCACGGTGGAAAAGGATTCCCAGAAGGGGATACTGATCGGCAGGCGGGGCGAGATGCTGAAGCGCATCGGCACCCTTGCCCGGAAAGATATCGAGAGGTTGCTGGACACGAAGGTTTTTCTCGAGTTGTTTGTCAGGGTGAGCAAGGACTGGCGCGAAGACCGCCGCATGCTGAAGGAGCTGGGTTACGAATGAGACCTGTGGTAGCTATCGTTGGGCGCCCCAATGTGGGAAAGTCGACCCTTTTCAACCGCCTCATCGGACGACGCAAGGCAATTGTTGACGATATGCCCGGAGTCACAAGGGATCGCAACTACGGCCTTGTGGACCGCTTCGATGTCCCCTTTACCCTCATCGATACCGGCGGTTTCGAGCCGGCGAGCGAGGATCACCTGCTGCGGCAGATGCGGGAACAGTCACGCCTGGCCATGGAGGAGGCCGATGTCATCCTCTTTGTCATGGATGCTCGGGAAGGGCTGACCCCGGCGGACCTTGAGGTGGCGGAGATGTTGAGACGGGAGGAAAAGCCCGTCTTTTATGTCCTCAACAAGGTGGAGGGTGAGAAGCAGGAGGCGGAGACGGGTGATTTCTTCGCCCTGGGCGTGGAGCGGTTTATGACCATCTCCGCTGAGCACAACAGGGGGATTAATGACCTCATGGATGAGGTCGTCGCCTCCTTTCCTTCCGGCGGGAGCGCTCCGGAGGAAGAGGATGTGACGCGGATAGCGGTTGTCGGCCGCCCCAATGTGGGGAAGTCGTCCCTGGTGAACCGGCTCCTCGGATTCGAGCGTGTCGTCGCCAACCCCCTTCCCGGCACTACCCGTGACTCGGTGGACACCTACTTCAACTGCAACCGGAAGAGGTACCTCCTCATCGATACGGCGGGCATCAGGCGCAAGGGCAGGATCAGCATGAAGGTGGAAAAATACAGCGCCGTTGACGCCCTGCGAAGCATTGACCGCGCGGACGTGGCCCTCATTGTTCTGAATGCCGAAGATGGAGTGACCGAGCAGGACGCCCGCATCGCCGGATACGCCTGCGAGGCGGGAAGAGGATGCATCATCGTTGTCAACAAGTGGGATCTGCTGAAAAAAGACAACTCCACGGTCGGCGGATTCGTGGAGCGCATCCGCACGGACCTGAAGTATCTGTCATACGCGCCGATCCTCTTCGTATCGGCCCTGTCCGGACAGCGTACCGGCAAGATTATAGAGGCCGTTGACGAGGTGATGGGCCAGTATGTCAGGCGGGTGACGACCTCCGAACTGAACAAGGTATTCAAGGAGGCGGTAACCGCGCATCACCATCCCCTGTTTCAGGGGAGACGGGTCAAGTTCTACTATACTACACAGGTTGGGACCAGACCCCCTGCCTTTGCCGTGTTCACCAACTGTCCCGAAGGTATCGAGGAGTCCTACGAGCGGTTTCTGGGGAACCGGCTGAGGGAGGCCTTCGGTTTCTCCGGAACTCCGCTCCGGTTTCTGTTCAAGGGGAGAGAACGCTGAAGGGCGGAATCTCTTTACTTGCCTGGACGTATGGTTTATTCTTTCCTCTCCCCTGCCGGGGAGGCCTGACGTCGCTGTAAACACTGAATTTGTTGAAGAACCGCGGGCGCTTGCCGTTCCGCTCGCGCCGCATTTCCCCTGCGTCCTGTTACGGAGTTGCTTTTTTATGAGTCTTGTCGGTAACCTGGAGGATCTGGGACTCGGTGAAATCCTCCAGATAGTCAGTCTCAGCAGAAAGTCCGGTGTCCTTTCCCTCTATGGAAACGGGCACGAGGGGAAGATCGTGTTCCGTCAGGGCCAGGTTATTCAGGCCGCCATCGACGGCAAACAGCCTCACATCGGCAGGATCCTCCTGGAAAGGGGCCTGATTACCGGCCCTGTGCTGGACTCGGCCCTTGCAATCCAGAGCAGGGAGGGTTTTGGCGAACGTCTCGGCGATATCCTGGTGAACAGGTTTTCCGTCCGTTCCGAATCCATTGAAGAGATTGTCCGCGAGCGTATCGAAAGGGTGGTCTATACCCTGTTCGGGTGGCAGGAAGGCTCCTTCGACTTCGAACTGCGCGACGCCGTGGAAGAACCCGGGGATTCGGAAGACGAGCCGGAGCAGTTTCTCCTTGGCCAGGGGCTGAGCCCGCAGTACCTGGCCATGGAAGGCTCCCGTATTCTCGATGAGCGGCGCCACAGGGGCGAGTTGCCCGGAGAGCAGGATGCGCGGACCGCGGAGCCCGCTTCCATTGCCGACAGTTGTGACCTGGCGTTCGATCTGATGAGCAGAGGGGTGGAGGCCGGGGAGTCCTCTCCCGAGGTGGATCAGGAGCTTGTGGCCGTTGTGGTGGATGACGACAACGAGGTCCGGGGCGCCCTTGTCACGCTTCTGGAAGAGTGGGGATATACGGTACACGATTTCCGCAAGACCGAAGACACCCTCATCAAGGTGGATTTTCTCTACCGTGACGGGGCGCGTCCCGTAATCCTGGCGGATCTCATCATGCCGCGCATGGACGGTTCCGGAATCCTGGGCGGACTGGAGCTGATTGAACTCATCCATGACAACTTTCCAGACCTTTCCGTCATCGTTCTGTCGGACCATCACGCGGGCAACGCCGAGCGGAAGGTGGAGGAAATCGGATACAGGCTGCTTTCAAAGCCACGCAAATCAGAGATTCGGCAGGCCTCGATTTTCGGGCCGTTCGCGGAGATACTGAAATCCTCACTCCCCTGTCCGGTGAAGAAAGCGGAAGAGCCCGTCGAATCCTCCACCATTAATCTGGGAGATGAGCTTTTTCGCGAGATGGGCGAAGATTTTTTTCCCGTCACCGAAACCGGTGAGGCAAAGACAGGGACCTCCCTTTTGCGCGGCATGCTGGAGGAGCTGAATAACCCCTTTCTTGAGGGCGGTATTATCCTTCTGGTGCTGCGCTTTGCTACGGAGTTCATGAACCGGGCCGTGGTTTTCACCGTCGGGGATGACGGGATACGGGGTCTCGGGCAGTTTGGTATCGAAGACCCCGACGGTCATGCCGACGCCAGGGTTCGTGACCTTTACATCCCCATGAACGAGGATGTGTTCTTTTCCCGGGCGATCGCCACCAGAATGGCTCTGAAGGCGCCCCCCGACGGCTCGCGGTGGAACCGTTATCTGCTTGATGAACTTGGAGGGGGAGAGCCGCTGGAGATGTTCTTCGGCCCGTTGACCAGCGAAGGAAAGGTGGTGGCGTTGCTCTATGGTGACAATCTCCCCGAGAAGCGTCCCGTTGGCGATACCGACTCTCTCGAAATATTTCTTTCCCAGGCCGGTCTGGCCATGGAAAAGGGTCTTTTACGACAAAGATTGAAAGAAAAAGATCAGGAGCAAATGTGAAAAAGATTCTCGTAACCGAAGACTCTCCCGCCATGCGATCATTTCTCGTTGCCACCATCGAGGCCATGGGCGGATATTCGGTCATCGAGGCGAAGAACGGGTTTGATGCTCTGCGCCTGTTGCCCAGAGAGCAGGTAGATCTTATTATCACGGATATCAACATGCCCGATATCAACGGTCTCGAGCTGATAAGCTACGTCAGGAACAATCCCAATTATCGTTCAATCCCTCTCTTCATCATCTCCACCGAAAGCTCCGACAAGGACAGGGAGAGGGGCATGGCCCTTGGCGCGGATGAATATCTGGTGAAACCATTCCTTCCGGAGATGTTGCGGAAGCTGATCCTGGACTATATCGGATAATCCCGAAAACGGCATTTCAACCACAGAGGTAACAGAGAACACAGAGATATCAAAGCGAAAAGATGAACTATCAGACTCACCATGGAAGGTGACGATCGTAATATCTTTGATTTGGAGTAACTGCTTGATAGTTATACGAAAACCCTCTGTTTTCTCTGTGGTAATCGCTTTTTTTGGATAAGAGGAGGCATCCGCTTAGTTATCCCCGGCGGAATCGCGGACCGGGGAGCAGGAGCGCGGGAAGATGACAGATGGCTGATAGCGATGATTCCCTGGAAAAAGCGACCAAGGATTTTCTGGCCGAGGCGGAGGATATCCTCGAACAGATGGGGGGAGACCTCCTTGCCCTGGGGGACTCCACCGACAGGGATGAGTTCAATCCCGAGACGGTAAACTCGATTTTTCGCGGCGCGCACTCACTCAAGGGGCTTGCCGGGATGTTCGGGTTTGGCGAAATCGCGGAACTCGCCCACACCCTGGAGAGCCTTCTGGACTGCCTCCGTCTCGGGAAGAGACCCCTTGACGGCGACGCGCTGGCCGTGCTGTTCGATGCGGTGGAGGCGCTGGGGTCGATCGTCAGGTCCGTCGGTTCCGCTTCGGCGGGCTTGACGGATATTTCACCGGTACTGGCCCGCATAAACGGATGCATCTCGGGGGGAAGAAAAGAGACCATCCCTCTTTCTCCGGCTGAGCTGGGCGTTTCCCAAAGCATCCTCCAGGCACTGACCGAGTACGAGGAGCACCGTCTTCGGGAGAACATCGCACGGCGCAGGAAGCTCTATCGTTTTCACGCGGCCTATTCTCTTGACTCCTTTGACCGGGAGCTGGGAGAACTCATGGACCTCCTGAAGCGGTCGGGAGAGGTGATCAGCACCCTTCCCAGCGCCGGGGGAGACATGGGAAGCTCCATTGCCTTCGATATCCTGTTCGGCTGCGCCCGCGACACGGATGTGACCTCCCTTTCCGCTGATCTGCCGGGGGTAACCGTCTTTCCCCTGGGAGATCCGGGCCAGGACGATGTTCCAGCGGTTTCCGCGCCACCACCCATGCCCTCCGTACCGGAAAAGGATGAAGAATCCTCCGCCGGGGGGGAGACCGGCTCTCCCTCCGCCAGGAGCATGTCCCGCTCCATGCGCGTGGACATCTCCAAGCTCGACGAACTGATGAATATCGTCGGCGAGCTGATCCTGTTTCACGGCGTCCTTGCATCCATATCCGACCGCATGAGGGAACAGGGTTTTTCCGGGCTTGCGGTGGAACTGGCCAAGACGGCCAAGGGGATGGAGCGCAAGCTCAACGAGCTGCGCAACCGGGTCATGGATGTCCGGATGGTGCCAGTGGGGCAGTTGTTTGAAAAGATGTCCCGCATTGTCCGCAAGATATCCAGGGAGCAGGACAAGAAGATCGAGTTACGACTCTCGGGCGGGGATACGGAACTGGACAAGATGATCGTGGAGGATATAGCCGATCCCCTGATGCATATCATCAGGAACGCCATCGACCACGGCATCGAGCCCCCTGGAGAAAGGATATCCTCGGGCAAGGATGAACGGGGAATAATCCGTCTCTCCTCGTTTCAGAGGGGGAACCACGTGGTCATCGAGGTTGAAGACGACGGAAGGGGCATGGACGCGGCGAAGATATCGCGCAAGGCCGTGGAGCTGGGGCTCGTGGAGAGTACGGAGGGCCTGTCAGACAAGGAAATCCTTGATTTCATCTTTCTTCCCGGATTCTCCACGGCCGACGGCCTGAGCGACGTCTCCGGGCGCGGGGTGGGCATGGATGTGGTGATGAACAATATCGCGGCTGTTTCCGGGAGGGTGGACCTGGAGAGCCGGCCCGGATACGGGAGCCGCGTGATCATCACACTGCCCATCACTCTGGCCATTATTAAGGCGCTTCTGGTGGAGACCTCGGGAAGGGTCTACGCCGTTCCCATCACCTCCGTCAGGGAGACCATCGCTCTCGAAGACGTGGAACTCCGGACCGTGGAACGGAAGGAGGTCATGCAGCTCCGCGAATCCACCCTGCCGCTGCTGCGGCTGGAGAGCTTTTTCGAACTGCCAGTGGAATCGCCGACGAGCGGGACCTTCGCGGTTGTCGCCGGCAGCGCGGACAGGAGGGTGGGGATCGTGGTGGACGACCTCCTGGGCCAGCAGGACATAGTCATAAAGCCCCTGGGAGACACCTTCAGGGACGTGAAGGGGATAGCCGGAGCAGCGGACCTGGGCGATCAGCGGACCATCCTCATCCTGGATGTTGGCGGTATTATTTCGGAAGCGACGAGAGGCGCGGCGTAGAATGTACAAGGGGTTTTACGGACTGAGAGAGAAACCGTTCAGCAAAACCCCGGATCCGCGTTTTCTTTTTCTCGGCAAAGGGCACGAGGAGGCCCTTGCGCGCCTCCTGTACGCGGTTGAGGAAAGGGAGCTGGCTCTTTTGACGGGCGGTATCGGCAGCGGCAAGACAACCATCTCCCGGGCGCTTATGGACAACGTGGGAGAGGAATACCGCTTCTGCGTCATCTTCAACCCGATCCTGACCCCCCTTGAATTCCTCCGTCTTCTGGCGGCCGATCTGGGGATACCGTCTCCTCCGTCGACCAAGGACGACCTTCTCAGGGCGCTGACGGGAGAGATGTGCCGCTGTCACGGTGAGGGGATCGTCCCGGTCGTCATTATCGACGAGGCGCACATGATCCCGGGACGGGAGGTATTCGACGAGATCCGGCTTCTCACCAATTTCCAGCTGGATGACGGCAACCTGCTGTCCGTGATCCTGATGGGACAGCCTGAACTGAGGGAACGGCTCGCCGACCCCGGCTACGAGGCCCTCTGTCAGAGGATTGGAATGCAATACCACATTTTGCCCCTCAACCTGGAAGAAACGCTGGAATACATCGATTTCAGGCTGGCTGTCGCCGGGGGGGCGCCGGGGCTTTTTTCTCCGGACGCCGTGCTGAGGGTCTTCGAACTCTCCGGAGGGGTGCCCCGACGCATAAACACCATTGCCACGGCGGCCCTCCTTGAGGGTTTTTCCAGGGATGCCACGCTCATAGACGTGACCGTCATCGACGCTATCCGGAGTGAATTTGACATGCGGGGAACAGGCGCCGGCTCATGAACCTTGCCGAGATACGAAAAAAGGCCCGAAGCGAAAAGACCGGGCAGGCCTGCCGGGTGAAGTCCGCGACCCCTTCGCGACCGGAGGCCGGCATCCGGGAACATGCCGCCGAAGTTCCGCCTAGCGAGGTTTCCCATGCCGCCCCTTTGCCGGATCCGCGGACGCCCCGGGTAGCGACGGGCGCGCATTTACGGGAGGCGCCGGTTGTCCGGGAGTATTTCGATCCCCTTGCTGTTCTCCTGGAAGGAAGGCGGCGGGCGGGAACCGCCGCGGACACCGTGGCCTCGCACCTGGACGAGACCGCGGACTCGTCCGGTGACGTCCTGAAATATTTGCGCTTCCGGGTGGCGGATGAGGATTATGGCCTGAGTCTCCTGGAGATAAAGGAGATCATCAAGCCGCGAGCCGTAACCGAGGTCCCCCGCATGCCGGTTTTCGTCGTGGGGGTCCTGTCTCTGAGGGGAGTGATCATACCGGTATTCGACCTTCGTCCGCGGCTTGGACTCCCGCGGGCGGAATCACCGGGCACGGAGAGGATTATCATCGTCAAGAAGGAAGACGGCGCATGCGGCCTGCTGGTGGACGAGGTCTTCCAGGTGATCGCTCTGAAGTCTTCGGAAATAGAGAAGGCCCCGCGGGTGCTGGAAGGAATGGATCGTGAGTTCGTGACCGGAATCGGACGGCACGGGGGAAGGATGCTGATTCTCCTCGATCTGGAAAAGATCGTGAACGTGTCGCTCCGATGAGGTATCCGCATTGAGAGGTGGCCGGGTGGACGGGGATATCCAGGAAATCAAGGTTGTCTGCTTTCGTCTCGGTTCCGATATCTTCGCCCTTGACATCATGCGGGTGCGGGAGATCATCAAACCGCTTCGTCTGGCTGCTCTGCCCGATGCGCCTTCCTTTCTCGAGGGGGTCATCAACCTGAGGGGGGCTATCATTCCGGTCGTGGACCTCCGGAAGAGATTCGGGCTCCCGGCAAATGGGGAGGGGGGCGCATGCAGGCTCCTTATCACCGTGGTGGACCGCCAGCCGCTGGGTCTTATGGTAGATTCCGTGACGGAGGTCGTATCGATTCCGGTAAGGGATCTGCGCCCGCCGCCCGCCGTCGTAAAGGCCAAGGGATACCGCTATCTCATAGGAGTCTGCCTTGTGCGTGATTCCATGCTTCTGCTGGTGAACCTGGACGCGGTTCTGGATGCCGGGGAGTCCAATGAGTTGAACGGGTTCCGCGACTCGGAGGCCCGGCCGGAACCGTAACGCGCCGCTTCAGCTTATGGACGGCGCCGCTGTTTTTGTCTCTGAGCCAGCTTTGATCCGGGAGGGAAATATTACAGCCATGCTAGTGGGGTGCCCGAAATGCAGGACCCGCTTCCGTCTTGATGATTCGAAGGTGAAGGCGGAAGGAAGTATCCTCAGGTGCAGCCGCTGCCGTACGCTTTTCCGTGTCTCCGGCGTCGGCCGGACCGCGGACCCATCCACGGCGGACGGGGCGCGAACGGGGCGCGGACGGCCGGTTACCGTGCTGGTGGCCAATGAAAGCCTTGATTTTTGCCGGGAGGTGGAGCGGTCGCTCTCCTCTGAACCTTTCACCGTTTTCTCCTTTCAGGACGGACATGAAACCCTGGCGGCCATAGAGGAACGCATTCCGGACGTGGTCCTTCTGGACGTGGCCCTCCCCGGCATGTACGGCTTCGAGATCTGCGAGAGGGTGCGCGCCAATCCCTCTCTCGCTTCCGTCAAGACTATCCTTGTCGCTTCCATCTATGACAAGACAAGGTATAAAAGGGAGCCGCAATCCCTCTACGGGGCCGATGACTACATTGAAAAACATCACATTCCTGACTCGCTGGCCGCGAAGATATACAGCCTGGTGTTTGGTCAGGCCGCCCTGGAGCAGCCCGTCGGTCAGCCGGCGCCGGCGGGTGAGGGGGAGACCGATCCGCGGGAGCTGTCCCCTGGCGAGCTTGAGGAACAGGAGGCCATGCGGGAACGGATCCGTAGTGATGAGGAGGCCAAGACCTGCGCGGCATCCGCTCCGGAGGTCCTTGAGGCCCATGAAAGGGCCAGGAGGCTGGCCCGCATCATTGTGAGCGACATAGTCCTCTATAATCAGAAAAAGGTTGAAGAGGGGGTTCGCGAAGGCACGTTCCGCGATGTTCTGCGGGAAGAGATCTCCGAGGGGTTTTCTTTGTATGAACGGAGGATTCCCGAAGAGGTACGGGCGGGGACTTCTTATCTGGAAGAGGCCATTGCCGCATTTCTGGAGCGGGAAAGGGCCGGGAAACCGGCCGAGGACGAAACGAGGTAGCGGTTCGGATGATGGGTTCACAAGGTTCCACATACGCGTTTGGAATGGAAGGAGGATTGCCCGCATGAACGTTTTCCGCGGGGGGAATGATCCGGCTCTTATCGCGGAGGGGCTTTCGTCCCCTGATGAGGAGGCGCGCCGTTCAGCGGTACTGTGCCTCTCTTCCTTTCCGCTTAGTGTGGTCCGGAAATATCTCTATGCGGCCATGGGCGATCCCAGCTGGCGTGTGCGAAAGGAGGCCCTGGTTGTATACCTCGCCTCCCCCTCGGCGCTGGAGTTCGCGGAGGAGGTCTTTGAGCTTCTCCGTTCTCCGGATAACGCCGGTCTGAGAAATCTGGCGGCTGAAACCCTGGAGAGGCTGGGCGCGGATGCCGTCCCGGTTCTTGTCGCCCACGTCGAAGACCCTGACGCGGATGTCCGCAAGTTCGTGATTGACATCCTGGGCGCCATCGGAGACAAATCATCCTTCCCCTGTCTGATCAAGGCCCTTAACGACGAGGACCGGAATGTCCGGAATTCCGCCGCGGAAGGCCTGGGGAGCATGAGGGACGAAAGAGCCGTGTCGACCCTCATTGACGCCCTTTCCCTGCCTGATGTCTCTTTCCGCCATACGATCCTGGGTGCGCTGGCCGCCATCGGATCTCCCTTTTCCATTCAGGCAGTCACCCCGTTTCTGGTGGACCCTCTCCTGAAAAAAGCGGTATATGGGTGTCTGGGCGCCATGGGCGGGCTGGATGCGGCGCCATTGCTGGCTGAGGGGCTGGCCGAGGAAGGCAGGAGTATTCGCGAGTCCGCCGCCAAGGCGTTCATGGAAGTCAGGGGGAGGATAAGCCGGGATGGGGATGTTCGAACGGTGGATTCATTCATCGCGGTTTACGCGGGAACACCCGCCGTTGACGCCCTTGTCGACCTGCTGGATACCTCGGACCAGGACCTGCTCGGGGCTGTTGTGGGGATACTGGGCATCATCGGGGATGGACGGGCGGCGCCGGCCATCATGCGAGCGTGCGGTGATGAACGGCTCCTCCCCGTCTGCGTCGGCGCCCTGCGATCCATGGGGGCGGTTACGCTCCCCTTTCTGGAGCAGGAGTTTTCCGTTGCCGATGAAAGCGGAAAAACAAACATCCTTCGCCTGTGCATGCAGGTGGATGCCCCGGATTGCGTGAGCCTGGTAAGAAAGGGGACGGCCGACCAGTCTCCCCAGGTGCGGGAAGCAGCCTCGCGCTGCGCGGGAAGGATTGGCCTTTCATCCCTTATCCCCGATATCTCCATGCTTTTGAACGACTTCGATCCCTATGTCCGGGAAGCGGCCCTGGAATCGCTCTCGATGCTGTCGTCCACGGACCCTTCATCCGTGGACGCCGTCTCGGCGGCCCTTGCCGGTTCGGATGACCCGGACAAGAGGCTGTATGCCGCGTTTCTCTGCGGCGCCCTGCGTGACCAGGAGCGTCTTTCGCTGCTCCTGACCGATGAGGACGCCAGGGTAAGGAAGGCGGCCGTTCAGGGACTTTCCGAACTGGGCGGGGGCGCGGCTCTCAATCATCTCATCCTTGCCCTCACGGATGAGAATCCGGAGGTTCGCGCCGCTGCCGCCGATGCCCTGGGGGAGACGGAAGGTGAAGAATCCTTCAATGCGCTCCTTATAGCCGCGCGGGACGAGGATTCCTGGGTCCGTTGCTCGGCCGTGAGGAGCCTGGGCAAGGCTGGCGGTATCCGCTCCCTGCCCGAGATCGAGGCTGCGCTCACATGCCCTGACGGTCCGGTTTGTCTCGCGGCCCTGGACGCCCTTGCCCTGATAGAGGGCGAGGAGTCGCTGGAGCTGATCCGGCGCGCGGCGGCGGGCAGTGACGGCGACGTGGTCAAGGTGGCCATAGAGTTGCTGGCGCGTCGTGATGATCCGTGGCTGGAGCAAGTAGCGGAGTCACTCCTCAAGCATCACCACTGGGATGTGCGCGGTACGGCGGTCCGGATCCTCGCCGAGAGACGAGGCGCCGCCGCTGTGGCGCTCCTCACGAGCGCGCTGGAGAGGGAGAGAGACGAACTGGTGAGAAACCTGATGGTTGATGTCCTGAAAAGGTTCTCATGATATTCGATAACGAGCCGAAAGTGAATATGACTGAGGAAGAGTTCCGTCTCATACGGGACCTTGTTTACGACCACTGCGGCCTTTATTTCGATGGCGACGCCAGGTTCCTCCTGGAAAAGCGCCTGACACGAAGGGTGACCTTTCACCAGTTGTCCGGGTTCAGGGACTACTATCGTCTTCTCAAGTACAGCCGCGACAGGGATCAGGAACTTTCCGCCATAATGGATGTCCTGACCACCAACGAGACCTATTTTTTCCGGGAGGAGTTCCAGTTGAACGCCTTTTCGGGTGAAATCCTCCCGGAACTGAGGCACGAGAAGGAAAAACGGGGCGATCGGACCCTCCGCATCTGGAGCGCCGGGTGTTCCACCGGCGAGGAACCTTACACCATTGCCATGCTCATCATAGAGTCCGGGTTTTTCCGTGGCTGGAAGGTCGAAATAGTCGGTACGGATATCAGTCACCGTGTCCTTCAGCACGCCCGCAAGGGGGTCTACGGCGCGTCTTCGTTCCGCACGACCGAAGAAGGGAGGATGCGCCGTTTTTTCCAGGAGCAGGACGGCCTCTATCGCATAAGCGACGAGGTCAGGTCTCTTGTCAGCATCAGCCATCTGAACCTGCTGGATGAAAACCGGATGATCCTGCTGGGCAAGATGGATGTTATATTCTGCCGCAATGTCATCATTTATTTCGATCAGGTTGCCAAGAAAAGGGTTGTGGAATCCTTCTACCGTTCGCTCCGCGAGGGGGGCTATCTCCTCCTGGGGCATTCGGAGTCGCTCCTCAACACTACGACCGCCTTCTCATTGAAGCATCTGAAAACCGACATGGTCTACCAGAAGCCCCATGCAGTCACCGTGAAGGGAGGATGCCTTTGAAGAAGATCCGGGTTCTCGTCATCGATGATTCAGCCTTCAACCGGCGCACCCTGACCAAGATGCTGGAGGCGATGCCGGAGGTTGAGGTTATCGGTTATGCGGTCGACGGAGAGGAGGGTGTCAGGCGCATCCTGGAACTGAAACCGGACCTGGTCACCCTCGATATAGAGATGCCCCGCATGGACGGCTTTACCCTGCTGCGCATCGTCATGAGCAGGCTGCCGATCCCTGTCATCGTGGTCAGCGCGCAGGGAGGCGACGAGCGGGTCTTCAAGGCCCTGGAACTGGGGGCGGTGGATTTTATCGCCAAGCCCACGGCCGGGATATCCGATGAGTTGAATGCGATCCGCGGGGATCTCCATGATAAGGTCCGCGGAGTATTCAACCTGAACATGTCCCGCATCAGGAAGAGGTGGGAGGCGCCGGCCCCGACGCCGCCCGCCGTGTCGCCAGAGGCGCCGTCTCCCTTGTATGCGCCCAGGAAGCGGCTGGGAGGGGTGGTCTCAGCGGTTGCCATAGGCGCGTCCACCGGCGGGCCTCCCGCGCTGCAGAGCATCTTTTCGGCGCTGCCGGGAGATATCCCCTTCTCGCTCCTGGTGTCCCAGCATATGCCCCCGGGTTTTACGCGGACCTTCGCGGAAAGGCTCAACAGGACTTCGGGCTTCGAGGTCGCGGAGGCATGCGATGGCGAGCCGGTCATGCGCGGCAAGGCGCTGATTGCGCCCGGTGGGAAAAACATGGTCCTGCGGAACGAGGACGGCGAAATCACGGTGCGACTGCTTAAACCCGGTCCGGCCGACACCTGTCAGCCATCCGTGGACAGGCTCTTCCAGTC
>CAYMFO010000013.1:0-53821 GCA_964389825.1 uncultured Geobacter sp. | reverse complement strand
AGAATATCGAAGCTTGATAATTTGTCAAATATGTAGGTCTGACCCCTTGAGCTTCACTGAACTCATGAACACCCCCCTTTACGAAAGGGGGGGGGCAGGGGGGGGATTTCGGAGGTTACGTATGTGGATCATCGTTACCTATGACGTCTGCACGGAAACTAAACCAGGCAGGAGAAGGCTCCGCCGCGTGGCGCAGGTTTGCAAGGACTATGGTCAACGCGTGCAGAAATCGGTTTTCGAATGCCAGGTAAACGAAATGAAATTCGAACAACTGCGCCGAAGACTTCTGAAAGAGATCGACAAGGAGGAAGACAATCTACGCCTTTACCGGCTCACCGAGCCAAGGAATGAACACGTGGAAACATACGGACAAAGCAGGACCATATTCTTCGAAGATCCGCTGATTGTGTAGCGCGAACCTGGTGCGGCAGCGAAAAACAGGGGGGATTCGCGAAGGAATAACTTGCTGATTGGAAACACTTTTTCAGGAGACAAACGAGCAACGCGCCCCGCTCAGGCATTTCAGCCCCAGTTTCGCGGAAATGGGGCTATAACATGCTGAAAACTGTCACAAAATTTCAGTGACAGTAGCGCCCGTCAGAAATGGCGGGCGAGGATTGAAACCACTTGGCACGAATGACCTTGCCCGCCTCGACCCGCGTAGCGCCCGTCAGAAATGGCGGGCGAGGATTGAAACAGGTGTAAGAGCCCCTGCTGGCAGGCGCTAAGCAACGTAGCGCCCGTCAGAAATGGCGGGCGAGGATTGAAACCTGTGTATGAGGGCGGAGCTGGTGGAAGACCATTGTAGCGCCCGTCAGAAATGGCGGGCGAGGATTGAAACTAGTCAAAGACTTTCAGCCGGAGAAAACCGCGGATGCCTGTTCAAGGAAATTGACACCTACGCCAGCAGTGACCATGCTCCTCCGGCCGCCAACGGGCGGACCACTTACAAATTGCCCACCACACCCCATGAATGAAGCCGCGAATCATCCTTCTTGTAATTATTCCGCCAACATGCTACCTATAGAACTCTGACGCTCAGTCGATCCTTTCCCGTGGAGAAACGCAATGAGAACATGTGAAAACAGGCGTGTGAGCACCCTCGCCGCCTCCCACCCCTCTCCCTCCCATACTCTCGAAAGCGCCATCGGCAACACGCCGCTCGTTGAACTCACCAGCCTCAACCGGAACCCACGGGTCCGTATACTGGCCAAACTGGAAGGCAACAATCCAGGTGGCTCCATAAAGGACCGTCCCGCTTACTATATGATCTCCAAAGCCGAGCAGTCGGGAGAACTGACGCCCGGAAAGACAATCCTGGAAGCGACATCCGGCAATACCGGCATCGCCCTGGCCATGATGGGCGCCGCGCGCAGATACCGGGTCAAACTCGCCATGCCCGCGTGCGTGAGCCTGGAAAGACGCAGCATCCTCGAGGCTTACGGCGCCGAGGTCGTCCTTTCCCCCGCCCACGAGGCCACGGACGGCGCCATCCGGCTCGCCCACCGCATCCTTGAGGAAAACCCAGACGAATATTACATGCCCAACCAGTACGCCAATGAAAACAACGTTATCTCCCATTACGAAACCACCGGTCCCGAGATATACATCCAGGCCGACGGCGATATCGATCTCTTTATAGCGGGCATGGGAACCGGCGGCACTCTCATGGGGACCGGCGCGTATCTTAAAGAACAAGACGGGCGAGTCAAGGTCATCGGCGTGGAACCCCGTGTCGGCCACAAGATCCAGGGGCTGAAAAACATGCAGGAAGCCATAGTCCCCAGGATATACCACGCCGAAAAACTGGACGGGAAGATCACCATCCAGGACGAGGACGCCTTCGAGACCGCCCGCCTTCTGGCGATACGTGAAGGGCTGTTCGTCGGCATGTCCGGCGGAGCGGCCATTGCCGCTGCGTTGAAGATGGCCGCGGACCTGGATTCCGGAACCATCGTTACGATCCTCCCGGACCGGGGCGACCGCTACCTGAGCACCACACTCTTCCGCTCTGTCTGCGCCTGCTGCCCCCCCTGACCCATTGCACACCGAAAGAACGGATGAAAGTGTTTTTAAACGGCATATCCCTCGCCTACGGGGACAATGGGACAGGTCCGGCTGTTGTCCTTATCCACGGGTTTCCCTTGTGCCGCCGCATGTGGCGCCCCCAGGAAGACGCGTTGGCCAAAGCCGGTTTCCGGGTGATAACGCCCGATCTGAGAGGATTCGGCGACAGCGACGCGCCGGAAGGGGCCTACTCCATGTCCCTGTTCAGCGACGACATCATCTCCCTCCTCGACCATCTGAACATCGGGGAAGCGGTGGTCGGGGGCATGTCCATGGGTGGGTATGTCCTTCTCAACATGCTGGAAAGATTTCCCGAACGCATAGCCGCCGCCTGCTTCATCGTTACCCGCGGCACGGCGGATGATGAAGCGGCAAGGGACGGACGCATGGCGTTCATGGAGAGGATCCGGCGTTTCGGCATCGGTTCCGTGACCGAGGCGTTTATCCCGTACCTCTTCGCCGCTGAATCGGCAAAGGACCCGGAGACACGCGGGCACATGACCCGCTGGATGGGCCGGGCCGACACGCGCGGCGTCGAGGGAACCCTCCACGCGCTTCTGGAGAGAAAGGATTACACCCCCCTTCTGGGACAGTTCACCAAGCCCTCCCTGGTCATCGGCGCGGAAGAGGACCGAACGATTCTCGGAGAGGACCTGCGGGCCCTCACGGACGGACTTCCGGACAGCGAACTGGTTGTGATACCCGGCGCCGGACATATGGTGAACGTGGAAAGGCCGGACGCCTTCAATGAGTGCCTTATCAGCTTCCTGCGCCGCGTTACTCCCCGCTGAATGACCGTATGAAACCCCAAATAGCCGCCCTTGAACAGGAGTTACACAATGCCGGAAATGGCGCCCAAGACAAAAGAACTTAAGAAACATCGACCGGCATGGATGAGACCCGCGGACATAGTCCTGAGGACGGCCCACATCGCCGTGGCAGGAACACTGTTCGGAGGTTTCGCCCTGCATGTCCCCTTCAGCCAGATGCATATCTGGCACGGTCTGACCATCCTTACGGGATGCGGCCTCCTTTTCCTTGAGCTCAGACACAGCCTGAACTGGCCCCATCAGGGGAGAGGGATGCTGGGCATCATCCATATCGGCGTATCTGGCCTCATCCATCTCCGCCCTGATCTGGTCATGCCCTTCCTCTGGATTATCATGGTCAGCGGCTGCGTGGGAAGCCACATGCCAAAGAGATACCGGCACTGGTCGATTCTCTACAGGAAAGAAGTTGACTAGCCCCGCCCTCCGCAACAGCCGCTATCTCCTTGCCGGCGGCCCGCCGCTGATCCGGCTTGTCATTATCCTGGCGCTCTTCCTCGCCGTATCCCCTTCCCGTTCCTCCGCCGACGCCATGCCGGCCTATGCCGAGGCGGTTTCCCACGCCCCGGTGCTCAATACCCGAGATTTCCGCTCGGTTTACGGGGGGAAGGACGGCAGGTCGCTCGCAACGGACTCCCAAGGCCAGATACGGGCGCTGGAATTCATCGCGCTTCCGGGGACGTCCTTCCGCGTCGAAGAGGTGATCGACGGGTCTCCGGCCCCTGTTTACCGGGTGACTACGGACGACTACCCCTATGCATCCTCAACCGGCTATTTTATCGACAGCCGTTTCGTCCGCACCTCCCGCACCCCCTTTCCTTCCCGCCCAAAGACCCTTCCCGACGGAGAAACGATCCTCTCCAGGCTCGCCTCCGCCGTGGGGACAAGCTATGTCTGGGGCGGCAACCGGCGTGAAGGGATAAGGGAAATGCTCTCCTTCTACCCTCCCCGGACGGGCCGTCCCCTGGACCCCCTTACGGAAAGCCGCTGGACCATGCGCGGCCTGGACTGCTCGGGTCTCCTCTATGAAGCGACCGGCGGTTTCACCCCCAGAAACACCTCGTCACTGGTGGAATTCGGCGACGCCGTGCCCATCGAGGGGAAGAGCGTCCAAGGCATCGCGGCCTCCTTGCGCCCCCTGGACCTCATTGTCTGGAAGGGGCATGTGATCATCGTCTTTGACGGGAAAAGGGTCATGGAAAGCTCCCTCGCCCACGGCCGCGGAAAAAGCGGCGTGGCTTTCCGGGGTCTCGTTGAAACCCTCAGGGATATCACGGCGACCAGGACTCCGCTCGACGTATACCCGTCCGCGACCGGCGACGGAAAACGGGGATTCGTGGTCAGGAGATGGCACCCTCTCCAGCGGCAGTGCCCTTAGCGGGTTGCCTTTGCCGCCCCGGTTGTATACACTTGCAAAGCAGCTACCGCGCCGTTTCATCGCCGTTGTGTCCCTTTCACCGGAAACACCCCTGAGGAACAACAAGATGCCTTACCGGAAAATCACATTTCTGATACTCGTCACCCTCTGCCTCATATCCGTTTCGCGGGCCTCCATCCCCACTCCGGCGGAGGCTTCATACCGTTTGATAGCCGACAGCCTTGCCCGGCGGGATTACCACGGCGCCCGCGAGGCGGCGCTCCGTACGGCCACCAGCCCGGAACGGGATTTCATGCTGGGGGCGGCTTCCTACCATATGAAGCGATGGGACGAGGCGGAACGGATACTTACAGGCGCCGCCGACGCATTCCCGCTCCTGGGCGACTTCGCCCTCTACTACCGGGCAACGGCGTTGACCCGGCTCTCCCGTTTCGACGAGGCGATCCCGCTTCTGAAGCGTCTGCCCCAAGATTACCCCCAGAGCCCGCTGAAACGATCCTCCGGGTTTCTGGCCGCGGATATCCTTTTTCTGAAGGGGGATTTCCAGGGAGCGCTTGACGCGTATCTGAAATGTATCGAGATATACCCGTCCGGTGAAGACGCGTTAAAGGCCCTTCACCAAAGCGCCCTCTGCCGCGAACGACTGGGGGACCTGGAGGGCGCGGCCAGGGACCTGCGGGGAATCTGGCTTTCCTATCCATCGAAAAAGATAGCCGCAACCGCCGAAGCCGACCTTACCCGGCTGCGCGCGGCCGGGGCGCGGGTGGCGCCCTACAGCGGGGAAGAGCTTTTCCGGAGAGGTTCCACCCTCTTCGATCTCAGGAGGTTTCGTGACGCCGCCGCGACCTTTTCCCTCGTTACTCACGACTCCCTGCCTGAAAACCTGAGGGGAAAACTGGCGTTCAGGCGCGCCATGGCCCTGTACCGCTCCAGGAAATACAAGGAAGCGGAACATGCGTTCCTCCGGCTCTCTTCAACAAACCCGCCCTACCCGGAATACGCCGTCGAGTCTTCCTTCTGGCACGCCGCAATCCTCGAACGCTCCGGCAGGGAAAAGGACGCGCTTGCCATCTTCCAGCGCATCGCGGAGACCTCCCCCCGGCCGGAACTGGCCGGAGACGCCCTGCTGCAAACGGCCCTCATCATGAAAAAAACCGGCCGCCGGCAGGAGTCTCTGGATACCCTGGCCAGACTTCTGGACAAATATCCCGATTCCCCCCATGCGCCCCGCGCCCGTTGGGAAACAGCCTGGTCACAATACCAGGCCGGAGATTATTCCGCCGCCGCGACCAACTTCGAAAAACTCGCAAGCGACCCATCCAGTCGTGAGAAGGCCCTTTACTGGACGGGCCGTTCCAGGGAAAAGGCCGGTTCGCGGGAGGCGGCCATGGAATCCTACACGGCCCTTGTGAAAGAGTACCCCACGGGATATTACGCCCTGAACGCCGAAAGGGAACACGGATTGCGTTCCGCCGCCATACCCTCCCTCAGCCCCTCCATCCTGTCGACCATCCCCCTTCCTCCCGGTTTCGAGCGGGCAAGAGTCCTGGCCTCAATGGGACTCCGCCAGGAGGCAAGGATGGAGCTTGCCGCTCTGAGAAGACGCAAGGGAGTTGTCTTCAAGAGGTCTCTGGATGTGGCGGCTATCTATCTCTCCATGGAAGACTACCGGTACGCCATGGGTCTTTTCGACGAGGCGTCCCTGGCGGGAAGGGATTCGGAGAACCGCCTTGCCTGGGCCATACTGTATCCCCCCGGCTTCAACTCTTCCGTATCCCGGTATGCGCCCGAAGCCGGGATCAGCGAATACCTGACCTATGCGCTGATCCGCGCGGAAAGCACCTTCTCCCCATCGGTCATCTCTCCGGCGGGCGCCGTGGGGCTGATGCAGTTGATGCCCGCTACGGCGCGGGACACCGCCAGGGGGCTCGGCGAAGCCATAACAACCACCCGCCTCCAACACCCCGACCTGAACGTAAGGCTGGGGACCCGCTATCTGAAACAGATGCTGGCTCGCTTCAACGGCAACAGGGTTTCCGCCGTGGCGGCCTACAATGCCGGGGCCTCGCCCGTCTCCCGCTGGCTGAAAAAGAATCCCGCCATGCGGGAAGACGAATTTATCGAAAGCATTCCCTACCCGGAAACCCGCAAATACGTCAAGAAGGTCCTGGCCGCGGCCGAGGTTTACCGGAGGCTTTACGCTCCGGCGGATCAGCTTCAGCGGGCGACCGCGACGCCGGACGGAGTCCAGAAGCAGTATTCCTCCACGAAAACCGGCGCCACCCCGCCCGTCGGCGCCCTTCCCTTTGACAGGCGCCCCTGAACGCTATTAAGCACATCATGAAAATGCGGATAAATACCCCGAGCGGAATCCCTTGATTCATTTCGTGCAATCAAGTCCGCGCTTATTCCCCTCACCCCTGCCCCTCTCCCGGAGGGCGAGGGGGGTTGGTGGAACAGCAAGTTGTGGTCCGCTGCGATACTGTTCTGAACCTAAAAAAAGCAATTACCACGGAGAACACAGAGGGCACAGAGGGTTTTCGTATAACTATCAAGTAGTTATTCCAAAACAAAGATATTACGATTGTCACCTCTATGGTGAGCCTGGTAGTTCATCTTTTCGCTTTTATATCTCTGTGCCCTCTGTGACCCCTGTGGTTGAAATGCCGTTTTCAGGATGAATCCCGCCTGCAGCAGGGGCGGGATTTTTTTGTTGCATTTCAAACAAACGTTTGATACAAACGCTTGCTCCCTGAGCGACACCTTCCGAAAGGAGACAGCGCCATGAACAGCGAAAGATTCATCCAGCTGCGCGACCTGGTGGGATACGACGATGAGAGGTTGTCCAGGATGCTCGGCATTCCCGTATCAGAGGTTATGGACTTCGGCCTCGGCAGGAAGCCGGTACCCGAATCAATAGCCTCTCAACTGGAACAGTTCGTGGACTGGGCCAGCGAGGTCGGAGATACCGCGGTGAAGAGGGAACTGGCGCAAAAACACCTGTCGGGCGTCTGAGTCAACCCTTCGATACGGCAACCAGCTTCAACGCCTGAAGGAGTAACTGAAATGGAAACGGAACAGCCTGACACCAGGATCCGGATCATGGACGCGGCGGCGGCCATATTCGCCGAGCACGGCTTCGCCGCGACTACCATCCGCATGATCTGCGGCCGGGCCGGGGTAAACCTGTCCGCCGTCAACTATCACTTCGGGTCAAAGGAAGGGCTCTACCGCGAGACCATCCGCCATCTCCGGAAAACGGCCTACGAGAGGTATCCCCTCACCTGGGGTCTCTCCCCCGACGCCGGGCCGGAGGAGCAGTTGCTCGCCTATATCCGCTCCTTTCTGCTGCGCACAACCTGCGATGAAAGGAACATGGTGTTCGGCAGGCTGGTAATGCGTGAGATGTCCCAGCCCACCAGCGCCCTGGACATGATGGTCGACGAGGGGATCCGTTCCCTGTTCGGGCGTCTGGTGGAGATCACGCGAATGCTCATGGGCGAGGGGGCAAGGGAAGAAAGCGTGCTGGCATGCAGCCGGGGGGTCATCAGCCAGTGCCTTTTCTTCCTTTTCAGCAAAGCCGTCATTGACCGCATGTCGCCGGAACACAGATTCGATACCACGGACGTGGATATGATATCCGGCGAGATCCTCTCTTTCAGCCTGCATGCCATCCGCGGAATGGCGGCGGAAGAGGGCCCGCGCCAGGAAAAGGAAGCCGATGGAAGGTGAACGCGTTCAGCCGGTAAACAAGTGGCTCATCACCCTGACGGTCATGATCCCCGCATTCATGGAGATCGTTGACACATCCATCGCCAATGTGGCGCTCCCCCACATGCAGGGAAACCTCAATGCGGGGACCGATGAGGTCACCTGGGTTCTCACCTCCTACCTCATAAGCAACGCGGTTATCATGCCCATGACCGGCTGGCTGGCCAGGATGTTCGGCCGGAAGCGCTTTCTCATCTCCTGTATCATCATGTTCACCTTCGCCTCTTTTCTGTGCGGAATGGCCCCCAACCTGGCCTCGCTGGTATTCTTCCGCATCCTGCAGGGAGCGGCCGGGGGCGCCCTCATACCCATGAGCCAGGCAATCATGCTGGAATCATTCCCACCCCAGGAGGGGGGCATGGCCATGGCCATATTCGGCATCGGCGCCATGTTCGGCCCGGTGGTAGGTCCGACGCTGGGCGGATGGATCACGGACAACATGTCCTGGCGCTGGATCTTCTACATCAACATCCCCGTAGGCGTCGTCGCCGTTATCATGGCCAAGTGCTTCATATTCGACCCCTCCTACCTGAAGCGGCACAAGGCGGCCATCGACTACTGGGGCCTGGCCCTCCTGACCCTGGGAATCGGTTCCCTGCAGGTGGTGCTGGACAAGGGGCAGCAGGACGACTGGTTCAACTCGTCTTTCATTATCACCTTTTCCATAATTTCGGTGATATCGCTCATCCTCTTCGTCTACACCGAACTGAAGCACGAACACCCCATAGTCAACCTGCGGCTCTTCAGGGACGGCTCCTTCGCCTCGGGCAATTTCATCATGTTCATGGTCGGGTTCTGCCTCTACGGTTCGGTGGTGATGCTTCCCCTCTTTCTCCAGACGATGATGGGGTACAGCGCCACCATGGCCGGTCTGGTCATGGCGCCGGGCGGGGTGGCTTCCGTCATCGTCATGCCCCTCGTGGGCGCCTATATCCAGCGGCGCAGCGGCAGATGGATTATCCTGCTGGGCCTGGTCCTCGGCGCTGTTTCCCTCTTCTACATGCGGGATTTCACCCTGGAGGCGTCCTACTGGGATTTCATGTGGCCCCGCGTCATGCTCGGAGCGGCCCTGGGGATGATCTTCCCGCCCCTGACCCGGCTCACCCTGGCCAACATCCCGAAGGTGGAGATGGGGAACGCCACCGGCATGTACAATCTGCTGCGCAATATCGGCGGCAGCGTGGGCATCGCCCTGTCCGCCACCATGCTGACCCGCCTGGCCCAGTTTTATCAGGCCAACCTGGTGGGGCACGTGAACCAGTTCAATCCGCTGTTTCAGTCGCGGTTCAGGGAACTGACGGAGGCCGCGACGGCAAAGGGTATGGATGCGCTCTCCGCGCAGAAGGCGGCGCTGGGAATCCTCTACAGGATCGTGGAGCGGGAGTCGGGCATTCTGGCCTACACCTACATCTTCTGGGTCCTGGGCATCTCGTTTCTGGTGATCATCCCCTTCCTCTGGTTTCTGAAAAAACCGCGATACGCCCCATGACGGCCGGGTTGCTCCGAGCCCGGACCCGGCAAACACCGCGCAACCTATCACTCACCGCCCCACCGGCCCGTCTCCAGCGGGCGCAAGGGGGACGGACAGGGAGGACATAAATGACAAGAAGAATACTCGGCGCCATCTGCTGCGCAACGCTCCTTCTGACAAGCGCCGCCGGCGCGGAGACCCTGACCCTGAGGGAGTGTCTGCGCATGGCGGCGACAACCAACCCCGACCTGAAAGTGGCCGCCTTTGATGAAAAGGTCGCGGCCGAGGGGATCGGAGCGGCGCGGAGCGGCTATCTGCCCCGCATAGACTTCCAGGGAGGCTACACCGTGCAGAAGGATCCACAGTCAATGATCATCCAGGACATGAACATGAGAATGAGAACCCAGCAGGAGAGTTACGGACATTTCACCGTTGCGGCCGAACAGACCATCTACGACTTCGGACGGACATCAGCCCGCTTCGAGAGATCCATGGCGCTTCGGGACGCGGCTTCCCACAGCTACACGGCCCGCGAGCAGGATGTATTCCTCCAGGTGGTCCGGGCCTACTACGGCATCCTCGAGTACGAAAGACTGCTCCAGTCGGCGGAGGAGGAGGTCATCCAGATGACCGATCACATGCGTGTGGCGAAAAACCTCTTTCAGCAGGGGGTGGTAACCCGCAACGACCTGCTCCAGGCCGAGGTGGAACTGGCCGCCAGCAGGCAGCGGCGTCTCATCGAGGCGAACCGGGTGGCCAACGGCCGCCTCTACCTCAACTACCTCATCGGCAGGCCCGCCTCATTTCGCGTCGATCTCCGGGACGACTCCGACCGGGCAGCCGGCGCCGGGGAGAAAAACGGGGCCGGCTTCGACCCGGACGCCAGGGCGGAGGTCAAGGCCATGAAAAAGGCGATCCTCGCCGACGACCTGACCGTCAGGGAGACCAGGAGCTTCTATTACCCGGAACTGTTCGCGCGGGTGGG
Source organism: uncultured Geobacter sp. (assembly GCA_964389825.1). Lineage (GTDB taxonomy): Bacteria > Desulfobacterota > Desulfuromonadia > Geobacterales > Geobacteraceae > RPRC01. The sequence continues at coordinate 43,322 of CAYMFO010000013.1, read as the reverse complement.
CGCCGATTATGTTCAGAACGACAGGGTTTCGGAACAGGCAATACTCTTCGCGGCCGTTGGCCTTCGCGTCAATCTCTTCGACGGCCTGGCCACCACATCCCGCTACCGTCAGGCGGTGCGGTCCAGGTCGCGGGGGGAAGAAAATCTCAGGACCCTCAAAGAGCGGATCCGGCTGGAATACGACACGGCGATCAACGACCTCCGCATCGCCGCCGAGAGGATCGAGACGGCGCGCACGGCGGTAAGGCAGGGAGAGGAAAACCTGCGCATCAACAAGGATCGCTATCAGGAACATGTGGGCACGGCCACGGACGTTATAGACGCCCAGACACTTCTCACCAAGACCAGAACGGAATACTACCGGGCCATATTCGACTACCAGGTGGCGGTAGCCCGGATACAGAAAGCAAAGGGCGAGCTGTAACCCATTTCACGGAGGATTCAGATGTCTGAAGAGCGCACAACCACCCCCCCACCGGAGATCACACCGCCCGCCTCCGCCAAAAGCGGCGGCAAACGGAAAAACGCGGGCATAGTTCTCATTCTGCTGCTAGCGGCCGCGTGCCTGTTCGGCATGCGTCTCTGGATCAAAAGCAAGACCCACGTGGAAACCGATAACGCATTCATCGAGTCACACGTATATTCCATATCCTCTCGCGTGCCGGGAAATGTGGCCCGCGTCATGGTCCGTGACAACCAGTTCGTCAGAAAAGGGGACCTCCTGCTGGAACTGGACCCGGTGGATTACCGGCTCCGCGTGGAGAATTTCGCGGCCCAGCTGGACGTGGCGAAAAATGAGACATCCGGCGCCTACGCCCAGGTGGAAGCGGCAAAGGCGGCGGCCGATTCCGACCGCGCCAGGCTGAGCCAGGCGGACCTGGATCTCGCCCGGGGGAGGGCTTTGTTTCAACGGGAGGTCATACCGAAAGAACAGTTGGACAGGCTCGAAACCGCGCGCAAGGTGGCGGCGGCCCGGCTCGCGGAATCGGAAGGTTCGGCGCGCAAGGCCCGCGCCCTCCTGGGGCTCACGGGCGCGGGGAGCCGGGACGCCCAGATAGAAAAGAAGCGGGTTGAGCTGGAAGAGGCCAGGACCAGCCTCGCCTACACGAAGGTATATGCGCCGGCGAACGGCTACATCACCAGGAAGTCGGTGGAACAGGGGAACAACATCCAGGCGGGCCAGCCGCTGATGGCGCTGGTAGCCCTTGATGAGGCATGGGTTACGGCCAATTACAAGGAAAGCCAGCTGACCCATGTAAGACCGGGGCTGAAGGTGGAATTCGAGGTGGACACCTATCCCGGCGTGACCTTCAGGGGAAAGGTGGACAGCATCATGGCCGGCACGGGCGCGTCTTTTTCCCTTCTCCCCCCGGAAAACGCCACCGGGAACTATGTGAAGGTGGTGCAGCGCATACCGGTAAAGATCCTGGTCGACTCCGCCAGCGACCCCAAGCGCCTGCTGCGGGTGGGGATGAGCGTGACCCCGGTCATCCTGACGGAAAGAAGACCGGGCGATATCCTGAAAGACCCCTTCCGCTGAAACCTCAACGCAAAAACGGCCCGTAACGGGCCGTTTTTCTTTATCAAACTCCATGCGAGGCATAATTACTGGTTGTGGACGAGGATCGTCTGGGCGGGCATGGGCGCCGGGAAACCCGCGGCGGCAAGGGCTTCGCGGATCATGCGGTTGCCGTCGAAGTACACCTGCCAGTAGTCATCGTTGTGGCAGAAGGGACGAACGGCAAGAACCGGTCCCACCAGGTTGAACTCCAGGATTTCCACCTGGACCGGCGGATCCGCCAGCACGTTGGGCACGGTCGCAAGTTTTTCGCGTAAAAGTTGCATTGCCGCGACGTGATCGGCGCTCCCGGACAACTGGCATTTCAGCTCCACCCTCCGGAAAGGATTGGTGGTGAAATTCTGGATCGTATCGCCGAAAATCTTGCCGTTACCAATCATGGTATTGATGTTGTCCATCGTATTGATGGCGGTTACAAACAGCCCTATCTCCTTTACCGTCCCGGTCACCCCGGCGACGGTTACGAAATCTCCCACCTTGAACGGTCTCAAGACAATAAGGAAAACTCCAGCGGCAAGGTTTGCGAGAAGCCCGCTCCAGGCCGCGCCCACGGCAATGCCCACGCCGGCCACCAGCGCCGCGAAGGTAGTCGTCTGAACACCGAAGTAGCCGAGAATGGCCACCACCAGAATAATGTTCAGGGTTACGGCCACAAAGTTGCCGATGTAGCGGATAAGGCTCGGATCGATCTGCTGCTTCTCGAAGGCCTGCTGCAGAAGGCGCCCCACCAGACCGATCAGCCAGCGGCCCACGATCCAGAATACTATGGCGACGGCGATCTTTACGCCGATCTGCGCGGCATAGGTTACAACCAGCTCCTGATAATGACCGATGTTTTCCATGTCCAATCCTCCCCTGTAAAATAGTGTCCGGATACGCGCGACCGCGTTATCAGCAACAGAACAATAATGAAAGAATACATCACAATATCTTTTTCGCCATATGTACTTTTGCCCGACTCGTGAACTTGTAAAAAACGCAATCCGGCGCATAATTTGAATCGGGAGAAAGCATGATCCTGTTTTCCGGAAATTCAGCAATCGGTAAAAGAAAGGGGGTAAACATGTTCAAGCCAACCAAAATCCTCGCGCCCACTGATATGTCAGCCCATTCCGACAAAGCCGTCAAACAGGCGATTGATATCGCCCGCCAGTTCGGCGCCCAACTCTATCTCCTCCATGTGATCCAGGACCCTGTCCAACAGTGCACCATCGACTACTCGGTCAGCGAAGGCCTTTTGATGCAGTTGAAAAACGAGATGATGGAAGCGGCGGAAAAGGGCATCCGCGGACAGATTGAGAAATTTCCCGAGGCAAAGGAATTGACCGTTACCACGGATGTGAAGTCTGGCGCGCCGTACGACATGATCCTGCAGGAAGAGGCCGAAAGAGGGATCGATCTGATAGTCATATCCTCCCTTGGCGCCACCGGACTGGCCAAGTATCTGATGGGAACCGTTGCAAGACACGTCCTGCTCGGGGCGAAATGCTCGGTGTTACTGGTCAAATAGCAAAAATCAGCTTTCTCCTTCCACTCACGCAGGCCGGAAAACCCGGCCCTGATTAAAGCCCTTGGTTGCGGGGCTTTCTTTTCGCGGGAAAACGGGTGACTTCGGATAACACCGTCGCCTGAAAAAAGACGGGCGTGATACCGGTCCTCCACGACCTGAATCACGCCCGTCTTTATATTCCATGAACCGGAACAACCCCGGCCCTCCACGACCCGGATTATACCAGTCCGTCTGTTCGTGAAATCCATCTCACCCTCGGGGGGCTCCTCGGAAGTATGTTTAAATTTGTCGTATTCATATTGTTCCCTTTTCAGAACATGCAAGGCGGGGCGAGACCCGAATCCCTTCAGGACTCGCCCCGAGATGTATGTCATGAAATCACATGATATTAACGGCTTACTACTTCAGCGTATCGATACCGCCGGTGGACATGTAGCCGTCCGCCATTGCATCGGCCACGTCGTAGGCCTTCTTGTCGGACTTGAGGGCCTTGAGGACCTTATCCGGATAGGCCGGGAGAGACCTGATGCGGGCGCCGCAGGCATCGTGAATCGCGTTGACGATGGAGACGTGCGGGGAGGTCAGAGGACCTTCGCCGACACCCGCCTGGCCGAACGCGCCGTCTGGACGAGGGGTTTCAACATAGATGAGTTCTATGTTGTCCGGTACGTCCTTGATGAACGGGAAGCCGGAACCGATGAGGGTGGTGTGCTTCTTCAGGTCTTCGAAGTCCTCGGTGAGAGCCAGACCGATGCCCTGGACGAGGCCGCCGTATACCTGACCGTCAACGGTGCCGCGGTTGGTGATGGTGCCGTTGTCGCCAACGTAGGTCATCTTGACCACTTCCACCTTGCCGGTGGTGATGTCCACGGCGACTTCGGAGCAGAAAAGGGCGTACATGTAGATGCAAAAAGGCTTGCCGATTCCGTCATCGTCCTGATGCGTACACGGGGTTGTCCAGCTGCCGGTGTACTTGGTTTCGATCTTTTCCTTCACCATCTCGTCATAGGTGCGGAAGGTTCCGTCCGATTTCTTCATGGCGTCCAGAAGCAGTCTGCATGCCGCGACAATGGCGTTACCGGTAACAACGTTCTGACGGCTGCCGCCCGAAGGACCGGCATTGGGAGTCAGGCTGGTGTCGTTCATGCACAGCTTGATCTGGGAAGGCTTCAGGTTGAGGGCCCGCAGCGCTTCGTGGGCGAATGCCACCGTAGCCATATCGGAACCCTGGCCATGGTCTTCCCAGGCGTTGCCGATCATCACGTCGCCGCTAGGGAGCAGTTCGGCCCAGGCGTTGGAGGTATCGGGTCCGTCGAGGCCGCAGCCATAGATACCGAGGGAGACGCCGACGCCGCGCTTGATGGTGTCGGTGGACTCGGCCTTGGCCTTTGCCTTGGCTTCATAATACTTGGGACGCATGAGGTTGAACATCTCCTCGAAGCAGAATACTTCGGGGACCTGGCCGGTCGGAGTGGTTGCGCCCGGACGGTAGATGTTCTTGTAGCGGAATTCAAACGGGTCGAATCCGGCCTTGCGGGCAAGTTCGTCCACCATGGATTCGCCCAGCATGAATGCCTGCGGCGAACCATAGGCGCGGAACGCGGAGCCCCAGCCGTGGTTGGTGCAAACGGTGTTACCCGTGGTTCTCAGGTTCTTGATGTCGTAGCCGGCGCCCACGAACTGCTGTCCGCGCAGGGTGACCAGGTCGCCGAACTCGGAATATGGTCCATGGTCGAGATTCCAGCTTGCTTCGATGGCGAGCATTTTGCCTTCCGCGTCGCAGGCTATCGTGCCCTTGAGGTAGGACGGTGAACGCTTGCCGGTGTAGGTCTGCTGCTGGTACCAGTCATAGCCCAGGAAGCAGGGGCGGCCGGTGGCCATGGCGGCGGCGCCCACCAGGGCTTCCATGGTCGGGCTGAACTTGTAGCCGAAGGTTGCGCCGGTAGGATTCTGCACCAGGACGATCTGATCGGGCTCGACGCCGAGGCCCGGGGCGATCATGAACAGGTGAAGGTGGATGCCGATGGACTTGGAGTGGATGACAACCCTGCCCTGGTCATCGATATAGGCGAAGCCGACATCCGGCTCGATGGGCATATGAGGCTGACGCTGCAGGTAGTATTCGCCGGAGAAGGTATGAGCCGCCTTTTCGATAATCGGCTTTACCTCGTCGCCTTTTTTGCCGTGGCAGGTGTAATAGACGTTCGGCGTGCCCGGATGGATCTCGATGGCGTCTTCGGCCATGGCCGCCGGAGCGTTCATGTATGCGGGCAGGATCTCCAGGTCGACCTTGACCTTCTCGGCCGCCGCCTGGGCGTTTTCCTTGGTGTCGGCGCATACGATAGCGACAACGTCGCCGTACTGGTAGATCTTGTCGTCGTTCAGGATCGGACGATCCCAGCCGTCACCCTTGTTGGTGGGGAAGGTGATGAGACCGGTGATGCGGTTCTTGCCCTTGACGTCCTTGTGGGTAACAACCTTGAAAACGCCCGGCATTTTCTCGGCTTCGGTGGTGTCGATGCCTTTGATGATGGCGTGGGAGACCTTGGGCTGCACCAGGGCGCACTGCAGGGTGTTCTCGGGAAGCTGGGTGGCCATGTCCTCGCCGAAGTCCCACATGCCGCATGCCTTGGCGACAAAGGTGGGGCGAGGCATACGCGTGCCGTATACCCTGCCGTCAGTCGGCTGCTTGTATTCGAGGGCGGACTCGGACATCTCGCCGCGGAGAACCTTGGCGGCGTCCATGACCGCGTCCACGATCATGATGTAACCGGTGCAGCGGCAGGCATTACGATTCTTCTGGAACCAGTCGCGGACGTCTTCGCGGGTCGGATTGGGATTCTGGTCAAGAAGGGCCTTGGCGGAAACAATGAAACCAGGAGTACAGAAACCGCACTGGATGGCGTGATGGTAGATGAAGGCCTTCTGCAGCGGATGGAGATTAAGCGGCGTGCCGATCCCTTCGATAGTGGTAATCGTGGACCAGTTTTCAATCCGCTTCATCTTGGTGACGCAGGAACGGATCAGCTTTCCGTTCACGATAACGTTGCACGCGCCGCACTGGCCGGTGCCGCAGCCGACCTTGGTTCCGGTCAGATGAAGCTGCTTGCGCAGCACGTCGCACAACAACGCTTCCTGGTCAACGATAAGCGTTCTTTCGACTCCGTTGACGTTGAGAACCTTCTTAATCATACATTTTCCTCCTTTTGGTATGTTTAGCGGGCATTGCCCGGTTAAACGCGCATTCCATGGAAGCCCGCCCGGCCATGGACGACAACTCCGTTTTTCGGAAGATAAAGAGTGCGGCCCATGCCTTTCGCCCGCGCTCCCCGTTTATCCGCGGAAGCGAAAACGGAAAAACCCGCACGGATACCGGGCGTTACCTGGTATCACTGCGGGTTTCGTTAGGTCCGCCAAAAGCGGAGGACGAAATAAGCGCCTGTCCTGATTTTTAGTTTTCGTGCCGCCGAAGCGTTAATCGGATGTTGGATGTATTTTACTAAGATTGAATTTCAGCAAAATTACCGTGTTCGTTATTTACCATACTACATATCGTGCTTGCAAGCTATATTTCAACCATATTGAAATTTGCGTCAACGAATAGGCATGCGCAATTCGTGCGCTATTAAGCGCCGCATACATCGCCATTGATTTTAAGACAAATAAACACATAATATCAAGTGTTTTAAAAAGTGTACCGCAATACACATTGCATTCTGTTTTTTATGATTTTTGTCAGACAGTTCGTATATTTTATTATTATTGAATTTATCATATAACGCAAAAATTCATTCTCATTTTCAACAACAGCCATCTTTTTTTATTTAAGTAAATTTTGGACCCACGTCAAACGAGCATCCGGATCACGCGGCCTTTTTCAATTTCCCAGGAGAATACTCAAACGATTCCCTTGACATGACCGCAACGAACTGCTACGGTCAAACCCGTCAAATAAAAAAGCCGGAACAACACGTCAACGTAAGCCCCGGAACCAGCCGGGGTTTTTTGTAACCTCACACCATACAAGGAGTTTCATGAGTTTTCAGACATTTGCTTTTCACCCCGGCGTAGCGGCGGGAATTACGACCGCGGGCTACGCAACCCCCACCCCCATCCAGAATCAGACTATCCCTCCCATCATGGCAGGCCGCGACGTCATGGGCCTGGCGCAGACCGGCACGGGCAAGACAGCGGCCTTCGCCCTGCCGATCCTCCATCGTCTGATGACAGCCGAGAAAGGCAAGGTCAAGGCGCTGATTGTGGCGCCTACCCGCGAACTGGCGGAACAGATTCATCAGTCCATCCAGCTCCTGGGCGGGAACACCAGGCTTCGCAGCGTCACGGTATACGGCGGCGTCAAGATAAACCCTCAAATCGAAAAGATCAGGCGGGGCGCGGAGATCGTCGTTGCATGCCCCGGAAGACTTCTCGACCACATCAGCCAGGGGACAATCAACCTCTCCCACCTGGAATTTCTGGTGCTGGACGAGGCGGACCAGATGTTCGACATGGGCTTTCTTCCCGATATAAGGCGCCTGCTTCGCCACGTGCCGGCAAAACGGCAGACACTCCTTTTTTCCGCCACCATGCCCGCGGATATCCGCAAACTTGCCTCTGAGATTCTCACCGATCCGGTCACGGCCCAGGCAGGCTCTCCAGGGACAGCCGTAACGGTAAGCCACGCCCTCTACCCCGTTGCGCAGCATCTGAAAACACCCCTCCTTCTGGAGATGATGCGACGCACGGACACCGACTCGGTGCTCGTATTCACCAAGACAAAACATCGGGCGAAGCGCGTCGGCGAGCAACTGGAAAAGGCCGGGTTCCGCGCTGCGTCCCTCCAGGGCAATCTCTCGCAGAACCGCCGTCAGGCGGCCCTGGACGGGTTCCGCGACGGGACCTTCCAGATACTGGTGGCGACGGACATCGCGGCGCGCGGCATCGACGTGTCCCAGGTATCCCATGTCATCAACTACGACATGCCGGACACGGCGGAGGCCTACACCCATCGAATCGGCCGAACCGGACGCGCCGCCAGGACGGGTGACGCATACACCATGTCTACCAGTGATGACGCCGTCATGATAAGGACCATAGAGCGTCTCCTGAAAACGCCTCTCGAGCGCCGCGCCATTGAAGGCTTCGACTATTCAGCGCCGGCGCCGCAACGAGATACGGAGTTCGCCCGTCCTCCCCGGGCAGCGCGCCCCGCGCGCAAGCCGGCCGCCAAAAATCAGTCGGCCGCCGGTGCGTCAAGGCCCGCAAAGGGGAGACAACACCACGCCAACGGCGCCTCCACATCCGCCGCCGCTCCAATGAAGACCGGTCGGCAATCGCGCTGAAGGACAGTTTTTTTTACGGTAAAAACAAACGAATTTCAGCCGGATGAGAAAAAATCCCGCCGCCTCAAACAGGCGCCGGGATTTTTTTTGTCAACCGGCCTCCAGCGGGCTCGTTTTAATCCGCGAACACGTTACAATGACTCTGGTAACAAAAAACGCACTGAAAGGAGAAAGAAAATGACAAAAGCGAAACTGGCGATTGCAATGGCGGCGGTGCTGGCCCTGCTGGCGGGCACGGTTGAGATCTCTCCCGCGCAACCTGGTCCGGGCGCGAAATGGGGACAGGGCAAAAGACATCACAAGGCGAGGGCGCATCGCATGGGGCCAGGCGCCCATCTGGACATGCTCACCGCGCGCCTTTCACTCACCGATGAACAGCGGATCAAGATTCTCCCCATCCTGGACGAGCAGTTCGCCAAAAAAAGGGAAGTCTATAAAGACGGTTCCCTGACAAGGGATCAGCGCCGCGTGAAGATGCGGGAAATCAGCGACACCTACCACGAGCGTATTACCGCGGTCCTGACCCCCGAGCAGAAGGAAAAGGCCGCCAAGATGAAAGAATATGCCGCCACGCGCGCCAAGGCTCGAAAGGATGGAAAAACCGGGCGTTACGAAAGAGGGATGCGCGCCATGGACCCCGCGAACCAGCTGGAGCGGATGTCCGTCAACCTTGGATTGACCGAAGAGCAGAAGACAAAGATCTCCCCGATTCTGGAAGAACAATCCAAAGAGATGAAGGCCGTCCACGATGACGCCAAACTGACCCGCGACCAGCGAATCAGAAAGATTCAGGAACTGCGCGCAAAACACAAGGAACAGATAGAAACGATTCTCACCCCCGAGCAGAAGTCAAAATTGGAAACACAGCGGCCATGGGGCCCGAGACGCATGGGACACGGTCCCATGAAATACGGCGCAAAACCGACGCCCCCTCCGGCCAAATAGTTCCTCCCTCCCCCAGCCAGACAAAAAAGCCCGCTTTGCGGGCTTTTTTGTCCCCGGAAATCAACCGATTCGCGGTTTCGGCCAGATCGAATCTCTCCACGCCAGGCAAAGCGCGTCCCTGAGAGATTGCCGACTATTCTATCTCGGATATACTTTATGAACATTTTTCCACAAGCTCCGGCCTTCCTGTAAAACGTCAGAAACCATACACTCCCGGGAGGCTAAAGATAACGGAAAGGAATGGAACCGCATGTCCGTCCGCTGGAAACCTATAACCATAATAGTCGCGGCCTTTTCCACACTGATCTTTTCCCTCTTCATAATTTCCCACCTCACCCTGCTGCGGAGCTTCATCAGCATCGAAGAAGAAGGAACCGGAAAGAACGTTCAGCGCGTACTGGACGCCCTTAGCGGAAATATCAACGCCTTTCAGCGTGTGGCAAACGATTACGCAACCTGGGACGATTCCTATGAGTTCATCCGTAACGCCAACAAAAAGTACATAAGCGCGAACCTGATCGATACCACTTTTATCAACCTGAAGCTCAACCTCATAGCCTACTACGACACCGCGGGGCGGTTGGTATTTTCCAAAGCCTTTGATCTGCATTCTTCCAGGCCGACGTCTATTCCTGAATTATTCTCCAAGGCATTGCCGCCGGACAACCCGCTTCTGATGAGCGGTTCGGGCGTAGATCCTCAACGGGGAAACCTGATAATTCTTCCGCGAGGTCCTATGCTCATCGTTTCCAACCCCATACTCCCATCGAACAAAAAGGGCCCCGGTCGCGGGGTCCTCATCATGGGCCGATATCTGGATGCCGATGAAATAGGAAATATCGCCCGCACGACCCACCTGAATATCGAATTGAAAAGCTTCGACGACAATCGTCTGCCAGAGGATTTCCGTGAAGCCAAGACCATCATCACCCGAAACAGCGGAATCCTTGTCAGGCCGCTTTCCCGGAATATCACCGCCGGATATGCGATGCTGCGGGATGTATACGGCAATCCGTCCCTCCTGGTGAAGACCTGGTCTCCAAGAAAGATCTATCGTCAGGGACTTGCCACCGTCCGCTACTTTCTTCTTTCATTCTTGCTTGTAAGCCTGCTGTGCGGTGGCGCCTCCTATTTTCTCATTGATAAATACCTTTCCGCCCGGGAAAAGAGGCTGGAAGGCGAGAAACGCTACCGCACCGTCATTGAACAGGCTTCCGAGGGCATCATTCTCATCGATGAAGAAAGTGGATTGATTACGGAGGGAAACAGGTCATTCCATAAAATGGTCGGCTATTCGGACAGCGAAACAGCGCAAATAAAACTGAACGACATCCTTTCACCGGACACGGATGAAGTGAACGCTATCGAAAGGGAAGTTATTCATGAAAACAGGCCGGTATCCCGGGAAATGCGCATCCTTCGCCGTGACGGTTCTCCGGCCAATGTGGTGATAAGCATGAACCGCATCACCTTTGAAGGAAGAAAGCTCCTCTGCGGGGTCATCCACGACATAACCGAACGCAAAAGGATAGAAGAGCGGCTCACGAAACTGAATGAGTGCTTTCTAGGTTTCACGGCGGACCCCCTGGAAAACATACGAAAACTAACGGCCTTGTGCGGCGAACTGATGGGCGCCTCCTTTGCCTTTTACAACCGTATCAGCGGAGCGGATCCGCGGACACTGGCCCAATGGCAGACACCGGAGGGCTTCAAAACGGCTGAGGAGTCAGGCTGCCGGATCTGTCACGAGGTTATTGGCAAAGAAGACAACCACATCCAGGTGGTCCGTGACCTCCCGGGTTCGCGCTATGCGAAGACGGACCCGAACGTGCTCAGATGCGCCCTGGCGACATATGTGGGAATTCCGATCCGATGCTCCGGAATCAACTCGGGATCGCTCAGCCTTGCCTATCAAGAAGACTTTATCCCCACGGAAGAAGACAAGAAACTCATGGGGATCGTCGCCATGGCCATGGAGAGCGCGGAAGAAAGCCTCCTGGCCTCCGAGATCCTGAAGGAATCGGAGCGGTTCGCCCGTTCCACCCTTGAGGCGCTTCCCCAACACGTGGCGATCCTTGACGAGAGCGGACGCGTTATCGCGGTGAACCAGCAATGGAGAAACTGCGCGGGCAACAGTACCTCGGTCATGCAAACCCCGCTGGAGGGCGCCAATTACTTTGAGGCCTGCGATAACGCCAGGGGGAGGGAAAAAGAATACACAAGCGCCTTCAAGTCCGGAATCATATCCGTGATGACGGAAAAGAGAGATTGTTTCTCCCTCGAATACCCTTGCCAATCCCCCGGGGGGCAGAGCTGGTTTCTTGCTACGGTTAACCGCTTTTCCGGGGAGGGACCCAAGAGAACGGTCGTGGTGCATGAAAACATCACGGAACTTAAAAGGGCCGAAATCAACATCCAGAAGCTCGCCTATTACGACACCCTGACGGGACTGCCCAACCGGCTCCTGCTGCATGACAGGCTCCGACAGGGCATAAAGAGGGCGGAACGCCACCGCCAGATGCTCGCGGTGCTGTTTCTCGACCTGGATCGTTTCAAGGTGATTAACGACACTCTCGGGCATGCGGCCGGAGACCAGTTGCTCAAGGAAGTGTCGAAAAGGCTGGGCGGACAGATAAGGTCCTATGACACGATAGCCAGGATGGGTGGAGATGAATTCGTCATTCTGCTGAACAATGTTACGTCAACGGGCGTTGTTTCAGGGGTCTCGCGAAAGATTCTCGAAACCATGACGCCCCCCTATCAACTGGATTCCCAGGAAGTGTTCATCACCACCAGCATAGGGATCGCAATGTACCCCAACGACGGAAACGATGGAGACAGACTGCTGAAAAATGCCGACACAGCCATGTACCTGGCCAAGGAACGGGGTCGGAACGCATTCCAGTATTTCTCCGCCGAACTTAACCTCAAGGCCGAAGAACGCCTGGTCATGGAGACAAACCTGCGGCATGCCCTTGAAAATAATGAGTTTTTTCTCAATTACCAGCCCAAGCGGGAACTGGTCAGCGGACGGGTGACGGGAGTTGAAGCTCTTCTGAGATGGCGGCATCCGCGTTGGGGCATGGTGCCGCCCGGCAACTTTATTCATCTGGCGGAAGAAACCGGCCTCATCATTCCCATAGGTGAATGGGTGCTGAGAGAGGCCTGTGAGCAGATCAGGAAGCTGAAGACCGCCGGTTTCGCGCATCTCAGCGTTGCGGTAAACCTTTCCGGACGCCAGTTGAAAAACTATCCCCTCGCGAAGGTTCTGGAAGACATGCTGCGGGACACCGGAATCGATCCTTCCCGGCTGGAACTGGAGATTACGGAAGGCTCGATGATGGAAAACCTGGACAAGGCCGTTACCCTGCTGAGAGAGATCAAGGACATGGGCATGAGCCTTTCCATCGATGATTTCGGAACCGGGTACGCATCCCTCAATTACCTGAAAAGCTTTCCCCTGGACAATCTGAAGATCGACCAGTCGTTTATCAAGGGAATCCCCCATGACGCGGACGATAGCGCCATTACCAGAGCGATTATCGCCATGGCTCGCGGCCTGAAACTGAGGGCAATAGCCGAAGGAGTGGAAACCATTGAGCAGATGGATTATCTGCGGGAACACGGATGCCACGAGATGCAGGGATACCTGTTAAGCACTCCCCTGTCATCCAGTGAATTGATGGCCTTTCTTGATAAAAACAGGGGATGATTCCGGAACATGGAATCACCGTCTCCCTTCTGGACATTCCACCCCCATGTTCCATTGAAGCGCCCGCCTCTCAGCGCGCCCGGCCCTCTGACGCCGGTCTTTTCAGTGCCAAGAATTTGCTTGCCCCTTCCCCCAAAAGAGTGTATCCATGTTTATTTTTGACATCATACAAGGAGCACGCCCCGTGGGAATCCTTTCCAATACCGTCAGTATCAGCCAGTTCAGGGTGGCGGGCGACATCCCGGTCATGGACCTTTTTGAATGGGTGTCCCAGCGCCTCACGAAAAACGGATTCATCCCCATCGACGAAGGGATCGAAGAGTTGTCCATAGGGTGGGTCACCCCCGACGACCATCGTTCCAGCGATTTCAGCGTGCCTTCCGCATTCTGGCGCGACCACTATCTCTTTTTCACCCTGCGCCAGGACAAACGCTCCATTCCCGGCGCCCTGCTGCGCGCCTATCAGAGAGTGGCGGAAGAGGAGTACCTGGCGGCAAACCCAGGCTACCGCCGGGTTCCCAAACAGAAGAAGGAGGAAATGCGCGAAGCGGTGCGCGCCTCCCTGCTGGCCCGCACCCTACCGGCGCCTTCCACCTGCGACGCCGTGTGGGACACCCGGAACAAGATACTTACGGTCGCATCCGTCAGCGCCAGGACTCTCGAGCTTTTCGAGACCCTCTTCAAGAAAACCTTCGAAGGGCTGCGCCTTATTGCCGTGCACCCCTTTGCCCGGGCCGGACAGGTAGCCCCGGAACCACTCCGGGAGGCGCTCCAGGCGGCAAACCGGGCCAACTCCGAGGCGGCTCTGGACCTGATCAAGAGCAACCAGTGGCTGGGAAGGGACTTTCTGCTGTGGGCCACCTACCGCACCCTGCACGATTCGGCGGAATATCGCGTTTCCAGGCCCGGTCCGGCCACGGAAGGCGAGGCATTCACGGCTTATGTCAACGACCGCCTGGTCCTTTGCGGCGGCGGAGACGAGGGAAACCAGAAGTTCACCGCGTCGGGCCCCCAGGACCGTTTCGGCGAGGTGCGCATGGCCCTCCGCACCGGCAAGGGGATCACCGAAGGCGCCCTCTACCTGGAAAAGGACGAGAACGAATGGAAACTGACACTGAAAGGCGAGATGTTTCAGTTCGCCTCTTTCAAGTCCCCGAAGGTGCAGATCGAAAAGGACGATACCGTTGACCCCCAGAGTGAACGGGAGGCGGTTTTCTTCGAACGGATGAGCCTGCTGGAGACCGGCCTGCAAATGTTTGACAGCCTCTATTCCACCTTTCTGGAGATTCGCCTCGGAGCGGCGTGGGAAGCGGAAATGGCCGGGATTGAGGCATGGCTCAAGGAAGAAGACTGATCCGGAAACAAGGACAAGCCAAGGGAGGAACCAGAACTATGCAGACTGCCTCGATACGTGTCGCCAAGGGAAAGGAAGAACTGCTTCTTTCGCCCCGCATGGCCAATCGTCACGCCCTCATAGCCGGCGCTACGGGCACGGGCAAGACGGTAACCCTGCGGGTGCTGGCCGAACAGTTCAGCGACCTGGGCGTTCCGGTCTTCCTGGCGGACATCAAGGGAGACCTGTCCGGCATGGCGAAACCAGGAGGCGATAACCCCAAGATAGCGGACCGGGCCGCAAAACTCGGCCTGGCGGATTTCAGCTACAAGGCTTGTCCGGTCACATTCTGGGATATCTTCGGCGACCTGGGACATCCCCTCAGGACAACGGTTTCAGAGATGGGTCCCCTGCTCCTGTCGCGCATCCTCTCCCTGAACGACACCCAGAGCGGCGTCCTTAATCTCATATTCAGGATTGCCGACGATAACGGATTGCTGCTCCTGGACCTGAAAGACCTGCGGGAGATGACCCGCTTCGCGGGAGACAACGCGGCCGACTTCAAGACCGAATACGGCAACATCTCCACCGCCAGTATCGGCGCCATCCAGCGGAACCTTCTCGTCCTGGAGGAACAGGGCGGGGACCGGCTGTTCGGCGAACCGGCCCTGGACATCAACGACCTGATACAGACCGACGCCGAAGGAAAGGGGATGGTCAACATCCTTTCCGCGGAAAGGTTGATGCAATCGCCCAAGGTCTACGCCACCTTCCTCCTCTGGCTCCTGGCCGAACTCTTCGAGCAGCTCCCGGAAGTGGGAGACCCGGACAGGCCCAAGATGGTTTTCTTCTTCGACGAGGCCCACCTGCTGTTCAACGACATACCCCAGGCCCTGTCGGACAAGATTGAACAGGTGGTGCGCCTCATCCGCTCCAAGGGAGTCGGCGTCTGGTTCGTAACCCAGAACCCCCTCGACATCCCCGACAAGGTTCTCGGTCAGTTGGGCAACCGGGTCCAGCATGCGCTGCGGGCCTTCACACCCCGCGACCAGAAGGCGGTGCGGGCGGCGGCGGAGACCTTCCGCGCCAATCCGGAAGTGGACACAGCGGCCGCGATTCTGGAACTGGGAGTGGGCGAGGCCCTGGTTTCGCTGCTGGATGAGAAGGGGATCCCGGGCATGGTGGAACGCGCGTTTATCATGCCGCCCCGCGGCAGCCTCCCTCCCCTCTCCCCGGATGAAATCCGGGCCATGGTGCGCGGCTCCATCCTTTACGGCGCCTATGAAAAGGTCGTGGACCGTGAATCGGCCTACGAAAAGCTGCGCCAGAAGGCGGAACAGGCGCCCCCACCCCCCCAGCGGACACCCACGGAAAGGGAACCGCGGGCAGCCCCCTCCGAGACCGGAAAGCTCATCGGCGCCCTGGCGAAGAGCGCGGCCCATGCCATAGGGAGCCAACTGGGACGACAGCTCATCCGCGGCGTTCTGGGCTCGCTGTTCGGCGGCGGGCGGCGCAGGTAGCACGGAAATCCCCCCCTGATTCAGATTCTCTTCCAGCGAAAGGACCGGTTTGTCACTCATATCCCTGCAAAACATCCACCTGGCCTTTGGCGGCCCGCCCATCCTTGACGGCGCTTCACTCCAGATTGAAGAGGGAGACAGGCTCTGCCTCCTGGGGAGGAACGGCGCGGGCAAGTCCACCATCCTGAAACTCCTTGCCGGGGAACTTGCGCCGGACGACGGCGGGATCATGCGCCGTCAGGGACTGCGCATATCCCTGGTCTCACAGGAATCTCCACCGGAACTGTCCGGATCGGTGTTCGACGTAGTGGCGGGGGGCATGGGCGATTCCGCCCTGCTGCTGACCGAATACCATCACGTGGGGCTCCGCCTGGCAACGGAAGGGGGCGACGAACCGCTGAGACGCCTGGAAGAGATCCACAAGATACTCGATGAAACAGGCGGATGGCGGCTGAGCCAGGAGGTGGAACGCACCCTCGGCCGACTCTCCCTGGACCCGGACGCCGATTTCACCACCCTTTCCGGCGGCACCAAAAGGCGGGCACTCCTGGCCCGCGCACTGATCTCCTCGCCGGACATACTTCTTCTGGACGAGCCCACCAACCACCTGGACATCGCCACCATCGTATGGCTGGAAGAATTCCTGCTCAAGGAAGTAAAGACCTTCCTGTTCGTTACCCACGACAGGGCCTTCGCGCGACGGATGGCGAACCGCGTGGCCGAACTGGACAGGGGGAGGCTCTTTGCCTTTGCCTGCGGGTACGATGCGTTCATGGAACGGCGCGAGGCATTGCTGGAGGCGGAGATTGCCCGGCAATCGCTGTTCGACAAGAAACTGGCCCGGGAAGAGGCATGGATAAGGCAGGGGATCAAGGCGCGACGCACCCGCAACGAGGGACGGGTCAGGGCGTTGAAGAAGATGCGGGAAGAACGGCGCCAGAGGCGGGAGCGCGCAGGCTCGGCCAGGATGCGGTTACAGGAGGCGGAGCGCTCCGGCAGGCTGGTGGCGGAAGCGGAGAACGTCTCTTTTTCCTATGACGGCGCGCCCGTAATCAGGGACTTTTCCACCATTATCATGAGTGGGGACAGGGTCGGCATCATCGGTCCCAACGGCTCGGGCAAAAGCACCCTCCTGCGCCTGCTGCTGGGGGAACTGCAACCCCAAAGCGGAGAAATCAGGCTCGGTTCGCGGCGGGAGGCGCTTTACTTTGACCAGATGCGCGAGCAACTGGACCCTGACAAGACGGTTCAGGAGAACGTGGGAGAAGGAAACGACACCATAATCATCAACGGCAGACCGCGCCACGTCATCGGCTACCTCCAGGATTTCCTCTTTTCCCCGGAACGGGCGCGCAGCCCGGTGCGCATACTCTCCGGGGGAGAACGCAACCGGCTGCTCCTGGCAAAACTCTTCACCAGGCCGTCCAACGTGCTGGTCATGGACGAGCCCACCAACGACCTGGACGCCGAAACCCTGGACCTGCTGGAAGACCTGCTGCTGGAATATTCCGGCACCCTCCTCCTGGTGAGCCACGACCGGGACTTCCTCAACAACGTGGTGACCAGCACTATTTCCATTGGCCCGGACGGGCTGGTAAGGGAATACGTGGGCGGCTACGACGACTGGCTGCGGCAGTCAGAGGCTTCGGCCGCGGCTTCGACTACGACTACCGCTCAGCCCGGCGCGCCTTCCAAGATCCGCGAAAGGCAGAGGCCGCGGACGGAGGAGAAGCCGCGCAAGCTCTCCTTCAAGGAACAGCGGGAACTGGAGGCCCTTCCCGACACCATCGCGGCAATGGAACAAGAGGTCGAAGAGATTCACGCGAGCCTGGCGGACCCGGAATTCTACCGGACCGCCGGGGATGAGGTAGCGGCGTTGACCAACCGGCTGCGGGAATTGGAAAAAGGGCTTGAAGAGACATACCGGCGGTGGGAAGAGCTGGAGGAGATCGGCGGATAAACAGCGCCGGCAAGGGGTTTTCAATGCGGAATAACGAACAAACAACCCGTAGGGGCGACCCGCTGGGTCGCCCGCCTTTGGTTCACCCGTTTTCCGGATTTCCAATTCGGACCCGGATAGACGACTTGGCGGATACCCATTGGCCGAACGTGTTGGCTATTTTAAATCCGGGCGACCCATCGGGTCGCCCCTACTTTTTTGGGTACCCTGGCTTCTATGGTTTGAGTGCCTGATTCACCCTTGTGCGACTATGGTAACGTAGTTGATTTGTTGATTTGGAGCCGGCCAAATATGACGACGTCGCGAAAAGTCATTCCCGAAAAGTTTTTATGGGGAATCCAGCCTGTAAACTGCTGTAATCAGGATGTCCCATTTTTCCGGAAAGAATCTCGGCTTCTGCTTCTTCGACAGCGCTTTTAAGTCGATCGATGAATTCCCGTGTCGAAGGGTTGTTCCTTCAGCCCTCTCAGTTACGGCTCCAACGAGGAATCGTTGGGCAGGGACTTCAGGTTGTTCTCCACCCGCCGGTCTCGCTTGGCGCGGAAATAGAATTTCAGCGTGTGCCGATAACGCACCAGGTCATATCCCATGACCCTGAGCGCACGGTGAATGTAGTACAGTTCCCCTGCTTCCCGCGGCCGCAGCGTCAGCCCGGAATGGAACCGGATGACATGGATTTGGTTGTGCCTGATGCGTACCCGCTCCGGGGTGAGTTGGACCATCGCGGACAGCCGCTTTTCATTTATCCTTTCGATGATCTCGTTGACCGGAAGGAGGAATTCGTCGGGCCTGCCCACCGGGTCGAGGCGGGGGAACCCGGCAGCGTCGAATATCTCCTGATAATCAGCGATCCGGTAGACCAGCCGGTCGATTGAACCGTCAGCCGCCCGGGTCTTATCGCAGATCACCAGCTCTTCAGTCCTGGCGCCCTCGGCATCGACTCGATACTGCTCCTTGGGCACGAACTCCCGCCCCCCCTCCAGGACGCCGCCCATGCGTATCCCTTTTTCGTCGAAGCGGGCCTCCTTCCATGTAACCACCGCCTGGAACAGTGTGGTGTAAAACGGATCCATGCGCTTTTTCTTGAAGGTAATCCGCCCGGAAAGGTAATCCAGCACAGTAGCGACTTTCTCCTGCGCCATAGCCGTCCCCTGACTCAGCTGTCTCGCCAGGTCATCCTCAGCCACGGACGCCCCGATCTCCGCGATCAGCCACTTTACGGCGCCGGCAATGGGCACGCCGATAAGCGCGACTGGAAAAATGAACCAAAGGCCCATCATGATTCCGCCGTCAATCATGAAAATCGAGCGCACGGAATCCCAGAAACTCACGTCCACATCGGTGTCAAGCAACTTCAGCGAAATATCCAGAGCTCCGTCCTTCTCGAAGGGGAATATGCCGTATTTGATATCCGCTTCGGCATTGATATCATAGTCGCTCATGTAAACGTGGGTATGGACGTTGATCCGCAGTCCACCGGTGTACACGATCTCCGAAATGTTCCGTCCGGTCCGCGGATCGGCGCGCATGCAAATACGGGAATCGGGGTATACCGTTACCGCTTTGCAATTGACCTCAAGATTATCATATGTCCAGAGGTAGGAATACTTCGTCTCTCCACCCGGCGTCTTGTAGGTTCGGCCGAAAAACTCGTGCCGAATGTGTGCTCCAAGCCTTTCATAGACCGAAGGGGAAGCGCCGATCGCATAGTCATAACCGGGAGGCAGAAAGTTGAGCGCCTTCCCCAGGTCTCCCCTGTCAAACTCCAGAAAGTCGTCGGGCAGCGGGCTGTTGCGGAACTTGAAGTTCACGTAAACCCCCACGGCAGCGGGATGTTCCGCGGTTTCCGGGAAGGTCAGAGTTTCAACCCGGCTCACCTCTCCGGGCACCATATCGAGGGCGTGAGACTGGGTGAATGCCACGCTGAGAATAAGCATTATCGACAAACGCTCAAGCATGCTGAACTTGTCGTGGGCAACGATGTCGCCCCTGGATTCCTTGAACGAGACCTTGAACCACAGCGAGTCCAGCTTCGTGCTTATGTCGCTGGTGGAGAGCCCCTGCATTTGCAAGTTCAGATACACGGTCTCCACACCCTCGTCGACCTTCTCACCCGTGTGTGAGTCGATCCGGTAGGAAAGGTCGACAGCCAGGTCCGCTAAGGGAGAAACAGGATCACCGGCAATGAATCGGGCATTGTTCAAGCCCAGAAAGTGGAATATTTTCGGGTCATCTACTCCGGCAAGGGCAATGGGGGCAGACCCCTCAGCCTCCCGGGCGTCAAACATGGCGTCCAGATACAATTGCACCAGCCGGCTGGAAAAGAGGATTTCCAGGTCAAAGCCGCTTTGAATCAGTTTCGAATCGATTCCACCAGTTTCTTCTTGTGCCGGCATTCTACCCTCCTTGAAAAAAGTCAAGTCCTCTCGGTGTCGGGGGATTGGAGGATTTGAAGACGGGCATGAAGTCCAAGTCTTCAAATTCTGGCCCCATGGTCCTTTCTTCACCACCTCGAAAAGTAACGATCTCCCGCTGCGTCGTACTGTATCATCCACTTATAGCAGTATTCAATTAGAATATCCGCATTTTATTTCCCTGTGTTTTTTAATCTCTCCTGGAGATCACGTCCAGAGATTCCATGCCTTACCGTCCGAACACGCCTTGCTTCGATGAAACGATGAGAACGCCTTCTCCTCCATGGCATTTCTTCCGCGGCATGCCGTCGAGGGTCGCGCCGTCTTATTCCATTTCCCTGGCCGTACCGATGGGTCATCAGCCCATGGTTGCGCGCAGTTTTCGCGCGGCGGCAACCATGTTGGCCAGAGCCGGGATCACCTCGCTCCACCGGCGGGTCTTCAGACCGCAGTCGGGATTGACCCACAGGCGTTCGGAGGGGATACGCCGGGCGGCTTTCTTAATCAGCTCAACCATGTGCTCCTCGCTGGGGATGTTGGGCGAGTGGATGTCGTACACGCCCGGGCCGATCTCGTTGGGATAGTTGAAATGGTCGAAGGCGTCAAGGAGCTCCATGTGGGAACGGGAAGTCTCGATAGTGATGACGTCGGCATCCATGTCGGCAATCGACTCGATGATGTCGTTGAACTCCGAGTAGCACATATGGGTGTGTATCTGCGTCTCGTCGGCCACCCCGCCCACGGTGATCCGGAAGGACTCCACCGCCCAGTCCATGTACTCCCACCAGCGAGAGGCGCGCAGCGGCAGACCTTCGCGCAGGGCGGCCTCATCGATCTGGATCACGCGCGCTCCGGCCCTCTCCAGGTCCAGCACTTCCTCGCGGATGGCCAGGGCAAGCTGCCTGCACGTCACCGAGCGCGGCTGGTCGTCGCGCACGAATGACCAGTTCAGCATGGTAACCGGACCGGTCAGCATGCCCTTCACGGGCTTTATAGTCAGGGATTGGGCGTAGGTGAACCATTCCACCGTCATGGCCTTCGGGCGGCTGATATCGCCGAACAGAATGGGCGGCTTCACGCAGCGCGAACCGTAGGACTGCACCCAGCCGAACCGGCTGAAGGCATACCCCTCGAGCTGCTCGCCGAAATATTCGACCATATCGTTGCGCTCCGGTTCCCCGTGCACCAGCACATCCAGGCCAAGCGCTTCCTGCTCGCGCACGCAGCGCGCGATCTCGGCGCGCATGGCTTCCTTGTAGGCGGTTTCTTCTATTTTTCCGGCCCTGAACCGGCCGCGCGCCTGGCGAATTTCCGCCGTCTGCGGAAACGAGCCGATAGTAGTAGTGGGAAACCTCGGCAGTTTCAGCAGCGAAGCCTGTCTGGCGGCGCGCAGCGGATAGGGACTCTTACGCCGGCAAAGTTCCGCGTCGATCCCGGCAAGCGCGGCCTTGACCGTCGGGTTGTTGACCCGCGCTGAACGGCGACGCGACTCGATGTCTGCTCTGTTGGCCTCCAGCTCGTCTTTCACCGCTTCGCGTCCCCGGTTCAGGGCAACAGCGAGAATGCGCAACTCATCCAGCTTCTGCCGCGCAAAGGCCAGCCAGGATTTGATTTCCTCATCGAGATTCCGTTCACTCTCCAGGTCCACGGGCACGTGCAGCAGGGAACACGAAGGGGCGATCCACAGACGCTCGCCCAGTGTCCGGGCCACGGGCGACAGCCAGTCAAGCACGGCGTTCAGGTCGGTCTTCCAGATGTTGCGGCCGCTGACGACCCCCAGCGACACCACCCGATCAGACGGAAGCCGCGCAATCAGGGCATCAACCTCATGACGCGCGTTGACGGCGTCCAGATGCGCGCCCTGGACCGGCAACCCCGCGACCAGGGGCAGATTTTCCATCAGAGGACCGAAATACGTAGCCAGCAGCAGCTTGACCGCGCCGGTATTCAGGTACTGGTAGGCCGTGGCGAAGGCCTGCCTCCACCCGGCGTCAAGTTCGGTGACGAGGATGGGTTCGTCGACCTGGACCCATTCCACGCCCCGCTCCGCCAGCGCGTTCAGCAGTCCGGCATAGACCGGCAACAGGCGGGGCAGCAGCGCGAGCTTGTCGGAACCGTCCCTGACCTTGCCGATGGCCAGGTAGGTGACCGGGCCGATGATCACAGGCTTTGCCTTGACGCCTTGGGACCGGGCCTCCTCCAGGTGCTCCAGCAGACGCGAGGCATCCAGGCTGAAACCGGAATCGGCGTTGAATTCGGGAACGATGTAATGGTAGTTGGTATCGAACCACTTGGTCATCTCACCGGCGTCCACGCCTCGACAGCCTGCGAGCTCATCGGCCGCCGGGGCCGAACGGCCGCGGGCGACGCGGAAATAATTATCAAGCATGTCGCCGTGGAAGCAGCGCACCCGGTCGGGCGGATTGCCCAGGGTGAAGCTCATGTCCAGGGTCTGATCATAAAAGGAGAAGTCGCCGACGGGCGCCAGGTCCAGGGCCGATTGATCCCGCCAGTGGCGCCGGCGCAGTTGGGCGCCAAGCGCTTTCAGTTCGTCGAGGGAGGACTCTCCCTTCCAGTAAGCCTCGAGGGCAAACTTCAGTTCGCGCCCGGTCCCGATGCGCGGAAAACCGAGATTGTGAGTGTATGCCATACGTTTTATCCTTTTCCTGTTTTTTGTATGCCGTCGGCAAAAATACCGGTTTGAATTCATGAATACAAATGGTATATTTTCAGAAGTCCATGAATTTCATTCATAGCAAGGAACACTGAATGGCCATCCTTGAGCGCATCCACCTGGAAATCATCGCCGCGGTGGACCGGCACGGCACGCTGACGGCCGCCGCCGATACGCTTCACCTCACTCAATCCGCGCTGAGCCACAGCATCCGCAAAATGGAGGAACAACTGGGCGTGTCGATCTGGCGCAGGGAGGGCCGATGCCTGCGTCCGACCCAGGCAGGAGAGTATCTGCTTGCGGCAGCCAACCGGCTGACACCACAATTTATCCATGCCGAGGAACGCCTCAGACAGTTTGCCCGGGGAGAGCTGGGCACGCTGCGCATCGGCATGGAATGCCACCCCTGCTACCAGTGGCTGCTGAAGATCGCCGCGCCCTACCTGGCCGCGTGGCCCGCGGTGGACCTGGACGTGATACAGAAATTCCAGTTCGGCGGCATCGGCGCGCTGTTCGCCTACGAGATCGATTTGCTTGTGACTCCCGATCCCCTTTACAGAACCGGCCTCCTCTTCGAACCGGTGTTCGATTACGAGCAGGTGCTGGTGGTCGGCCCGCTGCATCCGTTGCGCTATGCAAACCACGCCCTTCCCGAGCATCTAGCCGGAGAAATCCTGATCACCTATCCGGTCAGCATCGACCGGCTCGACATTTTTTCACGGTTCCTCACGCCAGCGGGAATAACTCCCAAGCGGCACAAACTGATCGAGACCACCGACATCATGCTCCAGATGGTGGCCAGCGGCCGAGGCGTCGCCGCCTTGCCGCGCTGGATTGTCGAAGAATACGCCGGCCGGTTTTCCGTTTTCCCGGCGCGTCTGGGCGCGGAGGGCATCGACAAACAGATATTTCTCGGCATCCGCGAAGCGGACGCCCATATAGACTACCTGAGCGCATTCCTGGCCCTGGCGCGCGCCCACCGCGACAGCGCGGCAACATCATGATCGATGAGGACCCGTCTGCTTGCCAGCCGCGGGTTGCGGTTCAGCGGGCACTGACCAGGTTTATTGCGGTTGATGGTCCGTCCAGGAAATCAGAAGGATAACGAAGGGAGGAAGCGCCCCTTCACCCTGAAAAGGAATCCCGATTTGAGGCGGAGGGGCGGAGAAAAGGGACGGGAGAAAAAAATGGTCAGCCCTGGCCGGTTGGGAATCAGCCTTCATTGTATAGCGCCCAGTATCCGTACGCCTTCCGGAAAAAAGAAATGGTAAGCAGTGAACAAACAATGATGCCGACGATCTTTGTTTTCTGAGCCCCTTTCCGGTTGTACTCCAACAATTCGAGCTGCTTTTTCATCGCCGGTGATTCCCTGAATACGCCGCTTGAGTAAGGGGTGGTGTATATCATTGGTTTTCGCGGATTCGGCTTCGCTACGAAGGAAATCACTCCCAGGAAGAAAAATACGCCCAGACAGAGATAGACAATTGCCCGCCTCCGGTAGCGGCCCCTTTCCTTAATCGAAATCCCTATCCCTTCCGCGTTTTCAGGAGAGGGAACCGCGGATGAAACAGGGAGGGCTTCTCCTCCTATTGGAGGCGCCGCGGAGAACGCGCCATGGTTTGCTTTCGTTTCAACGATTGGGCGGGAAGCCGCCGGGGACGGCCGCCGCTCAACGATTATTTCTTTTTCCTCATTGGATGGAACCGCCAATGCCAGCCCAGTGGCCAGTTCATCCATGCTCTTGGTCAGACTTCCCGGACGTTCGCCCTCAATAAAGGCATACGTTTCTTTATCGAGGAATATGCCGGGATTCTTCTCCAACAGATAGGCGAGAAAGCGTCGCAGGGAAAAGAGGAGGTTGCCGCCTCTCACATCGGGAAACGTGGCGAAGTTTATCTTTTCCGCGTCAACAAGCACCGGACGTTTATCCATGCGTGTAAACATCAGCAATCTAAGCGTAGATTCGTTCCGCGGGGAATCATACCTTGCCGCCAGCAGGGTAATGTCTTCAAACGGTATCACGTCCCTGTCAACGCGGTTGATATTGATACCTCCCTCGGCATGGGAAAAAAAGGGGCTGGTCAAGGGAGCATACGCTATGTGCGCGGGACCCATTACGGGAGACACCAGCCTGACTGACATTTTCCCTCTTTCCGTTTTCGCGGATTGACCATCCTCGCCGCGCGCCGTTTCCGATGGCCGGATACGGCAGAGCGCTCCCGCCTGGGTCAGTGTCTTGGCATAGACTTCCGCCCTGTCTCTGGAAAGATTTTTCTTCAATAGCAACGGTTTCCCCCGGAACAGGGGAGCAATAACTTCCGCTGAACATCCCGGTAGTCGCAGCAGATTTTCCTCTACCTGTCCTCTCGTCATTTCTTCTGCTATGCGGCCGGTAAAGATTACATCATAGTTTTCCATGGCAATACCCTCCTGGCAGACGTAATGCAATCAGCGCCCATGAACATTTGTCCATGTTGCTTAATGACTTATACCACTAAACGTCCTCTGGATTAACCCTTTTATGGACATTTTGTTCATCTGCCGGCAACCTGATTGCGGATGCTTCCAGATTGAAGCGGCCCGGAACCAGAGACGCGCAAGCAAACCCGGAGATTAACACCGACAGAGCAGGCAATCCAAAAGAGATCGGGCGGCAATGGACTGCTGAAAGGTGACGCCAAAGATCGAGCCAAAAGAACCGTTTGAAAAAATGATAAATATTTAACCTAGAAACTGCATTTGATCACGCGAAGACGCAAAGAAATTCAAATAGATGAGGAACAAGCTGGTATCACCGTCCAGGTGAATGGCCTCATTTGACAAGTTCTTGATTTTCCTTCGCGTTCTTTGCGGCTTTGCGTGAGACTGCCATTTTCAGGTTTAAATAATTTTGTTCTTCATAAATGTCAGTTGAAAACTTTGCTCTCTCTGCTATCAATGCTTAATGTAATAAGCGCTTGCAATTATTGCTTGACCATGGAATTATATGGTTTCCGTCATACAGAAAGTTCAAATATGTATCTCCAGCAGACCGCAACGCCCTCCGGATAACTGCATCGCAAGCTCAGTTGCATGAGATCACACTACCAAGGAGGAACTTTCATGAAAATCACCGTCAAAGAAAACGTTTCCTGGGTTGGAAAGATCGACTGGGAACTCCGGAAGTTTCATGGTGAGGAATACTCCACCCACAGGGGCTCCACGTACAATTCATACCTTGTCCGCGATGAAAAAACGGCGCTGATAGACACCGTCTGGAAGCCTTTCGCCGCCGAGTTCGTCGAAAACCTGAAAAACGAGATCGACCTGGAGAAGATCGATTTCATTATCGCCAACCATGCCGAAAGCGACCACAGCGGCGCCCTTGCCGAGCTTATGAAACACATTCCGGACACCCCTGTCTATTGCACCGCCAACGCGGTCAAATCCCTGAAGGGACACTACCACCAGGACTGGAATTTCCATACCGTCAAGACCGGCGACCGGCTTAACATCGGTTCAAAGGAGCTAATCTTCATTGAGGCGCCCATGCTGCACTGGCCGGACAGCATGTTCTGCTACCTGACGGGCGACAACATCCTGTTTTCCAATGATGCCTTTGGGCAGCACTATGCCTCGGAACTGATGTTCAACGACCTGGTCGACCAGGCCGAGCTGTTCCAGGAGTGCATCAAGTATTACGCCAACATCCTGACGCCGTTCAGCGCCCTGGTGGATCGGAAGATAAAGGAAGTGGTGGGTTTCGGTCTGCCGGTGGACATGATCTGCCCCAGCCACGGGGTCATCTGGCGCGACAATCCGCTCCAGATAGTCACCAGATACGCCGAATGGGCCGCCAACTACAGGGAAAACCAGGTCACGATCATCTATGACACCATGTGGGACGGAACCAGGAGAATGGCCGAGGCGATGGCGAAAGGCATCCACGAGGCCAACGGGGACGTGACGATCAGGCTTTTCAATGTGGCGCGCAGCGACAAAAACGATGTCATCACGGAAATCTTTAAATCCGAAGCAGTGCTGGTGGGTTCTCCCACCGTCAACAGGGGTATTCTCTCGGCCATCGCGGGGATACTGGAAGAGATGAGGGGGCTGGGTTTCAAGGAGAAGAAAGCCGCCGCTTTCGGGACTTACGGCTGGAGTGGTGAATCGGTCGCCATGATCACGGAGCGCCTGCGGGAAGGTGGCTTCCAGGTGGTCAATGACGGCCTGAAGGAACTCTGGAACCCGGACCAACATAGCATGGATAAATGTCATGCCTTCGGCGCCGACTTCATAAAGCAGGTTAAATAATCACCGGCTCTCACCAGCCGCGAATATGCGGAACCATCCCCTGGAGGGCAAAGAATGGCCGTCCAGGGGATTCATGCCCACCGGGAATAAGCGGTAACGTCCTTAATATTTCTTTTGTGGTCACTCCATCACAAAAGCCTTGTCGACTCCGTCGGCCGCGGCGTTTTGATCACCAGGAATCTGAGCACGGCTGTGCTCTCGTTGTACCAGCAGTGGGGTATTCTCGCGGGGCTGTCTATCAGGGTATCGGACCCGACCCGCTGTCTTTCATCGCCGATTTCCACAACACCCTCCCCCTCAAGCACGTAGAAAATCACATCCACGGGGGTGACATGTTTCTTCAGCGATTCACCCGGTTCGAGGGCGATATGTATGACCTGGGCATGCTCCGAATCATGCAGCTTGCCTGCCTTGACCTTGTGGGGATTGTCCGTAAGACCGGCTGTTTTCGCATCGACTATTTCCATGAAGGTTCCTTTCTATCAGGAACGCCGCCGGAAACTGTTCCAGCGACGCTCCCGCGGTTATGACGCGTGTATTATCTGCCTTCCATCATGGCCGCGATGTCGGCCTCAACCATGCCGATCGGCTTGATGTCAAAATTATCCACCAGCACCTTGGCCACGTTGGGCGACAGGAAACCGGGCAGGGTGGGACCGAGACGGATGCCCTTCACACCCAGCGCCAGCAGGGCCAGGAGCACCGCGACCGCCTTCTGCTCGTACCACGCGATATCGTACGAGACGGGCAGATCATTGATATCGTCAAGTCCGAAAACCTCCTTGAGCTTCAGGGCAATGACCGCCAGTGAGTAAGAGTCGTTGCACTGGCCGGCATCGAGCACCCGGGGGATGCCGCCGATATCGCCGAGATTCAGTTTATTGTAGCGGTATTTGGCGCATCCGGCGGTCAGAATGACCGTGTCCCTGGGAAGCTTTTCGGCCACTTCGGTGTAGTAACTGCGTGATTTCTGCCTGCCGTCGCAACCGGCCATGACGACGAAACGCTTGATGGCGCCGGATTTGACGGCCTCCACCACCTTATCGGCCAAGGCCAGCACCTGATGATGGGCGAATCCGCCGACAATGGTTCCGGTTTCGATTTCCGTAGGCGGCGGACAGTTTTTGGCCTGCGCGATCAATGCGGAAAAGTCCTTGGATCCCCCTTCGGGACGGTCCGGAATATGCTTTGCGCCCTGGTAACTGACCACGCTGGTGGTGTAGAGACGGTCCAGGTAGGTATTGTCCGACTTGAGGGGGACGAGGCAGTTTGTTGTGAGCAGAACGGGACCGTTGAAGGACTCGAATTCGACATTCTGATGCCACCAGGATCCGCCATAGTTGCCCACAAAATGACTGTATTTCTTGAATGCCGGATAGTAGTTGGCGGGAAGCATTTCCCCGTGGGTGTAGACATCCAAGCCGGTTCCTTCGGTCTGCCTGAGCAGCTCTTCCATGTCTTTCAGGTCATGCCCGGAGATGAGGATGCCCGGATTCTTGCCGACCCCGAGGTTGACCTCCGTGATCTCGGGGTT
The DNA here is from genome assembly GCA_964389825.1 of uncultured Geobacter sp. Taxonomy (GTDB): domain Bacteria; phylum Desulfobacterota; class Desulfuromonadia; order Geobacterales; family Geobacteraceae; genus RPRC01. The sequence goes on along the minus strand of CAYMFO010000013.1, from coordinate 14,506 downwards.
GCCGTAGGCCGTAGTGTTGGCCTGGTCCAGAAGGGCCATGGTGGTAACGGCGATTTCTCCCGCCTTCATGACCATGGCGACCATCTCATCCGTTGAAAGTTCTCTGGTGGTGGACGCCAGCGCCTCCATCAGAAAACCGTAAATCTCATCTTTCTCATGCCCGAGAACGGCGGCATGGTCCGCATACGCGGCAATGCCCTTGCAGCCGATAATGAGCAGTTCCCTGAGAGAACGCACGTCCTCGTTCTGAACCGACGTGATGCGGACTTCGTCGGAAAGAGACCTGGCCTTGATTTCCTCCCTGCTTTTCGGCGCCCACGTGGCGCACTCCGGCGGAGCGCCGGGCACGGCGCTTCCAAGCTTCGCCCTTACAGCGTCCCGGACCTTGAGTCCTTCTTCTATCCGGTTGATAATCGCGTCATCGTCCCAGGCCACATTGGTAACGGTCGTGAAAAGCGCCTGGCACAAAAAGCGGCCGGCCTTCTTGTCCACCGTACCCTGTTCCTTGAGCTTTTCACCGTACACCGAAATTCCCTTGCAAACAAAGATCAGCAGGTCCTGAACATCGGCGGTCTCTTCCGGTTTGCCGCATACGCCCCGTATCGTACAACCCTGGTTTTTTGCCGTTTCCTGACATTGAAAACAGAACATGTTTATCCTCCCCTTGTTTTTATCCAGGCAAACCCGCCTGGTCCAGACATGTGAAAGTGTATCAATACAGGTGGACATGTACATTGACAAAGATCAAGATCAGTAAGATATTTTGATTCTCGCGGATTGACGCCGCCGGGATGAAAAAGAACGGTTTCCTGATGGAAACTATCTATTACCAATCAGGTATCGAGCTATGAAAGAAATTTGCGCAACGGAATTGACCGACTCAATAAATGGCGTGCCTTAAAGGGAAAGAACGGTTGCCGCGAAAATGAATATCTCATCTCCCGATAACCCGTTGAATGGCGGGAAGTAACTCTGAAACGGCGGGAGTGCCGCAATGGAAATTATCCGGCGCCGGAACCAGACAACCTTTCCGGGGGGGGTTCCGCCCCGCTCCCGGAAAAATGGCTGCTGTATACGAAAACGGCATTTCAACCACAGGGTCACAGAGGACACAGAGATATAATCGCGAAAAAATGGACTGCCATACTCACCATAAAGGTGACGATTGCATTATCTTTGTTTTGGAGTAACCACTTGATAATTATACAAATATCCTCTGTGCCTCTGTGGTAATCGCTTTTATTAGGATAATTGAGATTCCCTTTTTTACGGAACCTCCAGGGTCAGCGTGGCCGTATAGTTCAGCTCATTGCACTTATCCCTCATGTTTTCCGGCGCCGGCGTCTTCAGATTGGCCTTGATCAGCCACGGTCCCCAGTGCGTAAGCCGTATCCTGGCGATACCCTCGCCGTCGGCGGTGGTGGCGCAGGCAAAATCGTCCTCCGTCGAGTATCCGTTGTAGGTCGCGTAGACCTTGCAGTAACGGGCGGGCCTGCCGTTGAACAGTATCTTCACCGGCAGGGTGTGACCGCCGTCCCCCTTCAGCTTCAGGGGATTCTCCAGGGGAATGATCTCCAGGCGGTGACCGAGAGGCTTGCTGAAATCAGAGGTCTCCGTCGCGCCGGCGGTGATCAATCCCTTGGCGTACTGCTCGTAATACTGGCTCAGGATGACATTCTCCAGGCCGGTCTTGGGTCCCAGCTTGTGACGAATGGCGTTGTTTTCCATGTACATGGTGTAGAAACCCGGCTTGGTGGTGACGCTTACCAGGTAGTGCCCCGGCGCCCTGAAACGGAGTTCCGATTCGAGGAAGCCGGCCGCGCTTACCGGCGTGATCTCGCTTTTTTGTCCGTCCGGGCCGATCAGAGCGTACTCCCCGAGATGGTCCGGCGGAAGGAAATCATCCACCGGATAGCGATGGCCGTACCCGAGATAGGCCTTGGTCGCACCCCCGTACTTCTGGTGAAGGGCCGGCGAGTGGTCCGTCGTGTTTATCCAGAGACTGTGACCGGATACGATCCAGGGAAACATGAGCAGAACCCCCGACACCACCAGCGCCGATACTGAAAACTTCTTTCGTGACATTACGACTCCTCCTTTTTTTATTGATGTTTCAGCCCCGCTAGAAACTCATCTTGAGGCCCGCGAGAACCTGTATCCCGTCGATATCGTACTCGTCTTCCACATTCCTCTTGTCAAGGATATTGTCCGCGCGGGCGAATATGCGGAGATGCTCGCCGATATCCTGGGTCACGGCGATATTGCATACGAAATATCCGCCCAGCTTTCTGTAGTCGTCGTCGAAGCGCGGACCGAAGAATTCACCGGCGACATTGACATTGAAGCCGATTTCCGGGAACCTCTGGTTCAGCTCCAGGGAGGCCTTGTGCTTCGAGCGGTATGTCAACTCCCTGTCCAGTGCCTTATCCTCCGTATCCAGGTAGGTGTAGCCCGCCCGCGCGGTCAGGTTCTTCATTACCTGACCGCTCAGGCTCACCTCGATCCCCTGGGTGACCGCCTTGTCGATATTCCGCCAGTACATGTCGTAGGGCGGCTTGCCGCCGCGCACAATACGGGAGTCAATCAGGTCTTCTATATCGTTTCTGAACAGGGACAGCTTGCCCAGGAACCGCTGGAGAAAGGAGTATTCGACGCCGAGCTGGTAGCCGAGGGATTTCTCCGGCTTCAGGTCCGGATTGGCGTGGACGACGTTCGGGCCCATTCTCCAACCGTCCCCGTACAGTTTCACCAGGCTCGGCCCTTTGAAGGCCGTGCCCACGGACCCCCGTAACTTGAGATTGTCGGTAATGGAGTACAACAGGCTTGCTTTGGGGTTCACTTCCGTACCCCAGCGGTCGTGCTGGTCTATTCGCGTTCCGATTACGACCACGAGCGGTTTTATGTCGATCTCGTCCTGGAAATAGATGCTGTGAAGGTCCTGATTCGCCTTGTAACTCTTGCCCTTGTCATCGATATCCTCCTTGAAGAACTGGTACCCAGCCGTAAGCATGTGCCGGTCGAAGAGGAGACGGCTGTATGTGACCTCCCCTTCGTAGCTGTCCGTATCCCAGTCGGTAGTCCCGTCTCCCGTGGAATGATCGTACGCAAAGAGCCCTCCCCGGACGGTCAGCTTCGACACCTTGTCCGGCGCCCACTCCCATGCGGAATTGACGCCTCCCCGTCTCTGTACTCGGGACTCACAGATCATCTTTTGCTCGGAATAAAAGGGCTTTACCGTCAGTTTCGACTCGGGGGTAAAGGCGTAGCCGAGGGTCCCCTGAAGCATATGTTCACGGTATTCGTCGGTTTCTTTCGCGACCCCGTTCGAACCCCGGAAGGTATAGCCGAACAGGCTGGTGAATTTTCCTACCCCGAACCCGGCCGTTGCCTCATGAACCTGCGTCCCCCTGGTCCCGAATGAAGGTGATATTGTCGCGGAGGCTTTTCCTGGCGCGTTTTTCGTGATGATGTTCACCACCCCGCCCATGGCGTCGCTGCCGTAGAGGGCGGAAGCGGGTCCTTTCACCACCTCGATCCTCTCCACCATCTCAAGCGGGATGGACTGGAGGTCCACGGCGTCTCCATGCCCCCCGAGAAAGCGCTGCCCGTCCACCAGGATAAGGGAGTGCCGTTCGTCCAGCCCCTGCATCTGCACCTTGCCTTTGTCCCCCCATCCGCTTGATGTCTGGTTGATCTTCACGCCGGTCAGGTATTTCAACGCATCCTGAACCGTCTTCACCTGCCTCCGGTCCAGCTCTTCACGGGTGACCACCTCCGCGGCCACCGGCACGTCTCCCAGTGTATGTTCCGTCTTCGTGGCGGTGACCACCACCTGATCCAGCTTCAGCGGATCAGCCTGATTTCCCGGTTCCGTCCGGGAAAAAGACGGAGAGGCCGTCACGGCAAGCATGACAACAAGCAGGGACCCGGTTATGATCCTCTTGTCAACAACACATCTGAACGTCATTAAAGGCTCCTTTCGGGGTTTATTGGCGCTGCGCAAATCAAAAAGAATCGATCGAACCGACATCATAAAACACCCATTCCGTTGCCGGAGTGAAGACCCCGCACGGGACCAATCCAAGGTACAACGGTAACGTTTCCGCGTAACACGGCAACCGGCCCGGCAAACAGCAGGTGTCCGATGAAAAAATCGGGGGAGAGGATACTCCCCCATAACACCACTTCAGGAGGATGGTTGCGGTGGAAACGTCCGGGTTGTTTGTTATGTTGCTGTAAAAGGAGAGCTGGCTGTGAGTACCCGGGAAGGGTAGATTTGGCTGGCGGCTTTTTGTGTCATGCGTTGAATTTGAAAATGATATTAGTTATCAATCTCGGCTTTGTCAACATTATTTTCAAGCGCTCTTTTCCGGATCAATGAAGATTCTCCGCTGAAAGGGCGAAAGTCGATTCCCGTATCCGGGACATCATCGGTCAGATAAAGATCGCCCTCCGGGAAATGAAATCATCACGGTCGTCCCCCCCCTTTCGGTAACCAGCCGCATAGCGCCACGCAATTGCTTCACCAGCATGGTCACCAGTTGCAACCCGAGAGATTCCGCGTTTTCTATATCAAAACCGGCCGGAAGTCCGATTCCGGTATCGGAGACCGTCACCGTAACCAACCCGTCCTTTCCGGAACGGCACCGCACGGCAATATCTCCTTTCACCCCTATGGGAAATGCATGCTTGAGAGCGTTGGAAACCAGTTCATTCACGATAAGGCCGCATGGGATCGCCTCGTCAATGGCCAGATGCACGTCTTCCACCTCAACCGTGAGTCCTATCGCTTCCGTATCCCTCACGAAGGTGGAGAACAGATATTGGGTGAGGCTTTCTATATAGTCACCGAGATTGATGGAAGCGACGAACTCCGATTGGTACAGTTTTTCATGTACCAGAGCCATGGCCCCGATACGGTTCTGGCTTTCCCTGATGAACCTCCGTGACTCCTCATCCGCGATGAAGTCCGACTGAAGCTCGAGGAGAGAAGAGATTATCTGCAGATTGTTCTTCACCCGGTGGTGGACTTCCTTCAGCAGGACCGTCTTCTCCTCGAGAGAGGCCCGCAACTGCTCGTCGGCCCGCTTCTGATCGGTTATGTCCCGTCCGACGATGACCATGCAGGGCACACCGTCAATGTCAATACGCCGCGCGGACATCTGATGATAGAATATGGAGCCGTCCTTTCTCCTGAACTCGATTTCCATGCGCGTGACAAAACCGCTCGCGGTCATTTCCCGAATCAAGCGCTCCCTGTCTTCATTATCGACCCATAGATTCAGTTCCCGCGAAGTCCTGCCGATCACCTCGTCGGATGAATACCCCGTTATCGCGCAGAAACCATCATTTACGGCCAGAAATAGTCCGTCGCTCATGCGGTTGATGCTTGCCGAGTCGAGAGAGGTCCGGAACGCCGTGACCAGTAATTCCTCCGACTGGCGCAGTTTTTCCTCGACTCTTTTTGCCTCGGTAATATCGAGGAGACTAGCGATAACCGCCGGTTTATCCCTGAACTCAACGGCGCCCGCCGACACGATGACCCATCGGAGTTCACCATCCCTGGTCAGGACCCGCTGTTCGTACTGGGACGGAACCGGCTCACCCCTCAGTCGCGCCCTTCCCCGCTCCCGTATCAAGTCCCAATCATCCTCGGGCGCCCACTCCCAAAGCTTCATCCCCAGCAGTTCCCCTTCACTGTACCCGGTTATCCGGCACATGGCGGGATTTACATACACAAATTCATCATCCTGGAGAAGAACGATGGCGGGCGGCGCGGTCTCGGCCAGTACCCGGAATTTTTGCTCGCTCTCGCGAAGTGCGTTTTCCGCCTTTTTGCGATCCGTTATATCCAGGACGATTCCCTGATAATGAGTAACCCTCCCCTTTTTGTCCCGTTCGACTACCGTTCGGTCATCTATCCAGCGTACCCCTCCGTCCCTGGCAATGAAGCGGTATTCCTGCTGGAAGCGGTCTATTCCGGCTGACGTGTACTCCCGGACCTCGGCGGCGACCCTCTCCAGGTCATCGGGGTGCACCATCGAGGAGTAGGAAACCGCGCCGCTCAACAGCTCCTCCCGGGAATAGCCGAACCGGACAACGTTGGAAGACACCAGCTCCACCGGCCAGCCTTCGGCCGCCTTCCAGCGGAACAGCACCGCGGGGCTGTTCTCCACCACCATGTTGGCCTGCCGCAGTTGCGCCTCCGCCCTTCGCTGCCGGAATAAAGCCACGGACAAAGCCACGATGAAACCGCTCAGAGCGAAGATGACCCCGTCCAATGTCCAGAAAAGAAATTCATTCATGGTAAAGACCGCCATTGCATTTTTTCCCGCGGAACCGTCACTCGGCAGTAATTGCCGTGGGCCTGAAGGTAATTTCAAAGCAAGCTCCGCCATTACTCTCCATCGCGATTTGCCCCCGCAACTGACGTACAAGCAGGGTCACCAGTTGCAGGCCGAGCGTCTCGGTATCTCTGAAATCCACTCCGCGAGGAAGGCCCGTCCCGTCATCGGCGACGGTCAGGGATATTCGGCCGTCGGCTAGGGAAAGGCAGCGAATCGATATGGCGCCTTTCCTGCCCGGTGGAAAGGCGTGTTTCAATGAGTTCGAAAGCAACTCATTAACAACCAGACCGAGAGGGATCGCTTCATCGACGGCGACATCCACCGCGTCCGCCTCGACCTTCAGGGATATCAGACCGGTTTCATTCTGATAGCAGTGCAGAAGGTAATGGCTCAATGATTCCAGATAATCTCCGAAATCTATGAATCTGTAGTCGCGCTTCTGATAGAGCTTTTCATGGATGAGCGCCATGGAGCGGATCCTTTCCTGGCTTTCCTGAAAAAAGCTCCGCATACGTTCGTCGGTGATATGCTCCGACTGGAGTTCGAGCAGATTGGATACCACCTGAAGGTTGTTCTTTACGCGGTGATGAATCTCCCTGAGCAGCACCTCTTTTTCATGAAGGGAGGTCCGGATCTTCTCTTCCGCCTGCTTTCGCCCGGATATATCCTGGGCAAAGGAAAAGCTGAATTCCGCGCCCTGATATTCCAGATAATTGACCGTAACCTCCACGGGGAACACGGCGCCGTCCTTTCGCCGGTGTCTGGTCTCGAAGGTCCGGGAACCTGAAGCATACACCTTCCGCCGGTGCTCCAACCAGCCCTCCCTGGTAAAACTGGCATCAAAATCCAGGACACTCATCGAGCACAATTCATCACGGGTATACCCGAGCGAACGGCAGGCCTGTTCATTGGCATACAGAACATTTCCATCAGGACCGATGCGCGTGATACTCATGGCAGCCTTCTCGATACAAAACTCGGACATCCGCAAGGCATCTTCCACCCGCCGGCGCTCCACGATATCCAGCCGGAGCTCATCATTCATTCGCGCCAACTCGGCGGTTCGCTCCAACACGAGGCGCTCGAGGCGCTCTTTGTGCTCCAGAAGATCTTGATTTGCCCTTGCAAGATTTCTGGCCGCCAGCCCCATCCCTCCTACCATGACAGCCAATTCGCACAAAAAATCCATGGCGCGGCGGACCTGCTCTTCCGTCACGACCGGAACCTTTCGCACTGCTTCCAGGTACGACTCTTCGTCAAACCCGTGGAGCGCCGCCTGACATCGGAAATGATCCATATCGGGAGGCTCGAACAGAAACTGTCCGGTATACAGACTCCCCATCAGGCTATCCCCGATGAAGATCGGCACGGCGGCATCGATCAGACCGTTTTTGCATCGGTAGATGAAATATTTTTCCCCCGCTCCCACCATTGATGACAGCGCCGTATCGCTTTCCCTGCATTTTGCGGAAGTTTCCGGGTTTAAACGGTGAAAGCGGGTGCAGACCTCCTGCCATCCGCTGGCCACCAGCACATTCCCCTCCATGTCGAGTATCGCGGACGCAAACCCCGTAAGCCGCGTAAAACGTTCACAGAGGGATTGGAGTTCATCTATCTTGACAAGATCCGAGAACATATATTCCATGGTAGTCCCTCCCTTCAAGATCTTTCAGACCTCATTCTGAGGGAATCAATTGGCCGAACCGCGAATGAGCAGAAAATCTACGCGCGGATGATTTTTCGAGCCATCCCCGTTTCAGGGTCGGATTGCAAAGCATTTTCTATAAGTATACTTTCCAAAAAATATGACGAAAGACAGATTCGGCGCAAACAAAATCATTTTTCACGTATCTAAAGAACGTCCCACCTCTTCTCAAAGTTCCTTGTTCTCCCGTTTTTCATGCCTGGCGATGCCTGACCTTTCAGCCTTCTATCAGAGAACTGAAGCGTCATCTGCATCAACGGTCCACGCAAACCCTCACAAGACTTGGAGCGTCAAAACATTAGCATATTATTGTATTTGTTGACATTAATAATTAAAGCCATTATCGTTCCGCGAAATCAGTAAGTTCCACAACGGCGATTTCCGAAATTAACACGGGGGGGGAGACCATGCGCTACCAGATGCAGGAGGGGTATCTGACCTTGGGAGAAGGGGATTGGCGGGATCGTACCGTCAACATGCTCGGCGCGGGCCATTTACCGGCCAAAGGCGCGAACCTGGTTGTCACGCGCGAGCCTCTGCCGGACGGCCTCGGGATCGATGATTACATAAAGAACCAGAAAACGGTGATGGCAAGGGAATTGTCGGGACTCACGCTGCTGGGCGAAAGCGCCGACAGCCTCAATGGTCTGCCGGTTCATTTTCTTGAATTCAGATGGAGCAACCAGGGAGGCGCCATGCATCAGATGGTTTTCGATGATTCACATCGACAGAAGCGCGCTCAATCTGACCGCCACCTTTCCGGGTGAGCCCGACGAAACCAGCCGCGCCGAAATGCTCACCGCAATGCGAAGCTTCACGCCGGGCCCCGCAACGGTCATCCCGGAGGGCGCAACGTTATGAAGCCACCAGACGATACGTCCGCGCGACAAAAACTGGATGCGCTGCAACGCCGGGAAAGCTCAAGCGATACCGTGGCAAAGATCGAATCCGCCGGGCATACCGCCTCAGTGGCGGCCACGGGCGCGTACATGGGTTATGGCGCCATCAGCGCCTACGGCGCCGGAGGCATCGGCGCGGTGGCCTGCTACGCCGCACCCTTGGCCGCCGGCATTGCCGGAATCGTGGCCGGCGCCGCTCTGGTAAACTACTTCGCCCTAGATGAGGAACTCCTGGACTTCCTGGACAAGCCAAAACCGGCCGGTCGCGGACCCCAACCGGCGACAGTAGGACACGTCATCGCCCACACCTCCCCCTTTGCGGGCGCCATGGGAGGTCTGATTTCCGGCGTTATCGCCGGGGCGGTGGTCGGCGCGCTGGTCGCGGGCGCCATTGCCGGGACCGTACTGTCGGGCGGTCTGCTGGGCCCGGTCATTATTGGAGCGGCCGCCTGCTTCGGCGGCAGTCTTGTGGGCGCCCTGGTCAACGGTTTATACTCCAAGTCCGCCACCATTACCGGCCGGATCGTTGAAGGTTCCCCCGACGTCTTCTTCGAGGGGAGGCCCGTTGCCCGCGTAACCGACGAGATCCTGTGCGACAAGCACTCGCCGCCGACACAGATAGCCGAGGGGAGCGAGACCATCTTCATCAACGGCCTGCCCCTGGCGCGCATCGGTCACCAGACAACCTGCGGCGCAATCATCCAGGAAGGATGCGCAACCATCTTCGCCGACACCACCACCGGACAGTACGGCCCCATCGACTCACAAATGTCGGTCCTGGAGCAGTCCGTCGTCTCCATTGCCGAAGTAGCCCTCTGCCTCAGCGCCATGCGCTTCAGAAGTTCCAAGCTGGGTAAAAAGCTGTTCGGTGAACCGGTTGATCCGTCCGACGGCAGTTACGTGGACTTTCGCGCCGACTTCGAATATGGCGGAATTCTGCCCCTTGCCCTCACCCGGGTGTACGCCGGGAGGGATACCGTAGAAGGGATTCTGGGAACCAAATGGATCTGCAACTGGTCGCAGCGGTTGCGCTATGACCCGAGCGGGAAAACGGTCAACCTGGAAGACGGCGACGGTGAAATCCTGCAATTCGCCCTGGGCAAAAGAAGCGAAATCAACTCCCGCAACCTGAAGGCGCCCCATTACCATCTGACCGGGACCAGGGAAAATGCGCGTCTGTTCGACTCGCGTAATCAGCGGACCCTGATATTCGCCGCCACGGAAGGAAACCCGGAAACGGGCCTTCTCAACGCCATCGAAGACCGGAACGGCAACCGCATCGACTTCATCTACGAAAACGGCTGTCTTCGCCGTGTCGAGCACGGCGACGGTGAGATCTTCATCGTCAGGACCACGCCGGAAGGTTTCATCGAAACGGTAACACGGGATGGTGACGGCGAACCCCTTGTCCGGTACCGCTACGACTCCTCCGGGGCGCTCACGGATGTGGAGAGCCTCTTCAACGGCGAGTTCCACTACCGGTACAACGAACATGGCCTGCTCACCCACTGGCGCGACAGCGGGGCGACCTCCGTAGACCTGGAGTACGACGCCGAAGGCCGGGTCATCGCCACCCGCACTCCGGAAGGGCTGTACAATGACCGGTTCGTCTACGTTCCCGAAGAGCGCAAAACAACTTACATCGACGCCACCGGCGCCCGCGCCGCCATCTGGTTCAACGAAAACAACCTTCCCGTCCGCGAGCAGGACCCGCTGGGCAACATTATCCTCCACCAATGGGACGGGCTTGATCGCAAACAGTCCGCCACCGACGCCCTGGGGCGGGTAACCCTCTTTGAATACGACCCTTACGGCAACCTTGCCGGAGAAACCGACTGGGCGGGCCGCTCCACCAGACTGACCTATGACGGGCACGGGCAAATCACCAGAATCGAGTATTTCGACGGTACCGCGGCGACATGGAAATACGACGACCGGGGCAACCTGATCGAAGCGGGAGAGCCGGACGGCAGCGTCTGCCGTTTCAGCTACGACGACAACGGCCGCCTCATCTCGGAGACCGGACCGGACGGAACATCAAACCGGATCAGCTACGACACAAACGGCAGACTCTCCTCGGTCCGGAACGCGCTGGGCCGGATCACCGGATACAGTCTGGACGCCCGGAACCGCCCGCTGAGGATAACAGACCCCGCCGGCCATACCACCCGCTACGAATACGACCATTCCCCCGAGAACCCGCGCGGAGATATCAGCCGCATCATCCATCCCGACGGCGGCGAAGAGCGATTCACCTACGACAGCGAAGGACTCCCCGCAACCCACATCGCCCCTGAAGGACAGACGACAAAATACCGCCACGGCGCTTTCGACCTCTTGCGCGGAATTACCGATCCGAAGGGTCATTCCACGAAACTTGAATATGACGGCGCCGCCCGATTAAAACGGATCACCAACGCCCAGGGGCAGACCTGGAGCTACAGCTACGACCCGGCCGGACGGCTTTCCGGGGAAAGCGACTGGGCCGGCAGGCGGACCGGCTATACCAGGGACGCCATCGGCAGGGTCGTTGCCAGGCGTCTGCCCGACGGCGTCGAACAGCGCCTCACCTGGGACGAGCTGGACCGGATCGTCGCGGTCGAGACCGCAACCCAGCGTATTACCTATGAATACGACACCTCTGACCGGCTCACCAATGCATCGACCTTCACCAGGAAAAGCCCGGAACCGGAAAGCGAGCTCAACTTCAGTTATGACGACAAAGGGAGGCTTACAAAGGAGACCCGAAACGGCATAACCATCGAATATGAATACGACGCGGCAGGGCGGTGCGTCAGCCGCACGAGCCCCACCGGAGAGACACGCTACGGCTATGATCCGCTGGGTCAGCTCGAAACACTGGAAAGCAACGGCCACGGGCTGGACTTCACCAGGGACGCCCGGGGTCTGGAAACGGAAAGGCGCTACCGGGCAGGAGGGGCAACCCCGCTGGACGCCTTCACGCTGAAGCAGAGCTACGACCAGTGCGGAAGACTGAAGAGCCAGGTGGCGGGACGGGCGCGGCCTCTCACGGCCCATGAACGGCTGGCGGAGGTATCGCGCCGATACCGCCTGGACAAGTCGGGAAGAGTAATCGGCCTGGAAGACAACAAGCGCGGCGCAAGCAGCTACCACTACGACCCGCGCGACCAGATCACCCGCATAACCCGTCAGACCGGTCTCAACAGGCAGAGCGAAGAAAAATACGGCTACGACGAACTCCTCAACCTCACCCACGGCAACGGCCGGACTCACCGTTACGAAGGCGGCACCGTCCGGGCGATCGGCAAGAGCAGCTACCGTTACGACCTCCGCGGCCGGGTCATCGAGAAGAAAGTCGAACGGAACGGTTTCCGTCCCGGAACCTGGCGCTACTCCTGGGACGACTTCGACCGGCTGGCGGAAACCAGCGCCCCGGACGGCTCGATCTGGAAATACACCTACGACGCCTTCGGCAGGAGAATCAGGAAAGAATGCGTCAAGGCGGGAAAATCCGGCAAACAACCGGCAACGCATTACCTCTGGCAGGGCGCGACGCTTATCGAAGAATGGAAGACCGATCCCGATGAAGACAACTCGCCGCTTGCCATCAGCCGCTGGCACTACGAACCCGGAACCTTCAACCCGGTTGCCAAAGAAACGCGCACACTATCGAAGGAAGGTAACACAGGAGCGAATTTCCATCCCATCGTCACCGACCATCTGGGAACGCCGAAGGAGATCTTCGATACCGCTGGGGAACTCATATGGCAGGCGGAGCATGAACTATGGGGCAGAGCGGCAATTACCGCGAAGAAGAGCGACGACTACCGGCCGGTCGTCGATTGCAGCCTGAGATTCCAGAATCAGCGGGAGGACGAGGAAAGCGGGCTTTACTACAACCTGAACAGGTACTATGATCCGGACAGTGGGCAGTATCTCAGTCCGGACCCCATAGGCCTGGAAGGAGGGCTCAGGACCCATGGGTATGTGCATGATCCCATGCAGTGGGTGGATCCGTTGGGGCTGGCGGGGTGTCCGAAAAAGCCAATAGTATTAGGTGAAACAATGCCAAAACGAGTTTCGCCTGTTGCTCAGAAGCTTGGGGCACACACTTTCAAGCCGAGAAGTAGGAACCCTGACCGCTGGATGCCAAACCAGAAGAGATGGATCAGAGAGCAAATTAAGAGCGGAAGAGACATCTACGACATCGGCCCTGATCCTAACCGGGCTGTCCCTAGTGATTATTATCAAGCGGAGCAGAATGCCCTAACTAAAGCAGGTTACGGTAGTGAGTTTTATAAGCAGGTTAAGATCAAGTTGTCTGATGGTTCAACGAAGATAATTGATGTTTACCGGCGTACGCCACCAGGAGGTAGCTAATGAAGCAAGCAAAAAATTTACAGAGATCAACTAATGGCAAACGCCTGGAAACTGTATTCAACTTTTTCATAGCCGAATGCCAAGAGGCATTCCAGTACTTGCTGTCTGAGTATGGGTTTACTGGGCCGGATGTCACTATTGATCCACCCGAATGCTGCTTAACCTATAGATCAAATTATCTGGAAGTTGATGTATGTTGCGAGTATCCAGGATTACCATGGACTATTCTGCGAGCTATTCTAAGTCAGCAGCCGAGGACGGTCGAAACCTATGGGCTACATCTTCTGATCCGAGAGAAGTGCCCAGATCATCTACTTGATTACAAGAAAATTAGTCGATCCAATGAAAATATGCGGCTACTTCTTCAGCACTATGCAAAGGAACTTGAGTGGTGTGGGAGAGATATTCTTCGTGGTGATTTCTCTATTCTCCCACAACTTAAGGCACAGTATGAATTGGTAGCGCGAAACCGTTCTCGCTAGGAAAGGATGGAGTACAAACCCTAAATTTCGGACTCCGTCAACCTGATATGGAGGGAATTCTGGTGACAGTTGAAGGAATTCTGGTGACAGGAAGGAATTCTGGTGACAGTTTATTAAACGAGAAAATTACGGACACTTCCCGGTTTTTGAGAGAGGTGGGATTCAGGTCGCACCATACAGAATTATCCCGGCTATTTGCCTTTTATCGATAAACCAAGTTGTTCTTTGATAACTGAATTTGATTTCAGCTGCCAGCAAACCCTGGTATTCGAAACAACGGCGGCGAATCCCGACGTCGGCCGCCTGACCGCAATCGAAGACAGAAACAGCAACCGCATCGACTTCACCTACGCGAAGGACCATCTGTGCTGCATCGAGCACAGTGACGGTGAGGTCTTCCGCATTAGGACCACGCCGGAAGGTTTCATCGAAACGGTAACACGGAATGGTGACGGCGAACCCCTTGTCCGGTACCGCTACGACTCCTCCGGGGCGCTCACGGATGTGGAGAGCCTCTTCAACGGCGAGTTCCACTACCGGTACAACGAACATGGCCTGCTCACCCACTGGCGCGACAGCGGGGCGACCTCCGTAGACCTGGAGTACGACGCCGAAGGCCGTACAAGCCTAAGGGTCAAACCTATACAAGCCTAAGTGCAAGCCTAAGGGTCAAACCTACACATTTGACAGATTCAGTCCTTCCCCGATTCG
>CAYMFO010000012.1:0-55879 GCA_964389825.1 uncultured Geobacter sp. | reverse complement strand
TATCTATTCTCATTACCATTATGCCAAGGCATGATTGTTCTCACGTTTCGCTAGCACATTACGGCCATTTTCGCAAGTCCGGCCGCAAAGAATCCACATAGTGTCAAAATAATCAACCGGAAAATAGCGCTTGCCGCGGCCCGAAGAGAGCGGGTTCGTCCTGATTCGTTAATGCTCTTGGCCAAATGGAGCGTTAATCGCTGATGGTGTCCTGGATTCTTTTCAGGCTGCGCCGCCCATGGCGGCCGAGGCGATTTCCTTGAGCCCTTTCAGGTCCAGTTTGCCCGTGCCCAGGACGGGAAGGCTGTCCACCGCCACATAGCAGTCCCGCCCCGGTTTCCACAGGTTGGGAAGGGGGCTCTCCATCATCAGGCGGTGCAGGGTCTCCGCGTCGGAGGCTTCTCTGGTGTAAACAACCACCAGTTTCTCCCCCTTCTTTTCATCCGGCACCGAGGTTACCGCCAGCACCTGGTTCTGTTCCAGTCGGCTGTGGAGCTCGTCTTCGATGACGCCGTGGGGTACCATCTCTCCGGCGATCTTGCTGAACCGTGCCAGTCGATCGGTGAGGCGCACGAAACCGTCCTCGTCCATGGCGCCGATGTCTCCGGTGACGTACCAGCCGTCGCGGAGCGCCTCGGCCGTCTTGTCGGCCCGTCCCAGATACCCGAGCATCACATTGGGGCCCTTCACCAGGATAAGTCCCGGTTTGCCGGGTCCCACGGGTTCCCCCGTGTCCGGGTCCACTACGCGCACCGCCACTCCCGGTATGGGTTGCCCGACACTTCCTTCCTTTGAGCCCTTCTGCCGGACCCCGCCCAGTTCCACGTCCGGCAGGCTGAGGGTGATCACCGGGGAAAGCTCGGTTGCGCCGTATCCTTCCATGGGCCGGACGCCGAATTTTTCCTGGAAGGCGTCGGCGAGCCTGGGTTTCAGCTTTTCAGCGCCGGTCATGACCAGCCTCAGGGAGGCGAAGTCCTCTTTTCTGGCCCGCCGCAGATAGGCGAGGAGGAACGTGGGGGTGGCGATGAGGAGGGTTGACCTGTTTTCCCGCGCCATCTGGGCGATCTTTTCTCCATCCATGGGGTTGGTATGGTAGGCGGCGGAAAAGCCGCTAACCAGTGGGAACCACAGGGTTCCGGTGAATCCCAGTGAATGGAAAAAGGGGAGGGCGGAGCAGATATTGTCGTTCAGATTGACGCGGAACACCATGCGCAGCGCCTCGATATTGGACATGATGTTGTGGTGGGTGAGCACCACACCCTTCGGCTCTCCCGTGCTGCCCGAGGAGAAGATTACCGTTGCGGGCCGATCGGCGTTGAAATCCTTCCTGGAACAGAGAAGGCGCGCCGGCAGAAGGCGCGCCTTCAGAAAGGCGGCAAGCTTGCATATTCCCGCGACGTTCCCCATGATATCCTCCAGCATGACCATGCCGTCCAGGCGGGGAAGGGTGGGAACCTTTTCCAGAAACGCCCGTGAGGTAATGACGGTCTTGATGCCGCACTGGGAGACCGCCGATTGCAGTGACGCCTCGGATGCGGTGTAGTTGAGGTTGACGGGTATCCTTCCCATGAGCGACAGGGCCAGATTCGTGAGCACTCCCCCCACAGTGGGGGGTATCAGGATGCCCACATGTTCTTCCGGGCCTATCCTTTGCTTCAGTTTTGAAATCAGAACCAGCGCGCCGGCCAGGGTGCGCCCGTAGGAAAACTCCTTGCTGGAGGCGTTGACCGCCGCCTTGCGCCGCCAGTTCCGTTTCGCGCAGTCGATGAAATATTCACCCAGGGGTTTGCGGTATTTTTTGCGGGAGTCGAAATAGAGGCATGACAGTTCCATTACCGCCTGCCGCACCTCCACGGCGGAGCTGGTGGAAGGCATGGGCGCGCCGAAGATAATGGACACCCGGTATGGGGAAAAGGCGGGAAGGCGGGACAGGAGCCGGCCGTGGGCGTAGCTCAGGATGCTTCCCCAGGCGCCGCCGATATATACCGGAATTATCGGGTGGCCGCTTTTTCTGACGATGCGCTCGAAACCGCTTCGGAATTCCCTCAGCATGCCGGTGCGGGTCAGCGCGCCTTCCGCGAAGATGCACACCATGTACCCCTCTTCCAGGGCCTGGCGCGCCTGGCGGATAAACTCCACCAGTTCTCCGCGGCTGTCCTCCGATGATACCGGAATCGCTCCCATGAGACGGAAGAGTCCGCGCAGGACCGGCGTATTGAAGTACTCACGCTGCATTACAAAGCGGATTCTCCTCTGGCTGGTGGCGGTCAGCAGAAGGGCGTCCAGCCATGTTACGTGGTTGGGGACGAGGAGGGCCGGACCTTCCAGCGGGACGTTTTCCTCCCCCGTGATACGGATGCGGTAGAAGATATGCATCGCCATGAGAGCGAGGAATCGGAGGAAGAAGTCCGGGAGGATGAGGAAGGAGAGGATGGTAAGGACCAGTGTCAGTCCTCCCAGGACGCTGAATCCCCCGGCCGCCGAAAGCCCCATTATCTTGCTGAACAGGTAGATGACGCCCGAGGCGAGGAATATCCCTATCCAGCTGATGAAGGTGGAGGCGGCCAGCACCTGGCCCCGGCGCGCGGGTTCGGCGCTGAACTGGATGAATGTCTGGAGGGGAAGGCTGAAGAGGCCGGCGCTGATGCCGAAGACGACGACAATGCCCAGGCATGCGGCAAGGTTTTCGGGGGCGGCGTGAAGAAGGAGGGCGGATGCGGTTATGCCCGCCGCCCCGATGGGTACGATGCCGAATTCCACGTTCCGTCCCGACAGATTGGCGGAGAGGAGCGAGCCGATGCCGATGCCCAGGGCTGCCGCCAGGAACAGATAGCCGCTGCGCGCCTCGTCCAGTCCCAGACGCTCCATGCCGTATCCGATAAGGTTCATCTGGGTGAACGCCGCGACGAACATGAAGAAGGCCAGCCCGATAATGGCGAGCATCAGGTCGCGATCGCTCCGGATGCCGCTGATGGTCCTGAATATCTCCGCGGGAAAGAGGGCGACCTTTTTTCCCGGCGCGCGCGCCTCGGTCGTCCCGATGGTGGAGGCGGACCAGAGCCCGGCCAGGGCCACCGCCAGGCTGAAGCAGGCGGCAAGCCAGGGACGTTCCGCGGTTATCAGGGAAAGAAGTGATGCAAGGGCGGTTCCGCCGATGATGCCGAGAAAGGTGCAGGACTCGATGAGGCCGTTGGCCTTGGACAACTCTTCCTTTTTAACCAGTTCGGGTATGATTCCGTATTTTGCCGGGGCGAAGAAGGCGCTGTGGGCGGCCATTAGAAAAACCACCCCGTAGAGGCCGTTTTCCAGGCCGAAGGCCAGGGCGGCCACCGCCAGCAGGGAGACCACCGCCTCTACCCCCTTGAGGTTTGTTATCATCCGTGACTTGGGAAGGCGGTCGGCCAGGGAACCAGCCGGCGCGGCGAACAGCAGGAACGGTATCACGAAGGCCGCGCCCGCCAGGGCCGTGATGACGCCAGCGGCGCCGGCGCCCTGGATTCTTATCAGATGGAAGATGATCAGAAGCTTGAGAAAATTGTCGTTCAAGGCGCCCAGAAACTGGGTGATGTTGAGCCTGACCAGGCTCTTGGGGAAGGTGCGATCCATGGGGTGTCTCCTTGTCGGCTGGAAATCGAACGGCATAAAATAAAGATGTATTTAACTTGTAAAGGTTTCTTAAAAACACCACGGTTAATATCATTTCATGCCCGTATCGGCAAGAAAAAGTATCAGTCTGCCCGGGTTTTATTACAGTGATCCCTTGACTCGCGTCTTTGGTCATGAGAAAAATGCTTCATTCACCCCTCATTTTAGTGGAGGTTGTCCATGCCATACCCGGAAGCAGTAAATCTGCCATTCAATTCCCGCGTTCTGGGAGATGCTTTCATGCCGGCCCGTAAGGGGGAGACTGATCCGGGAGGACCAGGCATCTGGTTTGTTTTCCGCGGTGACTCTCTTGCCCTGGAGGCCGCTGAAAGCCCTTCTCCCCTTGAAGGAGAAAGGCCCGCATGGGCTGGAGATGGCGCGGAACTGCTCATCGGGACATGGAAGGGAAGTCCTGTCAGGATTCTCGATATGGGAATTGAAACAGATGTTCCTTCAGGATATCTTGTCGAGCCGCTGCTGTTTACATACCTTAACAACAGATTGCCTGATAATCTCCTTACCCTTTCCGGCCTTGCCCAGCAGATCCTCTGCTGGGAGAGAAGGAGCGTGGTCTGTTCCCGGTGTGGTGGCGTGAATGAGGCGATTCCGGGAACTTGGGGAAAGCGGTGCGCAGGGTGCGGATCAGAGCATTTCCCGCACATTCACCCCTGCACATTGACCCTGGTGAGCCGGAATGACGAGCTGCTTCTCATCCGCAAGCCCGAGTGGCCGCCAGGCTACTACAGCGTCCCTTCGGGTTTCTGTGATTTCGGCGAATCCCTGGAGGAATGCGCGAGCCGTGAGGTCAAGGAAGAGACAGGGATCCTGATCGACAATCTCCGCTATGTGGGAAGTCAGAGCTGGCCGTTTCCGGCGCAGCTCATGATTGGGTTCACGGCCGACTATGCGGGAGGGGAGATCATCGTAGAACGGGGTGAGTTGGAAGACGCCGCCTGGTTCAAGCGGGATGCTCCGCCACCGACCTTTTCATCAGGCAGCATAGGCGGCTGGATGATGGAGAAGTTCGGAAGAAGCCGGTAATGGTTCACCCGAAAAACGGCAGTTGGATGAATGGATATCACGGAGGTAAGTAAACATATCAATGGTAGGGGTGAGGCGTGCCTCGCCCAATCGGTGCGCGGCGCGCCGTGCACCCAAATCAGGGTTGCTTGCCTAATTAATATTTCCCGCGGATTTCAAAGCACATTCTTGAGTTTGAATACAGCTGAAAGGAGAATCAGAATGCTGAAAAGGACGTTCACAACCTCGATAGTAACTATTGCCATTGCCATTGGCCTGTTTGCCCTTCCATCCGGGGCCTTTGCGGAAAACCCGAAGGTGCTTATGGATACCTCCATGGGAAAGGTGACCATAGAGCTGTTCCGGAAAGATGCGCCCGTTTCCGTGAAAAACTTTCTCTCATATGTGCGGGAAGGGTTTTATGATGGGCTTGTTTTTCACCGCGTAATTCCGGGTTTCATGATCCAGGGAGGCGGCTTTACCGTTGGAATGAAGGAGAAGGGAACGAGGTCTCCCATCAGGAATGAAGCGGCAAACGGCCTGAAAAACGAAAGGGGTACGATTGCCATGGCCCGCACCGCCGATCCGGACAGCGCCTCTTCCCAGTTTTTCATAAACGTGGTGGACAACAAAGGTCTGAACAGGCCGATGCCGGACGGTCACGGCTATGCCGTGTTCGGCAAGGTGGTAAAGGGGATGGATGTGGTGGACAGGATGGCGGCGGTCAAGACCGGCAGCCGGGGGCCGTTTCAGGACGTGCCTCTGAAGGCGGTGGTGATCAGGTCGGTGAAACTGGTCAAGTAGTTTCCGACCGCAATCTCCCGATGGAGGCATGGGAACAGCGGTCGCGCGTTGCCCGTGTCCCCGCGCCGGAATGGCAATCGATTGCCATGAAAATGGTGCTATAGTTCCGGCGAGACGAGGGGAAGAGTCATGATCAAGTATGAAAAAATCCCGGAAGACATCTCACGACGATTTCCGCTGGTCATCCAGTCGCTCACGGAAGACCCCCGGGTCCTTTTCGCCTATCACTTCGGCGGGTTGGCCGAGGGTGAACAGAAGCCCTTGTCCGATGTGGATCTCGCCATCTTTCTGGCCGGCGCCGAGGGTCTTGCCGAGGTGAAACTCGATCTCTTCGAGACTATCTCCAACCTGCTGGGCACGGCTGAAATCGACCTGGTGCTGCTCAATACCGCGCCGGTAAGCCTCGCGGGCAGGATAGTAATGAATAAGCGGGTCATCGTGGACAAGGCGCCATTTCGCAGACACCGGTACGAGTCGGTTACCTTGAGAAAATTCTTCGATTTCAGCAAAAAAGAGGAAACCTATTTTTCCGTGAGGTACGGCATTAGTGGATAAAACCCTGATCATGAGGAAACTGGCGGAACTCGATCTGTATCTTGAACAGGTACGTGAGTTCGCGCCGGTTTCTCTGGATGATTACCGAAAAGACTGGAAGACCCAGCGGATTGTGGAACGGACGCTGCAAATGATGATCGAAACCTGCGTCGATGTGGCCAACCACCTTGTCGCCGACCGCGGGATGCGTGTTCCCACCAGCTATGCGGACACCTTCCGGGTCCTCGCGGAAAACGGAGCAATGACGGAGGAACTTGCCTCGGTGATGGAGAAAATGGCGAAGTTCCGCAATATCATTGTCCATCAGTATGAGGCCGTGGACGCGGAGATAGTTATCCTTGTTTTGCGGAAACACCTGGTCGATTTCGACGGGTTTAAAGAGGCGGTCATCACCTTTCTGATGGGAACGGCCGGATAATTTTCTATTTCTCCTCCATCCGTTGCCTCACCACCTCGAACAGCGCCACTCCCGCCGCCACCGAGGCGTTGAGGGAGCTGACCCCGCCATGCATGGGAATGGAAAAGAGGCCGTCGCACTTCTTCCTTACCAGGGGACGGATTCCTTCCCCTTCGCTTCCGATTACCAGGACCACCGGGCCGGTGAAATCCTGCCGGAAGAGCGCGCCCGGCGCGCTGTCGGCAGCGCCGAAGATCCAGAAACCTTCCTTTTTCAACTCATCCAGGGTCTGCGCCACGTTTACCACCTGGGCCACCGGCACTGTCTCCACCGCCCCGGCCGATGATTTTTCAACGGTCGGTGTGATGCGGGCGGCGCGGTCCTTGGGGATGATCACCCCGTGGGCGCCAGCGCAGGCCGCGCTCCGGATGATAGCTCCCAGATTGTGGGGGTCCTGGACCCCGTCCAGCGCCAGCAGCAGTCCCTTTTCCCCGGAGGCCCGGCAGCGGTCGAGTATCTCGTCCAGTTCCGCATAGGAAAAACCCTCCACCCGCAGGGCCACGCCCTGGTGGTGATCCGTGCCGCACAGGCGGGAGATGTCCGCCTTTTCCCGGTTCCTCACCGGCACGCCCCTGTCTTTGGCCAGCTTGAGGAGTTTTTCCAGCCTCTTGTCCGCGGCGGTACCGGTCACAAAAAGCTCAAAGGCCTTCCGTGCTCCTCGGAGGGCCTCGATGACGGGATTCAATCCGTAGATGATTTCTTCTTTCAATGAAAACCTCTTTCTCCGGCGCGCCGGATTCTTCAGACAGGTCGGACTATCTCGGTTATTATCGCCTCCACCGCCTGGAGCGGGTCCGGCGCGGCGCTGATGGGGCGGCCGATCACCAGGTAGTTGGACCCTGCCGCAACCGCGGCGGCCGGGGTCATGACCCGTTTCTGGTCGTCGGTGGATGCAAATGACGGCCGGACTCCGGGGGTGACTATCAGAAAGTCCTTCCCGCACGCCTCGCGGATCAGTGGTACCTCCCGCGGCGAGGCCACCACCCCGTCCATCCCCGCCTGCTTCGCCAGGGTCGCCAGGCGCACCACCATCTCCTCCACCGGCCGATCGATTCCAACCGCCCGCAGGGTTTCCTCCGTGGAAGAGGTCAGGATGGTCACCGCCAGCGCCCTGGAACGCCCGCCTTCCGGGAACTCCCTGTTCAGCATCTCCACTGTGCGCGCCATCATGTCGTAACCGCCCAGGGCATGGACGTTGAACAGCTTTACCCTCAGTTTCGCGGCTTCACGGGAGGCCATGGCCACCGTGTTGGGGATGTCGTGGTACTTCAGGTCCAGGAACACCCCAGAGCCGAAGTCCTCGATCATCCGCACGATGTCGGGACCGTAGGCGGTGAACAGCTGTTTTCCCACCTTGAACATCCCGACCCGGCCGGCCAGGGTCGACACCCAGTGTTTGGCCGTGTTGAAGGTGTCGAAGTCGAGGGCGAAGATGATTTTTGAACGGGCTTCTTCTCGGGTCATTTTCATTTTCTCCTGCTGCTGCGCTGCCTGTAGAGACGCTCGGTAAACCCGCCTTCATTCAGGAAAAGCTCTTCCAGTGTCCGTAATTGTCTTCCCAGCAGATAGCTTGCCTGGTTAATCAGGCAGATTATCGTGTTGGCGGCTGTCTCTGCCGATGAAGAAGAAATCTTGTAAGGGTCGGACGTGTCGGACTTGTCGGACCTGTCTGACCAGTCGGACCAGTCGGACCAGTCGGACCTGTCTGACCTGTCCGACTGATATTTCTTTCTTACTTCCAGCGCCTGCCTGGAATTTTTGTCCCAGAGGGGGAGCCCACGCTGTCGAAGAAAATCCTCGTAGTCTAGAAGCAGTTCTTCCAGACTGGCACGGGCTACGCCGGTCAGCTTCAGCTCCATCTTTTTCGACGTGGCTGAAGCCATGCTCCCTTCCGCGATATTCTGGACGCCGCTTCGGGCGGCCTGTACCATCTGATCGTGTGTCCGGGATTTTTTTTCCACGAAACGGTTACAAAAGACCACTGTCATATCATACACAGATTGAGCGGTCTGAAAACTCCTCAGTTTCCGGTAGCCGCCGTGAGGCGGTATCAGGTCTTGACCTCTGTTCATCAGAGCCTCCCCTGTTTCGTTAATCAACTACCGGCCTGAAGGTTAGCAGAATCTCCCGCTCCTTTCCATATTAATATGAAATAATTTTTGAATGAAAAAGGCGGGGCGCAACCTTCCCGCCTTTCAATAGTCATCAGCTGAATTCAGCGTCAATCCAGTCCCTTCTCCACCATCTCGATGGCCTTCACCACGGCCCTGGCCTTGTTGACGGTCTCCTGGTACTCGGTGGCCGGGTCGGAATCGGCCACCAGGCCGGCGCCGGCCTGGAGGTGGATCCTCCCATCCTTGACCACCAGGGTGCGGATGGCGATGGCCATGTCCATGTTTCCGGAAAAGGAGAAGTATCCCACCGCTCCGCCGTAGATCTCGCGCCGCACCGGCTCCAGTTCATCGATGATCTCCATGGCCCTGACCTTGGGCGCGCCGGACAGGGTGCCGGCCGGGAAGGTGGCGCGCAGCACGTCGAAGGCGTCGCGACCTCCGGCCAGTTCACCCTGCACGTTGGAGACGATGTGCATCACGTGGGAATAGCGTTCCACAACCATCAGTTCGGTGACGCTGACGGTGCCGGTTCGGCACACCCGGCCCAGGTCGTTTCTCCCCAGGTCCACGAGCATGACGTGTTCAGCCCGTTCCTTGGGATCGGCCAGCAGTTCCCGCTCCAGCCGCTCGTCCTCGCCGCTGGTCTTGCCGCGGGGCCGGGTTCCGGCGATGGGCCGGAGCTCCACCTGTTCCCCCTCCTTGCGCACCATGACCTCGGGGGATGCCCCTACCACCAGGGTGTCGTCCAGGCGCAGGAAAAACATGTATGGAGACGGATTCAGGGTTCGAAGCACACGGTAGATGTCCAGGGGGTCAACGGTAAGATCCGCTGAAAAGCGCTGGGAAAGCACCACCTGGATGACATCGCCGGCCCTGACATACTCCTTGGCCTTTTCCACGGATTCCTCGAACACCGCGCGATCCACGTTGGAAGAGAATGATATCTTCCCCGCTGACGGCGGAGTCGACGCCGGAGGCAGCGGCGTCCTCAGTTTGCGAACTATGGCGTCGATCTTCTCTTTGGCCTCGGCATAGGCGGATTCCGGGGTCTTGCCGTTTTCCATGTGGGCGTTGGAGACTACCTTGATCTTCTGGCGGATGGTGTCGAAGATGAGGATGGTGTCGGTGATGACCAGGTAGCTGTCCCAGGCGTCCAGCACGGCGGGCCTGGTCAGGCTGACCCGCTCGAAGTAGCGCACCATGTCATAGCCGATATAGCCGACAGCGCCGCCGAAGAAGCGGGGCAGGCCGTCCACCTCCACCGGCGAGAAGCGTTTCATGTGATCCCGGACCAGACCCAGAGGGTCATTTGTTTCCTCCCGCCGGATGGAACCGTCCGCGGAAAGGATTTCGACACTGTTTCCCCTGGAGCGGATGATCTCCTCCGGGCTCGAGCCGAGAAAGCTGTAACGCGCCCATTTTTCTCCACCTTCGATACTTTCCAGGAGGAAGGAGTAGCGGCCGTCGTCGATCTTGCGGAAGGCGCTGACCGGGGTATCCATGTCGGCAAGTATCTCGCGGTATACGGGTATCAGATTCCCTCGGGAAGAAAGGGAGCGGAAGGTCTCGAAATCGGGGTGGTACATGGCGTCTCCGGGAGTTGTAAAAGGTGTGCGGCGGGGCGGCCCGCATAGGAAAAAAAGCCGTATTATCGGGTTTTTTCAAGGCTTTTAACCTATCACAGGCACGGAAGGGTGTCAACCCGCGGGGAAACGAAAGGACTTTTCCGGGCGCCGGAAAAGGAGTATTCAGAGGAGTTCAGGGATTACTGGGAGGAAAAACAGATTCCATGGGATTCCATGGCCTGATCCTGATTGTTTCATGAGGTATGCCTGAAACCGGTGGAGTTCTCCGTGACATGGCGCGGTCAATTCAGTTTTCAGGATGAGGCGGAGCGAAAAATTCTCCACGCGAACCTTGCAAAACCCGGTGTGAATGATTAGTTTACTGACTTCAGGAATGTCCGGCAGATTACGAATGATGAAAGAAGGAGAACCGCAATCCATGACCAAGGCCACAAAACATTTTCGCACCGAGGTCCAGCAACTGCTGGATCTGGTAATCCATTCTCTCTACTCCAACAAGGAGATCTTCCTCAGGGAACTCATCTCCAACGCCTCCGACGCCGTGGACAAGGCCCGCTTCGAGTCCCACACCGACCAGGCGATCCTGGAAGACAACTCGGAGTGGAAGATAAAGCTGATTCCGGACAAGGACGCCGGAACCCTCACCATCCGTGACAACGGCATCGGCATGACCATGGAAGAGGTGGAGACCAATATCGGCACCATCGCCCAGTCTGGCACCAAGGCATTTCTCCAGGGTCTGAAGGAGCAGAGCGTAAAGGACCATCCGGAGCTCATCGGCCAGTTCGGCGTCGGCTTCTACGCCTCGTTCATGGCCGCCGACAAGGTGACCCTGGTCACGCGCCGGGCAGGCGCCGGGACAGCGGCTACCCGCTGGGAGTCGGTGGGGGATGGAACCTATACCATCGAGGAATGCGAGAAGGAGGCGCGGGGCACCGATGTGATTCTCCATCTCAAGGATGATATGAAGGAGTATCTTGACGAGTGGCGGATTCGCTCCATAGTCAAGAAATACTCCGACTACGTCCAGTATCCCGTCACCATGGACGTGACCCGCGAGGAGTATCCCCGCGGGGTGGACGGCAAGCCCATCGAAGGGGCGGAAAAGGTCAAGAAGACCGAGGAAGAGACCCTCAACTCCATGAAGGCCATCTGGGCGAGGCCCAAGAGCGAGATAACCGAAGAGGAGTACAACGAGTTCTATAGTCATATCTCTCATGATTACGCCAAGCCTTTCCGCACCATCCATTACTCGGCCGAAGGAACCAGCGAGTTCAAGGCCCTCCTCTATGTGCCTGAACACCGCCCCTTCGACCTGTTCATGCCTGAGCGCCACAAGGGCGTGCACCTGTATGTGAAGAGGGTTTTCATCACGGACAAGTGCGAGCATCTCCTCCCCGAATACCTCCGTTTCATGAAAGGCGTGGTGGACTCCAGTGACCTTCCCCTGAACGTCTCCCGCGAGATCCTTCAGGAGGACGCACAGATCCGCAAGATTCAGAAGAACCTTGTCGGAAAGATTCTCTCCACCCTGGCCGAGACAAAGGAGAAATCTCCGGAGGATTACCTGAAGTTCTACAAGGAATTCGGCCCGGTGCTGAAAGAAGGAATCCATTTCGACCACGCCAACAAGGAAAAACTCCAGGAGCTTATCCTCTTCGAGAGCACGAAAACCGAAAGCGGTTCTTTCGTTTCCATGAAGGATTACGTGGAGCGCATGCCGGAAGGCCAGAAGGAGATCTATTACATCACGGGCAACAGCCGGGCCGTGGTGGAAAATTCGCCGCACCTGGAGATCTGCCGCAAGAAGGGTTACGAGGTCCTCTTCCTGACCGATCCCATAGACGAATGGCTGGTGCAGAGCCTGACCGAGTACAACGGCAAGAAGCTGAAATCGGTGCTCCAGGGCGAACTGGAGGTGGAGACCGAGGAGGAGAAGAAACAGCTTGAAGACAAGAGGAAGGAAGCCGAGAAGCAGTACGGCGACCTGCTTGGCTTCATCAAGGGGAAACTGGACGATCGGGTAAAGGAGGTGCGCCTCTCAAACCGGCTCACCGACAGCGCCTGCTGCCTGGTGGCGGATGAGTACGGCATGAACGCCAACATGGAGAGGATCCTGAAGGCCATGAACCAGGATGTGCCGGAATCGAAAAGGGTTCTGGAACTGAACGCCGATCACCCCATCACCCGCATCATGCGCAAGCTGTTTGAAAAGGATAAGGGGAACAGTAAGCTGAACGATTACTGCGAGCTCCTCTACGACCAGGCCCTCCTCACCGAAGGGACCCCGGTGAAAGACCCGCTTCGCTTCACCAGGCTCATCAGCGAGCTGATGGTGGCAGAAGGGGAGGCCCTGGTGGGCAAGGAGTAACCGGGAAATCAGTAAAATCTGATTTTACGGGGGAAAGGGGTGCTGTACATTCGACATCCCTTTCCCTTTTTTCATTTTGGGACCATCTCCGGCAAGTTGAGTAGCCTTCCGATGTCGGTGCGGCACGTTGTTTGCTTTGTGTTTATTCGATGCCTTATCCTCAATACCACTATGCGCGGGTCCCATGATGAACACGCAACCTATCTTCGGAGGGGGACGCCTGTTTCCAGAGTCGTCTCATCACTCTGAGGCAGCTACAGGAAAAGCCGACGGGTTCGGCAAGGCCCTGGACGCCTCCATGGCCGGGGACCGCGCGGATTCCACCGGGATTCCATCCGGTTCGCTTCCCGCCGCGTTCCGGGGGAATGTCATGGGTCCTTCCGCTCTTCTTCTCCATCAGTATTCACCGCCCGTGACAAAAAAAGAGATAATGACCGCGTATTCCGCCCAGGGTGGCGCGGAGAAGGTCGCGGCCCCTGATGACGGCTGGCGGAAATACAAGGATGACCAGCTCCTGCGTAATCCGGGCGGGGATCACTATTACCTGGAGCGGAAGAGGGTGTCCGACGACCCGAAAGAGAGGGAGTCTTTTCTGGGCAGGGTAGGGAAAGACGTGTCCGATTCCTTTGGAAATGTCAAAAATTTTTTCGGTAACCTCCTGATGGGGTCAAAAATCCGTTACCGTGATGAAAAGGGCGATATACAGGAAGGGACTCAAAAGGGTCTGATAGGGTCGGTTGTTGAATTCTTCAAGGACCTGGGGAGCGCATTCAGTTTTGGATTGTGGCGACCCGACAATGAGGAGACGCCCCGGGGATTCGCGGAGAGGCTTTCCTTCTTCGGCGCCAAACTCAAGGAAGCGGTTCTGGGGGACCTGGTGGAGGGGATACCACGCAGTGTCAACCACATGGCAAAGAACCTTGTCCTGGCGGGCTGGAACCTGGCGCAGGTTATTCCGGACGCAACCGTGGGCAACTTCGAGCAAGGCAGGAAGCTGACTACTACCATATTTGACAACGGGCAGGTTATGGTCGAGTATCTGACGGATGTTATTCCTACCGGAGACGCGTGGTTCAGGGTGCATGCGGCAAGTCTCACGGGGCTGAAAGCCCCTGTTCTCTATAACCTGGAGATGCCTGAACATGTGAAGAACGATGTCAGATGGCGGTATGTCAGAAACACCCCGTTTCGCAAGACAATAGAAACCATCGGAGCTTTGCTGGCCGATACGGCCGCAATTGCTCTGGCAGGCCAGACCGGTTTTTCCTCCAACCAGAGCAGCGACAGGCATGAACTGCTAAACGATCTGATCCGCTGAAAGGTTCCACGCTTTTCCATCCTCGTTTTATTACCTCTTCCCGCCCGCTTTATCGTTTCACCAAACCCTTCCAGCCCATAATAGATTTTATCCTGAATGCGGCATTTCAACCACAGAGGTCGCAGAGAACACATAGATATAACAGCGAAAAAATGAACTGCCAGACTTACCATAGAGGTGACGATCGTAATATCTTTGTTTCGAAGTAACTGCTTGAAAGTTCTACGAAAACCCTCTGTGCCCGCTGTGTTCTCCGTGGCAATTGCTTTTTTTAGGTTTATATCTTCTTATCTTCCGTCGGATACGGGCGCCCGTCGTTCTGAAAAGGGTTTTTCCTTCCGGGAATGCGTAAAGATGTGCTATACCACCAGATGCAAAAGCCGTGAACGACAAGGCGTTCGCGGGATGACTGCATATGAACCAGGGGGGAGTCATGAAGGGACGCGGAGAACCGGCGCTTCATTTCGCGGTTACGATTATAGGAAAAGACAGGCCGGGGATAGTGGCCGGCGCGGCGGAGGCTCTGTATCGCTTGGGATGCAATATCGAGGATTCCAGCAGCACCATGCTGGGCGCGGAATTCGCCATGATTCTGATCGTCTCCCACGCAAGGCCGTTCAGCAAGGCGAGGCTTCTGGAGGAATTCAAGTCGTTTGGTGAAAAGATGCAACTTTCCGTATTTGTCAGGCCCCTTGCCGGTGACGAGACCTTTCACGATACGCCTGCTGGTGAATTGTGCATGGTGTCGGTATATGGTTCGGATCGTCCGGGCATTGTCTTCCGGGTAGCGGGAGAACTGGCCGAGCGGGGTATAAATATCACCGATATGAATACGAAGCTTGTAGGGACTCGGGAGGAACCGGTTTACGTCCTGATGCTGGAGGCCGCGCTTCCCGACGGCGCGTCCATTGAAGACGTTACTCGTCTGCTGGAAAAGTTGAAAAAGGAGTTGAATGTGGAGATAGGAGTCCGTTCCGTGACCCCGGTTTCCCTTTAATATCATGCCTGCCCGTCCCATTCTCCATTATCCCCATCCCGTGCTGAAACAGGTCTGCGCGCCCGTTGCCGCCATTGACGCCGACGTCTCGATCCTCATCGGGGATCTCATCGATACGATGCGGGCCGGTCCGGGTTCCGTGGGGGTCGCCGCGCCCCAGATAGGCGTCGCCCTGAGAGTCTGTGTTGTAGATGTATCGGCAAGCAGGCACGGCCGGGACAACAATCACGGCCTGCTGGTTATGGTGAATCCGGAGATTATCCGGCGGGAAGGGGGTTCGGTGATGCGCGAAGGGTGCATGAGCGTCCCCGATTATACCGGTGATGTGGAGAGGGCGGAGAAAATCACGGTCAGCTTTCTCGATGACCAGGGAAGGGCGCGCGAGATTGACGCAAGCGGCTTTGAAGCGGTTGCGGTCCAGCATGAGATGGATCACCTGGACGGGCTGCTGTTCCTGGACCGCATAACATCACTTAAAACGGGGCTGTTCAGGAGGAAGAAGTACAAGTAGAATCGCGATGCGCCATTTAAGCCACTGTTAAAGGGGTGGCTCGCAATCCACCCCTTTAACTTTAATCCTGGAAACGGCATTTGATCACGCAAAGACGCAAAGAAATTCAAATAGATGAGGAACAAGCTGGTATCACCGTCCAGGTGAATGGCCTTATTTGACAAGTTCTTGATTTTCCTTTGCGATCTTTGCGGCTTTACGTGAGACTGCCTTTTTCAGGTTAATTGGCTCTTTCCTTTGCCGTTTACCTTTCCTGAAGATATTTCATCCCTTCTTCCGCCGTGCGCGCCGCGGCGGCCACGCAGTCGTTCAGTCCGACACCGCGATAGGAGTTTCCGGTCAAGAGCAGTCCGGGGTGTTTCTCAAGCCCCTCTTCCAGCGCCCGCAGCCGATCACCGTGTCCTACGGTATACTGGGGTATGGCCTTCTCGTGGCGGAAAATGCGTATGAATACCGGCGGATCCTTGATCCCCATGGTTTCTGACAGGTCGCTTCTCACCCGCCTGACCACTTCTTCATCCGGCAGCTCCAGGTATTCCGGAAAGCATGCGCCGCCGAGCATGCTGCGCAGAAGGACGTACCCCTCCGGCGCCCTGTTGGTAAAGATGCTTGAATCCCAGAGGGTTCCCAGGGTGTTCATCCCTTCTTCTTTGGGAATCAGGTAGCCGAAACCGTCCAGGTCGCGCGCTATTTTATCCTTTTCGTATCCGAAGCAGACCACCGTCATGGAAGCGTATTTTATTTCATGAAGGATTTCCGCTATCCCCCTGTCCAGTTGACGCATCATGCCCGCTGTCTCGCAGGCAGGCGCCGCCGCAATCACCAGATCCGCTTCCTGGTCTTCCGATCCGGTGATTACACGGTAGGGAAGGGACTTTCCTTTGACAATACCGGTAACGCCCTGCCCGGCGCTTATTGTCTCGTCGCGCAGGGTTGCCGCCAATGAGTCCGTCAGTTCCTGGATGCCGTTATTGAATGACGTCAGGATACCCCCCGGTCCGGATGGGCCGGAAACGGCTTTTCCCTGGGCCCTCTCTTTACGCTTTTTCCGGGCGAGCCTCAGCATGGCCATGATAAGGCCGCCGTAGTCCCTTTCCAGCTCCACCATGCGGGGAAAGCATGATTTCAGCGACATGGTTTCCGGGTCGCCGGCGAAGATCCCGGAAACCATGGGCGCTATGAGTTTTCGCAAGGCCTCTTTTCCCAGCCTGCGCCGGCCAAAGGCCGCCAGTGTCTCGTCAATTCCCGGCGGCGGACCCGGGGCGAAGGGCTCCAGTGAAAGGCGAATCTTGCCCGGCCATGAAATGAGCCTGGAAGAAAAAAAAGAGAGGGCGTTTTCCGGAAGCCGGTGAAGCATTTCTTCCGAATAGATGAATCTCTTTCTTGCGTTGTCGTTGCTTCTCAGCAGTCGATCGCTGACTCCCAGGGTCCGGCACAACTCCAGTGTCTGAGGTTTGCTGTCCAGAAAGCCGTTGGGACCCCACTCGCATACAAAGCCCTCCGACTTGATACTCCGGATCTTGCCACCCGTTACATCTTCCTTTTCCAGGACGGTGATTGACAGGTCCTCTCCCTTCTCATCGGCCTTTTGCCTTAGAAGAAACGCGGCGGCAAGCCCTGAAATCCCCCCCCCGATAATAACGACCTTTTTCATGTCTGGCTCTCCGTTCCTTCTTTCCATGTCGCGAAGCCCTGGCGGCGGAATTCGCAGGGCGCGGCGGTGTTGTTGAAATCAACATAATAAGTCCGGCGCCGAGTCTGTCAAGGATAAACGGGCGTCGAGGTTGACATGAAGGAAAACAGAGATTACATTCCCATTACGTCTATCTTGGAAAGGAATTCGCTCCCATGGCGGTTAAGGATTACTATCAGGTTCTCGGTTTGAAAAAAGACGCCTCGCCCGAGGATATCAAAAAGGCTTATCGCAAGCTGGCCATCAAGTATCACCCGGACAAGAATCCCGGCAACAAGGATGCGGAGGAAAAGTTCAAGGAAATAAGCGAAGCATATGCGGTACTTTCCGATCCCCAGAAAAAGGCCCAATATGACCAGTTCGGATCATCCGGTTTCCACCAGCGCTACTCCCAGGAGGATATTTTTCGAGGATTTGACTTCGGCGACATCTTCCAGGGTACGGGGGTCGGCGCGGATGATATCTTTTCCCGTATCTTCGGCGGCGGCTTCCAGCCCGGCGGGAGGCGCCACCCTCGCAGGCAGCGTGGGGAGGATTATTCCATGGAAGTCTCCCTTACCTTCCGGGAGGCTGCGGAAGGAGGAGAAAAGAGGGTCTCATTCCTGCGTGACGGGGTGAAGGAAGACCTTTCGGTGAAGATACCCGCTGGTATTGAAAATGACTCCAGGATGCGGATAAAGGCGAAGGGTGGACAGGGTTGCGGAGGCGGTCCTTCCGGTGACCTGTATCTTACGATAAAGGTCGGCGCTGACCCCGTCTTTACCAGGGAGGGAAATGATATCATGGTTGAGCGGGAGATACGTTACACCGATGCCGCGCTTGGAACAACCATCGAGGTGCCGACACTGGAGGGGAGCAAGAGGGTCAAGGTCCCCGCGGGTATACAGCCTGGCACGAAAATCCGGCTGAAGGGTTTTGGTATTCAACATATGGGGAAGACGTCGAAAGGCGATCTGTTCGTGAAGGTTAATGTGAAGGTTCCGGGGCAGTTGACGGCGTCCCAGAAGAAGCTTGTAGAGGAACTGGCCGCGACCGGGGTCTGAAAGAGAGGGAGATTATCATAATAAAAATAGGCGGCCGATAACGGCCGCCTATTTTTATTTCATCTCGATGGAGGCGTTCTTTCGCAGTTCATCAAGCCACTGGCTGAACCGTTCTTCCGATTTCTTCTTGTAAAGAATGTCCTCGATCTCCGGTTTCACGGATTCGAAAGTCCGGCGATTTCCGAGTCTGTGCTCTTCCAGTTTCATGATGTGGATTCCCACGGGAGTGCGGATCAATCCACTGACCTGACCCATCTTCAGACCTGCCAGTGATTCCTCGATTTCCGGGAGGAGATCCCCTTTTTTCAGGTAGCCCAGGTCTCCACCTTCGGCCGCGGAAGGGTCCTGTGAATACTTTTTTGCCAGCGCCGCGAAATCAGCGCCCTTCCTTGCTTCAGCCAGAACCATTTCAGCGGTTGCGAGAACCCGCTTCCGTTCCTTCTCAGGGGCCGTGGCGGGGAGCTTGAAATATACCTGGCGCACACGGAAGGCCTCGTCAACCTGGAACGCGCCCGGGTTCGCCGTGTAGTATTCCAGCGACTCTTTGTCGCTGATCTGGACCTTTGAGCGCACCTCCATGCTGACCAGCCGCAGCCTCTCCAGCTGCTCCTTGATCTGCCCCTTGTATTCATCAAAGGAGATGCCGCGGGCGGTCAAGGCCTCCACCAGGTTGTCCTGGGTGATGTTGTTGGTCTTCCTTACGTCTTCGATTGCCTGACGCACCTCTTCTTCCGAAACCTTGATTTCCAGTTCCCTTATCTTCTGCTGAATGAGCTTCTTGTTGATAAGGGAGTCGATGGCCGCTTGCCGCAAGCGGGTTTTGGCCTCCTCGTCCAGGGGCGCCTTCGCGGCCATCCCCTTTTCGATGCCATCCTTTTCCTTTTGAATGTCGTAGGTGGTGATCGGTTCATCGTTGACGAGGACCGCAATCCCGCTGACAAGCTCGGCTGAAGCAAGAGAGGCAAGCGCCAACAAGAGGGATAGTACAATGATGGATAATTTTATCATGGGTATGTTCTTGTCTTTTGAGTGGATACACTGAAGGCAAGGAATCGTCCTTGCCTTCAGTGTGAGCCGCGCGGATTATTTCGTCTGTGCGCCGGTTCCGCCCTTTGTCTCGGACGGTTTTGAATCGAAGTTTTTGAGTACTTCATCCTTTATGGATATCTTGGCGCTTTTCTTCATCTCTTCCTTCATCTTGGTGAAGATTTCCTGCTGCTTGGCTGGGAGAAGATTGGATTTGATCTGCTCCTTGACCTCTTCATACGGGGTTATCCCGGCCGGACGCTTGCCGGTTACCTTGATGATGTGGAAGCCGAACTGGGTCTTCACGATGCCCGACATCTCTCCTTCCTTCAGATTGAAGGCAACCTTGTCGAATTCCGGCACCATGGCTCCTTTGGGAAACCACCCCAGGTCTCCGCCCTTGGAGGCCGTGGAATCGGTGGAGAATTTCTTCGCCAGGTCTTCGAACTTTGCGCCGCCTTTCAACTGGGCAAGGATGTCCGTTGCCTCCTTTTCGGTCTTTACCAGGATATGGCTGGCCTTCACCTGGTCGCCGGCCTTGAACTTGTCCTTGTTTTCGTCATAAAACTTTTTCATCTCCTGGTCGGAGATCTGGGCTTCCTTTTCAACCTTCTTCTTCAGATAGGTCTCGACAATGAGTCTCTTGCGCAGATCTTCCATCCGGTCCGATACTTCCTTGTCCTTGTCCACGCCATCTTTTTTGGCCTGCTCCAGGATTATCTGACGGACAATCATGCTGTCCAGCAGTTCTTTCTTTCCTTCTTCGGACTGGACCATCGGTTTCAGATAGGGGGGGAGTTTGTCAATCTCGGCTTTGAAATCATCGGTTGTGATCGCGTTGCCATTCACTTCGGCAAGTACCGTTCCGGTTGTCTTGGCCTTTTCGGTGGGCGCCGGT
The DNA here is from genome assembly GCA_964389825.1 of uncultured Geobacter sp. GTDB lineage: Bacteria > Desulfobacterota > Desulfuromonadia > Geobacterales > Geobacteraceae > RPRC01. Next base: position 35,841 of record CAYMFO010000012.1, on the reverse strand, counting down.
TTACAGGCGCAAAGGCTGAGCGCCAGAATCATAGGCGCGGCAACCCTGACTACATTCGTGTAATTCACGGATTTTTCTCCTTTATCCAAGTAGTTGATGCAACAGCAACGGCAAGCGACCGTAGCATATCAAACAAGGCTTTTCAAGAGTTTTCTGGCCCCGGAAAGTATGCCTTCGAAGCTGTTGTCGTGTATGCGAGCGGAGAGTATGAAATCCGGACTGAAACGGTATATGTCGGGCGCCCGGCGAATAAGTCCGAGGATGACGTCCGGCGATACCGGGGTCTTTTCGTGGAAATATACAAGCGCGTTCTTGCCGTCCCATTCCAGTTTTTTCACGAGAAGGGCGCGTAAATGGATGCGCAACCTCATGGTGTCCAGGAGGTAGGATACGGGTAACGGGTGTTTGCCGAAACGGTCTATCAGTTCGTCGCCCATTTCAGCCACCTCATCTTCATTACCTGACTGGGTGAGCCTCTTGTAGATCACCAGCCTCTGGTTCGGATCAGGTACGTAATCCTCGGGTATGAACGCCGGTATCTTGAGGTTGATCTCCGGTTCTATCCGTTCGCTGATTGTTTCGCCCTTGAGCCTGCTCACTGCTTCTTCCAGGAGTTCCGTGTAGAGCTCGAATCCAACAGCCGCGATGTTTCCCGACTGGCGGGAACCGAGGAAATCTCCGGTTCCGCGGATCTCCAGGTCGTGCATGGCGATGCGGAATCCGGCGCCCAGTTCGGTGAGGTCCTGGATTACCCGGAGACGCTCTCTGGCGTCAGCGGTTATGGAACCTTCGCCCGGAATCAGAAAATAGGCGTAGGCCCGCTGGCTGGAGCGGCCGACGCGTCCGCGCAGCTGGTAAAGTTGCGCCAGCCCGAAGGTATCGGCCCTGTTGACGATCATGGTGTTGGCCGATGGGATGTCCAGTCCAGATTCTATAATGGTGGTGCAGAGGAACAGATTGAAATCGCCGTGCAGAAATCCCAGCATGACTTCTTCCAGTTCCTTTTCCTGCATCTGTCCGTGTCCTACCACAAGCTTTGCCTCGGGGACGAGGTCGCGCAGATATTCGGCCATGGCGCCGATGGACTGGACCCGGTTGTGCACGAAAAATACCTGCCCGCCGCGCCGCAGTTCCCTGAGCACCGCCTCCCGGATCAGTTCATCGGAAAAGCGCGCGACAAAGGTCTTGATGGCGAGGCGGTCCACCGGAGGGGTGTCGATAATGGAAAGGTCGCGGATCCCGGAGAGAGACATGTTCAGTGTCCTGGGGATGGGTGTGGCGGTGAGTGTGAGCACGTCTACCACGGAGCGGAATTTCTTGAGCTTTTCCTTGTGTGAGACACCGAAGCGGTGTTCTTCGTCGATGATTATCAGGCCCAGGTCCTTGAAGATGACATCCTTTTGCAGAAGACGGTGGGTCCCGATAATGACATCGATCCTGCCGGTCTTTACCCCCTCCAGGACCTCTTTTTGTTCCTTGGGGGTGCGGAACCTTGAGAGCATTCCGACCGTTACCGGGTATGTGGCGTAGCGGGAGGTGAAGGTCTCAAAGTGCTGGGATGCCAGGACGGTGGTGGGAACGAGAAGCGCGACCTGCTTTCCGTCCATGGCGGCCTTGAAGGCCGCCCGCAGCGCAACCTCTGTTTTGCCGTAGCCCACGTCGCCGCAGACGAGACGATCCATCGGTCTGGAGCGCTCCATGTCCCCAAGCACATCCTGGATGGCGCCCAGTTGGTCAGGGGTTTCTTCAAAGGTGAAGGATGCCTCGAATTCACGGTAAAGGTCGTCCGGCGGGGTGAACGAAAATCCTTCACGGACCTGCCTCTCCGCGTAGATCTGGAGCAGTTCCCCCGCTATTTCTTCGACCGCTTCCCTTGCCTTTGCCTTTTTCTTTTCCCAGCCCGCGCCACCGAGCCTGTCCAGGGATGGCTGGCTTCCTTCTCCCCCCACATAGCGCTGCACGAGGTTTATGCGGTCTACCGGCAGATACAGCTTGTCCTTGCCCGCGTATTCCAGCAGTAAAAAATCACCGCCTATGCCCTCGAAGGCCATATGCTGAAGACCGCGGTAGATGCCCAGTCCGAAGTCTACGTGAACCATGAAGTCTTCCGGCTTCAATTCGGCCAGAGACACCAGTATCTGCTTCTTGCGGACATCGGAGAGGTCGCGGCGCTTCACCCTCTTTCCGAATATCTCCTCTTCCGCGATTACGGCCAGACCTTCCGCGGGTAGGCGGAAGCCGCGAGAAAGCTCTCCGGTTAGGATGCGAATGGAAGAAGGGTCGCTGAAATCATCGCTGAACCTTCCCTCCGCAATGGTCAGGGGGAGTCTGTAATGAGACAGCAGCTCCTGGAGGCGCTGTGTCTGGCTCCACTGATGGCAGACGATGCTGACCCGCGTATTCCGCTGGCGCCAGGTATTGATACGGTCCACAAGGGGACGGAGCACTCCCTCGCGGTCGGGGGAAAGCGACGGCCTGATATCGCTGTTGTCTTCACCAGCGAAACTGAAGCGTGCGCCGTCTTCCTCCTGGTCAGCCAGTTCGAGGCGGGGTATGGAGACCTTTCTGAGATTCCTTTTCAGTTTTCGCCAATCTTCGGCCTCAAGAAAGAGGTCATCTCTTTCGCATACTATGGAACTTGAATCCGCCGCTTTCCGCTCCGCGATGATAAGTTCATCCTGAAAGATTTCCTCGGATTCCCTGACCGCCAGCGGATCCATTTCCACAAGAATTACGCCTGGGCCGGTGTAGTCAAAAAGGGTTTCCAGTCCGGTATGGAGCAGGGGTTGCAGGTATTCTATTCCGGGTGGGTACATGGAATGCTGAAGTTGCTCCAGCAGTTCCCGCCGTCTTGTCGCCTGGATTCCCAGGTCATCGCAGCGCCTCTTCAGGCGGGTGGCAAAAGCGCGGACGATCTCCTCGGAAAGGATGATTTCCCTGGAAGGGAGTATTACCAGCTCATCGACCGGATGCAGGGAGCGTTGCGTGAGCGGGTCGAAGGTCCGGATGGATTCAACAAGATCTCCGAAAAATTCGATTCGAAAGGGAGAGGCATGGTCGGGAGGGAATATGTCGACTATGCCTCCGCGAACCGAAGCGCTGCCGCGATCCTCCACGAGAGGAACCATTGAATAGCCAATATCAACCAGCTTTCGAAGGAGTGCGTCCCGATCCGCTTCTTCTCCCGCCACAAGGTACTGGGAATAATCTCCGAGAACATTTTTTGGCAAAACCCTTTGCATCAGGGCGGATACAGGAGCGATGACCGCCGCCGCCCTCCCTTCCTGAAGGGCGGAAAGGGTTCGGAGGCGTTCGCCGCTGATGTCGGGATGGGGGGATGCCTGTTCAAAGGGCGTGGTTTCCCAGGGAGGAAAATGAAAGACGGCGCCTGGATGTTCCGAGTACAGGCGCAGTTCCCCATGGAACTCTTCCGCCGAATCGACGTCAGGTGTCGCGATAATGCAAGGTGATGAAAGGAGGGGGAGAAGGCGCGAGATAAGAAAGGCCGGAGCTGAGCCTTTTAATTCCGCGAGCGTGGTTTTTGAAGATTCCGGAGAGATCGCGGCCGAAATCATCCGCAGTTTTTCTGAGAGGTTCGATGTCATGTCAACCCGTCGGAACGGTCATATTCCCGCCGCGCCTTTCGCGGAATCCGGGAGGACGCCTCGGAAGAGGAACGGCTGAAAATTTCTATCAACGTGTTTGTAAGAATAAGCACGGGGAGTGCGGACGACTTCTGGTGCGAAGAATAGGGCGTGATGCGACGTCTGGCGTGGGGGGATTGCTATTTACCCTTTTTCAAGTCGATGAGTATCAGCTTCGCCACTGCCTTAAGGGTCTCAAAGACGCCTTCTCCGGTAGTTGCGCAGGCTTCAAAGTCGGGAACATTCAGGAAGTTCAGTTCGCGACGCAACTCGTCAACGGAACTCACGTATGGAAGGTCTCGCTTGTTGTACTGTATGACGAAAGGAAGCTTTTCCAGCTCGTATCCCTGTTCCTTCAGATTGATCTGAAGATTTTCGATCGATTCAATATTGGCGTCCATCCGTTCGTCCTGGGAATCGGCGACGAAAACCACGCCGTCAACACCCTTCAGGATCAGTTTGCGGGACGCGTCGTAAAATACCTGGCCCGGTACCGTGTACAGATGGAATCTTGTCTTGAAACCCTTTATCTCACCCAGGGCAAGCGGCAGAAAGTCGAAGAAGAGGGTACGCTCCGTCTCCGTGGCAAGGCTGATCATCTTTCCTTTGGCCTCGGGCGCGGTTTTAGAGTAGATAAACTGGAGATTGGTGGTCTTGCCGCAGAGTCCCGGGCCATAGTATACAATCTTGCAGTTTATTTCACGGGAGGCGTAATTGATGAACGACATCTGATGTCACCTCGGATGATGGATTGGTCTTAAGTAACCGCCGGCAAAACAGGTGAAAGTACGAGCGGGGAGGATGGATACTTCCGTTAACTGGCGTCCATCCGGAAAATACGTATGGACACTAACTGAAAAGATTGTCTATGTCGTCATCGGTTATTTCCGCGAAAGGGAAGTCTCCTTCACCACTCTTGTCCCTTTCGTCGGCGCGTTGAGCAAGCCTTTCAAAGATAACGGCCAGCTCTTCCGAGGCCTTCTTGACCCTGAGCCGTACCAGGCCGAGTGATGATCGGCTGTCGAACAGGACAACCAGGATCACGCGGCCGCCGACGATGGAGATGTGCAGATTGTCTTTTTCACCTTCATGAAAGAGTATGGAGAACTCTTTTTCACCTATGAGTTTTGCAAGGCCTCCGGTCGCGGCGATGTTTCCGGCCGTGAGTGAAGCAAGTGAGGTGGTGTCAAACCGCTCTGTTTCTCCGACTCCGGAGATAAGCTGGCCGTTTTTGTCAACGAGAAAAATCACCTTTGCATTGGCTTCTCTCAGCAGTTTTTCCAGAACGCAATTCAGTTGCTTGAACTCGTCTTCATACATGATCATTTGCGGAGTCGCCATTGCATATACCCCTTGAGCTGTACATGAAAATTTTTACAGCGGCTCAGTTTATAACAAAACCGTCCACACAAGGCAAGATTTTAATTCAATTTTAACGATTCAGCGATAACCGGATAAGGGTGCCGCCGAGATGATATTGGCGGCTCACAATTAAACGTCATGAAAAAGCCTGGACATGCGGAATGCAAGTCCAGGCTTTCGTTTGAGGTCTGCCGGAGAGTGAACCGTTTCCGGCGGTTGTTACTCTTTTTCAGTATCGTATGATAAACCGGCCATCTGCTTGTAGAGCGCATACCTGCGCGCCGTCCACTCGTTTGCATGCTTGATGAGATTGTCCGCGCCGTCAGGATTGTTCTTTTTCAGAACCCGGTAACGGTTTTCTCCGAGGGCATAGTCCTCGAAGGAAATGGAAGGCGCCTTGCTGTCAAGCTGAAGTGGATTCCGGCCTTGTGAGGCAAGGGCCGGATTGTACCTGTACAACGGCCAGTGTCCGCATTCCACGGCCCTTTTCTGTTCGTCGATGCCTTTGGTCATGTTTATTCCGTGGGCGATGCAGTGAGAGTAGGCAATGATGAGGGATGGACCGTCGAACTGCTCCGCTTCAATAAAGGCCTTTACCGTCTGGCCCGGATTGGAGAGGGACACGGATGCCACGTAGCATGTGCCGTAGGTCATGGCTATCAGTCCAAGGTCTTTCTTGGGCATGAGCTTGCCGCCGGCCGCGAACTGGGCCACGGCGCCAAGGGGCGTGGATTTTGACGCCTGTCCGCCGGTGTTGGAGTAAACCTCCGTGTCGAGGACCAGGAGATTGATGTTTTTGCCCGAAGCAATGACATGGTCAAGTCCGCCGAAACCTATGTCGTAGGCCCATCCGTCGCCGCCCACTCCCCATACGGATTTTGTTACCAGATAGTCCGCTACAGCCAGAAATCTCTTTGCCAGAGGTCCTTCGCAGGATGCGAGGCGGTCCTTCAGAACGGCTACGCGCTCCCTCTGCGCTTCTATTCCCAGCTGGGTGGACTGATCCGCGTCCTTGATGGCCGTGAGGATATCCTTGATCTCCGCTGTTCCCGGGCAGTCGGATTCCATCACCTGGTCAAGATACTCTTTCGCGGATTCGGTCAGCTTGTCTACCGTAAGGCGCATCCCCAGACCGAACTCGGCGCAGTCCTCAAAGAGGGAGTTGGACCATGCGGGCCCGCGTCCGTCGCCGCGTTTTGCCCACGGCGTGGTCGGAAGGTTTCCCCCGTAGATGGATGAGCAGCCGGTGGCATTGGCGATAAGCGCGCGGTCGCCGAACAGCTGGGAGAGGAGTTTCAGGTAAGGTGTCTCCCCGCAACCGGCGCAGGCGCCGGAGAATTCGAAGAGAGGCGTAATCAACTGGCTTCCCTTCAGGCTGTCCCGTTTCGTAAGGCTGGTATCGGTGTCGGGAATGGAAAGGAAGAATTCCCAGTTGACTGCTTCCTGTTCACGGATAGGCACCTTGAAGGCCATATTGATGGCCTTGTGATCCGGATTTTCCTTGCTCTTCGCGGGACAGTTGTGCACGCATGCCCCACAGCCCGTGCAGTCTTCGGGGGCAATCTGAACGGTGCAGGCCATGCCTTTGAATTCGTTTCCTCGGGCGTCAGCGGATATGAACTTCTCGGGAGCTCCCTTGAGGATGGCGGGGTCGTATACTTTCATGCGAATGGCCGCGTGAGGGCAGACGAACGAGCAAATGCCGCACTGGATGCATAGCTCCTTGTCCCATACGGGTATGTCTACCGCTATGTTGCGCTTTTCGAAACGGGAAGATGCCGTCGGGAATGTGCCGTCCGCGGGCATGGCCGATACGGGGACGTTGTCTCCACGGCCGGCGATGATCTCGGCGGTGACATTCTGCATGAACTCCGGCGCTTCCGGGCTGATAGGGGGCTTGACCGTGATTGTGCTGGTGGCTTTTTCCGGCACCTTGACCTCGAAAAGGTTGTCCAGCGAGGCGTCGACCGCCTTGTTGTTCATCTCGACAACCCGCTCGCCCGCTTTGCCGTAGCTCTTCTTGATAGCGTCCTTGATGGCGGCTACAGCCGTGTCCAGGGGAATAATGCCGGATATCTTGAAGAATGCGGTCTGCATGATGACATTGATACGCGCCCCCAGCCCCAGTTCCTCGGCAAGCTTGACTGCGTTTATGACGTATAATCTGAGTTTTTTGTCGATGATCTGCCGCTGGACCTCGCGCGGCATCTGGTCCCATACCTCATCCTTGTCGAAAAGGGAGCAGAGAAGGAACGGCGCCCCTTCCTTGGCCTTGGACAGCATGTCGTATTTTTCCAGGAAGGTGAAATTGTGGCACGCCACAAAATCAGGGCGATTGATGAGATATGGCGCACGGATCGGGTTTTTTCCGAAACGGAGGTGGGAAATGGTGACGGTACCGGCCTTTTTTGAGTCGTAGACAAAATATGCCTGCACGTTGTTGTCGGTCTTTTCGCCGATTATTTTAATGGAATTCTTGTTTGCGCCTACCGTGCCGTCGGAGCCGAGGCCATAAAACACCGCGGAATAGATTCCGGATGCGATGTTGGTGAAGGATGGATCGTATTCGATGCTCGTTTGGCAGACGTCGTCATTGATACCTACCACGAAGTGGTTCTTCGGCGTCTCCTTTGCCAGGTTATCGAAAATCCCCTTTACCATGGCCGGGGTGAACTCCTTGGAACCCAGGCCGTATCGGCCGCCGACAATGGCGGGATACTTTTCAAAGCGCGCGCTCTTTGCTTCCATCATTTCGCCGATTGCGGTTCTTACATCCAGGTAGAGAGGTTCGCCCAGTGATCCCGGCTCCTTGGTCCTGTCCATTACGGCTATTCTGGAAACGGTGGCAGGCAGGGCGGCGACAAAGGCCTCGGCGGGGAAGGGGCGATACAGGCGAATCTTGATAACGCCCACCTTCTCGCCTCTGGCGGTCAGGGTTTCCACCGTCTTGTGGACGGCGTCCGCTCCCGAGCCCATGATTACGATGACCCGGTCCGCATCCGGAGCGCCCACGTAGTCGACCAGATTGTACTGGCGGCCGGCGATGCCGGCGAACTTGTTCATCTCTTCCTGGACCATGCGAGGGGTTTCCAGGTAGTACCTGTTTACCGTTTCACGTCCCTGGAAGTAAACGTCAGGGTTCTGGGATGACCCTCTCAGGACCGGCCGGTCCGGAGAGAGCGCCCGCGCGCGGTGGGCGATGATCAAATCGTCATCGAGCATGGCGCGCATGTCTTCGAACGTGAGCTCCTCCACTTTCTGGATTTCGTGGGAGGTGCGGAACCCGTCGAAAAAGTGCAGAAACGGGACGCGGGAACGGAGTGTCGCGGACTGGGCGATAAGGGCGAAGTCCATGACCTCCTGTACGTTGTTGGAGCAAAGCATCGCCCAGCCGGTGGAGCGGCAGGCCATTACGTCGGAATGGTCGCCGAAGATGGACAACGCCTGCGCGGCAATGGCGCGGGCCGAAACATGGAAGACGGTCGAGGTAAGTTCCCCCGCAATCTTGAACATGTTCGGAATCATCAGCAACAGTCCCTGGCTGGCGGTAAACGTCGTTGTCAAGGCGCCCGCCTGCAGCGCGCCATGTACCGCGCCCGCCGCGCCGCCTTCGGATTGCATTTCCGTAACAAGCGGTACGGTGCCCCAGATGTTTTTCTCTCCTTTGGCGCTTTTGTCATCGGAGATTTCACCCATGACAGATGATGGTGTGATTGGGTAAATCGCGATTACTTCGTTGGTGGCATGGGCTACATGGGCTGCCGCGGTGTTACCATCGATCGTAACCATTTTGCGCTTCATGCAAGAACTCCTCCTTGAGTCGCTGTTTATGACCGCCTGGCGGTCATTTTCGGTTTCTACGGCCGATCTGGCCGTTAGAACCGGAATCCGGGGTTTGTTACAGCTCGTTGCGCCCTTCCAGCGCCCTTTGGACGGTGGCTGTATCCACATATTCGAGGTCGCCGCCGATGGGCATGCCGTGGGCAAGCCTGGTAACTCTTATACCCAGAGGTTTTATGAGGCCGTTCAGATAAAGCGCCGTAGCTTCTCCCTCAACGGTAAAATTTGTAGCCAGCACAATCTCTCTGACCCCTCTGCTTTCCAGTCGTCTTAACAACTCCGCTATTTTCAGATCCGACGGCATTACGCCATTGAGTGGGGAAAGCGCGCCGTGCAGGACGTGATACCTTCCCCGGAAGGCGCCGCTTCGCTCTATGGCCAGGAGATCCTGAGGCTCTTCCACGACACATATAACGCCATCGTCCCTGTCATCGCTACAGATGGAACAGGGGTCCTCCTCGGTTATGCAGAAGCAGACCGAGCAGAGTCTTACGCTCTTTTGGAGGTTTATCAGACTCTCGGCAATATCTCCGCCTACCCTGGGCGATTTGAGTATATGAAAGGCCAGTCTCAGAGCGGTCCTTTCTCCAATGCCCGGGAGTTTCTTCAATTCAGTTACGAGTCTGGTCAAGGATGGAGAAAAATGTATCATATTTATGGGAAGAATATAACCTCTTTTTTTATGAAAAATAAAAGAGCACGATATATTTTTATAATTACTAAAATACCCTTGTAATTATGATGAAACTGGAAATATAACAGTTTTATATGAATAGTAAAAGTATTAACTTCATGGCAGTGAATATGCTACCTGATTGTGCCCGGTTTCCGGCTGCCCGAGTAAAACAAAGGCCCGCCAGGACTTAATGCCTTGGCGGGCCTGAGCTGGACAGTGACATACAATCCCAATGAGGGATTCTTTCAGAAAAGCCCGGGAATGCTGAGGCCTCCCGTTATCTTTCCCATCTCCGCGGCAACGTCTTCCTGGACCTTTTTGAGCGCTTCGTTGACGGCCGCCATAATCATATCCTGCAACATTTCCACATCTTCCGGATCTACGGCGTCTTTGCTTATGGACAATGAAAGAATCTGGTTCTTTCCGCTCACCACCGCCGTGACCGCTCCTCCGCCGGAAGTTGCTTCAGCGGTGCGGAGGGCGGCTTCTTCCTGAAGCTTCGCCATTTTCTGCTGCATAAGCTGGGCCTGTTTCATTATCTGCGCTAAACCCTTGGACATCAGTGTTAATCCTCCTTTGTATCCGGATGCCGCCCTATTTCCACGACTTCTCCTATTTCGCCGCCGAATATCTCCAGTGCGGCTGAAACCAGCGTGTTCTTGCGTGCGCTTTCCTCGATTTCCCGTTGCCGGTCTACTGTCTCACGCTTTTTTTTTTCCTTTATGGACGGGGGGGCGCCCTTTGGATCCCCGGTGAGCGCGAGCACTCTGACGGACGGCGCCGCTTTCCAGTAACGGGATGCCATTTCCGTGAGAGATTTCAAGGCTTCATCATCCCGCAGGCAGGACAGATGGAAAGAACCTTCGGGAAAACCTATCTCAACGGAATCGGCGGAAAAACGCATCGGCCTGCCGTGCTCCAGGTGCGCACCCAGGGTTTTCTTTTCCCTGGTTACAAAGGAAACGAATCCCGGCCAGCCCTTGCCGGCCTGGGGTGGCGCGGTTTCCGGAGAGGGCGCCGCGCCGGGGGGTGTTTTTTGCGCTGTTTCTTTTTCCATGGAGGGCGCTGCGGGGCGGATACCTACTGGAGGGGATGGAGAGTAAAGGGCGTTTTTCGTTCCCCTTTCAAGGGATTTGAGGCGTTCGATGATCTCGTCGACCGGCACAACCGGAGGGAGGGTGCACATTTTCAGCAACGCCAACTCCAGTATGAGTCTGGTATATCCCGAATGGGACATCTCGGTTTCCGCTCCGAGGAGGATCGTCAGGTGTCTCCGTATCTGTTCGAGTTGTAAGGAAGCCGTCTGCGCGTGGAACTCCTCAATCTCGCCTTCCGTGACATCGAGGAGTTCCGAAGGGTCCCGGGTTACCTTCAATACCGCCAGGTTTCTGAAATGTTCGATAAGCTCCTGGCAGAAAGAACGCATGTTATATCCGAATGAATCCACCCGTGATACTATCTCGAGCGCCCCGCGGCAGTCTCCGGCAAAGACCGTCCTGGATGTTTCCGTCAGAAGACGTCGATCAACCACACCGAGAATCGCCGTTACCTCTTCATCTCCGGCGTTGTCTCCACAGAAGGCCAGAACCTGGTCGAGGGTGGAGAGAGAATCCCGCATGCTTCCGTCGCCTTTGCGGGCAATGGCGGTCAGGGACGCGTCACTGATGGTGACGTGTTCCTCCTGAACGATAAAGCGCAGACGGTTTACGATCCCGGGAAGTGGAATTCGCTTGAAATCGAAACGCTGACAGCGGGAAAGGATGGTTACGGGTACTTTGTGCGGTTCCGTTGTCGCGAAGATGAACTTGACGTGGGGCGGCGGCTCCTCCAGGGTTTTAAGCAGCGCGTTGAATGCGCTCGTGGAGAGCATATGAACTTCATCGATAATGAAGATTTTGAAGCGGCAGCGGGAAGGGAGGTACTTGATGTTTTCACGCAGTTCTCGGATGTCTTCTACGCCGGTGTTTGAAGCGCCATCGATCTCGAATACATCCACGGAGTTGCCGACCGTTATCTCTTTGCATGCGGGGCAGACGTTGCATGGTTCCGCTGCCGGACCGTTGTCGCACTGAAGGGCCTTGGCTAGGATGCGGGCCGCGCTTGTCTTGCCCACCCCCCTCGCGCCGGTAAAGAGAAACGCGTGGGCGACCCTTCCGGACTCAAGGGCATTCCGCAGTGTCCGGCTCACATGCTCCTGACCGATCAGGTCACTGAAAGTCTGAGGCCGCCATTTTCTTGCTAATACGAGGTAAGACAAAGGGAAGTATGCCTCACTGTCTGATTTACGGTTTCCGGAGAAAAGGGATGACCTCTTGTTATGGGACGGCTCATTGAACCTGTTACGGGCATGGCTGATAGCTGGGCTGCCCCGCGGCACACGGTGGCGGTTACTGCCGCTGCTTCCTTCCGGACCTGACGGGATTCATAACCTTCCGTTGCGCGGGACCCAGCTATCAGCCATGCCCGTAAAATACGAAACAGGCATAACCCGGCTCCCGGCGCCGATGCATATACGGTCGGCCGATGGCTCTGTTTCCCGGGATACTGCCTGCCTTAATGAATGGGCTTTCCGCCTGCGTATTGATTAATTGATTAAATGAATGGCGGAGAGAGAGGGATTTGAACCCTCGGTACGCTATTAACGCACACACGATTTCCAGTCGTGCTCCTTCAGCCGCTCGGACATCTCTCCGTGAACGGGAAATATATATTAACCTCTGACGGATTGTAAAGAAGTTTTTTCTACGGCCGGCGCGCTTGTCAATGACGGATTTCGGCTCGAAGGCGTCCCGTTCGGTTTTCTTTGTTTGCCTAATCACGGTAAAAGATTTATTCTGTATGACATTTACATCATCAACCAATCGGAACGGGGTGTTGCGCCTCCTTCCCGGAAAGAAAGGTATTTCCATGAAAAAATGCTTCCTCACTTTGACGGTTCCCGTTTTTTTCGCGTTATCGGCCATTTCGGTCCATGCCGCCGAAGACCCGCGGGCGTCTGATACGAAGACCGTGGCCCCGGCTGAAAAATCAGTTGTTGAGACCACATCGCCCGCGCCGCCAAAAAAAGAGGAACCGGCTCAAGCCATCAAGGCAAAGGCGGAGCAAACCGTTAAGATAGGCTACGTAGATATGGCAAGGGTTGCCAGTGATTCGGCCCCGGGTAAAGCGGCGCTCAAGGAAGTGAAGTCCAGAACCGAGAGATACCGTTCCCGGATAACGGCGAAGGAAAAACAACTGGAAAAACAGAAAAAGACCATTGAGTCGCGGATTTCGGCCATGTCTCCGAAGGAACGGGAGGCAAAGGCGAAGGAGTTTCAGAAGAGGGTCGATGAATACCGGAAGCTTGTAACAAAGGCGGAAAAAGACGTCAGGGAGAGGCAGGAGAAGTTGCTGGCGGACCTTTATAAATCCATTGAAGAGTCCGCCGCTGACTATGGAAAGGCGAATGGTCTCGCGGCCGTGGTGATTAAGAAGGACCTCCTCTATTCATCCGAAAGCGTTGAGGCAAAAGACCTTACAGACGAGATCATCAAGATGGTTGACGCCGGGCGGAAAAAGTAGGCGGAGGATCCGGACCTCTCCGTTCTCGTTCCCGGAACAGCCGGTACCGTCGCCGTAAAGGAGTCAATGTTGAATTTCACGAAATTTTTCCGCAATGCTGACTCCATGTCCCCCCGTGACATCAGGGATTTTACCGAGGAGCGCTCGCCGGACGGTTTTTCCCTCGTTGATGTGCGCAGGCCAGACGAATATCGGGGCGGGCATCTGCCCGGTTCCAGGCTTATCCCTCTGGATGAGCTTCCCGACCGGATTGGAGAATTGGACCCCCGGAAACCGACCATTGTCTATTGCGCGTCAGGGGCGCGGAGCAGGGCCGCTGTCTCTATTCTGGCAAGGGCTGGGTTTGGCGAGGTATACGACATGGAAGGGGGGATCCGCGCCTGGCGCGGAGGCGTTGCCGATGGGCTGCCGGAAGCTGGAATGCTCTGGTTCGGATCCGCTGCTTCCGTCCAGGAGATTCTCGCCCTTGCCTGGTTGATGGAAGAAGGAACAAGTCGGTTTTTTCTGGAAATCGCCGCCATCCGTGACGGAGATGAAGCGGCCATGCTGTTCAGGACCCTGGCGGCCGCCGAGCACCAGCATGGAAAGGCTCTTGTCAAACTATGCGGTGAATCCGCGGGAAACGAATCAGGGGCGGATTTTCCTTCGAGAATATTGGACCTTCCTCCTGAAGAGCAGTTTATGGAAGGGGGGATGCGTATCGCCGAGGCCCTTTCCTGGGCTGAAAGCAGGGATACCAAGGATATCCTGGAACTGGCGATTTCCCTTGAAAGCCGCGCATATGACCGGTTCATCTATATGCGGGAACGGTTCGAAGACGAAAAGGTCCGATCCATATTCAATCTGCTGGCCGCTGAAGAAAAGGTTCACCTTGAGAGCCTGACGAGGCTGTTTGAGAGGCGGTTGGGCGGGCTGCCGGGGTAACTTGTTTCCATGTTTTCAGATGACGCTTTCCAAACTGCATTGCTACCTTTAAGCAGGTCATTCCGTATGACGCGGCTCTTCCGCGTTTCCGCTATCGGCGTTTAATACCGAATGCAGGACTTCGGCCAGTTCATTTACGGTAAAGGGTTTAGGCACGACTCCCACGAAACCGAACTGACGGTATGATGCGAGAATTGGATCGTTGTTGTATCCGCTGGATACTATCCCCCTTGCATCCGGGTCCATTTCCAGCAGAGAATTCATCGCTTCCTTTCCTCCCATTGCTCCTGGAATGGTCAGATCCATGATAACGACGTCGAACGGCCTTCCCGTTTCTTTTGCCCCCAGATAGAGCCTCAGCATCTGAATTCCGTCACGGCAGACCTCCACTGAATAACCGAGGGCGCTCAATAGTTCGGACGCCACCTCCCGCACGATCTCTTCATCATCCATTACAAGCACCCTGCCGCATCCCGCCACGGGGACCCGCGTAATGGACTTTTCGGCCGGCGGCGCTGCTTCCGAAGCCGGCAGGTAGATGTGGAATACGGTCCCTTTGCCCAACTTTGATTCCACATCGATGTAGCCGCCGTGGTTTCTGACAATGGAGTATACCGTTGCAAGACCCAGGCCGCTTCCCTTCTGCTTTGTCGTAAAATACGGGTCGAAAATCCTGCTCAGGTATTCCTCCTCGATTCCCGTGCCCTGGTCGGCGATGGATACTTTTATCCATCGTCCTTCTTTCTGGATATCCATGTCTGCATCGATTGAGTTTGATATGGAAACGCGAATATCTCCACCATCGGGCATTGCCTGTACCGCATTGATGACAAGATTGTGAATCACCTGGCTTATCTGCCCTTCGTCCACTTCAACCGGCGGGAGGTCTTCGGATATTGCGTATGCGCAACTCACATTGGAGCCGGTGAGTGCGAAGGAAGCAGCCTCAATGACGATTTCAGATATGCCGCAAACGGTCTTTACCGGTATTCCGCCCCTGGAAAAGGTGAGGAGCTGGTAGGTCAGATCCCTTGCCCGTTCCGATGCCTTTTCGGCTTCATCCAGCCTATGGAAGGTCCTGCCTTCCGGTTCCGAATACATCTTGGCCAACGAGATGTTTCCCAGAATACCGGTAAGCAGGTTGTTGAAATCGTGCGCGATTCCTCCGGCAAGTACGCCGAGTGATTCCAGTTTCTGATTCTTTAATACCTCCTCCTCAAGTTTTTTTCGTTCGGTTATGTCCTCCATCATCGGAAGAAAGTAAATGGGACTTCCGAAACCATCCTTGATCAGGCAGACTGACAGTCTCGCCCAGATGGTTCTTCCATCCTTGCGGACATATCTCTTGTCCATCTGAAATGTTTCGATCTCACCATGAATAAGTCTGCTCTTCATGAAAAGATCGGTGTCCAGATCGTCTGGATGTGAGATGTCCGGGAGACGAAGAGCCAGGAGTTCCTCTTCAGAGTATCCCGTTATGCGGCACCATTCGGCGTTAACTCTCAGGAACAGGTAGTCGAGCGATAGAATGGCGGCGCCGATGGGGGATTGGTCAAACGTGCGCCGGAACCCTTCTTCGCTTTCCCGCAAGGCGTTTTCCATTCGCTTTCGTTCGGAAATATCGATTATGACACCCACGATTCCACCAGGTGTGCCATCTTTTCTGGTAAAAACCGCTTTATTGTAAATGAGATCCCGCCGGATTCCGGCGCTGCTCAGCATTGAGGACTCGTAGACCTGGACGCCCCCTGATGAATAAAGAACCGTATCAACGGCATGGTTGCCGCCGGTTACTTCTCCTGGATTGATTTCATGTGCCGTTTTACCGACGATATCCGGTTTTTTCAGTCCCAGAAGCCCTTCGAACGATTTGTTGCAACCCAGATACGCGCCCGAAGTATTCTTGAAAAAGATGGGATTTGGAATGGAATCAATGAGTTCCTGCAGAAAATGAACCTGTTCCTGCAATTCGTCTTCCGCCTGTTTGCGGTCGGAAATATCGTTTATGATTCCGATGGCGTGCCAGCGGTCCCGGAGGTGTATGGAGGATAAGGCCAGATCGATGGGAAACTCTTCCCCGTCTTTCCGAAGCGCCATCAATTCAAGATGTTTACCGACGACGGCGCCCGCGCCGGTCTCACGGAAAAGTGGAAAAGCCGCTTCAGACATTTCCCGGTAGCAGCTCGGCGCAAGCAGCCGGTGGACGTCTTTTCCCATGGCCTCTGAAGGCGTCCAGCCGAAGATGCGTTCGGCAGCGGTGTTCCAGAAGGTAATCCTTGCCTCATGGTCAATCATGATAATGCCGCTCATGGCCGATGCGGTTATGTTCCGGAACATTTCTTCGCTTCTGCGCAGAGACTCTTCCGTGTCCTTTCTAGCGGTTACGTCTTCCAGTGTCTCTACCGCGCCGATTACCTCATCGGCTGAGTTGCGCACCAGGGTAGCCGTCGTGTACAGCCATTTTCCACCATTGCCGAGAGAGGGGAAAAAGTCAGTCATTTCAAAGGCCCCTTCCAGCAAAGCGGACCGGCTGTGCTTGCCGGGGTACCATTTGTCAAGCTCGGCCAGATTGCCGTCCACCAGCAGGTCAGCGAGACAGGGATGGTTCCTTGAATAAAAGGCCTTCCAGTGGTCCATCGTGCCGACCATCTCCAGGGAAGAGAGACCCGTGCATTTCTCAAGGGCCTGATTCCAGTATAAAACCCTGTGATTACGGTCAATCACGAATTGGGGGATTGGTGAACCGTAAAGAATCGACTTCAGACGCTGTTCGCTTTCCAGCAAAGACACCTCGGATTTTTTGCGGATTTGAATCAACATCAGGGTCAGTATGGCGAAGAATGCTATCAGAACGATATCCAGGATGATCTGGTTGATCCTGAGGCGGTCATATGTGGAAAAATAATCGCTCTTCTTTACGCCTACATATAGCGCGCCGATGACCTCGCCTCTTGAGTTTCTGATGGGATCGTAGGCGGTGAAGTAGGGGACGCCGAGAATCAATGCCTCACCCCGGTAATGTCTGCCTTTGTTGAAGATGGAGTCATGGGCGGGACCTTCCAGAATTGTTCCGATCGCACGGCTTCCGTCAGGCATGAGCACGTTGGTGGATACACGGACCCTGCCCATGAAAATGGTGGCTGTGCCGCCGAATATCTCCTTGATTTTGTCCGGCAATTCGTAATTGCCGTTGATTACATACTTTCCGGCCAGAAGTTTTCCGTCCGAGACGCTGAATTCTCCGCCCTTTGACTTCATGATTTCCCAAAAGGTCTTGAGATGGCTCTCCTGCGCCACGGCTGCCTGGCGCAACGCCTCTTCTTTCATCTGGGAAATGGAAAAAAGGGTTGAGCTGACGATTGCCGTGGTGAGAAAAAACACGGTAATATACAGAAATCCAGCTGATATTTTCATGTTCAGGTCCCCGGGATGGTTGGATTGTTACCTGGAAACTTTATCATCCAAAAAGATAGCCGTCAAAGAGGGGCGGGTGACGGATGGTCTGTCCGGTCACACCGTCCGGGAGAAAATGAAAGAATTCAAAAGATGGGAAGTGGAAAGATATATCTTCCTGTGTCGAGAAGTTCAAGGTGAGGGTAGAGAGCGGGATGTGGCCGTTCGTTATGTCACATTTGGCCTCCGTTATCAGGTCGCATGCGTTACCTGGGTCAACGATTGGTGGGCGCTCCTCTCATTTCCTCGCCCCAGGCTGAATAAACCCGGAATCGGCGGTTAAGGTCATCCTTTGTTTATTCCGGATGCCTTCAACCGCCGAATCAAGGATGAAAGGAGGTGGGACGAAAGGTCCGCCTATTGGAGTACATCCTGAAGTTCCTGGTGCAGACCGTACTTTATCATCCCTCTTTCTATGCGGACAGATGAAAAAAAGGTGCAAAAATACAAATATTTGCCCTTTTGTATCTGAACCTTGCACTCAATGATGTCCCTGATTGATTGCGCGATGTCTTCGCCGTCTTCAGCCCCGCACTTTTCGACCATAGCCGCGAGAGGCGTTTCGTATATCTTTTGTGGTCCGTTGCGGCTCATCAGGTCGCGGGCGTTGTCCAGCAGTTCGTTGAAGCAGGAAAGGGCAACGGGAGAAAGCTTGGCATGAAATGAGGAGAAATCAGGTTGCATGGTAGTGGTCATTGGTCGCCTCCGCAAAATGCGGGAATTATAGCATCGGTGGGGATAAAGGCAACAGTTTCTTCAGGATACATCGACGGGTGTGAGCGGACCGGTCTCGAGAAGTGTCGCCGGAGGAGTCTGGTATTCTCTCTTATCCTTGTCCTCGGGAGATGCCTCCGCCTGGCGACTGACCAGGATGCGCAGAAAATTATTCACCAGAACCGGGTTGAAGAGGGTCCCGCTGTTTTCCAGCACCATCGCGCCGACGGTTGTGGCGTCCAAGGCATCTCGATAGACCCGCCTTGTTCTGAGAGCGTCGAAATAGTCGGAAATGGCGGTAATCTGGCTGCTGACATTCTGTCTCCAGCCTTCCCGGGCGTTTGGATAACCCGTGCCGTCGTACTTCATGTGATGTTCGTAGCAGCAAACCGCTGAAAGCCTGGAAACGTTGGGAATATCAAGAATATAGTGAGCTCCTCTCACGGGGTGCTGTTTTATGATATCCATTTCGCTCCCGGTCAGTTTTCCGGGCTTGGCGAGAATTTCTTCAGGTACGAACAGTTTGCCGATGTCATGCAACATCCCGGCTACTCCTATCTCGTGAAGGAGTCGGCCTTCCAGCCCCAGTGACATGGCCTGGGAAAGATTGAGTAGGCACACATTGGTTGAATGGGTAAAGGTATACTCATCCAGTGCGCGTAAAGGAGCAAGGCCCGGAAATGAGGCGGATGTCTGCTTGAAAGAGTGAATGCACGACCGGACCACCATGTTGACGCCGGACATGTCTATCCTTTTATTCCCGCGCACATTTTCGCAAATTTCCAGAAATAGTTCCTGTTCAAAAAACGGGAGGTCCTCCAGCGGAATATGCCCTGTGGGGGAGTCGGTATCCATTTCGCCCGCGGGTATCATTTTCGGCTGAATGTTCAGCATGCCAAGCCGGATGTTTGTCGATGAGCGGATATCCCTCCCGTCTTCAACCTGTTGCGCCAGGCCGGTTATCAGCGACTTCAGTTCATCGAATTGAACCTGCCGCGATATCTCGATGTGTCCGATACCATTCAAGGAGAAGGCTCGCGCCAGCTTGCCCGCGAACATGCCGACTTCGAGAGGTGTGTTGTTGTATACCAGTTCATCGTCAATGAGGAATAGCGAGACTTTGTCCCGACTGTCAAAGGACTTGCGCAGATTGGAGAAGGCGTCTTCCGTCAGCCGACGGACCTGGGGGTGTTCCGGCGAGTAAAGCAAGGCGCCGGAAATAGCGGATACCACGTGGCGAATAAAGTTTCGGACATCATCCAGGTGTTCGATGGTCATTCAGGCTCCTTTATGCTTGAAAGCTGTTCAGACGCCAGCGCCGATAGTGCGGTATTCATTGACTTCGTAATCCGTTTCAACAGTTCAACGGCGCATTTTCCCCTGTATCTGACAAGTGTCCGTATTATCTCCTTTTTCAGTTCCATTGCCTGGGCATGGCGGAAAAGGAACCACTTTTTCAAAAACCTTTCCAGTACGGGGATGACCCTTGGGTCTCCCAAATCCGCAAGGGTTCGTATTGAGGCCTTTTTCTCCGCCATTGTCTCCGGAGAAAATCCCTTTCTTTGCAGGATGCCCATCAGCGCGGCGGCTACATCTGGATGCGAGCTCCTGTTGGCCTGCTGTATCGCGTGCAACCTGAATGCGGGATTATCACCGGTCAGATCATTCAGCAGAAGCCTGTCTCCTTCCGGATCGCCGGCCATGAGGAGTATTTCCGTTACCTTTTGCCGGACTTTTGGATGGGGATGGCCAGCCACCTGACGAAGATGCCCGGTCAGTCCCGGATCCATGGAATGCTTCAGGATGATGAGCAGATTTCTGACGAAGTACCAACGCTTGTCCTCCAATCTTGCCAGCACGGATTCCCTGGCCAGAGGCGCCATTCTCCGCAAGTGTTCTAGGAAGAATCTTCGGATGGTGATGTTTTCCTCTTCAGCCAGCCTGTCCAGCATTGGCTCGATGAAAGGTGTCCCTACTTTCTGGATCAAGGAGCCGATCTCGTGGAACTTGGCCTTGCCCCATAGTTTCGGGCCATTAAGTACCTCTCCGGTAAAGTCTTCAAGTTCAAAGGTGACGATAATCTTGTCCTTCACCGTCTGAAACGCCTTGGTTGACTCAAAACCGGATTTAGTCAATCTGTCATACATGTCTTCCAGTGACCGAAAGTCTCCGACCTCGAGAAAAAACCGGTGGAGTTCCAAGAGATTGGCCGTTAGCATTTCCACGTGTTCTTCGGCCGCGAACTGGATGCTGTCCAGAATGATGCCGCTGATTGCAGTCTCGACGCTTTCACTGGAAAGTGTCCGGGTCAATTCAAGGATCTCGATTTCTTTGGGGCCTGGAATCTCCCGGCAGCTGAGCAATGTCTTAAGCGTCTGCAGATAATCAGTCGGAACGCATTCTTCTTCCGCTGTTTCCCGGAAGATTACGGAAATTCTTGATAGCAGTTCTTGGTGGGGCACACTATCGTTTATATCCGGGCGGGAATTATCATCATTATCGGAAATCGAGCATTCGTAGAGGCTTTCCAGCGCGTTAATCAACAGAGAGGACGGGGCATTGGAATTAATATTCCCGGATTTCGAGGATTCACGGACGAATTCTAGCGGAATACCGGAGAGAATTCTTTGCGCGGTTTCTTCATCGTTTTCCAGAATTCCAAGGACACTGGCTATGAAATGTCTCCTCGTGGCCGGCTTGAGTCTGCCGACGAACTCCAGTATCCAACGGAAAGTATCCGCCTCCTGAAAGGACAAGGGTTGTGCCGCCGCGTTTTTTTGCATGAAAGTTGCCAGACGTTCCATGCCCAGAAATTGATTTTCAGACGACTGATTTTGCAGGACTTCCGCAAGAAACTCCTGGTCGGGAGGCATGGTGGAGGAATGGAGATTGCACTGCATGAGTTCCTTTACAAGCATTTCCCACAGCGAAGTTGTGGAGCTTTCAACCGATTCCGGTTTTCCGGAAGTATGCTCTATGACTTTGATGCCGTCGTAACTGATTTCCTTTACATTCAGATTGGGCAATACCGATTCCTGAAATACCCTTTCAATTCCTCCCCTTAGTGCGATATCTTCCCTTTTCTCAGCCAGGATGTGGCTAAATTTTTCTATTTCATCAACGGTCAATCCCTTTTTGAAGGTTACTACGGCAATCCGGTGATAGAAAAGGGAGCGCGCGAAATGCAAGGCAAACGGGGAGATGGTATTGAATGAAATCCCGTCGATGATAAGGGAATCCTTCGCTATTCCCATCGTTAGCTCGTCCCGATAGTTAAACAGTTCTCTGAACAGGGAGGCTACCCTTTCACAGGAACCGCTGACTAGCGGATGTCCTTTAGGATATGAAGAGACATGCCCGCGGGCAATGTTGAACTCACGGATGATCCTGGAGGGAATTTCATAATCAGGCAAGGAAGGTCTGGTTGCGGGTTGAACTGAGTCCATTGATGCTCCGGTCGAGGGAAGGCGCTGGATTTGCCGAAGAGATACCCTGGTTACAGCAAGCTAATTTACGGTTTATTATATAGCAGTATCTGGGTGGAATTAGAATACAAAACATCTGAACAGCGGCAAAGTAGAAGTGTGGGAGTCAATTCACCAGAGTAGTTGCCTTGCGTATCCTCTTCTCTATCGTCATCAGTATTTCTTCGGTGATTTTAGCGCCACGGCTTTCCTGCCGGTACAGTGAAGCAATGTGAATAGCCGCTTGCCCAAGTTTTCCCGATAGTTCTTTGAGTTGAGCCTTTACCGTGCGTGATTCCACCCCGATATCTTCAGCAAAGCGTTTCAGGTGGCCGGTGTTCAGGTATCGTGGATCAGCCTGCCCCCCCATTTTCATGGCGAACTTGTTGTTCACGCGTGGGTAGACCGCGGTGCTGAGCAAATCATAAAAAGGCGCCAGACGGATTGTTCCCCCGCCATACAGGAACGAAAGGTTCTTGCCGTGAGCATCAGCGTTACCGATGAGGAAGTTGAACAGTGCCCAGTTCAAGAGAAGCAGACTATCCAGAATCGGCTCATCGCTCCATTCATTCACCAGTCTGAAGCAGATGTCGAATCCCGGTCCTCCCTCCACTTCGTACTTCATTTCGGGCGGTATCCCCAGGGCCTGACAGAAATCCTCCTGGTGTAACCGCTCCAAGGTCATTTCAGTTGACGGTATGCGATCATAACGTTCAACCATATACACCCGTTGTCCATCGATCTCAATCACCTGGACCGGTGGAACGGGCAGACCTGCTTCCCGTGCCAGATCCATGCAAAAGGCCTCGTTGGTAACGGTGTCCTCAAGATCTCGAATCTTGGGTTTGATGATGTGGGAAGACGGGTAATTACCTTCGGGGATGAAAAACTCATGGCCGTCGTAAAATATCGGGAGCTTGTTTTGGGCGCCCGCCAGGGAGAGGCGTACGCCTTCTTCTCCCGCCAGGAACGGATGTGCCGGAAGGTCTTCCAGTTCCTTAGCCAGCTCCTTCCGCGATATGGGACGGTAGCGGCCACTGGTTCCCGGCGGCATCTCGAGAGGGAGGACCGACACCGCACCGGCGCAGTCGCCACCAAGTGCCGCAAGGAGGGCGAAGACGTTTTCCTGGGAGACGCCGATGCGACGCGCTATCTTTTGGCGGATTTCCCCTTCGGGGAGAAGATTGGCGAAAAAGGCAAGGGTGTCTTTCTTATTGAAGGCCTCTTCTCGCAGGGGAAGATGCCGGGAGAGGGGGAGTGCTCCCGGGCTTGAGCGGTACCCATCCTCATAGCGAAATGAAAGCTCCGCCTTTTCCCGGGTCAAAAGGCCTACCAGATTGCTGTTCCAGTATACACGCAGTGTTTCAGCCATTTACCGCTCCTTGAGCGGGTCAGCTGAACGAGGGAATATGTAGAGCACGAGCCCCATTTTTTGGAGTACCTTTAGAGTCTTGCCCAGTTCGGCGGTTTCCTTGCCGTTCTCCAGTTGCGACAGGAATTTAGTCCCTACACCGCACATGCCGGCGGCTATCTCCTGGCGCACCCCTGTTTCCTTGCGTTTGGCGCGGATGGCGCATCCGATGTCCTCCGGAGTGGCTATCTTTCCGTAAGGCATATCTCATCCCTTTCGTTATGTTTCAAACTGCTCAGAGGTTTTCCTCGTCGTAATATTACCCGTACGGACACATTACTGTAATTCATCTGGTACCGTCAAGATAATTTATCCGAACGGACAAAATAAAATTTTCATCGCAAAAAAGATGAAAGTTTGGCCGAACGGATAGATGACCAAGTTCGAGATCGCCGATGGCCTGGTCCCTTGAGTAATCCGGGTTCTTTCGGGACTACTTTCGCTGGCTGGCAGACTTGCTGGCCTTGCGGCACAGGCGCTGCCGTTCTCTGATGCGTTTCATAACCCGGAACTTCCGGGATACCGATCGCATATGAGACGTTGAAAGGGAAAAAGAGAGAAAAACGGGGAAGAAAACTGAAGAATTATTGAAAAATCGGTTGGTTGAGAAGAAGTAGGTAAAACTGAATAAGATTTATCTTATCCCGCCGAAGAAGATGCATTTTCAGATCGTCGGTGACAGGTCTCGATGGCGTCTGCATTATCCCAGTGAATAATGGTCATGAATCCGCCCATTTTCGAGGAATCGCGAAGCAGAGTTACTTCCTGAGCTGCCTGAAAGTTTACCATGGTCCAGTCGGCAACCGATTCGACAGCCGATATAAAAGACGCCTCCTTACCTTGTTTTACAAAAAAGCGTCCGGATGTGTACGGCGTTTCATTGCGGCTCATTAGGCTTTCCCGAGATGGCGGTTTATTCGCGTACATTGAGCGGAAGTATATCATTCAACCGGATTAAGGTAATGCGGGTGTAGCGTAAAATATATTCGCAGCGGGTACCTCTTCCGGTCGGAGTTCTATTCGCCGGGGAAGGCGGAGTCAGGAACTCCTTATCCCGTTCCTTGCCCGTTGCCCCAGAAGACCTGTCTGGTTTTCGCGACATCTTTTTGAAACGGAAGTCGTACGGTTCTGGGGTTCAACCCGGGATTTCCGTGGCGGATTACAATGCGTGCGTTCTGGCAGAGAGGATATGTTTCAAGGATCGGAAAGATGGTTGAAAACATGGTCTCGGCGTTCGGGCCGTATATATATATGGAGGTTTCCGAGCGGCCTACCCAGGAACCTCTTATTTCTCCATCAACCGAAGAAAGCGCCTTGGAGATCAGAAACGCCAATCCATCGCATGAACAGGTATCGTATGTCTCGTCCGTCAGGCCGATCCCGTCCAGATATATGGCCAATCCTTCATTCCTGCCGATGCGCATTATTTCCGGGCGATTGTTTCGAGTGAAATGAATCTCGGATCCCGCTGCTATTCCTGCTCCTTCCAGCACGTTTTTGACCAGTTCGACAGATTTTTCCGTATCCGTCAGAATCAATTCGACGTCAATGTATTCAATCTCCAATTCACTGTTCATAACAGTGCTTGATCCGGAAATTTCTCCCAGTCCGTGTGAGATCAGGGCCGAAGCCAAAGGAATTTCGTACCTGGTCGCCCTGGATGCCCTCTGTACCGGCTCCCATATTCTGACGTGCGCATAGTAACTCATTTTGATGTCCTCCTCCACTTTGCCTCAACAGGAACGCGCGGATAATGTGCCTGATGTTTGATTGTGAATGTGAGAAGAGCAGAATGGAAACTTTACCGCATCAGGATCTAACGCTATCTACTGTTATAGTGTACTGAAAATAATCAGTACAACAAGCAGTATATTTTCTAATTCCTTTTCATGATGGGCATAAATTAGAGAATAAGACTGAAATACGCTAATTCAAACAGTTTTAAGTGTCGCACTGTGCCGTATATACTAAGCAATCGTGGACCGTTATTATTTATGTATATAATGCAAGGAGGGTCTTTCTCATGCTGAGATTCGCGGAGATTTTGTATTAATTTTCACTGAGCCAGTGCCGCGAGGTTGTAGTGTCGCCTGTTGTTTTGGGCAAAGCATTGGTAATGGCTGTTCCGGTTGCTGTTAACGCCCCGCTGTTTTGATGCGAAAGGGATTCAGATGGAAGTCCTTGTTTGGTGAAAAGGAGAAAGGATGATGGGGAGAGGGAAGGGAGGTGTGTTACGCGTTCCGGACCACACCCTTTGTCGAGGGAGCGGCCCGGTTCGCGTTAATCAAGATTCGGGAGGTTTTCAATTATCTGAGCGGTTATGAATTGCTTTACGGAGTGGTATGCCGGCTCTGGAGCGATGAGGCCTATTACGTAGTACTGCGCATTGTGCTCAGGGGTCACGAGTCCCGCGATCCTTCTCTTGTCGAAATCAAGGTCTACCCAGAGAAGTTTTCCCGCATCCGGCGCTATTCTCTCCAGTTGCTCGACGGAACAGACCATTTCGGCGCCGGTTCCTTCAAATCCATATCCGGGCACCCTTCCCCTGGATGCGATTATAAACCCCTGGGAATCGACGACAAACGCCGCTTCCGCGCGCGTAAGGCCAAGGCACCATGCAAGACAACCTTCCCAGTTGGTAAACTTCTGCGGCTTCATCTCCATGTGAGGGGCGGAAGTGTCCCGGGGAGCATCTGCTTCAGATGTCTTTGTCCGCGGGGAAGTTCGCGGCAGGGAATCCGTCGATAACCTCAAAAAGCCCGGTGTGTCCCGTGAAACCTCTGTAACCCGGGCAGGCGCCGGCGCAGTGGCAAGTTTGTTCAGTATCTCCTGCGCATGTTTAAGATCATATGAGTTCACGCTGCGGTCTTTCATCAACTTCTCCTGTCGCACCACCCAGTCCCTGGATGATGCCTTTGATTTCCGTGGCCAGCAACTCGAACCTTATGGCCTCGGGGGGGTACTTGCCCGGCAGGAAGCCGATCGGGAGTCCTTTTTCACTTGCAATGCCGAAGACATCGGCGCGGGGTATGTAAGTGTCCAGCACTCTGCTCAGGGATGCCCATACGGTATTCATGATATTGAAGGAAACGTCTTTATTCAGTTGCACCATGGTGGCCAGGATGCCGATCAGTTCCAGGGCGGGATTTTCGTTTTCCTTTACATGCTGGAGCACCCGGAGAGTCTGTGAAATTGCGCGCAATGCCAGAGGTTCCGCCTGTAGCGGAATCAGAACAAAGTCGCTGATGGAAAGGGCCGCCCGTGTAACCATTCCGAGTCCGGAGGGGGTATCGATAATGATGTAGCGATAATCATCCTTCACGGAGTCAAGTATTTCCCTTAGTGAGGGGGAAGAATGGAGGTATTCCTCATAGATACAGACATCCAGAGGATCCAGGCGGCCGCGCGGCAATATGGAAAGCCCCGGGAGCTTGGTGCGCATGATAACCTCTTCAACCGCGCCCTGCTTCATTATGAACTCCGCCAGTCCCTTCCATTCCGTGTCGCTTTGAGCAAGTGAAAAGCCGATCGCCCCAAGCGGGTCTACATCGACCAGCAGGGTGGAGTCTCCGCCCTCAGCGAGAGCGACGGCAAGATTCAGGGCAACCGTGGTTTTACCGGTTCCGCCTTTTGAACTGACTATGGAAAGAATGTTCGCCATTTTGTCTCCCCAATCCGTTAGCAGGGTGCATGCATTCAATAATGGTCAATCAGGTGTTGTTCCATTTCTTTGCCGAGGGCCTCGGCTGTCTCGGATATCTTGTGCATGACAACCCCCATCCTGGCGTTCCTGTCACATGCCACGGCGAGAAAAGATCTGTTGTCATCATCAATCATCCGGATGTATATGGACCCCGCGTCACAATCCAGAAACGTGAAACGGAGCCTGCCGAGCTTGATTTCCGGGGTATTGCGGCAAGCGGCGCTCAGCCATGCGAGAACCGGAGGCACAATGTTGTCGGCATCCATCCGCACGCCGTCTCCCACATGAAGAGCATTAATCACTCCGGACATATCGGCCACAAAGGAATATTGATATCCGGGCAACGCGGAGAGGGACGCCAAGGCTCGCGGCGCATTGCTTTGTCGGTCATCCGGCTCGAAATCCTCCTCAGATGCCGTTTCATTTTCCGATGATACCCCTTGCCCCTCATCCTCTGAATCCGGCAGAACCTCGGCCAGCAGAAATACCAGACTGGCGTCTATTATCATCTCTCCATGTCTGGCCTCCAGGGATATCCCCGGATCCTGCATCAGCGAGGAGAGGGCGGCGCGCACATGGGCCTTGAGACATTCCCTCAGTGTGGCATGTGAGATTAATCCGGCTTCTTCCAGCAATGCCCCAAGTTTCTTTGATTTGCCCAGGGAACGGTACTTTTTGATTACCTCGTCGAGTTTTTCCTTGGGCACCATACCTATGCGCTCGAGAAAGGAGCCGAAGTTTTCGGTCTGGGCATTGCTTACCGCCCACGCGATATGCCCGTCCCGCATTACCACCACACCGACTTGTTCCGAATCTTTTACAGCGCGGAGGATTCCGCTCCACCTGATCTCAACGACGTTTTTCAGCGCATCGTAGAACGGTTGACCGTCAATGAATTCAATTAAGTCGTCGCCCACAGGTAACTCCAGGGTTTTCTCGGAAAAAATGGGGATGACGGAGGAATATGCCCATCCCCGGTCAGCAACGGTATAGATTATTTTTTGGTGACTATGAATTCTCCATATGGATCGCCTGCCTCTATACCCTTGGTCTGACGGCAGACGTATGTATCCATCCCGTCCGGGTAGGGCTCTGCGTACGCCAGATCAAAAAACGCCTGGCTCAATCCGCGCAGCATGTATCCCCTGAGACCTTCGCCTCCGCTGTCCGCCTCGTAGTAATCAAAGGCGCGGATCACCATCTTTTCTCCCTCTTTCAGTTGCACGATACCCGATTTCGCCCAGCCCCACGCGGTAAAGGCCGCGTAGGCGCCGCGCAGGATGTCTTTCTCTCCTTCCGTTACCATCGGGAGAACTACATCATTGAATATATCGGAGGTGATAATGCCGCAACCCGTATGGTAACCGCATTCATAGGCCGCTCTCACCAGACCCTCTTCCACCTTCGCTTTCATCTCGGGAGGGGCCGCCGCCATGATCCTTTCAGAAAAGGTATTCAGGAGTTTTACGGGCAGCAAGTTTACCAGTACCTCGTATTCCGGTATCAAACCGTTTTCATCGCCCTGTACGGTTATCTTTGCCAGGGACTTCACCACGGTGTCACGCATGACGGTCATGAATATACTCCTCCTCTCTCAGGACGCCTTTATGATAAACTTGCCTTCGGCGTCGCCGGCGGCAATACTGGATGCCTCGGTTACGGTGTAGCTTTTGAGGGGCTTGTTGAACGCCGCTCCAAACATCGCAGCCAAGTATCCGCGGGTAAAATGGTTTACCGGTCCGGAGGAGTTTCCCCATTTCATGACCCAGCCTTCATCCAGGTGTGAGCGGACCAGACGCACCTCGCCACCCTGCTCGTCACCTGTTATTACCATTTTTCCGAGGCCGAATACCGAAAAGTATTCTCTTCCAACGTTGCACTTGTCCTGGGCGGATGTCAGACCGTTTTTCTGGATGTAATCGTCGAAAATGGCCCGCATGGTCTCTTCCACCACGTCGCGAAGGATTCCGACGCCGTCTATATCTCCCAGTTCCTCCGCCATTTTCGTAATCAATGCAAGGTAATGGTGAGAATGCATCACCACCGGATGACCGTTCAGGTACTGTCTGTTCGTCTCGGCATCCATAGTAAAATCTAGTTTCAACGCCATATTGCAACCCTCCTAGAATGAGTGGGCAAGTTCTTCAAAGAGCTTTTTGGTCTTGTGCCGTATAATGCCGAGTTTGGATGCGTCCGGGGTTACTACGGCCGCTACCGCGTCTCCTACCGGTTTGCACATTATTACCGCCCTTCCGTATTCCACAAACATGTCCTGGAACATGTTGACGTTCAATTCCGTGCCCATCTCTTCAATACCGTTGATGGCGTGGGCCAGAGATGCGCCCAGTTCGTCGATGTTAACCCTGGCGCTGCTTCCGGCCGATTCAATGACGAACCCGTCGCGTCCTACGACAACGACCGCGTCAATGCCCGGAATTTCCAGCAAATCATTCAGGACCTCTGTTGAGCCCCTTCCTTCATTTTGCATATGAAGACTCCTTTCCTCGACTTCTTGAATGGGGGTTGCGGTGGATTCCTTTGCCTGTTTGTCAAGCAGTACGACAGCTTCCATGATGGCATGCTGGACCGAAAGCCCTATGGTCGACTTGGTTGCCGCGACGTCGGGCAGAAAGTGAAATGTCCCCTGATCCCAGCCCAGCAGTTCAGCGAGCCCTTCCAGTCCGGTCTTGTTGCCCGAATCCGCGGAAACAAGCTCGCCCGCGACAAAGTATATCTTGCCTTGCGTTCCTTCCGGATGCCTCACCAGCTTAATCATCCCGCTCTTTGCGCTGGAAGAAAGAAACTGCAGGAGATCCGTTATGTTGGTCAGGGAAAGATTGCCTTTCAGGCCGGAATCACCTTTCCCCGGCACGATGCTTTCTTCAACTTGGACGGGCATTGCAGTACCCTCACGAAAAACGGAAAAACATTCCGCGCGGCAATAGTGAATTACGGGGTGAATCCGCTATGGTTTCCAGCCGGGCTGATCCCCGGCGAAAGCTCCACGAGAAACATTCCCGTCGGGAATGAATGGAGCCTGAATCTTTGAGCGCAAGCGTGCTTGCGGAGAGTATCATTCCGTTTCCATCCGGAGTTTCCGGATGGAAACTATTTGAAGGCCAGCATTGTGGCTGTCTGGTTGATATGTCCTATGTACTGCTCTCCATAGGTGCTGAAGCCGATGGTCTGGATTCCGGAGAATAATTCTCCGTATTGCCGGGTCAGGTCTTTCTGCTTCAGCTCCAGGGTCCTCAGGATGCAATTGAAGTTGATCAATGCCGACAGACCTCCCAGTTCCTGGCGCGCCTGGTCAATTGCCTGCTTTGTGTCACCAATGATGTCCGTGGATTCCAGAAGGGACAGTTCCATGCCTTCCATGACCCCGCAGTAGAAAACCATACCGTTTCCCTTGAACTGTTGAGGACTCCTGACATAGGGTTCGTCCTCGATTACCAGGCCAATCGGGTTGTGCATGAACAGTTTCGGGGCTTCCTCGACGGTGGTTCCCACGGCCTCGGCATATGCGACCGCGGCCGGTTTGCCGTTGAATTCTATGACTTCGCGTTTTTCTTCATCCGCCTTTGTAACTTCCAGTGTCTTGTCCAGGCTCCTGAAGCTCTGTGTCTTGATGAAGGTGAAATCCACTCCGGGTTGCAGCAGGGCGAGAATGACGCCTTTCGGGTATGTCTTTCCATTCGCGAAAAGATGGGTGGCGGTAAATTTGAGGTCGTCGCCGGCCGAACCGCCGATGAAGGTGACGTTTGTCATGTCGCCAATGGTTTCCATCAGCCCCTCTTCCGCTCCGCTAAGGCCGTCAACGAGGATTATCCCAACGTATTTTGAAGGGTCCATCTCCGCCATCGGTACCTTGAAGTATGACTCAAAGGAGGCGAAGGCGGCGCGGATGGCTGTTTCATCACGGGGGTCTTCGACGACTTCAATCTTAGCGTCCTTTATGGCTTCGCCTGTAAATGCCATCGCAACGGCTGAGCCGTCGAGCATTTTACCGCAGCCGATTTCACCAGCCGTTGTGCAGCCGAAAACGCGTGACATGGGAAAGGAGTCCTGCATCTTCTTGCTTACCTTTTCCGGCTCATACTTGGTCGAAGCGAAAAAAAGCACCATTTCAGCATCAAAGAATTCGAGCTGCCCGGCTATGTCGTTTGCCATTTCCTCAACGGTTTCTTTTGTGGATAAAGCGGTTTTTATCTTCATTAAGATTCTCCTCCTGATCGTAGCGCAATCAATTGAATTACTTGAGTTCCCGCATCATTTTTTCCAGTTTTCCGATGACCACGGGATCATCGTCGGACTGTGCGTTGAATTTCGCGGGGTTGATACCCTTTAGAATCAGTTTTGTCTTTATGACGCGCTCCAACATGGGGTTGTCTTTTGCTCTCTGGTTAATGATGGAATCAATCATCTGCCGAATTTTTCCCGCCATGCCGCCCACCTCCTGAAAATTTTTGACCTCGTTCGCCTCGCGTAATCATCTGCCTGAATAGTGTCAAGATTTGATTTCAAGATTTTAATTGTTTGAAATTACTACTTATTTGTGAGAGTGGTGAATTGTATGATATATATAAATGTACTGAACTATATAAAAATAGACTGCAATTTACTTCCATATACATTGTTTTTTAACATTGTGTCAACACAATAGTCCGGGCTTATTTTTTTCCGCCGGCGCTCATGGGTCGAGATCGCCTGTTCGGGGAAGGGTGATGATATCCGCATGAATTCGCCGGCGCTCACGTTAAGAAATCCCGTGACAATAAAGTTTAGTGAAAATAAATATTTGCTTGCATCACGGGATATGCTACATTTTTTCCGTAAGCGCTCTGCTTCCACTCATCTCCGTTTTGGCCTTATCTAGAATATCCACATGCCGGTCCCGGATATTACCCTACATATAAAATAGTTAAAGTACAGGTTGCGTGATGAAAAAGTTCGTTTCCAAGGCCCTGGAAGTAAACCTGGCCGCCACCCGCGGAAAGATAGAGATCCCTCAGGAGCATCAGTGGTTTTGTTCCCTT
The DNA here is from genome assembly GCA_964389825.1 of uncultured Geobacter sp. GTDB lineage: Bacteria > Desulfobacterota > Desulfuromonadia > Geobacterales > Geobacteraceae > RPRC01. The sequence continues at coordinate 4,053 of CAYMFO010000012.1, read as the reverse complement.
TCCCGTTCACACTTCGGTATCCATAAAAGGGCCGAGGAACTCCTGTCTGAATACCATCACCCGTATATCAATCCTGAACTTGTGGTTGACCTTTTGCGCAAGCTTGCCCTGGACGATCTCTGGTTCTACATATCCATCCCGGACCATGAGAGGGCGCTTCTCCTGATTCTGGAGATGTTTGGCGCCCTGCTTCGTCTTCCCTTGCCTGACCAGCAGCAGGAGCGAATGCTGCAAACCCTGCTGGAGTTCGCCGATTCCCTGCACAAGCAGAAAAAGGTCTCCCGGGAAATTCTGGATAAGGTGATTAATCTTCTCCAGGAGGTTTTCCCCATCAGTGACCATGTTCTGGTGCGCGCTTCCGGCTTCATGAAAGAGCGTATAAGGCATCTGGCGGAAGATACGCGCTACAGGGAACAGGCCCTTGGCATGCTTCGTCAGGCCCTGGCCCGCAACATGGATTTCTGGGAAAAGAGCTCTTCCATCGAATCCTGGCTGGCGAACAAAAAATCCCTGTTCCGTTCAGATATGAGCGGCCGGGCAGCCTACGTGGGCAAGCCTTTTTTTGAGGAATTGCGAAGACAACTGGCGGAAGCGGGGAGCTGGGAGGAACTGCGGCGGATACCCGATTTTTCCGGAATAGCCAACCGTTTCCGAAGCTGCATGGACGAAGAGGAGCCTGCTCTCGATCGAATCTATTACCTTTTTTACCTGTTGAGTCTTCCCGGCATGGCCCACCTGAAGGACCACCTCCTGTGGGACCTGAACCGGATGCTCCGTATTGTCAAGAGCGCCTGTGGCGAGAAGGAGATGATAACCTTCCTGGAAAGGATTTTTCATCTCTTTGAAGCCCAGAAGTCCGGCCACATGGGAACTCTTCTGGATTGCATCCTCACTCTGGGCAGGGAGGTCATCGACCTGGGAAATCAGGCCATCATAAACCGTTTCGTCGATCGCCTGATCTCTTTTGGTTTTGTGCCGGGAAATGTCTTCGGGATCAACCCGGACTGGCAGGTCTGCATTGACAAGAACCATATCAAGAACATCCGTGTCTGGATGGAGCTTATCGAATGCAGCCCCGGAAGAATGCTCAAGCTTCACTCGGCCCTCATCGTCAACCTGCGTGTCCGCGGCATCTTCATTTCGGATACGGATCTGTTTCAGAGGGATATCACCAGGTTGCTGAATTCGGACATTTCGCCCATTTACAAGATGGTGAAACAACTGGCGCGCATCTTCCCCGTCTACTTCAACGAGATCGGCGCGGAGGGGGAGTTGAGGGACATCACCACTCGGATGGACGAGGTTTCTTTCCGCCAGGACCGTCTCATCCATTTTCTGCGCAAGCAGGTGCATACCGAGAGCAACAACACCCACATCGAACTTGCCAGGAGGATTATCCGCTACTGGTACAGCGGCATCGCGGCGCCCCTCAGGGACATAATCCCCCAGGATGTCTTTCGTTCCCTCAATAATTCGGGTGAATGGTTCGAACCCGTGCACGGCATCGTGGCCTCTCTTTGCGAGGCCCATGGTCTGGCGCCGGAGGAGCTTCTGGAGAAGGAAGACCTCAATCCGGCGAAACAGCTGAAAGGATATCCCAAGCGGGACCATACCCGTTTCAGGGGCCTTTTGGAGATCTACAAGCTTCTTAAAACCAAATATACCCTGGATTATCACCAGATCATCCCGGTGATGAAGCAGCTCCATATCTTTCCGGACGATGAAATAGAGGAGTTTCGCGGTCAGCTTGAGGGTAAAAACGCCGAGGCGGCCCTGAGACGCGTGTACTACTTCATGGAGCGGCTGAGGGACATCATCCTGGACCCCGAGAAATCAGAGGCTTGCGAGGATATCTACCACAAGAGGCATATCGCGGCCGGAATTCCGTCCATGTACGGCAAGTACCACGAGGCCAAGTTCGAGGCCCTCGGACTGACCTTCCGCCTGGAGCGGCTGGCGGTGGCCCTGATGACGCAGCTCATCGGCCAGATCAACATGAACTACATCACCGCCAAGTCTTTGAGAAAGATCGCCAGGATAATCGAGCTGTTCCGCCACGGCCTCCTCCTGGACGGCATCACCAACCAGGGGCTGGATTCCAATCTCAAGATGTTCCAGTACAGCCTGACCTCCGCCAGCTTTACCCTTGACCAGTATGTGAACCTCTTCCAGTTCATGGCCCAGAATATCCGTGAGATTATTCACGAATACTTCCTGAGAAATTTTGATAATCCCTTGAAAATAGTGGCTAACCAGCAGATCCGCCATAACCACCCATCCGGAGAGATCGACGTGCAGGAGGTGCACAGGATCTCGGAAAAATTCTACCGGGAGGTACTGTCTTCGGCCTTCCTGGTCCAGCAGCTGGACAATTTCATATCCGACGTGCTGAACACCCTTCGCACCATGGTGGAGAGCCTTACTCCAGAGGTCTTGCGCAATATCATGAGCTTTGACCCGGACCTGATCATAAGTCCCATCTACCGGGCCACTTCCGAGATGGACAATCAGATATTCCTGGGCGCGAAGGCCTATTTCCTGAAACAGTTGTATGCGCAGGAGTTTCCCATACCACCGGGCTTCGTCCTCACCACCGAGCTGTTCCGTCACCGCCGCGCCATCCAGCGCCATCCGGAGCTGACGGCCGAGATTGAAGAACTGGTGAAGCAGAAACTATCAGAACTGGAGGTCATCACCGGAAAGAGGCTGGGGGATCCTGACCGTCCGCTTCTCTTCTCCGTGAGATCAGGCACCGCCATTTCCATGCCGGGCGCCATGGACACCTATCTGAATGTGGGGATGAATGACCGGGTGGCCGAGGGGTTGAGCCGCAAACCGGACATGGGCTGGACCGCCTGGGATTGCTACCGGCGATTCCTCCAGGGATGGGGGATGGCCCACGGTATCCCCCGTGACGAATTTGACCGTCGCATGTCCCATTTCAAGCAGCTGTATCAGGTGGCCCGCAAGGTGCAGTTTTCAGACCTGCAGATGCGGGAGCTCACTTTTTCCTACCGGGACCTGCTGAAGGAGCACCACGTTCCCGTCGAGCAGGACCCTTTCCGCCAGATCATGCAGGCTATCCTCTCAACCATGGATTCCTGGTATACCGAGCGGGCCAGGACCTACCGCCGTCACCTGCAGATCGCCGAAGAGTGGGGAACCGCGGTCATCGTGCAGCAGATGGTGCTGGGCAATCTGGGCGCCGATTCCGGTACCGGGGTTGTATTCACCCGCGACCCCCTGGAGGACAAGCCTGGGGTAAGCCTTTATGGAGACTTCACCCTCTTCAGCCAGGGAGAAGACGTGGTCTCCGGCCTGGTGCATACACTTCCCATCTCGGAAAAACAGCGCAGGAATATACCGGGTAACATCCGCATATCCCTTGAAAAGGATTTTCCGGAAGTATACAAGGAACTTCTTAATCGCTCGAAGCTGCTTGTGGAATCCTTCGGCTATAATCACCAGGAACTGGAGTTTACCTTCGAATCACCACGCAAGGAGGATTTCTATATACTCCAGACACGGGATTACACCACAAGCGAGCCGGAAAAACTGTGTGTTTTCGCCGCGGACCAGAAATCCATGCAGTTTCTCGGCTCAGGCATCGGCATAGGCGGAGGCGCCATGAACGGTGTTCTCGTTTTCGACCGGGAAGACCTGGCCACCGCATCCACGGCGTTTCCCGGCAAGAAGAAGATACTGGTTCGACCCGACACCGTACCCGACGATATCGATATGATCTTCGAGTGCGACGGACTCCTCACGGCCAGGGGAGGCGCCACTTCCCACGCGGCGGTAACCGCTGCCCGACTGGGCAAGATATGTATCGTCAACTGCAAGGTCCTGCAGGTGGTGGAGACGGAAAAAAAGTGTTTTATCAGTGAGGTGGAATTGTCTCTTGGAGACGAGATTGCAATCGACGGCAGGCTTGGCAACATCTATCGTGGAAACTACCCGGTTGGCTATACGGAGAGCTACTGACGCCGCTTGGGCAAAACCGGAATCATGACATAAGGAGGGCACTAATGAGTGCAGGCGAAAAAACATCAC
>CAYMFO010000011.1:48086-56859 GCA_964389825.1 uncultured Geobacter sp. | reverse complement strand
ACAAAAAAGCCCGCCCCGCGAGTCTGCTTCTCACGGGGCGGGCTTTTCAGCATTCAAGTATCTGTCTTTTCAGAGGCGCCAAATCAAGGCATTGCAGCCGAGAGGATTTGGGGCCTGTCTTCCTAAAGGCCGTCCTTGACCTTGTCCACTTTGAGCGTAAGCCTGTTCAGGGCATTTATGTATGCCTTCGCCGACGCCTCGATGATGTCCGTTGAGGAACCTCTTCCGATTACGGTGCGGTTTCCTTCGGACAACCGGACCGTCACCTCGCCCTGGGCATCCGTGCCTCCGGTGATACCCTCGACAATGTACTGCAGGAGCTTCGCCTTGTTCTTGGTCAGCTTCTTGATTGCCTTGAGGGTGGCGTCCACCGGCCCGTCCCCCAGCTCCGCCGTCCTTACCGGTTCTCCATCTATCTCCATCTGGACGGTGGCGGTTGCCACCGCGAAGGATCCGCAGGTAACGGTTATATGGCTCAGGCGGTACTTGTCCGGAATACGCATGACTTCATCGGCGACAATTGCGTCCAGATCCTCGTCGAAGATATCCTTCTTCAGGTCCGCCAGGTTCTTGAAACGCTCAAATGCCTTGTTCAGCATCTCATCTTCAAGCTCGTGCCCCAGTTCCTCAAGGCGTTTCTTGAAGGCATGGCGGCCGGAATGCTTCCCGAGCACCAGGGCATTCTCCTTGAGGCCGACCGATTCGGGGGTCATGATTTCATAAGTGGATTTTTCCATCATCACGCCGTGCTGATGGATACCGGCTTCATGGGCAAAGGCATTGGCGCCCACGATGGCCTTGTTGGGCTGCACAACCATACCTGTCACCGTGCTGAGAAGGCGACTGGCCGGCGTGATCTGCTCCGTCACGATATTGGTCTTGAAGGGAAGGATATCGTGCCTGGTCCTGAGGATCATGACGAATTCCTCAAGGGAACAGTTACCCGCCCTCTCGCCGATTCCGTTGATGGTGCATTCCACCTGTTCCGCTCCGGCCTGGACGGCCGCGATGGAGTTCGCCACTGACAGTCCCAGGTCGTTGTGGCAATGGACGGAAAGGATCGCCTTTTCGATATTGGGAACGTTCTCCTTCAGGTAACGGATTATATTGAAGTACTCAAAGGGAATTGTGTATCCGACGGTATCGGGGATATTCACCACGCAGGCGCCCGCGTCGATGACAGCGCCCACAACCTCGGCCAGAAATTTGAGATCCGTGCGGACCGCGTCCTCGCACGAGAACTCAACGTTCGCGGTATAGGACCTGGCGCGTTTCACGGCCTTTACCGCCGTTTCCAGAACCTTGGTCGGCTCCATCTGCAGCTTGTACTTCATATGGATGTCGGAGGTAGCGATGAAGGTGTGGATGCGGCCTTTATCCCCGGCATATTGCAGCGCCTCCCATCCCCTGTCGATATCCTTGAAATTGGCCCGGCAGAGTCCGGCTATTTCCGGTCCCTTTATGGTCTGGGCTACCCTTTTCACCGCCTCGAAATCCCCTTCGGATGCGATGGGAAAGCCTGCCTCGATTACATCCACGTTCAATTTCCGCAGCTGCTTGGCTATCCTCAGTTTTTCATCAATGTTCATGCTCGCCCCCGGAGACTGCTCGCCGTCCCTCAGGGTTGTGTCGAAAATTCTGATGGTTTTTACTTTTTCCATAAATAGCCTCCCTGTTCGCGTGACCCGATAATAAAAAAGCCTCCACCCCATCGAGGGGCGAAGGCATGCTTCGCGATACCACCCTGCTTCGTCCGTTGTTACGGACCTCATTTCTCCCTTTACGCGGGGTACGGCTCCGGCTGATGTCTGTTTTCACCGAAGCGGCTCCAAGGCGAGTTCATTCCGTCTTCACACCGGTTCGCACCGCCCACCGGCTCTCTGGAGAAAAGAACTGGAACTACTACTCCTCTTCACTGCCTTTCCAATTGTGGACTTCATAATAAGAAAAAGCCGCGCCCGCTGTCAAGCTTCATTCCGTGATTCGTCATGGGCCGCGGTCCGGTTTGCCTCCCGATGGAGGGCCTTTTCAAGCCTCCTTCGCCTTGGATAAGTCATAACATACCCTACGGGGCCGGAAAAGACATAGCAGATAAACAGCACGAACAGCATGACCACCGGCTCGGCCGCGATAATGATGAAGAGGAGTATGGCCAGCACAAGAAACACGAACGGCTGGCGCTTGATCAATTCCGGGTCCTTGAAGGAATAGTACCGGAAGTTGGAGACCATCAGAAAGGCAAGAAGATAGATGAGAATCAGTATCGCCAGCTTTTTGAAGGAACCCGGCCATCCGAAGTGATGAAACAGCAGAACCGTAGCGGATACCATGCTGGCGGCCGCCGGAATGGGCAGGCCTACGAAACGTTTGCTTTCCACCGTGTTGACCTGGACGTTGAAACGGGCCAGTCGCAGCGCGCCGCAGACGACGAAAAGAAACGCGGCAAGCCAGCCGAGCCTGCCGAAGGGTTTCAACGCCCATGCGTACATGAGAAGACCGGGGGCGACGCCGAAGGCGACGAGATCAGCCAGAGAATCGTATTCAACTCCGAATTTGGAGGTTGTTCCGGTGAGACGGGCCACCTTGCCGTCCAGACCGTCAAAGATGGATGATATCAGAATCCAGAGGGCCGCCGTATCATAGCTTCCGTTCATGGTGGCAACGATGCCGTAAAAGCCCGCGAAGAGGCTGCCGGTGGTGAAGAGGTTGGGAAGGATGTATATCCCCTTGCGCATCCCTTCCGTCATATCGATCTTTTCCCCGCTCATGGCAAGCGTCCCAATACGGTTTCCCCTGCCACGGTTCTCTGTCCCGCCTTCACCAGGACATCCGTTTCCGGAGGAAGATAGACATCCAGCCTGGAGCCAAAACGGATCATCCCGTAGCGCCGTCCCCGCTCCAGCATGTCTCCCTTGTTGACATAGGAAACAATGCGCCTGGCGATAAGACCCGCGACCTGGACGACAACTATCCGGATCCCGTGCCCGGTCTCGATTATCATGCCGCCCTGTTCATTCTCGAAGGTGGCCCTGTCATCCCGCGCATCGTGAAATTTTCCCTTGACATAGAAGGTGTCCGTCACCTTTCCGGAGCAGGGAACCCGGTTGACGTGGACGTCAAGGACCGACATGAAGATACTGATCTTGGTCATTTCCGCATCCAGGTGACTCTCCCGGGCGCTTCCCAGGTAGGTGATCACCCCGTCCGCCGGCGCAAGGACATTGTCCTCTCCCTCGGGAGGATTCCGTTGCGGGTTGCGGAAGAAATAGACCACAAAGAAGGTTAAGGCCAGCGCCACAACAGAGGCGACCTTCCATGAAAGAAACGCCAGAACCAGCGTGATGATTCCTGCGCCCGCGATAAAGGGAAACCCTTCAGCGGCGATAGGCGTATGTTGATTACGCATGCTCTTGCTACCTCGTCGTACATGCCTACTTGATATGAAAAGGCCGGATACGGACCCCCTGACGCTCTACGCTCCATGAATCCGGAATCCGGCCTCTCCTGAATGGGAATTTCCCTAGTTCTTCGACTTGTCCACAATCTTCGAGGCGCCGATCCACGACATCATGGAACGAAGCCGCGCGCCCACCTCTTCAATGGGATGCTCCGCGGCATGGCGTCGCAGGGCGCTGAAGACCGGCTTGTTGATCTTGTTCTCCAGCATCCACTCCTTGGCGAATTCGCCGGTCTGGATTTCGGCGAGGATCTGCCTCATCTCATCCTTGGTATCTTCGGTTATGACACGCGGGCCGCGGGTCAGGTCGCCATACTCGGCGGTGTTGGAGATGGAGTAACGCATGTTGGCGATTCCGCCTTCATAGATGAGGTCCACGATCAGCTTCAACTCGTGGAGGCACTCGAAGTATGCCATTTCCGGGGCGTATCCAGCTTCCACGAGGGTCTCGAAACCTGCCTGGATGAGCGCGCTGACACCGCCGCACAGGACCGCCTGCTCGCCGAAGAGATCCGTCTCGGTTTCCTCACGGAAGGAAGTCTCGATAATGCCGGCCCTGCCGCCGCCATTGGCGGAAGCGTAGGCCAGGGCAACGTCGCGGGAATTGCCCGCCGGATCATGGTGAACGGCGATGAGGCTGGGCACCCCCCCTCCCTTGAGATACTCGTGGCGAACCAGGTGGCCCGGTCCCTTGGGAGCGATCATTATGACGTTGATGTCGTGACGGGGGACAATCTGGCCGAAATGGATGTTGAATCCGTGGCTGAACGCCAGGTATGCGCCCTGCTTGACGAAGGGGCCGATCTCTTCCCGGTAGACATCGCCCTGGATCTCGTCGGGAAGGAGGAGCATGACTACATCGGCTATCTTGACCGCCTCCGAAGTGGGAAGGACCGTAAGTCCCGCGTTTTCCGCCTTCTTTACAGAGGTCGAATCCGGGCGCAGGCCCACCACCACATCTATTCCGGAATCCTTAAGGTTATTGGCGTGCGCGTGTCCCTGGGAACCGTAGCCGATGATCGCCACCTTCTTCCCCTTCAGCACTCCAAGGTTACAGTCTTTGTCGTAATAAATCCTCATTGTATCCTCCTGAATTATTGTGCAGCAACAATCGCCGGCGGCCGGCCGCCGGGCTATGATTCTTATCCCTTCCACCCTTTCGCGCCCCTTCCGATGGCAACCGGACCAGTGCGCACCAGTTCCTTGAGCCCTAAGGGCCGCAGGAGTTCAAGAATGGCGTCAACCTTGGAAGGGGAGCCTGTAACCTCGATGGTATAGCTTTTCGGCGTGACATCTATCACGTTGGCCCGGAAAATATCCACAATCCGCAACACCTCAGCCCTGTTTTCATCCTCGGCGGTCACCTTCACCAGGGCCATCTCTCTCTCAACGGCGCTGCCATCGGTGAAGTCGATGACCTTGATGACGTCGATAAGCTTGTTAAGATGTTTGGTGATCTGCTCGAGGATCTGCTCATCTCCCCTTGTGACAATCGTCATGCGGGAAATGGACTCCTCGTTCGTGGGCGCCACCGACAGGGAATCTATATTGAAACCGCGGCCGGAAAAAAGTCCCGCGACCCGCGACAAAACCCCGAATTCGTTTTCCACAAGTACCGTTACAGTATGTCTCATGTGGCTATCTCCTCAATGAACCGGCAATAGGCGGCATTTCAATAAAAAGACAATATCACCCAATCAGGAGGCCAGAACCATCTCATTGAGAGAGGCGCCGGCCGGCACCATGGGCAGGACCTTTTCCTCACGGGCAATCTTGAACTCCATAAGGACCGGTCCCGGAGTGGCAAAACCCTTTCTGATGGTATCCTCCACATCTTCAGGCCGGGACGCGGTAAAACCGGTCGCTCCGAACGCCTCGGCGAGTTTCACGAAATCAATGGGGAGCTCAAGAACGGTATTGGAGTAACGCTTGTCAAAAAACAGCTCCTGCCACTGCCGCACCATACCGAGATAATTATTGTTCATGACGCAGATCTTGACCGGTAGACGGTTCTGCACCAGGGTCGCCATTTCCTGGAGATTCATCTGGAAACCTCCGTCCCCGCAGACAACTATCACCTGGCGGTCGGGAAAGGCCGCCTGGGCGCCCATGGCGGCGGGAAGTCCGTAACCCATGGTTCCGAGCCCCCCTGAACTGAGGAGAGTCCGCGGCCTCGTAAAGGAAAAGAACTGCGCGGTCCACATCTGGTGTTGTCCCACGTCGGTGGCGATAATCGCGTCAGGTTCGGAAAGCTCTCTCAGCTTCCTGATAACGGCCTGCGGCTTGATAAACTGGGAAGACTCCTTGAAGCTCATGGGGTGCTTGACCTTCCACTCAGCAATCTGGGCCAGCCATGGCTTCATGGTTTTTCGGAAGCCATCGACGGATTCCTGGCGCTCTTCCAGGAAGGCCACGAGTTTAGCCAGCACATCCTGTACCGAACCTACGATGGGAAGGTCAACACGCACATTCTTCCTTATTGAGGTTGGGTCCACATCCACATGAATAATCTTGGCGTGGGGCGCGAATGCGGGAATCTTGCCGGTAACCCGATCGTCGAAACGGGCGCCCACCGCCACCAGAAGGTCGCAATCCGTAACCGCCATGTTGGCATAATAAGTGCCATGCATGCCGAGGAGCCCCAAGGAAAGGGGGTTATCCTCCGGGAAGGAACCGAGGCCCATGAGGGTTGTCGTCACAGGCGTATTCAGGGTCTCCGCGAGCCTTTTGAGATCAGCGGCCGCATCCCCCAGAATGACCCCGCCGCCCACGTATATCACCGGTTTTCTGGAGGCCAGCAGCATGGATGCCGCCTTTTCAACCTGCTTCGGATGTCCCTCGATGGTCGGCTTGTAACTCCTCATCTCCAGCTTTTCCGGATAACGGAATTCGGTTACCGCGACCTGCACATCCTTGGGCAGGTCGATGAGCACCGGACCCGGACGGCCGGTGCGGGCGATATAAAAGGCTTTCTTTACTATTCCCGCAAGTTCCTTGACATTCTTGACCAGGAAATTGTGCTTGGTGCAGGGGCGGGTTATCCCTATGATGTCCACCTCCTGAAAGGCGTCATTCCCGATGAGGGCCGTCGGCACCTGCCCGGTTATGACCACCAGCGGGATGGAATCCATGTAGGCGGTTGCGATACCCGTAACGGTATTGGTGGCGCCAGGCCCTGAAGTGGCAATGGCTACGCCCACTTTGCCACTGGCGCGCGCGTATCCGTCCGCTGCGTGGACCCCGGCCTGCTCGTGCCGGGGAAGGATATTCCTGATCTCCGGAAAGGAGTAGAGTTCATCGAAGATATTTATGACCGTGCCGCCGGGATATCCGAAAATGGTGTCAACGCCTTCCCGTTTCAGGCATTCCAGCAGAATTCTCGCGCCTGCGAGCTTCATAACAAAACCTCCCGCGCAATTTGTCGCCGCCCCGGAATGATGGGCTTTTCTAGTCAGCGGTGGTAATCGCCCCGGTGTACGCCGAGGTCACTACCTTGGCGTACCGGGAGAGCCATCCCTTCGTGATTTTCGGTTCAGGCGGCCGCCAGGCTTCGCGCCGTTTCGCCAGGATATCCTCGTCAACGAGCAATTCCAGCCTGCGTCCAGGTATGTCAAGAGAAATCTCGTCACCTTCTTCCACAAGGGCAATGGGCCCGCCCTCAGCCGCTTCCGGCGAGATATGGCCGATGCAGGGGCCTCGTGTGCCGCCTGAGAAACGTCCGTCGGTTATCAGCGCAACCGAATCTCCCAGACCAAGACCCATCAGGGCGGCGGTCGGCGCCAGCATCTCCCTCATCCCCGGCCCTCCCTTGGGGCCCTCGTAGCGTATGACCACCACGTCTCCCGAGGAGATTTTGCCATCCATCAACGCGGCCATGGCCTCTTCCTCTGAATCGAAGCAGCGGGCCCTGCCGGTGAAGCGCATCATCGGCTCGGAAACCCCGGACTGCTTGACGACGGCGCCTTTGGGCGCCAGGTTTCCGAAAAGGACGGCAAGCCCCCCCTCTTTCTTCACCGGGTTGTCCAGCGGCCGGATCACCGTCTCGTCAATCCGATCGATGCTGGCAACAAGCTGGGAAGTGGTCAGGCCCATGACGGTCTGACAATCCCGCACGCGATCTCCAAGCTGCTTCAGAACGCCAAGGACGCCGCCCGCAACGTCCAGGTCTTCCATGAAGTGCTCGCCGGCGGGGTTCATGGAAGCAATTTGGGGGGTCTGGCGCGCCAGGATATCGAAGGTTTCGAGAGGGAGTTCAACACCCGCCTCGTGGGCGATTGCCAGCAGATGGAGAACCGTATTCGAAGAGCCCCCAAGGGCCAGGTCAACACGGATTGCATTCTCGAATGCTTCACGTGTCATGATCTGGCGGGGGGTAACCCCGTTTTTCACCAGTTCCACAATCTTCTCTCCCGAGGCAAAGGCGATCCTTCGCTTCAGGGCGGAAACCGCGAGGGCCGTTCCGCAGCGGGGGAGACTCATTCCCAGGGTCTCGGTCAGGATGGCCATGGTATTGGCCGTAAAGAGTCCCTGGCAGGAACCCATGCCCGGACAGGCGTTGTCCTCGCATGTCCGCAGTTCCTTGCCGTCGATGACACCCGCCTTGTAGCGGGCCATGGCCTCGAAGGTATCGGAGACAAAGGAGTAGCGTCGCGCGTCCGGTCCTCTTCCCGCCATCATCGGACCGGCGGTTACAACGATGGAAGGGATGTCAAGACGGGCGGCGGCCATAAGCATGCCCGGCGTGATCTTGTCGCAGTTGGTGAGAAGCACCAGACCGTCCAGGCGATGCGCCTCGGCAATGGACTCCACCATGTCGGCAATCAGCTCCCGGGTGGCCAGGGAATAGTGCATCCCCTTGTGTCCCATGGCGATACCGTCGCATACGCCCGGAATCCCGAAAAAGAAGGCATAACCTCCACCGGTGTGGATTCCCTTTTCGATGTATCTTTCCAGATCACGCATACCTACGTGACCCGGAATCAGGTCGGTGAAGCTTGTCGCCACACCGATGAATGGCTTTTCCATCTCGCTGTGAGGCACTCCGGCGCCTTTAAGAAGCGCCCGGTGGGGAGTCCGCTCAAGTCCCTGAGTAATCATGTTGCTGCGCATATACACCCTCTCTTTTAAGCATCCGGATCGAAAAAACAAGGATTTACCTTAATACATTCATACCCCTCTGTCAATACACGCGCCCCGGAAAAAACCAGCCGGCAAAGCGGCGCCGGCGCTGTCCCTGACCTCCGGTGCGGCAAAAAACACGCATCCCGAAGAGGTGTACGTCCAATACGCGATTGCCATCTCCCGACAAGAACCGAT
>CAYMFO010000011.1:0-47986 GCA_964389825.1 uncultured Geobacter sp. | reverse complement strand
ATCCCGAAGAGGTGTACGTCCAATACGCGATTGCCATCTCCCGACAAGAACCGATTACTCTCCGGCTTCCCTTTTGAACCTTGCGATTTCCGCCTCGGACGGTCTGATGTAAACCGGAACAATGGCGCCCGCCGGAATCAGATCGCCCCTTGAAAAGGCATCGGCCGCAAGCAGCGCGCCGGAAGAGGCCCTGGGTACATGGCATGAGTCCGGCGCGAAGATTGCCCCGTCGCCCAGCCTGTCCTCGATAAGCTCCCGGTAGCGAAGCGCCCCGCTGCCGACGAAGATGGTCGGTTCCCGGATAAGCTCAAGAAAAGCGGCCGGAGGAGTCACGCAATCATCCACGACGGGCCGGGGGAAGCCGGCGCAATGGTAGACGGCCGCATAGACCTCTTTCTTTCTGGCATCCAGCATGGAACAGACTGGATGGGCCGCGCAAGGGATATTCATGGCAAGCATGGCAAGGGAGGAGTAACCCGCGACCGGTTTGCCGGTTGCAAGGGCAAGGCCCTTTACGGTGGCGATGCCGACGCGAAGTCCCGTGAAAGAACCGGGGCCAAGGGTGACGCCGAAGGCGTCCAGGTCATCCGGGGAAAGCCCGGCGCTCTTCAATACAAGATCCAGCCAATGCATGAGAGCGGAAGAATGCGGGGTTTCAGGGTTCGCGAGCCATTCGGCGCTCAATCTGCCGTCCTCCATGAGCGCCACGCTGCTTGCAGACGTAGAGGTATCAATCGCCAGAAGCTTCACGTCAGCCCTGCCCTATGAAATAGCGAACGATATCGTTGTAAAATGCAAAGGCCATCAGGCCGATCAGGAGGACCAGGCCCACCTGCTGGGCAACCTCGCGAATCTTCATGTGCACCGGTTTCCTGAATATTATCTCCCACGAATAGAAAACAAGGTGGCCACCATCCAGGATCGGAATGGGGAGGAGGTTCAGAAGACCGAGGTTGATGCTCAGAAGGGCCATAAAGGCGAGAAAGCTCACGATGCCGGTTTTAGCCTGCTCCCCCGCCATCTTGGCGATCATGATAGGTCCGCCGATGTTGTCGGCGGAGATACTCCCCCCGATCATCTTGGCGACGGCGACAACGGTCAGCCTGGTCACGGTCCAGGTCTGTTCCGCTCCCTTCAACAAAGACTCCAGGGGCCCGAATCGTTCCGTAACATACTCATCCGACACCACAATCCCTATCACGGGCGAAGTCACGGTATCGCCAAGGAGGTCTTTCGCCGTCCGCATCTCAGGGGTGACCTGTACGGCAAAGGTCTTTCCTTTCCGTTCCAGGAGCAGATTCAGGGACTTCCCTCCGCTGCCGGCAATGCGTTCGGCCATATCGTTCCAGCTTGACACGCGCGCTCCGTTTACGGCCGCGACCCTGTCTCCCGGCATGATTCCCGCCCTTGCGGCGGGCTTGCCCTTCATGACATCCCCAATCTTCGAGGTAGCCGAAGGAACCCCTATCATGCAGACGGCGACAAAGGCGATATACGCGAAAATAATATTGAACACCGGACCGGCGGCAACGATGAGAAACCGCTGCAACGGCGGTTTCGCCATAAAGGATCGTTTCTGATCCTCCGGCGGCAGCTCTTCATCGCCGCTCTCTCCGACCATTTTCACATAACCGCCGAGAGGGAAGGCGGAGATGCGGTATTCGGTCTCTCCAATCTGCTTACCCACGATCCGGGGACCAAAGCCGAGGGAAAACTTCTCGACCCCGACCCGGAAGAGTTTTGCAAAAAGAAAGTGGCCAAGCTCATGAACGAAAATGAGTATTCCTAGCACCAAAACAAACGAAACTATACTGGTCATGCGATTCTCCCTAGAGGGTTAGGAGCTCTTTTGCCCTCATCCGGCCCCAGCGATCCGCCTGAAGCGCCTCTTCAATGGAGTTCAGGGTGTGAGGCTGATGAGAGTCCATGGTCTTTTCAATGATCTTTGCTATTTCGGTAAACTTTATGGCGCCGGAAAGGAATGCCTCCACCGCCACCTCATTGGCCGCGTTCATGACGGCGGGCATGCTTTCACCGTCATTAGTTGCGCGATATGCCAGTCCCAGAGCGGGAAATCTCTCCATGTCCGGCTCGAAGAATGTGAGCGAACCTGATTCGGCCAGATTCAGCCCGCGCACCCCGGTGGGAACCCGCTCCGGGCAGGTGAGGGCATAGGCGATGGGCGCTTTCATGTCGGGCGTCCCCAACTGGGCCATTACGCAACCATCCACATACTCCACCAGGGAATGGATGATGCTCTGGGGATGAATAACCACCGATATCTTTTCAACCGGCACATGAAACAACCATTTGGCCTCTATGACCTCGAGCCCTTTGTTCATCATGGTCGCGGAGTCGATGGTGATCTTCTTCCCCATGCTCCAGTTGGGATGGTTAAGGGCATCGGCAACGGAGACAGCCTCCAGTTTACGCGGCGGGTAGTGGAAAAACGGACCCCCCGAGGCGGTTAGGATGATCCTCTTCACGTCTTCGCTCCGATGGCCCTGAAGTGATTGAAAGACCGCGCTGTGCTCGCTATCCACCGGATAGAGACGAACTCCCCGCTCCCGCGCCATATCCATGATAAGTCGTCCCGCGGTGACAAGGGTCTCCTTGTTGGCAAGCGCCACGTCCTTGCCGGCCCTGATGGCCGCAACCGTGGGGACGAGACCCGCCGCGCCGACAATGGCGGCCACCACCATGTCCGCATCCTCAGCGGTAGCGGCCGCAATCATGCCGGGAACCCCGGAGAGGATCTCCGTTTTGGCGCCCTTCAGCATCTTGCGCAGCTTTTGCGCTGATTCTTCCAGTATGACCGCCGCAACCCGGGGTTTGAATTCCTCGATCTGTTTTCCCAGGAGTTCCAGATTGTTTCCGCCGGTCAAGGCGACAACATCAAACCTGTCGCGATGGGCCGCGACGATTTCCAGCGTACTGACACCGATGGATCCGGTGGATCCGAGAATGGAGAGTTTCTTCATGACAATCCTCGTTTATTATGAACAACCGCTCCTGTTGTGAAGGGAGACGGCGACAGGGCGTTTTCCGCGACCAGACCCATGTTTGCCTGCTTAGCGGAAAAAATATTCGGCGTAAATATAGAGAGCAGGGGCCGCGAAGAGGATACTGTCGAGCCTGTCCAGCATACCGCCATGACCAGGAAAGATGGTTCCGGAATCCTTTACTCCGAAGCTTCTCTTCAGGAGTGATTCGAACAGGTCCCCCAGTTGGCCCATGAGCCCCACGAACAAGGCCAGAACCATGCAGTCAACCGCCGAAAGGCCGGGGAAAAAAGTGGCCTTCACCAGAAACGTTCCCGCGACACTTCCCGCCAACCCACCCAGTGAACCCTCGACGCTCTTGTTGGGACTGACAAGGGGGTGCAGCTTCCTCTTCCCGATAGCACTACCCACGTAGAATGCCGCGGTATCCCCGGACATGACTATGACCAGAAGCAGGAAGACCCACTGGATCCCATGGGGCATCTCGCGCAGCAAAACCAGGTGATTCAGGAGCAGCGGAACATAGAGTACACCCATGAGATAAAGGGCGGTTTTCTCGGCGGCGCCCTTGATGTCGCCGATTCCAAGCAGGGAAGACAAACCGAAAAGAAGGATGGGGATTGAAAGCGCAAGTTGAGCCGGCAGAAGACCCGCGGCCGGAAGCGTGATAACAGCCGCGCCCATCAGCGATGCGACCAAACGGCCTGATCCGCGGCCGGGGATGGCCATCCGATAGAACTCCATCAGCCCGACAAAGGAGAGGACAGTGACAAAGCAGGTGAACGGAACGGAACCCGCCTTCAGGATAAAGACTATGAGCAAAGGAAGGGCGATTAATCCCGTTACAAGACGCTTTATGGCTACCTCCTCGCGCGCACCTGATCGCTGATAAGCCCGTAACGGCGCTCTCGCTCCTGAAAATCCGCAAGTGCTCGATAAAATTCCTCTTTGCTGAAATCGGGCCAGTTGACGGCGGTGAAGTAAAGCTCGGTATAGGCGATCTGCCAGAGGAGAAAATTACTGATTCGCATCTCGCCGCTGGTACGGATCAGAAAATCCGGGTCCGGAATATCCGCGGTGAACAGATAGCGGGAAAAAAGCGCCTCCGATATGTCTTCCCCGCGAATCCTTCCCGCCGCCAGATCGGCCGCGAGGGCGGCCGCCGCTGATACGATTTCGCGGCGCGCCCCGTAGGAGAGGGCCAGGGTCAGAACCATGCCACTGTTCCGGGCCGTCTTGCTTATGGTCTCATCCACCGCGTCGTTGACGTCGCCAGGAAGCTCACCCCGGTCACCGATGACGTTGAACCTGATATTGTTGGCCATCATGCGGGAGGCCTCTTTCGTGAGATACCTTTTCAGGAGCGCCATGAGTGAGCGGACCTCCGTCTTGGGACGGAGCCAGTTTTCGGAGGAAAAGGCGAAGAGGGTAAGAAACCCTATGCCCAGACTTGAACTTTCTTCGACAATCGTCCTTACCGTCTCAACTCCCCGCCGGTGGCCGACAATCCTCTTGAGCATCCGCTCCTGGGCCCATCTTCCATTGCCGTCCATGATGATGGCAAGATGCCTGGGCAGTTTTTCCTTATCGAGCATAAACATACGAGGCCCTAAAATAAAAAACCCCCATGCGGAAAGGGGTCACAAGTTGATACCGCCGAATGACCGGCACTGGGGGCAAAAGTACTGGAAACAGTGAGGAACATGCTTGCGGGCGCCGATGCCTTTTCAGATTTCCATGACCTCTTTTTCCTTGGCGGCTAACACCTCGTCAACCTTGGAGACATAGCCGTTCGTCACATCCTGGACATCTTTTTCCGCCCTCTTCAGGTCATCCTCGGAGATCTTTTTATCCTTTTCCAGTTTTTTCAGGGAGTCAATGGCGTCGCGCCGTATGTTACGAATGGCTATCTTTCCTTCTTCAGCCATCTTCTTTAACTGCTTGACTATCTCTTTTCTCCGCTCCTCGGTCAAGGGGGGGATGGAAAGCCGGATCAGTTTACCGTCATTGGTGGGCGTGAGCCCGATATTCGCATTCAGAATCGCTTTTTCGACAATGCCTATCAGTTTCTGCTCCCATGGCTGGATGGTTATCACCCTCGCCTCAGGCACCGCAATCTGAGCGACCTGGTTGATGGGGGTCGGGGTATCGTAGTACATGACCTTGATGTCTTCCAGTACGGCGATGCTGGCTCGCCCCGTCCTCACCTTCTGGTACTCTTTACGAAGCGAATCGACGGTCTTTTCCATGCTCTTTTTCATGGAAGCGAGGACATCTTTTGTCATGTCATTCTCCTTTTACGATGGTGCCGATCTCCTCACCAAGGATGACCTTCTTGATGTTTCCGGCAACGGTGACGTTGAAGATAATGATGGGAAGACTGTTGTCCATGCAGAGAGAAGTGGCCGTGGCATCCATGACCTGCAGGCCCTTCTTCAGGACATCGATGTAGCTGAGCTGGGAAAACTTGAAGGCATCAGGGTCCTTCATGGGATCCGCCGAATAGACACCATCCACCTTGGTTCCCTTTATGATCACCTCGGCGCCGATCTCCATGGCCCGGAGACTTGCCGCCGTATCAGTGGTGAAATAGGGATTTCCGGTGCCGGCCCCAAGGATAACCACCCTCCCCTTTTCCAGGTGCCTGATGGCTCGACGCCGGATATAGGGTTCCGCCACCTCACGCATCTCGATGGCGGACTGGACGCGCGTATCCACTCCCATCTTTTCCAAAGCATCCTGCATGGCCAGTGAATTTATCATGGTGGCCAGCATGCCCATATAATCGGCGCTGGCCCTGTCCATGCCCCGGGATGAGGCCGCCAGTCCGCGAAAGATATTGCCGCCGCCAATGACGACGGCCATCTGGGCGCCGCTGGCGACCACTTCCTTGATCTCCGCGGCAATGGTCGTAATCGTCTGGGGATCGATGCCGTATTTCTGTTCACCTGCCAGGGCCTCGCCCGACAGCTTCAAAAGAACCCTGCCATACCGCGGTCTGTTCATATTTAATCGCCCGTGCTCCCGTGGTTTCATTCTTATTCAGCGGGTTTTTTCGCCGCGCCGGACACGAATCCGGCGCGGCAAGACATGAGCCGGATGGCATTTCCGGCCTTGATGGCCTCCATCCGGCAAAAGATTGTCTGGCCGGATTAGACGCCGGCGGCGGCAGCCACCTCGGCGGCGAAATCACTTTCCTTTTTCGCCAGCCCCTCACCCAGCACGAACTTGGTGAAACGGCGGATGGACATGTTTTCGCCGATTGATGCGATGGTTTCGTTAAGGTAGGTCTGGATGGTCTTGTCCGGATCCTTCACGAATGCCTGCTCCAGAAGGCAGATATCGCCATAGAACTTGTTGATCTGTCCTTCCACAATCTTTTCTATGATGGCGTCGGGCTTACCGGTTTCCTTCGCCTTGGCTCGATAGATATCCTTTTCTCTTTCCAGAAGGTCCCCGGGAACCTCCTCACGACGGACATAAAGCGGAGAGGCCGCGGCGATGTGCATGGCTATGTCCTTGACAAACCCCTGGAACGCTACGTTCTTGGCAACGAAATCAGTCTCGCAGTTCACTTCCACCAGAACGCCTATCTTTCCGCCCGCGTGGATATAGGAACCAACGATGCCTTCCGAGGCGATACGGCCGGCCTTTTTGGATGCCGCCGCCAAACCTTTCTTGCGCAAGTAGTCTATGGCCTTTTCCTGATCTCCGCCGGTTTCAGCCAGTGCCTTTTTGCAGTCCATAAGGCCCGCTCCGGTAACTTTTCTCAGTTCACTCACCTGTGCCGCTGTAATAGTCACTGTATATCCTCCCTGAAAGGTTCATCCATGTCTCAGGCGAACCCGGTTAACAATTATTCTCATCAGTTTACCGCTTAACGAGTCCCGTCGGCCCGCTTACACAACCTGTTCCCGACGCGGCGGAAATCGGAGCCCGCCTCCTGAATCCCGCTACCCGTCTAGGCCTGGGGGGCCTCCTGAGCAGCGGACGCCTCAACCTCCACCTCGGCCGGAACCTCGGCCTCACCGGCATCGGTATCGCTCTTGAGTTCGGCCTCCCTGGCCTGGACGCCCTCTATGACGGCGTCGGCAATCTTGCTGGAAAGAAGCCGAATGGCGCGAATTGCGTCATCATTGCCGGGAATGATATGGTCGATGGGATCCGGATTGCAGTTGGTATCGACAACCGATACAACCGGAATCCCCAGCTTGTTGGCTTCCGTAACGGCTATGGCCTCGTTTTTCGGGTCTATGACGAAAATAGCCCCCGGCAGCCTGCCCATGCCCTTGATCCCTCCAAGGGATTTTTCCAGCTTGATACGCTGCTTTTCAAGGCTCAGCATCTCCTTTTTCGTATAGGCCTCGATGGAGCCGTCTTCAAACATGGCGTCCAGGCGCTTCAGACGATCGATGCTCTGCTTGACGGTGGCGAAGTTCGTCAGCATGCCGCCCAGCCAGCGTTGGTTCACATAGAACATGTTGCAGCGCTGGGCCTCTTCGGCAATGGAATCCTGGGCCTGCTTTTTCGTTCCCACGAACAGAACGGTCTCGCCTGCCTGGGCGGTTTCCTTGACGAAATTATAGGCGTTCTTGAACAGGCGCACGGTTTTCTGCAGATCGATGATATAGATACCGTTGCGCGCCCCGAAAATGTAAGGCTTCATCTTGGGATTCCAGCGCTTGGTCTGATGCCCGAAATGCACACCCGCTTCCAGCAGTTCTTTCATGGTAATGTTCGACATTTGTGTTCTCTCCTTTGGTTTTTCCTCCACCCCCTCGGAATCCGCTCGATGCGGTCACCGCCGGAATTTACGGGGGTGTGTGTGGTTAAATAGCGAATCTGTATACCATATCGGGCATGGATCCGCAAGGGCAAAATTGACGGGCCGACATAAAAACGGGCGGCCCGGCCAGTGGACGCCGCGCCATGAACAGGGGAGGGCGGTTGCTATTTGCCCATTGCTCATGTATCATGCCCCGCGTCATGAATAAGATATTGTACCGGTATATCGGCAGGGAAATTATTGTTCCTTTTCTGCTGGGCTTTGCCGTTTTTACGTTTGTATTGTTGATGGGAAAGTTTATCAAGCTGGCCGAGATGGTGATCGCCAAGGGCGTCCCTCTCTCGGACATTCTTCTTCTTGTCCTTTACATGCTCCCCTCGTTTTCCGTGGTAACCATCCCCATGGCCTTTCTCCTGGCGCTGCTCCTCGCCTTCGGGAGACTTTCCGCCGACAACGAGCTGACGGCCATGAAGGCAAGCGGATTCGGCCTTTACAACCTGCTTCCGCCGGTCATCGTCTTTGCCGTCATCACCTATGCCGTCACAACCGCAATCACCATCTACGCCCTCCCCAAGGGCAACACTGAATTCAAAACCCTGCTTTACAACGCAATCAACACAAGAGTGAATATAAGCCTCAAGGACAGGGTGTTCAATGACGACTTCCCGGGTCTGGTGATCTATGTCTCGAACTATGACGAAGAGAAGCACCATATCTCCGGAATACTGATTTACGATGAAAGAAATCCGGAAGAAACCGTGACCATTTTCGCCCAAAACGGTCTCATCATGACGGATCCGCAAAAGAAGTCCCTCAGGCTGCGATTGCTTGACGGCGGCATCCACCGCCCGCGAGGCAAAAGCGACTATCAGCTCATGAACTTCGCGAGCTACGACCTGAGCGTGAACCTGAATCAGGACTATAAGATAGTCCCGACCATAAATGAACTCGATATGACAATGGGAGAACTGCTGAAGACCCTGGAGGACCCGAAGACCGATGCCGCGCTGAAAAGGGATGTCCTTCTGGAGTTTCACCGCCGGCTGGCCCTTCCCTTTGCCTGTTTTGTCTTCGCCCTGGTCGGCATTCCCCTCGGCCTGCAGAACCGTCGAGCCGGAAAATCGTCCGGATTTTCCATCTGCATCGCGGTCCTCCTTTTGTACTACGTCGTCCTTACAGCGGGAAGAACCATGGGCCAGAAAGGCGTGCTCCCCCCTTTTCCGGCCATGTGGCTTTCCAATACTCTCCTTTTCGCCATCGGCCTGTACCTCTTCACGAAAACCGCCAACGACCGCCCTATCCCATTTTTCGAGATCCCGGCGCGATTTATTCACAAACTTCAGTCACGTTTCGCGCGCAATAAAATACAATGAGATTATTAAGGCGTTACATAAGCGTTGCCTACCTGAAGCTTCTGGCATTGACCACGGGTTCTTTCGTAACGATCTATCTGGTCATAGACTTCCTGGAAAAGGTGCGCAGATTTTCCCAGTCTGATTGCAACCCTTTATACATACTCCTCTTTTTTATCTACAAGATCCCATCCATCATCAACCAGATCATGCCGTTGGCGGTCCTGATGTCCACCCTGTTGACTCTCGGGACATTTGCACGCTCCAGCGAGATAATCGCCATGCAGAGTTGCGGCGTCAGCCTGAAGAAAATCGCCGAGCCCATTATCGGAATAGCCTTCATCCTGAGTCTCTTCACCTTTTTCGCCAACGAGGTAATTATCCCGGCCACTTCCCAGCGCATGAAATACACTGAAGAAGTGCTCATCCTGAAAAAGAGCCCGAGCACCTTCTTCCGTCTCAACAATATCTGGTACCGGGAAGAGAACTATATGCTGCAGGCGCGCCTTTTCATACCGGAAACCCGGACCCTGAAGGGGATAACCCTCTGGGAGACCACCAGCGGGATGCAACCGGCAAGGCGTATCGAGGCCGAAGAAGGCACGTGGAACGGTAGCAGCTGGGACCTGAAAAATGTCGTGGAAAGGGATTTTTCGACGGGAACGGCGCCCGCCGCCGTGATGATGAATAATCTCCAGGTGCCCTTCAATCTGAAGATCGAAGACCTGAAAACCTGGGACAAACACTCGGATGATATGGGTTTTTTCAGACTCAAACGGTACACCGAGAAGTTGCGAAACGGCGGCTACGACTCAACCAGATACGAGGCGCTGATGCACTCGAAGCTCTCGCTTCCTTTTACCTGCCTGATCATGGCCTTTCTCGGTATCCCCTTTGCCCTGCGAGGGGGTCGCACCAGCGGCATCGCCCTGGGCATCGGACTCAGCCTTGCAATCGGTTTCTCCTATTTCATAATAAACGCGATACTGATTTCATTCGGCCAGACCGGTGTCCTTTCTCCATTCATATCAGCCTGGGCCGCCAATTTCATCTTCTCCCTGTCCGCCATATGGCTCACGATGACCATCCACCGCTGATGGGCGACAGACTCATCAAGGCGCCCCACGCCATCAGATCCCCCTTCTTAAATCCATAATATTTAACTTATATTTCAACCGGTTAAGTCGGGCGCGAAAAAATCCTGGGTGTTTAAAAGTTGACATTTGCGTTTTGCATGGTTTATTTTTACGGACTTCTTAAATAACCATCGCGAGATTTCTCTCCATGGCGCCGGCAATGGTGACGACAAGACACCCTCAAGATTGACCCAGGCCTTTCCTCCGGAGTTTACAGCTTTCCCGGACGGGCCGAGTCTTTCCGGACACCGGACTCTCTCACACGATTCCCCTCCACGAGTTGCACATCCTGAATCTTCCCTGCCGCCAATGAGAAAACCGCGTTAACCAGTTTGTATCTGAATCAATGAAGACACGAACGCTTGAAGAACACACCGAATCATCCGCCGCAATCCGCGGAATCAAAAGAAAGGAGGTTACCGCCGGAACCCCGCATTGAAACCAGATAACGAGCGGGCACCAGGGCCGCTTGTCCGGCAAAAACCCGAAAAAACCGAACACCATTCAAATTATGATCAAAAAAGCTATTATGTTGACAACCATCTCGTTGTGTATTACATCGTGCGATCAGGCACAGGTCCTCAAGACTCAACCCGTCGTGGTTAAGTCGGAACCCGAATCGGATAAGGAAAGCTCGGGGGCGTTGGAAAAGAAATTCAGGCTGGAAGAGCGCAGGATGCAGATACCGGCAATTGTGGCCGCATTCGAGAAAAGGACGAATGCGCGTCGCGCCCGCTATCTCGCCGCCCTTTGCTACCTGAAGACCCTGGACACACCTTTCATGCCGATGGATATGGCGGAGATAGCCCTGGCGGAAACCGGTTCCCATGGACTCTCATCAAAAGCGGTATCCTACCGGGGGGCGCTTGGCGTATGGCAGTTGATGCCGCAACGGGCCAGGAGCCATGGTTACACTCCGAAGGACATGGAGAATGATGAAAAATGCGCTGACGCCGCTGTCAGGGAACTTCTGACAAAGATGAAAATGGCAAAGGGAAACCTCAGAAAAGCCAAAAAACTCTACTGCGGCGTCGGTCCCCAGGCCGACGCCTATGAAGTCAAGAGGATGCGCTTCAGGCGTGAAATACTGGCGGAAATGATGAAATATCCACCCCTTCGCGCGGAAAACGACCTCAACATCCAACCGCGGCCATCCTAGCGCTCGTAACAAACCAGCAGACCTACCGCTGCGCATCATGCAATTTCGGCAGATCTTTTTCCGGGTCTGCTTTTTTGTTCCCGAAAATCACGGACCGACCATGTAAATGCCGGATAATGGCAATACGGAGATTCCGGATGGCCACCAGATAGATTGTCCGGTTCAATAACGAGGCACATTCATGAAGAAGCTGTTCTTATTCCTTATCCCGCTGGTCCTGATAACCTCCTGCTCGATGATAGTCGAAAAACCGAAAGTAAACCTTTCGGACGTCCGTTTCGGCGGAGTGGATGCCAACGGCGTAACCATCGACTTTCTGCTGACGGTTACCAATCCCAACTCCTTTGATATACCGCTGAACGGATATACCTACACCGTAGGGATGATGGCGCTTCCTCTGGCAAAGGGGCAATCGAAGAACCATTATATCTTTCACGGCAAGACATCAACGGACATGGTGATCCCGGTTTCTCTCAACTACGATGACGTGCTGAGGATTCTGAAACGTCGGCCGGGACTGAACGAGATACCCTATCAGCTTGCGGCCGACCTGTCCGTCGGAACCCCTGTGGGAGACATTACCGTTCCGGTAAGAAAATCCGGAACCGTAACGGTGCCGGAAAAATACCGGCCTGGAAATCTGTTACGGAAATTCGGGGATTTCCTGAAAGCCAACTGAACGGGAACACGCAAAAAGGCGGCAATGAATTTAACCTAAAAAAGCAATTGCCACAGAGAACACAGAGGGCACAGAGTGTTTCCGTATAATTTTCAAGCAGTTACTCCAAAACAAAGATATTACGATCGTCACCTTTATGGTGAGTCTGGTAGTTAATTTCTTCGCTATTAATTCTCTGTGTTCCCTGTGACCTCTGTGGCTGAAATGCCGTTTTCAGGTTTAACCGTTTGGAACCGTGATTTGTCATAAGGGCGGGTGTTATTAAAGCCCCATCAACAAGGGAGATACCATGAACCAGATGATTCCCGTCGTTCTGATGCTGTGCGCGGGCGCCACTATTGCGCTGCAGCCTTCCATCAACGCCAGTCTGGCCCAGAAAGTGGGGTTTCTGGAAAGCGCGTGCATCTCATTCGCTGTCGGGACACTGGCCCTTTTTCTGGTTATCCTGTTCTCCGGAAGATGGGCATGGAAAGGACTTGCGGAAACGGCGTGGTGGGAATGGTCCGGCGGGCTTTTGGGCGCTTTCTTCGTCTCGGCGACCATACTGGCGGTTCCGCGTATCGGAACAGCCGCCGCCATGGCGGCGGCCATCGCGGCCCAGCTAATGACCGGCCTGATGCTGGATCACTTCGGCATGTTCGGTTTCCGCGGGGTTGAAATCAGCCCGGCCCGCTCGCTGGGCGCCGTTCTCCTCATAGCAGGCGCGTGGCTGGTGGTCCGGCGCTGAACCGGCCGGACCACCAGGAACTCATGGAATCGGAAAATACCAAAAGAACCATCTCGCATCCAGTCTTTGACGCATCAGAATTTTTCGAGCCCCTTAACGCTTCAACAGTATCGACAGACTTGATTTCCCTCCAGCTTCCGTCCTTGTCATCACCACCATATCCTTGAAGTAGGAAAGTGTCCCATGTACTGTCGCGTCGGAAGCGGAAGTCAGCGCGCCGTTGCCGGTGATGGCGAACGTTTCGTCGGCCTGCAGGGTATGGCCGCCGCTGCCGTCCGCATAGGACGAGAATGCGCACAGCCCCGAGGTATTCATGGAAAGCGCCCCATACGCCCACATGGGAGAGGTGACAAAGCGGAGGAGACTGTATGCGCCGGCCAGATCTCCAGTCTGGTAGTCGATGAGAGGTATCCCCGGAAGCTGGGTTATCCGCACCAGCCGGAGAACGTAGCGGGGATTCCCGCCCCTCATGTCCGTCGCCGTACCCACCATGAGGGTCTTGTCGGATGACATGGTGGCATGCGGCAGGACCACTGTCGGAGCAGGAAGGACGCCGGTCGGTGTCTCGGTGACGATTCCGTCCGGGGTGATGGAAAGGAGAGACGCCTTGTCACCCGGTTTTATCGCTCCGGAAGGGGAAAGGAACGTGGAATACTTGACCTGCCGGTCCTTTCCGGCCTGACCCACCGCATATTCCCATTCCTCCCCGGACCCGACGGAGATCTGCTGATATGCCAGAGGAAGAGGTCCGGTACCTGGCGGCGTGCTTCCGGTACCCGCGATATCCGCATCACTGTAAGTAACGCCCGGAACCCGTTTCTGCATAACCAGGAGGATCGGAACGGAGTTGTTCAGGGAGGAGGTGGCCGCAAGAAGGGTCTTGCCGGTGGAAAGGACCCCGTGGAACTGGCCGGCTGCCTGGGCAACAGTGCCGGTCGAATCTATTGTCAGTGTTGTCAAAAACTCTGAAGGCGGCGTTGCGCCGCCCTTGCTGTCGAGGAACGACAGGTAGGAAACGGTTCCGGCTGCGTCTATGGATACGGTTCCCCGCATCCACCCCGCGGCCGGTTTACCCGCAAGGGCATTGAAGTTCCAGGTACCCTCCAGGTCTTCAAGGGAGTAGGCGCCGGATTGTGACGGCGTGGCGGAAACCTCTTGTGACAACCCGCTCTCGCCGCTGGAATTGGCGCCGGCTACGGCCAGATAGTATTTCGCTCCGTTCTCCAGCCCGCTCACGATGTACGAGGTGCTTGCGATGCCGGTGATTCTGGTGGCGGTTTTCTTTTCCACTCCCGGTTCAGTTGATAAATATACGGTATAAGTTCCCGCATCGGATGCAGTCGACCAGCTGAGGGTAACCTTTCCGTCACCGGCCACGGCCCTGACCGAAGTCGGGATCCCGGGGGCGCCGGGATCATATCTGAAGGGATCCCCGCCGCAGGCGGAGAGAATTATGCAGAGTCCCGCGACAATTGCCGACAAGAAGTACGCGCGTATCCAGTCCTGTTTCCCAGTTCTCATGGTTTCACCTTTCTTCAGATCCGATCGAACGATGCCCTCAGTACCCCTTCAGCTGCTGCCTGGTGCAGTTGCGCCATCTGGCTTCACCGGTTCCGCCCTCGTCGGGAATCACGATAAGCACCAGCTTTCCTCCCAGGAGAACGGTTTTGACCTTGTCAACCAACCGGACCCTATCCGCCTCGTCCGGCGATACCCCCTCCATGGTTCGAACCGCGTCCACCTCGGGGAGCGACAGAATCTCCCCTACCGACACGAGACCGTCAGCGCCAGGCATTGCGATGCTTCCCCGCATCCTGCCGTCGTTCCCGCCCAGCCGGAGCCCCACGCCCGCCAGGGCGCCGATAACCCCCTGGCCGGTCCCGCCGTGACTGGAGAGATGGACTCCCTCCTCTTCCGCCAGGCCGTAGGCATCCGTCATCTCGATAACGGATTTCTTGGCCCGGTAGCCGAACTCCACGAGGCGATCAGGCCGGCTCAGCCGATCGGCAACCGCTATGCAGAGACCCGGGTCCGATCCTTCCGCGCTCTCCTCCGCGAGAAACCCGGATGCGAACTCGGTGAGTCTCGGGAGATACTCTTCCCCGATGGTCGCGGTAAAGCACATGGAACTGTTGTGGGATGTATAGGGGATATCCGGATGCACATACAATTGATGACGGGTGATGGAAGAGCAGCGGCCCCAACCTTTTGTCTCCACCTCTCTTGCCAGAATGTCGGCAAGCTCCCCGGTTCCTCTGGATACAAGGGAGTCGGTGTCGTCGATACAGACGAGTACATTCATGGAAAACCTCGCTTATTGAAATGGTTGCGCGGAATATATCAAACCGGACAATCTATAGTCAATTATATACAGCGAAAAGGGCCGGGGGTGACGGTGGGATTCCCTGTCCGTATCATCGCTCCGAAGCCGCAACGCGATAGGGGTAGAACGGTAAAAACAGGCGTTAAAGCAAAAGCCCCCTGGCTTAACATCGCCGTATCCGCCCGTTATTTATCATGATTAATTGCAAGCCCGCGCTTATCGGAAATCAAGGGCCCGGCGTCAGCCGCGTGGCGCTTTTCATTTCTTTACAGTTCACTATATTCTGGTGTATATAGAATTTATTCGCTGTAATGATAAAAAATATAGCATAAAGTGAATTTCCAGCGGATGAAGGGCCCTGAACACAGGACTGACATCCACCCCCACCAGGTTATTCCACCCCAGATCATGGGCATTTTCCTTTTCAAGGAGGTACAGCCGTATGAAATCAGTATTTCGTTTGCTGGTCGCGCCATTAACGATGTTTGTCCTCGCACTCGCCTTAACCGCTTGCGGAGGAGGAGATGATTCAAACTCCGGAAGCAAACCAGCGCCGCCCGCCAACGTCAAAGCAGCCCCCGGAGACGGCAAGGCAACCGTAACCTGGGATCCGGTATCCGGCGCGTCATCCTACAACGTCTATTACAGCGCTACAAAAGGTGACGCTGAAGCCGTCAAGGCTTCCGCCGGCAAGATTGAGAACGCAAAAAGCCCTTGTGAAGTTTCCGGACTGACAAACGACACCACCTATTACTTCACTGTCAGGGCCGTTAACGCCCATGGGGAAGGCGGTTCGTCACAGCAGGCTTCCACTACACCAAGGCTGAAGCCTACCGGCGCTTCGGTAACCCCTGGAAACCAGAAAGTCAGCATCACATGCAACCCTGTCGCGGGAGCAAAATCCTACACAATTTATTATGCAACGGCTTCGGGTGTAAGCAAAGTCAAGTATGACAAAAAGATTGAAAACATCGTAACGCTTCCCTACGAGATTAACGGCCTGACTAACGGAACAACATACTATTTCGTCCTTACGGCGACGACAACCGCGGGTGAAAGCCTCGAATCGAGCGAGAAGTCGGCAACCCCGGCGGCTACCCTGCAACCACCCGATAGCCCGAACGGGGTTGAAGTCGTCGGAGGAACGGGCAAGCTGATGGTGACCTGGAATACGAAACTCACTGCAAAGAAATATAATATCTACTATGTCGACAACTGGACAAGTGACACGGACCCTTCTCCCGCCACCATCATGGCGACCGGAATCAAGGTGGCCGTGCAGGCATCAGCGGATCCCCAACCGGTAAGCCAGACGTTCGAGATTACCGGGCTGACCTCCGGCAAGACATACGCCCTTGTCATAACGGCCCAGAATGCGGCCGGGGAAAGCGGAGCACAGAACAAGAACAAGCACGCAACCGTTAAGTAGAATCCGCTGTATCCAGATTCAGATACCCACCGGGGGGGAAGCGTCAAAAAGGAACATCTTTTTCTTGATGCTTCCCCCAATTCCATAATCGAAATATCACCGTTCCGGAGCCGCCCCATGAATTATCGCCTGATCCCGTATATGGCCCTCATTATTTCCACCGCTGTCTTTTCCATTCCGCTTCCCTCGCACGGAGAGGAAAGCCCGGACGCAGAGGCCTTTACCCTGGGCGAGATCGTCGTAACCGGAAAGAAGCCGGGCGTGGAGGCGGCCGGCGCCGTCCGGGAGGTGACCTCGGCGGATATCGAAGCCTCCGGCGCCCGCACCCTTGACGAGGCCATCAACCTCCTCCCCGGCGTCAACATCCGCACCGGCGGCGAGGGAGTGCCGCGCATCGACATCCGCGGATTCCGTACCCGGCATGTGGTCCTGCTCCTGGATGGTGTTCCCTTCAACTCCGCCTTTGACCAGCAGTTCGACCCGACCCGGATTCCGGTGGAAAACATCGCCCGCATCA
This sequence comes from uncultured Geobacter sp., assembly GCA_964389825.1. Lineage (GTDB taxonomy): Bacteria > Desulfobacterota > Desulfuromonadia > Geobacterales > Geobacteraceae > RPRC01. The sequence continues at coordinate 30,876 of CAYMFO010000011.1, read as the reverse complement.
AGGTGACCACCGGACCCAGCTCGGTTCTCTACGGCCAGGGGGGTCTGGGCGGCGTCATCAACATAATCACCAAAAAGGGGACCAGGAAATTCAGCGGCATGGTGGGAACCGAAGTGGGGGACCATGAGCCGTATCGGGCCAAGGGAAGCGTGGGCGGATCAGCCGGCAAGTTCGACTTCTTCCTCAGCGGCAGCGCGTCAAAGACCGATGGGTTCCCCCTCTCCGGCGATTTCAGGCCCACCTCGCTGCAGGGCAAAGGCTACCGCGGGAACAGCGACAACGAGCGGAACAATGTCTATGCCAACGTGGGGTTCTCGCCCACAAAGGATCTGACCTTCGGCCTGACCCTCACCTACACGGGTGGCAAGTATGGAAAACCGGCAAGCATCATCGCGGAATCCCTCGACCCCTTCGCCTCGTCGGCGAAATACGTGCGCGTGAACGATCTCAATGGCTACTCGGTGCAGCTGGCCATGGACTACCAGGCCACGGACCGGTTCAGCCTTCGCTCGTGGTTCTTTTTCAACCAACTGGATCAGCGGGAAACCCAGTACGACGACCAGTATATGAATTCCTGGACCAAGGCCAACGGCTCCTATCGCTACGACTTCACGTCCGACGTCATCGGCCTCTCCCTGCAGCCGAGGTATGACATGGGAAAGGCCGGCGTGATCACCATGGGACTCTCCGTCGAAAAGGACGGGTGGGACAACAACGGCTTCACTACCACCGCGCCTGGCATCTTCACCTATGACGACGAAAGCAAGAGCGTGAACCTCTATTCCGCGTCCGTGGAATATGAAGTCTCTCCCCTGAAAGACCTCGGCCTTGTCATCGGGTACGGCCATCACTGGCAGAATCGGGACGAGCGGAGCGAAAACGGCTGGAGCCTCCTGACCAGCGTCCACTACGATGTGGCCAGGGACACCCGCCTTAAGGCTGCTTTCCAGCGCAACATCCGCTTCCCCTCCATCCGCCAGCTGTACGAAAAACCCAGTGACAACCCATCCCTGCAGCCGGAACGGGCGTACCTGTGGCAGGTGGGGGTGGAGCGGAAGCTCCCCGGCAAGAGCAAGGTCGGCCTGACCGGTTTCTATACCACCGCCAAGAACTTCATCCAGAAAGACGATACCACCGAAAAGAACGAGAACCACTCGGAATACCGGTTCAAGGGGATCGAGCTGTCCGGGGAGACGAACATCGTTCCCAAGCTTCTGCTGCGGGCGTCCTACACCTATACGGACTCGGAGGACACGACGCCGGGACGGGACGAATTCCAGTACACTCCGGCCCATCGGGTCACGCTGGAGGGGAAATACGACTTCAACTTCGGCCTGACGCCGTATATCGCCTTCCTCTTCACGGGGGACCAGTATACCTACACCAAGAACAGCGTCACCCCGGTGCGCAAGGCATCCATGAGCGATTTCGCGGTGGTGAACGTGAAGCTGACCCAGAAGCTCCTGAAAGACAGGCTCTCCGTGTATATCGGGGTCGACAACCTGTTCGACGAAAACTACGAGACCAGCTACGGGTTCCCCCAGCCGGGCCGCTTTATTTTCGGCGGCCTGGAATTCCGCATCTGACCATCTTCCACCCGGTTTTCTCCGGAAAGGATCCCGCGCACATCCCATGATCCAAGTCGACAACCTTACCTATACCTATGACGGTGAACGGACCCCGGCCCTGAAAGACATCTCCTTCCGGGTAGAGGCTGGGGAATGCGTCTGCTTCACCGGCCATTCGGGCTGCGGCAAGACCACCCTTCTCCTGGCCCTGAAGGACCTGCTCCACGAGGGGATCCTGAACGGAAGCGTCACCTTCGGAGACGGAACAACCGGCCGGGAAGAAGTCCTATCCCTGGTCGGCCTGGTCTTCCAGAACGCGGAATCGCAACTGCTCTGCGCCACCGCATTCGACGAAGTCGCCTTCGGGCCGGAAAACCTCCTCCTCCCTTCGGCGGAAATAAACGAGCGCATTGTGGAGGCATTAACCTCCGTGGACCTGCTGGACTTGGGCAACCGCAACGTGGAGCATTTTTCCGCGGGTCAGAAGCAGCGCCTCTGCATCGCCTCCGTGCTCTCCATGCGGCCGCGGGTCCTGCTGCTGGACGAGCCCACATCCCAACTGGATCGCAAGGGAAAGAACGACCTGCTGGCCGTGCTGCGACGGCTGAAAAGGCGGGGTATCTCCATCCTCATCGCGGAACACAACCTCGCCCCGTTCATAGAGATCATCGACCGTTACTACCTCATGTCAGGAGGCTCGATTACCGGGATCGCCGACCAGGCCCCGGAACAGTATCCCCGCGACCTCCCGGCGATTTCAACCCGCCGCCGCTCCGCGGCTTTAGCGCCGGACCCGTTGGTGCGGGCCGAGGCCGTGTCCGTTTCCTATCCGGGAAGCGGGACGATCCTCACCCACGTGACGCTCGACGTGGCACAGGGAGAGCTCGTTCACCTGTACGGAGAAAACGGCTGCGGAAAATCGACCTTCCTCAAGACCCTTGCCGGCGCCATCCAGCCCGACACGGGAAGCCTCCGTGTGGCAAACATGAACTATCCCCGCGCCAACGGTATGATGGGTAGCGTGGCATTGCTCTTCCAGAACCCGCAACGCCAGCTGTTCGAGGATACCGTGTTCCAAGAGGTTGCCTTTACCCTCAGGCGCCTGGAACTGCCTGAAGAGGAGATAACCCGCCGCGTGGAATCCGCCCTGTCGGCCTGCGAGGCGATCCATCTCAGGAACAGGCTTCCGCTCACCCTCAGCTTCGGCGAGCAACACCGGGTAGCCCTCGCCTCGGTGATCGCGCCGGACCCGCGGCTGATCCTGCTGGACGAACCCTTTGCCGGCCTCGACCCGACGCAGCGCCTTCGTCTCCTGAAGATTCTCTCCTCCCTGCGGGAGGAACGGGGCTCGTCCATTGTCATCGCATCCCACGACCCGCTCCCCGACCCGGAGTGGGCCGACAGGACGGTCATGATGGAGAACGGAAAAATAGCCAACGGGGAGGCCTGGGCGCAATGAACGGGAGAAGGATGCTCAGGAGTGATTACGCATGCCAGTACCGGGCCGTGGACTCGCCGGTGCACCGGCTGCCGTCGGGGTGGAAAATGCTGATCAGCGCCGCCTTGAGCGTGGGGATCGTGGTTGCGCGGGAACCGGTTCCCCTTCTCATCCTGACCGCTCTCTGCTTTTCGTACTATTTCCTTGCCCGGCTCACCTTCGCTGACCTGTGGCGGGACATCCGTTTCTTTCTCGTACAGTTCTGCATCCTCATGTCCCTGTTTCTCTACAAATACGGGTACCCGGCCGGGGTCTGGCCGGGCGTGCGGACCTCGCTGCAGATTACCCTGTTCTTAATCCCCGGCATCGTCTTCCTGCGCACCACCCAGGTGTCGGCCATGATGAAGGGGCTGCGGCGGTTCGTCCCCTACCGCATCCTGTTTCTCCTGTTCACCTCCCTTCGCTTCGTTCCCTTTTTCGCCCGTGAGATGCAGGAGATCATCATGGCCCAGAAGCTGCGGGGCGCGCGCCTGTCGCCGCGGGATATCCGTCGCCCGGTGTTCTGGAAGGATCTCTTTTCCTGCATCATTATCCCCATGCTGGTCCGGGCATTCAGGACGGCCGACGAAGCGGCGCTATCGGCCCAGGCGCGGGGGATGGGCGCCCACGCGAACAGGAGCTACTACGATGTGCGGGAACTGGAAAGGTATATTTCGGGAAGGAAGCGGACGTCTGCCGCCGGTGATGGATCGGAGGTTGAACGAATGAAGGAAATGAATGATACTACAGTACGGAAGGAGACTGGAAGGATATGAAAAAAGACGTGACGTTTCTCTGGAATCGATTTTCCCTGCGGGAGGCGCTGCTGCTGGGTTTCTGCGCCACCTTCATCGTCATCACCAAGGCGACGCTGCGCATGAAGCTGGGGATATCAGGCCACTCCATGTTCTTTCTTATGTTTTTCCTGCTGTTATCCCGCGGTTTCGTACAGAAAACCGGCGCGGCGACGCTCGTCGGACTGCTGGCGGGCGGCATCAGCATCGCCCTCGGCCTGGCGCACAAGGGTCCCATTATCATGCTGAATTTTCTCCTGCCCGCCCTGGTGATCGATTTCGCCGGCATCTTCCTCCCCCGGCTGACCTCCTGGTATCCCGCATGCCTTCTGGTGGCGGGACTCGCGGCGTCGACCAAGGGCGTTTCCGCGGCCGTCATCGAATTGATAGCCGGAGCGCCTGGAGACATCATCTTCCAGAAAGCGGTCATAGAGGGACTGGCGGGGGTCGCCTTCGGCATGCTCGGTTCCCTGCCAGTGCCGCCCATCATCCGCAAGCTCCAGACCAACAGGCTCATCCCCTCCTCCTGAACCCGAGCGGAGGCCCGGAAAGGGTGGAGATCAACCCTTTGCCCGCCAATCATATAAGCCCTATTTGATTGAGGAACACCAGCGCCACCAGCACGGGAGTGATGTACTTGATGAGAAAATGCCAGACCGGGAAGAGATGGAAACGAACCTCTCCCTTTTCAATCTCGCTCTTTGCCACGCGAGTAGTGAGCGCCCATCCGGTGAAAAGGGCAATGAGAAGGCCGCCCAGCGGGAGCATGATATTGCTGGCCAGAAAATCGACGGAATCGAGAAAATTCCGCTCCCCTATGAACACGAAATCTTTCAGCAACCCGTTGGATAATGCGGAAGGGACCCCAAGGAGGAAAATAATGAACCCGATGAGCAGGGTCGCCCGGCGGCGGCTCCACTTCTTCTCGTCGCAGTAATAGGCCACCACCACTTCCAGAAGGGATATTCCGGAGGTAAGGGCGGCAAAAACCAGGAGGAGGAAAAAGAGCGCCGCGAAAAGGGTCCCTGCCGGCATCCGGCTGAACACCACCGGCAGGGTCTTGAAAACCAGTCCGGGCCCCCCGGCGGCCTGCATGCCGTAGGTAAAAACTATAGGAAATATGGCGATACCGGCAAGGATAGCGACACACATATCCATGAAGGATATGGCAAAGGCCGAGGTGGGAAGATTGGTCTTGTCGTCCGCGTAGCTGCCATAGGTAAGCATGGCCCCCATGCCGAGGCTCAGACTGAAGAGCGCCTGCCCCAGTGCCTCCAGCAGGACATGGGGAGTAAGCTTCGACCAGTCGGGGAAAAAGAGAAAGCGGAGCGCGGCGGGACCTCCAGGTGAAAGGACACCGTACCCGGCCAGAAAAATCAGGATCAGGAACAGGAGCGGCATCAGAATCTTGTTGGCCTTTTCCAGCCCCTTACTGACCCCGCGAAGGACGATTGCCACAACGGAGGCCATGAACACCGCGTGCCAGAACAACTGCCTTCCGTCCGATGCGAGGAGCTTCGAAAAGATCCCCGGGACCTCGGCCGCGTTTTCTCCACTGAAGGCGCCGCGCAGGGAAAGGAAGAGGTAGTCCATGGTCCACCCCGCCACAACGCAGTAATAGGAAAGAATCACAAAACCGGCTGTCACCCCCATCCATCCCGTGATGGTCCAGGCCCCGCCCCCGAGGGCCTTGAACGCGCCAACCGGATTTCTGTGGGTGTGCCGGCCGACAACCATCTCTCCCAGCATTATCGGAATGCCCACCAGGAAAATACAGGCAATGTAGAACAGGACGAATGCCGCGCCGCCGTGCATCCCGGTGATATATGGAAACTTCCAGATATTGCCCAGGCCTACCGCCGACCCCGCGGACGCCATGATGAAACCGAAGCGGCTGGACCAGTGCCCGCGCGGCCGGTTAGCCGCATGATGTTGTCGGGACATGAGAGCTCCTTTACCGGAAAAGGTTTTTACCACGGACAAGGACGGAGGAAAGCGGCCACAATCTAGCAGAGGCCGGGGAAATCGAAAAGCAAAAATTGAGCAGGGGAAAGATGATCCTCCGCACCCGGAAACGCCCGCTCGGCTGCGGGAAAAAGGCTCAAGTTTTTCCGCCGGGTTCCGATAATAAGAAAAGGGTGTATATTATTTTCACGGGAAATTGCCATGAACACAAACGGGATATCGGCTCATGCCCTCGCCTATGGCGCGCTCAGATGGGCCGAGCGGGTCAACGGACAGCCGCTGGGTACGCCCCCGGATTCAGGACGGGGCGCCTTTCCGGACCGCTCGCCGGCCTATACGGTTGAACTGAGTCCGCGGGCGCTGGAACTCTCCTCCTCGATGCCGGGGGCAGCCGCCAGGGAAACGCCCGGCAGCCTCTCCCCAACCGGCGAATCCTCCGGGGCGGGGCCGGTTGAATGCAAGACGTGCGCCAACCGCAAGTACCGTGATGTATCCAACGACTCGACCGTATCCTTTCAGACCCCGACAAAACTGGCGCCCGCGGAGGCGGAAGTCCTGGTGCGCGCCCATGAACAGGAACACGTAAGCCATGAACAGGTTTCGGCGAAGGAAAGAGACGAGAAAGTCGTATCCCAGAACGTTGTGATACATTACGGCATCTGCCCTGAATGCGGCCGGCCCTTCGTATCCGGCGGAACGACCACCACGGTAACGAGCGCCAGGGAACCCTTTGAGACCTCTCAGCCTGAACCAGGCAAGAGTATAAGCCTGAAGGCATGAACGAAAATCCCACGGGTATCCGCGGGACGAAATCCGGCAAAGCCGATATAGTTTTATTACGCTAAAAAGAGACCGCCCAACCATGCGCCCCCCCATATCGCCCCGGTCCGTCATGGAAACCGGCGAACTATTTCTATCCACGCGGAGAAGACATGAACGACCCTGAAGACAGTCCGGCAAAGGAACCGATGCATGAGCAACCACTGGTAATGGAAAAGGCCTCACCTCAAGAGGAGACCCCGCCTACCCGCAAAAAAAGGCAAAAACCTCCGGTCCGGCCGCAGCGGGGCTCCGAACCGTCCCCTGAACCGACAAACCCTCCCGCTGAAAATCTGTCCGACCCCTCCCTCTACCTCAATCGGGAACTGACCTGGCTGGAGTTCAACCGCCGCGTCCTTCACGAGGCCCAGGATGAGCGCACCCCTCTCCTGGAACGCATCAAATTCATATCCATCGTCAGCTCGAACCTGGACGAGTTTTTCATGAAACGCATCGGTGGCCTGAAGCAGCAACTGGGCGCCGGCATACGGCGCCTGACCGTGGACGGCAGGACCCCGAAGCAGCAGATCGAGGAGTGCCACGTAATTGTAAGGGACATAGAGGCCCGGAAGCGCGACCTGCTGCCGAAGCTGCTCGAGCTCCTGCGGACGAAAGGCATCGCGCTCCTCCCCTATTCCGGCCTCACCGCCAAGGAAAAGAAGCAGATGCGCGAATATTATTTCCGCAACATCTTCCCGCTCATCACCCCCCAGTCCATTGACCCGGCCCACCCCTTCCCGTTCATCTCCAACCTCTCCCTCAACCTCCTGGTCACCCTTCGCTACGCGAGGGACAAGGAGGTTTCACTGGCACGGGTAAAGGTACCCATGGGCGCGGGGATCAACCGCTTCCTGAGGGTAGGGAAGGATGATCGCTTCGTGGCCATCGAGGATGTCATCTGCCAGAACCTGGACATGCTCTTTCCCGGGATGCGCGTCATCAGCGCCGCCTGTTTCCGGGTGACGCGCAATTCCAATACCGAGAAGAACGAGGAGCAGGCGGACGACCTGCTGGCCATGATCGAGTCGGAGCTGCAGGACCGCAAATTCGCCCCCATCGTTCGTATGGAGGTCATGAAGGGGATGGAGGCGCCGCACCGGGGCATGCTCGCCGCGGAACTGGACCTGGACGAAACCGCTGATGTGTTCGAGGTTGACGGGATGATGGCCATGCGCGACCTGATGCAGATCGCGACCCTGGAATATCCGGAACTGCGCGACCCTCCCCACGCGCCCATAGACCACCCGGCGCTCCAGAGCCAGCGCAACATCTTCCATATCATCCGCGACGCCGGTTCCATCCTCCTGCACCACCCCTACGAATCCTTCTCCACCTCGGTGGAGCGCTTCCTCCATGAGGCCAGCGAGGACCCGAAGGTGCGCGCCATCAAGATGACCCTCTACCGCACCGCCCGCGAGAGCAGGATCATCGACTGCCTCATCAACGCGGCCCAGAACGGCAAGCAGGTGGCGGTGGCGGTGGAGCTGAAGGCCCGCTTCGACGAGGCCGCCAACATCGTAATCGCGGGACGCATGGAAGAGGCGGGCATCCATGTCACCTACGGCGTGGTCGGCCTCAAGACCCACTGCAAGGTCATCCTGGTGGTCCGGCAGGACTATAACGGCCTGCGCCGCTACGTGCATATCGGCACCGGCAATTACCACGCGGTGACGGCGCGCATCTATACGGACCTGGGGCTCCTCACCAGTGACGAGGGTCTCGGCAAGGACGCCACCGAGCTCTTCAACTACCTCACCACCGGCTACACCCCCAAGCGGAAGTACGAAAAGATGCTGCCCGCCCCCAAATTCCTGAAAAGGGCCCTCCTGGCGGGAATCGCCCGCGAGATACGGCTCCACTCCCCCAAAAATCCCGGCTTGATCCGCTTCAAGATGAACGCCCTGGAGGACGCGGACATTGTACGGGCCCTCTACGAGGCCTCCCGCGCCGGGGTGAAGGTGGAACTTGTGGTCCGCGACACCTGCCGCCTGCGGCCCGGAATTCCGGGACTGTCGGAGAACGTGCGGGTGGTGAGCGTGGTGGGGCGCTTCCTGGAGCATTCCCGCATCTACAACTTCCGCAACGGCGGCAAGGAAATCTTCCTCATCGGGTCCGCGGACGCCATGAAGAGAAACCTGGAGGCGCGGGTCGAGGTGGTGGTCCCGGTTGAAAACCGCAAGCTGCGCGACGAGATTCGTGAGTTGTTCGAGGTTCACCTGGGTGAGAAACGCAGCGCCTGGGACATGCAGCCCGACGGCTCATACGTCCAGCGCACACTCGCGGAGGGGGACGACCCGCGCGGAAGCCATGAAATCCTCATCGAGCTGGCCGAAAAGAGGCAGAAGAAGGTGGCGCGCCTCAAAAAAAGAAAGGCGCGCGGGGTCGCGGGAAGAAACCTGCGATAAGCAAGGAGGGTAACAGCATGAAAAAGGGCCTGCTTCCGGCCATAGCGCTTGCAACCGTCTTCCTTTCCTGTTTCGCATGGTCCGCCGACGATAACGCCCTCCGGGAACAGGTTACCACCGAGGCCCGGCTGGGTTTCGAGGAGATCCTCGATATATGGCGCGGGGAGAGATACGATGCCCTCTACAACCGGCTGATTCATTCGCCGGGTTCCGGTTTCCCCAAGTTCGCGGATCAGATGAACCATTCCGGCAGGAAACCGGCCTGCTGCTGGGAAAAGCTCCAGGACGTGTCCGCGAGATTCGTCAGCCGGACACGCGTGGAACTGTCCGCGAAGCTGGGAATCGAGGTGGAAGGGGTGGGTACGCGATTCGTGACCCGCGTTTTTTCCCTGGTAAAGGACGACGGTGTCTGGAAGATACCGGAATCAGACGTCATCTCCCTGGCTGAGCCCAACATGCAGAGGATACCGAAGGAGATCATCTACCGTACCCCCTAGACGCTGTTTGCCAGTAAGCCCTTGCGGCGCGGCGCGGCGACGGGTATACTGCGTCAATGCTAAGCTTCTCCATCAATATCACGGACCATGGCCGCCGGACGGACTCATTTCTGCGCAACCTCCTCCCCGCCGCGCCCCCTTCATATCTCCATCAGCTCCTGAAAAGGGAAGCCGTTACGGTGAACGGGGCGCCGGTTTCTCCGGAACGACCGCTGTGGCTTTCGGACATAGTGGACATCAAGGAGAGCGCCCGGACAAAGTCCTTTCTGAAAGATGACCGGGACGGACCTGACTTTCTCTACGAGGATGAGCGGATTATCATCTTCAACAAGCGGCCGGGGCTTTCGGTTCACCACACAGCGGAACACGGGGTTGTCAACCTGGTGGAGCAGGGAATGGCGGCCATTGCCCGACGGGGCATTGCTGTAAAGCTCTACCCGGTCAACCGCCTCGATCGCGGCACTTCCGGCTGCGTCATCATGGCCATGAGTTCGGCGCATGCCGGACAGTACGGACGGCTCTTCCAGGATGGACTTGTGGAAAAGCGCTATCTGGCCGTGGTTTCAGGACGGGTGGCTAAGACCGGCGTCATCGACCTGCCCCTGGACGACAAGGAATCCCGCAGCGAATACCGGACCCTGTTCAGCGGCGGAGGCGTCTCCATACTCTCGGTCACCCCGTTCACCGGGCGCTCCCACCAGATCCGCCGCCACCTGGCCGCCATCGGAAGCCCGGTCATGGGAGACCTGCGCTACGGAGGCAAAAGGCTCCCCGGCTGCGAGGGGCACGCCCTCCACTCATGCGTCATCGCCTTTCCCGATCCCGGATCCGGAGCGATACTGAAGATCATGGCGCCCCTCCAGGAGGCGTTGGCCGCCTGCCTCGGCCGCATCCTGGGACCGGACATGCCCGCCTTTCTGGATTCTCTCAACGAGCTATGACAAAAACCGCCAAAAGAGCATTCTGGTCCCGCCGTCTGTTATTGCTTACCATCGTCTCTGTTTTGCTCCTCCTTCTGGGAGGGGGGGCGTTTTTCATGCAAAAGGCCCTCCACCTGGAAACCTACCGCTCCCGAATCCTGGAAGCGGTCCAGGGTTCGCTGCACCGCCGGGTCATCTACGAATCAGGGGACTTCTCCTTTCAACTTTCGCCCTCCTTTACCTTCAACAAGATAGTCATCCTGGACAAAGACGGCTCGACCCCTTTTCTCACCGCCGACAGGCTGACCTTCAGGCTCTCCCTCCTCCGTCTCCTTGAACAACGGCTGGTCCTGAGCCGGATGGCGCTGGAAAGGCCATCGGTCACCGTGAGCCGCGATGTATCTGGGGCGCTGAGCATCGCCGACCTGCTGAAGGACACGGGCGGGAAGACACCGATCCAGATAAGGGGGATTCGCGTCAAGCAGGGGTCGGTCCGCTTTGTTGACCGCCGGGCGCGTCCCGAAGGGCTTGTCACTCAACTGCGGGATATCGACCTGACCGTGACCAGACAGCGCCTGTGGAAAAAAGGCTATGGGCTGGAACTGGCCGCTTCAGTGATCCAGGAGGGAAAACCGGGAAAAGTGGTCCTTGACGGAACACTACAGACAGCGGAAAAGGGAAAACCATTCACCGACACCCGTTTTTCCGGGTCCATCGAGACCTCCAGCCTGGATGGAGGCCGCTTCTGGGACTACTATCGCGGCCATGTCCCCATGCAGCGGATCGATGGCAGGCTAGACCTGGACGCGACCTTCAACGGCAGGCTCTCCGATTTCACCTCAAGAGGGAAGGCGCGCATTACCGGGCTCCGCTTCGAATACTCGCCCATCTTCCACTCAATCCTCACGCCCGGGGAGATGAACTTTTCCTACGAGATGTCCCTGAATCCCAAGGATATCCTGGTCACATCCCTGGAACTGAACGTGGATGCCCTGAAGGTAAAAGGAAGGTGCGCGCTCAAGGACATCCGGAGCGGCGACCTCTTCATCGACGCCCACGCCGTCATCGCCCCCTTCCGCTTCGAGGATTTCAAAGGCTATGTCCCTTACGGGGTCATACCCGACGACGTCTCCCAATACATCGAGAGGCACATCATGGGCGGGACCTACCGCCTCCAGGAAGGGAGCCTGGTGGGCCGGGTCAGCCGGATCGCCCACATGGAAAAGGGGGACAACTACAATGTCCTGCACATCAAGGGAACCGCGGAGAGAGGAATTGTTTCCTATGGCCCCCATGTGCCGACTTTCAACAATATCAAGGGCAATCTGGAGATGCGCGGCAAGGATTTCATCCTCAGCGGCATGAGCGCCAATTTCGGCGGTTCGCCCTTCACCCTGGACGGCAGGATCACCAACTACCCCGTTAATGAGCCATGCGGCTATCCCTTTACCATGACCATGACCCCACGCGCCCGGGAAATAGCCTGGCTCCTGGGTAACGACATGGGGAAAAAGGCGGCTTTCAGCGGGGACTCAACCCTTTCCTTGCAGGGAAGCGGCCCTTACGACCAATATTCCCTGAGCGGGAAATGGGACCTGACCGCTGCCTCCTACGCCTTGCGCGACCAGATGACCAAGCCCGCCGGACAGCAAAATACCCTCTCCTTCCAATCCGTTATCAGCGAAAAGGGAGTGAATGTCCCGGAATTTCACTACAACCTGGCGCGGATGGCCCTCAGCGGCGACGCCCGATACCGCTCCGGGGAAAAGAGGCCCCTTTCTTTCAACGTCAGGTCCAACGAGTTTCCCATCCAGGAAGCGGCCCAGCGATTTCCGCGCCTTGGGCGCTACCAGCCGTCCGGAGGGATCCACTTCGCCCTCCGCGGAACCGGCGGCGATAGCGCATCGGATCTCTCCCTGGCCGGGGAGGCGTCATTGAAGGGCGCATCGTTCAAGCCGTCCGATGGGATAAGGCCCATCAGCGCCATCAACGGGACCATTGCCTTCCAGGATGATAAGTTCAAGACTTCGATGCTGACGGCCCGAATAGGAAGTTCGCCGGTTACCCTCACCGGCGCCCTCGACGGCTTCGAGTCTCCGGCCTTTTCAGTGGTATTTTCTTCCCCGATGCTGGACCTGGCGGATTTCGGTCTGAAGGCAAAGGAAAAAAAGGCGAGGCTGCAACGTGTCCAGGGCGCCCTCTCCCTTCGTGACGGCTCGCTGACCGTCAGGAACCTGAGAGGTTCCATAAACCGCTCCATCCTGCAGGTAAACGGGACCATCAACGACCCGCGGAATCCCAGGGCGGACCTTACGGTCAATGCAACCTACCTGGATATGGATGATCTGGCTCTCCTCACCTCCCTGAGCAGGGAACCGGCGGGAAAGGAACCGGCGCCGAAAGTGTCGATTAAGGCAAAGGTCAGGGCTGACGCCGGTAATTTTCACAAGGTTGACTTCCGGAAGCTGAGCTCCGGAATCCACTTCGAACAGGGGATACTGTACCTGGAAGATACGGAATGCCTCCTCCTGGGAGGCGCCTTTGCCGGGAAAGGGAGGATCGATTTCGGCGCGCCGGATGGTCCCCGTTACCAGGCGACCATCAACCTGAAGAAGATCGCGGCCGACAGGCTTCTGCACGTACTGGGAACCAGCCGGGAGCTTACCGGCGCCCTGTCGCTGAAGGGAGAACTGACCGCGAAAGGGGATACCCTGAAGGAGATAAAGGCATCATCCCTGGGGAACCTGCGCCTGAACTGCGAGGATGGAACCGTGCGGAAATTCGCCCTTCTCTCCAAGCTGTTCTCCATCCTCAACGTATCGCAACTGTTCAAATTCCAGTTGCCGGACATGGTCTCCGGCGGCATGCCCTACGACAACATAAAGGCAACCTTCTCCTTCAAGGACGGGATGGTGCGGACGGACGACCTCTACATAGACAGCGAGGCCATGAACATCTCCCTTGTGGGACAATTCGACCTGGTCAGGGATCAACTGGATGTGACCATCGGCGTGAAGCCGCTGCAGACCGTGGACAAGGTGGTAAGCCGCATCCCCATAGCCGGATGGATCCTCACCGGAAAGAACAAGAGCCTCATCACCACCTATTTCGAGGCCAAGGGTAGCATCGACAATCCGACCGTAAAGAGCATTTCCGCCAAGTCCATGGCCAAGGGCGTGTTCAGCATCTTCAAACGCCTCTTCAGCCTCCCGGCGAAACTGATAACCGATACGGGCGAGGTAATCATAAACCAGTAGGCTGACGGGAACCAACCCCACGGCGTGACCGCGTAACACGGAAAGTCACAACAGCCGCCGGAGGGATCTCTGGAAAGGATATTTCCATGGCCACACCGCCTTTTGCGGTCAGCGAGGCGAAGAACAGGCTTCTGCGGGAGATGATGGCCTCCCTTGGCGTCCGGGAAGACGAGATAGCGGAAAGCTTCATCCGCTCATCCGGCAGGGGGGGGCAGCACGTGAACAAGACCTCCTCATGCGTCTATCTGCGCCATCTTCCCACCGGCCTGGAGGTTAAATGCGGGACTGACCGGAGCCAGTCGGTAAACCGCTTTCTCGCCAGAAGAGAGCTGCTGGAAAAGATTGCCAGGTCCAGGGGTGAAAAGACCGCCGGGGATCGGGAAAGGGAAGCGGCCGCCAGAAAAAAGGCCAAGAGGAGGAAGAGGGCCAGGATGAAATACGGAAAGGACAACGGGGAGGAATGATGGTTCGCGGGGAAGCGGCAAGCACACTGGAATTCGATTTAATACTGAGGGAGATATCCCGCTGGTGCCACAGCGGAGCTTCACGGGAAGCCGTTCAGACCATTAGTCCATTATCCGGCGCGGAGGAGATCCAGCGTCGTTTCGGGATGGTCGGGGAGATCCGCGGCCTGGCGGCCCAGGGCGTCCCCCTCCGGATTTCCCCATTCGAGGAAGTCTCGCTGATGCTGGAAAAGCTGCGCCCCGAAGGAGCGGTACTGGCGCCGCTGGAACTGGTTTCCTTTCTTCCGTTGCTGCGCTCCCTTGCCTCCGTAGCGGACCAGATGGGATGCCGTAACGATATCCCGCTCCTCCATAAGCTGGCGGGCGGCGTCACCGGCTTTTCCGACATCCTCGACCCTCTCGAGCGCTCCCTCGATTCCGAGGGAAACATCCTGGATACCGCCTCCCGGCTCCTCTTCGACATCAGGGCCCGTAAACGGGCCCTGAACGCCAGAATCCGCAAACGCCTGGAGGAGATCGTCCGGGAAAGGGATATCACCGTCTTTCTGCAGGACGACTTCGTCACCCAGCGAGGGGGAAGATGGGTCATCCCGGTGCGCATGGACTCCAAGGGGCAGGTGCCGGGCGTGGTGCACGACGTCTCCAACTCCGGCGAAACCGCTTTCATGGAACCGCTGGAGATAATCGGGCTCGCCAATGAACTGGAGAACCTGTCAGCGGAAGAAAAGGTGGAAGAGATCCGCATCCTGCGGGAGATCTGCGGCTGGATCCGCGAAGACTCATCCGAGATTGCCTCCCAGCAGAAGGCCCTCATCCGCCTGGATGCCCTGAACAGCATCGCCCTGTTCGCCGACTCCCTGGACGCGAGGACCCCGGTGATAGGCCGCGACCTCACCCTGAAACTGGTTGGAGCTCGCCACCCGATCCTGATGCTCCTCCGGCGGGCGGAAGGCCTCCCGCGCATTGTGCCCCTGGATCTGTCCTTGGGCGGAGACGACCAGGTCATGGTCATAACCGGACCCAACGCGGGCGGAAAGACCATCGCCCTGAAGACCGCGGGCCTTCTTCTCCTCATGGCCCTCTCCGGAATCCCGGTTCCCGCTGACGAGACCTCGGTTTTCCCTCTCATCGACAATCTCCTGACGGATATAGGGGACGAACAGTCCATTGAGAACAGCATGTCCACCTTCTCCGCCCATGCGGCCAATATCTCCCGCATCCTGCGCGGTTCAGGAACGAGAAGCGTGGTCCTCCTGGATGAACTGGGCACCGGGACGGAGCCGGTCCAGGGGGCGGCCCTTGCCTGTTCGGTGCTCCAGGAACTGCGGGAAGCGGGCGCCCTGGTGATCGCCACCACCCACCTCACCGACATCGTCGGTTTCGTGCACCGCCAGGACGGCATGGTCAACGCCTCCATGGAATTCGACCGGGAGAGCTTCACCCCTCTCTACCGGCTGAAACGTGGAGAACCGGGCCAGTCCCACGCCCTGGAGATTGCCCGGCGCTACGGCCTGCCGGATGCGGTAATCCAGCGGGCACAGGCAATGATCGGGAAAATGGAATCGGAGTTCCATGCCCTCCTGGACGACCTGAAGTCACAGCGCATGAGATATGACGAGACCCTGAACGATCTGGGAAAACGGGACCGCCTCCTGGCGGAACGGGAACGGATTCTGGAAGAGCGGCGCGCGGGATGGGACAAAGAGAGGCGTGACGCCCTGGAAAAGGCCTACCGCGAGGCGCGCGATATCGTCTCCTCGGTGAAGCGGGAGGCGAACGCCATCCTAGAAGAGGCGAAGAAGGAGCGAAGCCGCTCCTCCATGAAAAAGCTGGTCGCCGTCGAGGAAAAGGTGGAGGAAAAGCTCCGGGAGATGGACGTGGAGTCGTACATCTCACTTGATGAGCTTCAGGAGGGAGACACGGTGTTCGTCCGCTCCATCGGCTTTGACGCGGTCGTCCGCGGTCTGGACCCCAAGACGAACCGCATCCGTCTTCAGGCCGCGGGCAAGGACCTGGAGGTGAACCTTACAGACATCGGCAAGAGGACGGGCGTCGCGCCCAAACCATCCAAACGTCTGAAAAAAAAGGAAGAGGCAAGAGAAGAGACCCCCATGCAGCTCCACCTCATCGGCCTGCGCGTGGAGGACGCCGTCAAGAAACTCGAACCATTCCTCAACCACGCCTCCCTTGACGGTATCGGCGAGGCGCGCATCATCCACGGCAAGGGAACCGGCGCGCTCATGCGTGGCGTGCGGGAATACCTGGACGGGCATCCGCTGGTGGAGTCGTTCCGGGACGGCGAACCCTTTGAAGGGGGCGGCGGGGTGACTGTGGTTAAAATCAAGTGATTAGTGATGAGTGATTAGTGATGAGTGAAAAGTTAAAAGTGAAAAGTTAAAAGTGAACGGTGAAAGGTGAAAGGTGGGGGTTGGCGTTTTGCGGATTTTTATTGTCGTTGCCATGGCGGAAAACCGGGTCATCGGGGACGGGCGCCGTATTCCCTGGGACCTGCCCGATGATCGGAGGAGGTTTCGGGAGATTACCTGGGGCCATCCCGTAATCATGGGGAGAAAGACCTTTGAAAGCCTTCCCGGACCCTTGCCCGGACGGAAAAACATCGTCCTGACCAGAGACCCGGAATACCGGCCGGCCGGATGCAGCGTGGCCCATGACCCGGATAGCGCCCTGCGCCTGGCCGGGGATTGCGGCCAGGTGTTCATCTGCGGCGGCGAGGATGTGTACCGTGAGTTCCTGCCCCTGGCGGACGGGATATTCCTCACCGTTGTTCACGGGGACTTTGCCGGCGCCGCCGTATTTCCTGAAATACCCCCGGATTTCATTGTTACCGGAAGGGAGCTGG
Organism: uncultured Geobacter sp.; assembly: GCA_964389825.1. GTDB lineage: Bacteria > Desulfobacterota > Desulfuromonadia > Geobacterales > Geobacteraceae > RPRC01. The sequence continues at coordinate 13,850 of CAYMFO010000011.1, read as the reverse complement.
TCCGGGCGCCAATCCCCCACACCTTTTTCGTGTACGGCAGAAAACCGGAGAATTCCCCGTAATACAAAGACAGTTCCCGCCCGCCATTCCCCTTCTCTTCTATGCGCCTTCCATGACCCTTTTCACATAGGCGTCCACATCGAACTTCTTGCGGCACCCCCGCAGGGTCATGGAGCGGACCTTTCCGTATACGGGGCGTTCCGGCCAGGGCCGGTCGTGCACGCCGCCGATGCTCCATGCGATCCCGGCATACCCGTTGGGATCGCGCCCGTCCAGTTCATAGCGATCGTTCAGGTAGATGGCCGTTTCCAGCGCCTCCTCGGGAGAGGCGCTCCACTCCAGGATCTTTTTCGCCCAGTACATCCTCAGGTAGCCAGGCATCTTTCCGCTTCGGACCATCTCCACCTGGGAAGCGTTCCAGAGCGGATCATGGGTTTCGGCCCCTTCCAGCCTCTCCCTGCCGTAGAGGTATGGGCGCGGGTCGCTCCGGTGGCGTTCCAGGGTCTCGCGCGCCCATGGCGGAAAAGAGTCGATACGGTCATAGCAGGGCGTATGCAGGCAGAAATTGTCGGCCAGCTCCCTGCGCACGATCAGCTCTTCCAGAAAGGCCTCCTGGGCCTGGAGGTTGTCGTCGAACAGTTGCGCCTCCAGCGCGGCCCGCTGGGGCGCCAGGTGGCCGAAGTGGAAGTAGGGGGAAAGATTGGACTGGCCGTCGCCGTTGGGATCGTTCCTGAGTCCGTAACGGGAGGCAAGGCGATTTTCCAGGAAGTCCCGCAAGGCGCGCAGGGCGGCCCGTTCTCCCGGTTCGAGCCAGGATACCTCACCCACTGAACGGTCCACCCCCAGTTCCTTCCCGACCTTCTCCCATTGGATACGCCGAATGGGTCCCTTCCAGGGAAAAGGATGATCTTCCAGGGGAGGAAAGCCGGTCAGGAACACGGGGAGCGCCTTTCTCACCTTGGGACGAAAGGTGTAGGCGCCGAACTCGCGCTTCGGAGATGCGACCGGACAGGGAATGATGTTATGGGCGTCCACAACGTCAAAGGGGATCGGTATCCTTTCCGCGACCCGTCGTTCCCATTCACGTTTTATCCGTAACGGGCTGAAGTCGGTGATCAGGAGTGAAACACCCTGCTCCACTACAAAGCGGGGGATCTCTTCAACCGGGTCGTCGGCCAGGAGGTGAAAAGGGATCCCCTTGGCCGATAGACGCCCGGCCACCTCCTCCAGTCCCTTCAGCATGAAACCGTAGTGACGGATGGCCGCGCCCAGATAATCGGGGACAAGGCAGAAGACCACGCCAAGGGGGCATTTCCGTTCCAGGGCCGATTCGCTTGCATGGAGCAGGGCCCAGTTGTCGGACAAACGCTGATCCCGGCTCATCCAGTACAGCACTGGACCGGCGGCCTGTTCTCCCGCGCGGATCGTTTCTATCCTCTTGCGGTTCATACAAGGTCTCCTTGCTCTTCAGGGTCGCATGCAAAGCGTTCCGGCGGGACATGCGCCGGACCGTTTCCGTCCGAATTTTTTCGTGTAAGCATGCTCACAACCGGATATACTTTTCCATATTACTTTTATTGAGGAGGAAATCCATGGACAATCTACCAAAGGAGAAGGTTGAGGGGGTTAAAAGCGCCTTTCGGAGGGCGCTGCCGAAGATGCTCGGCGCACTGTTTCTGCTTCTGGCATTCTTCCTCTTTCTGAACCCGTTCGTCATCGTAGGCGCGGGAGAACGGGGCGTTGTGCTCAATTTCGGCGCGGTCTCACCAACGGTCCTGGGTGAAGGTCTGCATCTGCGGATTCCCATCATGCAGAAAATAAAGAAGATGGACGTGAAGGTGCAGAAATCCCAGACCGACGCCGAGGCCGCCTCCAAGGACCTGCAGGAGACATTCTCCACCATAGCCCTCAACTTTCACATCCTGCCGGAAAAGGTGAACGTGATCTACCAGAAGCTGGGAACCGATTTCAAGGAACGGATCATCGACCCGGCGGTGCAGGAGGTGGTGAAGGCGGTCACGGCAAAGTACACGGCCATGGAAGTCATCACCCAGCGGGAAAAGGTGCGTTCGGAGATCCGCGACTTGCTGAAACAGAGGCTGATGATTTACAACATCATCGTGGACGACTTCTCCATCGTAAACTTCAAGTTTTCCAACCAGTTTTCACAGGCCATCGAGCAGAAGCAGACCGCCGAGCAACTGGCGTTCAAGGCCCAGCGGGACCTGGAGAGGATCAAGATTGAGGCGGAGCAGAAGGTGACCCAGGCGCGGGCCGAAGCGGAGGCTCTGCGGCTGCAGAAGGAGAACGTGACCCCCGGCCTGGTAAAGCTGCGTCAGATTGAGGCGTCATTGAAGGCCATTGAGAAATGGGACGGGCACATGCCCAAGGTGGCGGGAAACTCGATTCCCTTTATCGACGTGAAGAGCCTGGACAAGGAATAAACCCCAGACAGCAGTAGGGGCGTATGGCATACGCCCCGATTGGGCGCAATGCCTTGCGCCCCTGCACATCTACAGACTCACCCCCATGTAATCGGCCACGGTGAGGATATCCTTGTCGCCCCGGCCGGAGAGGCATACCACGATGGTCTTGTCCTTCGGCAGGGTCGGCGCCAGTTTCAGGACATGGGCGATGGCGTGGGACGACTCCAGGGCCGGCAGGATTCCTTCCTCCTGGGTGAGGACCCGGAACCCCTCCATCGCCTCGTCATCGGTAATGGAGACGTACTCGGCGCGGCCCGTATCCTTCAGCCAGGCGTGCTCCGGTCCCACGCCCGGGTAGTCGAGCCCGGCGGAGATGGAATGGGCGAAGGCTATCTGGCCGTTGTCGTCCTGGAGCAGGTAGGTCTTGTTGCCATGCAGCACACCCACCCTGCCCGCGCACAGGGGCGCCGCGTGTTTACCCGACTCGATGCCGAACCCGGCGGCCTCAACCCCTACCATGCGCACCTCCGTGTCGTCCAGGAAGGGATAGAAAAGCCCGAGGGAATTGCTGCCGCCGCCAACGGACGCAACAAGCACGTCCGGGAGCCTTTTTTCGGCCCGTTCATGCTGGATCTTCGCCTCGCGGCCGATGATCGACTGGAAGTCGCGCACCATCATCGGGTAGGGATGGGGACCGGCGGTGGTGCCGATGACGTAGAAGGTGTCCTTCACAAAGGTGACCCAGTTGCGGATGGCCTCGTTCATGGCGTCCTTGAGGGTGGCGGTGCCCGCGGTAACCGAGGTAACCTTGGCCCCCAGGAGCTTCATGCGGAACACGTTCAGGGACTGGCGGTGGATATCCTCCTCGCCCATGAAGACCTCGCATTCCATGCCGAAGAGCGCGGCAATAGTAGCCGTGGCAACTCCGTGCTGGCCGGCGCCGGTCTCGGCGATGACCCTCTTCTTCCCCATCCTCTTCGCCAACAGCCCCTGGCCGATGGTGTTGTTGATCTTGTGGGCGCCGGTGTGGTTCAGGTCCTCCCGCTTCAGGTAGATCTTCGCCCCGCCGAGCCTCTTGGTCAGCTTCTCCGCATAGTAAAGGGGATTGGGCCTTCCCACATACTCCCGCATGTAGTACGCGAACTCCTCTTTGAACTCGCGGTCGTTCTTGTAGTGGGCATAGGCCTTTTCCAGTTCGGTCAGGATCGGCATCAGCGTCTCCGGCACGTATTTGCCGCCGTACTGTCCGAAATGGCCGGATTTGTCAGGTAACTTCATTCTTCCTCCACGTATCTGGCGTTACGGAACTCTACAGCCCCTTCGCCCTTCTGATCAGCTCCACAACCCTGGCATGGTCCTTCCTGCCCGGCGAGGCCTCCACCCCGCTGGAGACGTCGATGGCGTATGGTTCCACCGTCTCCACGGCCTTGCGGACATTTTCCGGCTTGAGGCCGCCGGCGAGGATGATGGGACCGAACTGCCTGGCAATCCGCGCGGTCTCCCAGTTAAAGGTAAGGCCGGTGCCGCCATAGGCGTCAGGCGCATAGGCGTCGAGCAGGTATCCGGCCACGTCATAGCTCCTGATGGTCTCGATGCTGGTAATGTCGCGGACCCGGAAGGCCTTGACCACCGTATGCCTGATACCGGCGCAGAATTGGGGTGTTTCATCGCCATGGAGCTGGATCACATGGATGCCGCACCGCTCCACCGCGCTTTCGATGAAGCTGGCGGGGTTGTTGACGAACACCCCTGACGTGACCACATAGGGGGGGAGCTTTCCGATAATCCGCTGTACGGTCTCAAAGGAAACACAGCGTGGAGAAAGGTCGTAAAAAACGAAGCCGAGGGCGTCAGCCCCTGCGTCGACCGCCTGGAGAGCGTCATCCAGGTTGGTTATGCCGCAAATCTTGACTTTTACCACGGAGAGCCCCTTCTTAATCCAACGGGTATTCAAGATGTCACGATTTTCCGTGAAATCAGTGGATTCATATTTCTCAGGTTTCCTACAGCGACACCTTCGGCAGGCGCTCCAGGGACTCCTTTATTTTTTCTTCCGGATATTCGTAATCCTCCAGGCCACCCGAAAGATAGGCGTCGTAGGCAACCATGTCCAGTTGCCCATGCCCGGACAGACCGAACAGAATGGTCTTTTCCTTGCCCTCTTCCTTTGCCAGCACGGCCTCATCGATGGCGGCGCGGATGGCGTGGGAGGATTCGGGAGCGGGGACGATCCCCTCGCTCTGGGCAAAGAGCATGGCGCCTTCGAAACAGGCGTTCTGGGTATAGGCCTTCGCCTCGATCTGCCCTGCGTGAAGGAGCTGGGAGACAAGGGGAGATTCTCCGTGATAGCGCAATCCGCCGGCATGGATGCCGGGCGGGATGAAATCGTGCCCGAGGGTGTACATCAATGCAATAGGGGCCATTTTCGCCTGATCGCCGTAGTCGAAGGCATACACCCCCTTGGTCAGGGTCGGGCAGGAAGTGGGCTCCACCGCCACGCAGCGAACGTTCTTTCCGGCGGCCCGGTCGGCGATAAAGGGGAAAGCAAGACCCGCGAAATTGGAACCTCCGCCGCAGCAGGCAATGACCACGTCCGGATAACAGCCGGCAATCTCCATCTGCGCCTTGGCCTCCTGGCCGATGACGGTCTGGTGCATGCAGACGTGGTTCAGCACGCTGCCGAGAGAATAGGATGTATCGTCATGGGTTGCCGCATCTTCCACCGCCTCGGAAATGGCGATGCCCAGGCTTCCCATGTTGTCCGGGTCATGGGCGAGGATCGCCCGTCCCGCATTGGTGTACTCGGACGGAGACGGTATCACTTTCGCGCCCCACAGCTGCATCATGCTCTTCCGGTAAGGCTTCTGGGTGCAGGAGACCTTTACCATGTAAACGGTGCATTCCATCCCGAAAAAATTGCAGGCAAGGGCCAGAGAGCTACCCCATTGCCCAGCGCCGGTCTCGGTCGCCAGTCGGCGGATACCGGCCTGCTTGTTGTACCATGCCTGGGGAATGGCGGTGTTCGGCTTGTGGGATCCCGCTGGGGAAACCCCTTCGTGCTTGTAGAATATTCGCGCGGGCGTTCCCAGGGCCTTTTCCAGGCGGTGCGCCCTGTAGACCGGGGTAGGCCTCCACAGGCGGTAGATGTCCCGGACCTCGTCCGGTATTTCTATCCAGCGTTGTCGCGACACCTCCTGTTCAATGAGAGCCATGGGAAAGATTGGCAGCAGGTCATCGGGCGTAACCGGCTGAAGTGTCCGCGGGTTGATGACCGGCGCCAGGGGGCCGGGCATATCCGGGATAATGTTGTACCACTGTTTCGGGATCTGATCTTCTGGCAGCAGAATCTTTGTGTTCATGGCTTCTCCTTATGAAATGTCGGCATCGCACCGAAGTAGTTACAGAATAATATCAAGGTGTTCCCAGTATTTCCCGCAGCTTGGCGCCGATGTCCGGTTCCCTCATCAGCGACTCGCCGATGAGAAAGGCCCGCGCCCCGGCGCCGTGGAGACGCAGGATATCCGGCCGGGTGTTGATGCCGCTCTCGGAGACCGGAAAACGGTCGGGCGGCATCAACGCGCACAGTCTCTCCGTAGTACCGAGGTCGGTGACGAAGGTGCGGAGGTTGCGGTTGTTGACACCGATGAGGCGACAATCGGTCTCCAGGGCCATTCCCAGTTCACCCTCGTCGTGGACCTCCAGGAGTACATCGAGGGAAAGTTCGCGGGCGATGGCGATGAAATCCCGTAACCGGGAGAGATCAAGCATGGCGGCAATCAGCAGCACGGCGTCGGCGCCGGCGGCGCGCGCCTCGAAGATCTGATAGCAATCAAAGATGAAATCCTTGCGCAGCAAGGGGATGCCCACCGCGCCGCGGATGCGGGTCAGATAGTCGAGCCTGCCGAGGAAGAAATGCCCGTCGGTAAGGACCGAAAGGCAGGCGGCGCCGTTTTTTTCGTAGATTCCGGCGATTGCCAGCGGATCGAAGTCCGCCCGGATGACGCCCTTGCTGGGGGACCCTTTTTTTATCTCGGCGATGACCGGAGTTCGTTCCGCCTCGTCCATCCGTTCAAGCGATTTCCGGAAACCGCGCGCCGGCGGCGCATCCGCGCACCTGGCCTTCAGGTCGGCAAGGGGAACGAGGGATCTGGCGGACGCCAGTTCATCCTTCTTGTAGTCAACGATTCTCTGTAATATATCCGGGGTACCGCTCATTAACGGATTCCGCCTTTTCCTTTTCGAAGATGGTCCACAGCTCCAGTTCAAGCTCCGGCAACACTATAAGCCTCATGGTCTCATCCCAGCCGAAGACGTCCGGCTGACCGTAACCGCCATCAGCCAGGGTCAGTCGCTCCACGGTCTCGTTGAACGGGTCGAGGACGATGTATTCGCGAACGCCGAACCGCTCATAGAGGGCCTTTTTCTCCCGCCTGTCCTTCCGCCCGGTAGAAGGCGAGAGTATCTCGATGATCAGATCGGGCGCTCCCTGAATATTGGCTTCGGTTATCTTTCCCTGATCGCATACAACCAGCAGATCCGGCTGGACCACGTTATGTTCATCAAAAACCACGTCGGTGGGAGCATAGAACGGTGTACAGACCTTCCCTCGCAAATACCCGGAAAGAAGGGAGAAAATAGAGCCGGAAATCCTCTGATGCCTGGTTGTCGGAGCGGGGGTCATGTTATAGGGAACGCCGTCGATAAGCTCCCATCGCTGGTCATCGTCCCAGGTACAATACTCCGCGTAGGTGAAGCGCCTCCCCATGTCTTCCGCAAGAGGTCCCATGTCCGCCCCCTCGTTCTACTCGTTAGTCATAGCCGCCAGTTTTTCCAACTGTTCCATGGCCAGACCGGTATCGATGGCGTTGGCGGCCATGCGCAATCCTTCCACCGGATCATCCGCCTTTCCCGCCGCGACAAGGCCGAAGGCGGCGTTAAGGAGGACGATGTCGCGTTTCGGCCCCTTTTCTCCCGACAGGACTCCCCTGACGATAGCGGCATTGGCCGCGGCGTCCCCGCCGCGCAGGTCGGCCATGGAGCAACGGGAAAGTCCCAGCTCCTCCGGATCAAAGAGACGGGAATGCACGCCGGCCGGGGTTACCTCGGCAATCCGGGTCTCGGTTGTCAGGGTGATCTCGTCCATTCCGTCCAGGCCATGCACCACGAAGCCCCGCTTGCAGCCGAGCTTTCTCAGCACCTGGGCCAGCTTTTCCGTAAGCTCCTCCCGGTAGACTCCGAGCACCTGGCACTGGGCCCCGGCGGGATTGGTAAGGGGACCGAGGATATTGAAGATGGTGCGGATGCCGATCTCCCGGCGCGGTCCGATGGCATGCTTCATTGCGCCGTGCAGGGCCGGAGCGAACAGGAAGCCGATGCCGATCTCGCCAATGCACCGCTCCACCGTTTCCGGGGTTACATCCAGGTTCACACCCAGGGCCTCCAGAACGTCAGCGCTGCCGCAGGTGGATGAAACGGAACGGTTGCCGTGTTTGGCGACCTTGACGCCGCGGGCTGAGACCACGAAGGCAACGGTAGTGGATACATTGAAGGTGTTGGTGCCGCTGCCGCCGGTGCCGCAGGTGTCGAGAATCGTCTCCAGGTCCAGGTTGATATCATCCCGGTCCAAGTCAAGGACGTTCCTGCCCACCCGTATATGAGTCGCCCGATCCCGCATCACCCTGGCCGCGCCGGTGATCTCCTCCACCGTCTCGCCCTTCATGCGGAGCGCGGTGATAAAGGCCGCGGTCTGGGCCGGAGTGGTTTCTCCGGACATGATCTGGTCCATGACCTCGATCATTTCCGGCTCGGTCAGGTTTTCCCGCTCGACGACTCTCGCGATGGCTTTTTTTATCACGACATTTCCCCGGAGGGACGATCCTTGTGAACGCCCTTGTTTTGATCGCCCTGAAATTGGGCGAATACAAGATTCGCCCCTGCGTCTTCATCTGCTCATCTCAAGAAAATTCCGCAAGAGGTCCATCCCGCCGACAGTGAGGATGGATTCGGGGTGGAACTGCACCCCCCAGACAGGCAGTTCCCGGTGGGCAAGGCCCATGATTTCACCGTTTTCCACCCAGGCAGTGACCTCAAGACAGTCGGGAAGCGTGGAACGCTCCACGATCAGCGAGTGGTAGCGGGTCGCCTCGAAGGGGTTGGGAAGGCCCTTGAACAGGCCCTTTCCGTCATGATGGATGGGTGAGGTCTTGCCGTGCATCAGGGAGACGCTCCGCACCACATTCCCGCCAAAGGCCGCGCCTATCGCCTGGTGGCCGAGACAGACACCGAGAACGGGAATCCTGCCGGCGAAGCCGCGGATGGCCGCTACGGAGATGCCGGCCTCGTTGGGCGAGCAGGGACCGGGCGAAACCACGATCCTCGCCGGCGCCAGGGCCTCGATCTCCTCCAGGGTAATCCGGTCGTTCCGGTGAACCACGACATCCTCGCCGAGCTGGCCGAAATACTGGACCAGGTTGTAGGTAAAAGAGTCGTAGTTGTCGATCATCAACAGCATGGCGTCTCCGTTTTCAGGGCATCGGCAACCAGAGATTTCACCCTCTCCACCGCCTCCGCGACGAGAAGGAGCGCAACCTCGCCCGACTTGCGATCCTTCAGTTCCACGTTACCCTGGGCCAGGTTCTTGCTCCCCACCACGATACGCAGCGGGATGCCTATGAGGTCCGCGTCCTTGAACTTGAACCCTGGCCTCTCATCCCGGTCGTCCAGCAGGGCCTCGACCCCGGCCGCGGTGAGCTGCCCGTAGATCCGTTCCGACGCCTCCCTGACCGGCGCCTCCTTGATGTTGAGGGCGGAAATGATGCAGTGGAACGGAGCGATGGGTATGGGGAAGATGATGCCGTTCCCGTCGTGGTTCTGTTCGATGCAGGCGGCCACGGTACGGCCGATGCCGATGCCGTAGCACCCCATGAAGATGATCTGCTCCTTGCCTTCGGCGTCCAGGTACGTGGCCTTGAGTGCCCTGGAATACTTGGTCCCCAGCTTGAAGACGTGCCCCACCTCGATGCCGCGCCACATCTCCAGCACGCCCCCCTCGCAGCGGGGGCAGGCATCGCCGTGGACCACGTTGCGGATATCGGTGAAAACCGTCGCACGGAAATCCCGTTCAAGGTTCACGTTCTTCAGGTGCAGGTCCTTCTCGTTGCCGCCGGTAACGGCGTTCTTCATGGCCTTGACGGCCAGGTCCGCCACGATCTTCACCTTGATCCCCACGGGTCCGGCGAACCCCACCGGAGCGCCGGTGACCTTTGTCACCACCTCGTCGCCGGCCATTTCCAGGTCGGCGCAACCAAGGAAGTTCTTCAGCTTGATCTCGTTCAGTTCGTGATCGCCCCGCACCAGGGCAACCACCGGCTCGCCGTCGGCCAGGAGCACGAGGGTCTTGATCATAGACGCGGCATGGACACCCAGAAATTCCGAGACCTCCTCGATGGTCCGCTTTTCCGGCGTGGCAACCCGCTCCAGGGGACGGGGGTCGGCGTGCTCCACTGTCTCGATGGGCCGGGATTCAGCCTTCTCCACGTTGGCCGCGTATTCGCAGGCCGTACATGAAACAATGGCGTCCTCACCCGAATCGGCCAGCACCATGAACTCATGGGATGAAGAGCCGCCGATGGAACCGGTGTCCGCCTCCACCGCGCGGAACCTGAGGCCGCAGCGTTGGAAGATGCGGCGGTAGGCCTGGTACATCTTTTCGTAGGAGAGGTCCGCCGCGGCGCCGTCTACGTCAAAGGAATAGGCATCCTTCATGATGAATTCGCGGCCGCGCATCAGGCCGAAGCGGGGACGGATCTCGTCGCGGAACTTGGACTGGATCTGGTAGAGATTGACCGGCATCTGGCGGTAGCTCTTCACCTCGCGCCGCACCAGGTCGGTGACCACCTCCTCGTGGGTAGGTCCGAGGCAGAATTCCGCGTCCTTGCGGTCCTTGATGCGGAGCAGTTCCTTGCCGTACTGTTCCCAGCGCTCCGACTCCTGCCAGAGCTCAGCCGGGATCACGCCGGGCATCAGGATCTCGATGGCGCCGGCCCGGTTCATCTCCTCGCGCACTATGTTCTCCACCTTGCGGATGGAGCGGAGCCCCAGGGGAAGGTAATTATAGATGCCGGCCGCCAGCTTGCGGATCATGCCGGCCCGCAGCATCAGCTGGTGGGATATCACCTCGGCATCAGCCGGGGTCTCTTTTACGGTGGGGATGAAATACTGGGAATAGCGCATGTATTGTTCCTTGGTTTTTTATTTCCGTCCGACCTGTCCGACTGGTCCGACTACAAAGCCTTTGCCATCTTTTCCACTTCTTCGACCAGGGCGTCGGCCAATTCACTCTCCGGAACCTTGCGGACAATCTCTCCGCGCCGGAACAGGAGGCCTTCACCCCTGCCGCAGGCAATGCCGGCATCCGCCTCCCGCGCCTCGCCAGGCCCGTTCACCACGCACCCCATGACCGCCACGGTCAGGGGCTTGACAATCTTCTGAAGCCGCCGTTCCACCTCTTCGGCAACGGGAATGAGGTTAACCTGACAGCGGCCGCAGGTAGGGCAGGAAACAAGATTGACGCCCCTTTGCCGCAGGCCCAGGGCCTTGAGAATGCCGTAGGCGACCCGGACTTCATCAACAGGGTCGCCTGTCAGAGAAACCCGCATGGTGTCGCCTATCCCTTCCGAGAGAAGGATGCCGAGGCCAACGGATGATTTGATGGTCCCGGAAAAGGTAGTGCCCGCCTCGGTAACGCCGATGTGCAACGGATAGTCGACCCGGCGGGAGAGGAAACGGTAGGCTTCCACGGTCTTGGTCACGTCCGATGCCTTAAGCGATATCTTGATCTGGTCGTAACCAAGCTCCTCCAGGATGCGCACGTGTCCCAGCGCCGACTCCACCATGGCCTCGGCCGTGGGATGACCGTATCGCTCCAGCAGTTCCTTTTCCAGCGAGCCGGCATTGACCCCGATGCGAATGGGAACAAGGCGCTCCGAAGCGGACTTCACCACCTCGGCCACCTTCCACTTCTCGCCGATATTACCCGGATTTATTCGCAACCCGTCCACACCCGCTTCCAGGGATTTGAGGGCCAGGCGGTAATCGAAATGGATGTCCGCGATGAGAGGAACAGGGCTGGAAGACTTAATCTTTCCCAGGGCCTCCGCCGCATCCATATCAGGCACGGCGCACCGCGCCAGCTCGCATCCCGCCTCGGCCAGAGCATGTATCTGGGCAGTGGTGGCGGCAATATCGCGAGTATCTGTATTGCACATGGACTGGACCGTGCAGGGCGCGCCTCCGCCCACAAGCACATCGCCAACCCGGATCTGTCTGGTTAATTTTTTCATAACGGCACATACTAGCGAACGTAGGGGAAAAAAGTCAAGGCGGCTTTCGTAAAATCACGGGGTTTCACGGCGGGCCCGAAGGAAACCGGCGGCGGATTCCACCCAATCGAGTTCAGACGCATCTCGCCAACGAAAACTTCCGAAAACCTCAAGACCCTTCCAAATGCCTTGACAAAGACAAAACATTAAAACTAGAATTGTAAATTTCGTAGTTGATTCAATAATTTTCACTTAAACAACTATCTTCTTCCGGTTTCGGCGACAACATCAGGAAGAAGATAGATATCCATTTTCCAACAGTTTTGTCCGGTTATGTTTTTGCATCATGCGATAATCCCCCTCATCCGCCCCCGCGGGGCGCCTTCTCCCCAAGGGAGAAGGAACATCCTCTCCCAGCGGGTGGCCGAAGGCCGGGTGAGGGGTTAAGCCGGGATTTTAGCGATTGCCGCAATCAGCTAACCAGACATTGCTGATTTTCCAAGAAAGAGATCCACGAAAAGTGACCTGGAAAGCAATAGGCATATTCGATTCCGGTGTCGGAGGATTGACCGTACTGAAAGAGGTTATGAAGGCGCTCCCACAGGAAGACACCATTTACCTTGGTGACACCGCGCGGGTACCCTACGGGACAAAGTCTCCCGAAACCGTAATCCGGTATTCCATGGAAATCACCTCCTATCTTGTCAGCCGGGATATCAAACTCCTCGTTGTCGCATGCAATACAGCCTCGGCCCTTTCCCTCGACGAACTGCGGAAATGTTTCTCCATTCCCATTGTAGGGGTTATCGAGCCTGGCGCACGGCGCGCCGCCTCCACAACGAAAACAGGAAAGATCGGTGTCATCGGCACGGAAGCCACCATCAGAAGCAGCGCATACACAAAGGCCATCAAACGGATCAATCCGGAGATTGAGGTGATAAACCGAGCATGTCCTTTGTTCGTTCCGTTGGCTGAGGAAGGATGGGTCGACAACGAGGTGGCCCGCCTCACCGCTGAAATCTATCTGAGCGGACTGAGAAACGAAGGGGTAGACACCCTGGTTCTCGGATGCACCCACTATCCCATACTTAAAGGCGCCATATCACGTATAATGGGAACCGGCGTTCAGCTCGTAGACTCGGCCGAGGAAACCGCTCGCACGGTAACCGACATACTACGCGAGTCGGGACTGATCCGTCCACCGTCCGAGAAGGGAAACCACCACTACTTCGTAACCGATGTTCCCGCCGGTTTTATAAAGGTCGGAAATCGTTTTCTCGACGGCAGTCTGGAGGACGTGCGCCAGGTAAATCTTGACAAAGAGGGGGTCCTGAAAAGCCGATGAAAGGAACACGGAAAAGCAGGCGGATCAGCGGCAAAAATCTTTTGATGGCCGCTTTTCTGGTTGCGGCGCTTATCCTGGGATCGTTGATGCTGCAAAAGTATCTGGCAAGCCATTCTCCCTCACCAATCCCCTCCAGCCGGACTGTCGAGGAAACCGCTTCAGTATCCCTCTTCTTCGCGTCGCCCGATACAGGCGCACTTGTCCGCGAAACACGGAACATCCGCGCATGCGGCGGCGAACTTTCAGTATGCGTCAGGGAAATCCTGGAGGAACTGGCCAACGGACCCATTGGGGACCTGGCGCCAACCCTCCCCTCCAACAGTATTTTCCGCTCCGTCACGATTAATGGCGACACAGCGGTCATCAATGTGGGAAAAGAATTTATCGAAGGACTTCCCCAGGGAAGTTCCGCCGAGATTGCCGCCGCTTACTCTATCGTCAACACGGTATCCCTCAACTTCCCTGCCATCAAGAGAGTGAAATTCCAGGTTGAAGGTCTGGATGCAACCACCTTCCGCGGGCATCTGGACCTGCGCCAACCTCTGGAACCTGATTTCAAGCTGGAAGAAATGCGGGGCTAGTACCCAGTAACACTTAAATCTACGCAACAAATAATCCCCTCTCCCCTGGTGGGAGAGGGTTAGGGAGAGGGGGAGTTTCCAGGATATTCGCTGCTTGAAGCTTCACCCTCCCCCCAACCCCCTCCCATCAAGGGAGGGGAGCTTTGCGAATGTACTGATGTTACAAGGTACTAGAAAC